>DASPNA010000091.1:0-45499 GCA_035626775.1 Thermoanaerobaculia bacterium
GTCGAGGTGCAGGTCGTCGCGATCGAGCCCGATACCGGCAAGATCCGCCTCTCGCGCAAGCCGCTGCTTCCGCCTCCGACCGAAGAGGAACTGGCGGCCGCGAAGGCACGCGAAGAGCGTGGACCGCGCGGTCCGCGTGAAGGCGGCGGCGGTGGAGATCGCGGCGGATTCCGCGGCGGCGACCGCGATCGCGGTCCGCGTCGCGACGGTGGCGGATTCCGCGGTGGCGATCGCGATCGTGGTCCGCGCCGCGACGGCGGAGATCGTGGTCCGCGTCGCGATGACCGCGGTCCGCGCCCGCCGCGTCACGAAGGCGGCGATCGTCCTCCGCGCCGTGAAGGCAGTGAGGGTGGCGGCGGCGGTCAAGAAGGCTCCGGCGAATAAAATAGAAAGGCCACCCGCGAGGGTGGCCTTTCAGTTTCTATCGCACCGCGCGCCGTTTCGGCCTGCTCTTTCCCACCTCGGCCGAATACGCGCCGACGCCCGCGTCGTTCCACGCGCGCACGCGATACAGATGCGCGGGCGGAACCGTGGCCGCATGTTCGTCGCGCCCGAATGTCTGGTCGAGCTCCACCCATGGTCCATTGGCCGTGCGGTACTCGACGCGGTAGCCATCGGCCGGTTCCGCCGGCGGCACCCAGTTCAGGACGTTCACCGAAGTCCACGCCTGTGGCGGCGCGTGCGGACGTTCGGTCAGCGGCACGGCCGATCCGATGCGCATCGTCACGCGTGACATCTCTTCGTACGGCGCACCTTCGATCGGGATCGCTTCGAGATACGCGACGTCGCCGTTCGGCAATGCTTCGATGCGCCCCTGCTCGCGTGTCGTGGCCAGCGTGAATGGCGTCGTCGACGTTCCATCGTGACGCAGGAACGTGACGTTGCGGTCGAACTGAATGGCCACGCCGCCTGGAACGCGCGTGACGCGAAGGCTCTGTTCGAGGGTCGCGCCAACAGTACGGATGGGGGACAACGCACCGGCCGTGCTGACGTGAATCGCGCGCAGGCCTGCGCGCGCGGTCCACGCCACCGCGTATTGCGTTCCATCCCACGCCACCGAAAACGGGCCCGCCGACTCGTCGAGCGTCAGCGGAACCGGAGCGGCGTCGAGCGGCTGCAGGTCGTTGCCGAGGCGGAGGGAGAAGATGCCGATGGTGGTCTGGAAATGTCCGACGAAATGCCATGCGACCCACACGGCGTACAGATTGCCGGCGCCGTCCGTTGCGTATTCGGCGAACTGGCCGACGAGTGATGAAAGCTGCACCGGCGCGGACACGACGCCGGATGTGCTCATGCGCCGGACGAGGCGATTGCCGGCGTCGATCAGCAGATACTCCTGACCGTTCCAGAGCACTTGATCGAACCAGATCCCGGTGAGGACGATCGGGTCGGCGAGCGGACTTCCGTTCGCGTCGAGGCGATGCGCCAGCAGCCCGTTCGTTCCCGAGGTCACGAGCAGAAATTCGTGACCGTTGCTCGCGGCGAGCGCGCTCAGGCTGTCTTCGTAACCCCACTCCGGTTTCGGCCTGGCGAACAACTGCCGCTCGCGCCATTGGCCATCGCGTGTGCGCACGCCGGCATGCACGGTGGTGCGGTTGTTCCCGATCTCCTGCCATGCCACGAGCGTGTTTTCGTTCGATGATGCCGTCGTGAGCAGCCGCTGCTGCGTCGCGGTGTACGAGACGGCGACGCCGCCGACGAAGATCGTGTCGCGCAACTCATCGTTGCCGACGTACGCGGTGACGACGTCGCCGTCGATGACCGCGAGCGAGGCGCCGGCACCGTCGATCTGCACGCGCTCCTTCACTGCGCTCGTCGATGCATCGAGACGCACGACTTCCAACCGCGGTTCGGGCCTCGCCAGTGTTTCCTCGTGAACGTACGAGATCACCCATTCGGCTCCGGTCCATAACGCGAACGGCTGCCGCGGGAATGGCGGATCGAGGATGACCGGTGCGCTCATCGAGCCGTCCGGCTCCACGATGCGCGTGTAAACCGGACCACACACGGTACCTTCCGCGCACGCGGCAACGGCGAGATAGCGGCGGCCGTCGCTCGCGATCGACACGCCCGAGCCGTACTCGCCAAGAGGGCTGTCGGACTGCACGTCGCCATGGGAGTCGAAGAGCACGACGTGCGGTCTTCCGTTGCGAGGAACGACCGCGGCGAACGTACTGCCGTTGCTGGTCAGTGCGATGCGCTGGTCCTGAATGAATCCGAGCGGCCGCGGCGCCGGTTCCGCGCGAGCGCCATCTTGCTCGAGCAGCAGTGCGCTCACTTCGATCGTGCCGTTCGGCATGAACAGGAGCAGCGCATGCTCGCCGTTGAACGCGAGACGCGGCTTGCGCCCGTCCGCGATCGTGAACTGCTCGCCGAGGGGCGCGCCGTTCGCGTCGACGCGTCTTCCCACGATGCGATGCGGGATTCCGTCCTGGGTCGTGCCCACTACGAGAAAGTGCGAGCCGGTCCAGACGGCGTCGAAGTCGGCGTCGAACGCATCCGCATCGGCCACCGCGCGGCTGGTGGTCGGTGCGCCATCTTCGAATCGCATCGAGCGCACGTTCCGATCGTCTGACCAGAACAGCACCGCGTCGTGGCCGTTCGATGTCAGCAGCGGGAGGTGACCGCGCGACGTGCCGTAACGCGCATGCGTCAGCGGAAACGGCTCGCCGAAGAAGGATGGCTGCGCGAACAGCGATACAGCAGTAATGAGGACGACGACGGCACTGCGGATCAGCGGCAGCATGCGGTCAGGTTACCGCAAATAAGTCATTCCCGCGCCGTCGCGCGGTTACACTTCGCGCCGATGCGGCCGCTTTCGCGTATGGCGCTGACGATCCTGGCGCTGCTCGCCGCGGCGGCCGCGGGATATGCGACGTGGCGAGCGAACGAACGCGCGGCCGGGCTCGACTTCTACATCTACTACGCGAACGCGCAGCTCGCCGGGCGCGACGACATCGCCAACATCTATGACCGCGATACGCAGATGCGCGTGGGCGAGGAGCTGTACGCACGCGCCGCGGCTGGCAAGTCGGAGCTGCGCCGATTCGACGCGAACCGGCGACGTTTTCTCGACAGTGTTTCCAGCCCGTTCCTCTACACGGCCCTGAGCTGGGTGAGCCGCGATTACGACCGCGCGCTCTGGCAATACCACGTGCTGGTGTTCGCGGCATTCATCGGCGGGTTCGTGCTGTTCGCGCGCGCCGTGCGGGTTTCGTGGCCGTCGCTGTTGTTTCTGCTCGCCACGCTGCTGTTGTGGTATCGCGGCTTCGAAGCGGACTTTCGCGTCGGGAACGTCAACTCGCTGCAGCTCATGATGCTCGGTCTCGCGGTCTGGTGTCCGCCGCTCGTCGCGGGCGTCATCGCCGGAATGCTGATCGCCTTCAAGCCGAATCTGATTCTCATCCCGCTGCTGCTCGGCATCGCGCGTATCGCCGCACGCGATTGGCGACGTCTGCGCTTCGAGCTGCTTGGCGGCGCGATCGGCGTCGCAATCGCGATCATCGCCGCGGCGCTGCGTTACGGCTCGTTCGAGATCTGGCTGCAATGGATTGCGCGCGCGAACGAGTTCTATCACCGCCTGCCGACCCGCGCGGAGCGCAACAGCACACCGCTGCTCGCACTCTTCCAGGAGCACGGCGCGTGGGTGAGTTATGTCGCGGCGCTCGCCTTCACGATTGTCGCGGCCATCGCAATCGCACGTGGGAAATCGCAGAACGATGAGTTGATCATCGGCGTCGCCATCCTCATCTATCTGCTTTCCGCCACAGTGGTGTGGCTGCACTACATGGTGCTGGTGATCCCGGCCGCGCTCGCGTTGCTGCGATGGCGATGGACCGCGGGCATTGCACTGCTCGCGCTGGCGGCGATCGCGGAAGAGCCGTTCGAGCTCATCACGCGCACGGCGGTGTATCCGAACGATGCGAAGTTGATCGCGCCGGCGTTGTTCGCCTTATTCGCATGCGCGCTCTGGAAGCTCGGAACGCCGCCGTCTCGGCGGCTGAGCGGGGAGCGTCTCGCTCCCGCCACCGAGGAGACCGCGGCGAGACGCCGCCTGCTCAGCCGGCGGGACGCCGGCGTTCCACAGCAACCCAGCCGCCCCGCGTAGCGCTTTCGCGAGCCGCGTCGAGCACGCGTTGCTGCATCAAGCCATCCGCGAACGTCGCCGCCGGCGCGAGCGCCTCGCGATTTCCATCGTCCATCGCGGCACGTAGTGCGTGGCCGAGGTGGAGCGTGCCGCTGCCGAAGGCACCGCCGTGTGAGTTGCCGGGACGCTCCGGCATCGGACCGCCCGCGAACGTCATGAACGGCGCTCGTTCTTTCGACAGCGCCACCTCGTCACCCACGAAACGCATCGCACCCCGCTCGCCGTGCACGATCAGCGAGCTCGATTCATCCGGCCCCGCGGCGACCGCGCTGAACATCATTACCGCGATGGCGCCGCCGCGCAGTCGCAGATCGACGGAAGTGAGGTCATCCGACGTCACCTCGCGCATCGCGTCGCCGCCCGATGGCCGCTGCGCAATGGTCGTACGCATCATCGCCTGTACCCCTTCGATCTCCATTCCGAAGTAGCGCAACGCATCGACAAAGTGCGAGCCGACCGCGCCCCACACGCCACCACCGCGGCTCGCATCACTCCACCAGTTCCACTCGCGACTCCGATCGCCCCTGGCCGGACTCGAATACCGCACCTCCGCATACCGGATCTCCCCGATCTCCTCCGCGATGCGCGCGCGTGCTTCGCGCCAGGAGGGGAGAAAGCGCAGCTCGTGATCGATGAGCGCGATGCGATCGGGATGGCGGCGCGCCGCGTCGACCAGCTCTTCCGCTTCGCGCGCGTTCATCGCGGTGGGTTTTTCGAGCAACACGTGCTTCCCGGCCTCGAGCGCCGCGATGGCCATCGCGCGATGTTCCGATGGCGGCGTCACGATCGAGACGAGATCGACATCGGATGACGCAATGACGTCGCGCCAATCATCGTGCGGACGAAGGCCGAGGTCGTCAGCAATCACACGCGTCCGTTCACGGTTGTGTCCGGCAATTGCAACCACGCTGAGCCCCGCCTCGCGGAACGTTGGCGCCTGCACGCGCGCCCCCCAGCCCGTTCCGATGATTCCGATCCCAGCCATGGCAGCTCCTTTGAAATAACTTTCCAGCAATGAGCCGGAAACCCGATCTTATCGTCCCGATCCGCGACCGGCGGCAGCGGAAGCGTTACCTGACCCTGAAGAACTTCGGCTACGCGTCCATCGCGGCCGCAGTCCTCTTCATCGGCATCACGATCCGTTCGGAGATGCGCGGGCTCGGGCCGTCGAACTACGGCCGGCTCGTCGAGCGCGAATTGCCCCAGGTCGAGCAGAAGCCGCTCGAGGTCGTGGAAGAGAAGCCGATCGTCGACAACGAACAAACACACGCCGATCCGTTCCTGACCGAAGCCGCGGCGCGCGAGCAATGGCTCCGCGCCCAAGCGCAGCCGTTGCCCGTCCCGATGCCGCCCCGCATCGCAGCAGCCGTCGCAACCGGCGAGACCGACGTCGCCATCGTCGGCGGTCCGGAAGGGGTCAAGGTCGTCCAGCGCGAGCGCCGCAAGCCTGTGCTCAGCGGCGGCTTCGGGCGCTGACGGACCACGGCGCCGGAGGCCTCCGGTCGGTACCGCGACTCGTACAATACGCCCCGCATGCCCGAGACCATCTCCTTCGGTACCGACGGATGGCGCGCCGTCATCGCCGATCAGTTCACGTTTTCGAACGTCCGCCGCGTCGCCGATGCCATCGCGGTCGCGGCGCGGACGCTCCGTCCGCCGTCCACGATCGACGCCAACTCACTCATCGTCGGCTTCGATCGCCGCTTTCTGTCGCGCGAGTTCGCCTCAGTCGTCGCCGAGTCGCTGCGCGCCGCCGGTTTTCGCGTGATCCTTTCCGACCGTCCCACACCTTCCCAAACGATCTCGTTCACCGCGCGCCACCGCTCCGTCCTCGGTGGTGTCATGGTCACGGCCAGCCACAATCCGCCGAAGTACAACGGCATCAAGTTCAAGGCGTGGTACGGCGGTTCCGCGTTGCCCGGGATGTACAACGCGATCGCCTCCAGCCTCGGCGAAACCGCGGCGCGCGAAGGCGGCTTGATTGCCGAGGAGAACATCCTCGAGGACTACCTCGATGGCATCCGCGCGCAACTCGACGTCGCGCTTCTGAAGTCTGCGAAGCTCGCCATCCTGCACGACCCGATGCACGGCTCCGGCGCCATGATTCCGTCGAAAGTCCTCGGCCTCGACTACGTCGGCGCGGCGCGGATCATCACTGGCGAGCGACCGCAATCGGACAGCACGATCGTCGACGCCATCCGCGGCGATGTGAATCCCGGCTTCGGCGGCGTGAATCCGGAGCCGATTCCCGAGAATCTCAATGCATCGCGCAACGTAATGCTCACCGGCCACTACGACCTTGCCATCTGCAACGACGGCGACGCCGACCGGCTGGGTATCCTCGACGAGCGCGGCGACTTCGTGTCACCGCACAAGATCATCTCGCTGCTCGCGCTGTACCTCGTGCGCGAGAAGCAACGCGCCGGCGAGATCGTGAAGACGTTCTCCACCACGCGCCTCATCGAGAAGGTCGCGCAATCCCTCGGCGCGACGCTGCACGAAACGCCGATCGGCTTCAAGTACGTCGCGGATTTGATGCTCGCGCGCGACGTGCTGGTGGGCGGCGAAGAGAGCGGCGGCATCGGCTTCGGCGCGTTCATGCCCGAGCGCGACGGCGTGCTCTCCGGCCTCATCGTCGCGGAAGCGGTCGCGCACTACGGCAAGCCACTCTCCGCGATCATCGAAGGCATGGAGCGGGAGTTCGGCACGCTCCATTACGACCGCCGCGACCTGCATCGTCCGATGGAACGCTGCGCGCGTCTGATCGAGCGGGTGCGTTCCGGCGAGCTCGATGAGACGTTCGCGCGCGGCTTCGCGTCGAGAGAAGAGAAGGACGGAGTGAAGATGAACTTCACCGACGGCTCCTGGCTCCTGTTCCGCAAATCGGGCACCGAGCCGATCATCCGCATCTACTGCGAGAGCCCGAGCGCGGAACAGGTTGGCGTGATGCTGGACCGCTCGGTGGAAGAATTGGATCGCGCTTAACGGCATTCGAACCCAACGCGCGGTCCGCGCCTCTCACTGACCGATGACCGACGCGCAACAACGAGCATTCGTCCTGCGGGCACAGTCCGGTGACCGCGATGCATTCGATGCTCTCCTGCGCGACGTCGGCCCGGCTCTGCTGCGTTACGCAACGCGCGTGACCGGCGATCCCGCAATGGCCGAGGACGTGGTCCAGGAGACGTTCATGGCGATCATTCGCAAAGTCGAGTGGCTGCAGGACGCGTCCCTGTTCAAGGCGTGGTCATACCGCATCGCATCGCGCGAGGCGTTCCGGCTGCTCCGCAAGCGCCGCCGCTACACCGACCCGCCGGACGAAGATCTGTCGTTCATCGAAGAACCGCCCGATCCGTGGCAGCGCGAGCGATTGCTTGCGTCGCTCGAGCGCCTCTCGCCGGCGAGCCGCGCCGTCGTCACGCTGCATTACCTCGAGGAGATGCCGCTCGCCGACGTGGCGGCCGTCCTCGACCTTCCACTCGGCACCGTCAAATCTCGACTCTCCTACGGCCTCGTCCAACTTCGAAAGGAGCATCCAACATGAAAGCCGGCAAACGCGACGTGATCCTCTTCCTCATCATCGACTTCGTGATCTGCGCGACGATCGTCGTCGTCGTGCTCAACAAAGGGTGAATCGCATGAACGATCTCGAACAGCTTCGCGCCAATGCGCTGAAACAGATGGACCGCGCCGAGCGGAACTTCAAGGCGGCCTTCTTCGGCGCCGTCATCTTCGAAGGCTTTTTTACGCTCGGCATCATCTACTTCATCGATTTCAAGAATCCGCTGCACATGCTCATCGCCTGCTGCACGGGTGTCATCTACATGCCGGTGATCCTCGGCCTCGTGGCCCTCGGCGCGCACGTGAACCGCAACACGCTGCGGGTGTTGGCGCGGTTGGATGACGGGAGGTGAGCGCGTGCTAGGATTTCGCGCGTGTCGACACCAGGTTTTTCCGGCGAAACCGAGACGCGCACGCAGTTCACGCGCGAGAGCATCATCGACGACTTCCGCGTAGCCGTGCGCAGCCGCCACGCCAGCATGATCGGCCGGAAGGAAGTCCTGACCGGCAAGGCCAAGTTCGGGATCTTCGGCGACGGCAAGGAAGTGGCACAGCTCGCGTGGGCGCGCGCGTTCCGGAAGGGTGACTGGCGCTCCGGCTATTACCGCGATCAGACGTTCATGCTCGCCCTCGGCGCCGCGACGCTCGAGGAGTTCTTCGCGCAGCTCTACGCCGATGCCGACGTCACGCACGATCCCTGGTCCGCAGGCCGCTCCATGAACGCGCATTTCGCATCGCGCTATCTCGATGCGGACGGCAACTGGACGAGTCAAACCGACGCGTACAACGTCTCCGCCGACATGTCGCCTACCGGCTCGCAGATGCCGCGCCTGGTCGGCCTCGGCTGGGCGTCGCGTCTCTATCGCGAGCTCGGCATCCCCAACGCGGAACAGTTCTCGCGCAACGGGGACGAGATCGCGTGGGGCACGATCGGCAACGCCAGTACGGCCGAAGGGATGTTCTGGGAGTCGCTGAACGCGGGGGGCGTGCTGGGCATCCCGATGATCGTCTCGATCTGGGACGACGGCTACGGCATCTCCGTGCCGAACGAATTCCAGATCACGAAGGGCAATCTCTCCGAACTGCTCAAAGGGTTTCAGCGCGAGCCGAAATCGAAACAGGGCTACGACCTCTACACCGTCAAGGCGTGGGACTACGCCGCGCTTTGCGAGACGTACATTTCCGCGGCGCAGGTCGTGCGCATGGAGCACGTGCCGGCGATCATTCATGTGACCGAGGTGACGCAGCCGCAGGGACATTCGACCTCGGGGAGTCACGAGCGGTACAAGTCGAAAGAGCGCCTGGAGTGGGAAGTCGAGTTCGACGGCATCCGCAAGATGCGCGACTGGATGATTGCGCAGGGAATCGCCACCGCCGACGAGCTCGACGCGATGGAGAAGGAAGACATCGCGGTGGTGCGCGAGGCGCAAAGGCGCGCGTGGCAGGCGTATCGCGTGCCGATCGACGCCGAGGTGCAGGAAGCGATCGTCATCCTCGACCGCCTCGGTGCGATCGATCTGAAACAGGAACTGCAACGCAACCAGGCGCCGTATCGGCGCGATGCCGTGCGCGCCGTCGCCAGCGCGTTGATCTCTGGAGCGACGGGCTCTCAGCCCGTCGACGCAACCGCCACGCAGTGGCTGCAACAACGGCAGCGTGAAGGCGACGAGCGCTATGACTCGCACCTCTTCGCTCGTCCCTCGAGCGTCGCGAAGGTGCCCGCCGAGTACGCGGACGACGCGCCAATCCTCAACGGCTTCGAGATCCTGAACCACACGTTCGATCACGCACTGCGGCGCGATCCCCGCGTGATCATCTTCGGTGAAGACGTCGGCAAGCTCGGTGACGTCAACCAGGGCTGCCTCGGCCTGCAGGAAAAGTATGGTTTGTGGCGCGTGATGGATACCGGCATCCGCGAATGCACGATCGTGGGTCAGGCCATCGGCGCCGCGATGCGCGGCCTGCGCCCGATCGCGGAGATCCAGTACCTCGACTACATCCTGTACGGACTGCAGATCATGTCCGACGACCTGGCGACGCTGCGGTGGCGTTCGGCGGGAGGGCAGTCGGCGCCGGTGATCATCCGCACGCGCGGCCATCGCCTCGAAGGCATCTGGCATTCAGGCTCGCCGATGGCGGGCATCATCCACCTCGTGCGCGGCATGCATGTTTGCGTTCCGCGCAACATGACCCAGGCCGCGGGCTTCTACAACACGCTGCTGCGCGGCGACGATCCGGCCATCGTGGTCGAGGTGCTGAACGGGTATCGCACGAAAGAGAAGCTGCCGGCCAACATCGCCGAGTTCACCTTGCCGCTCGGAGTGCCCGAGGTGCTGCGCGAGGGACGGGACGTGACGCTGGTGTCATACGGCGCGACGCTCAAGATCGTGATGGAAGCGGTGGAGCTGCTGGCCAGTGTCGGCATCGACGCCGAAGTGATCGACGTGCAGACGCTGCTGCCGTTCGACGTGAACGGCGTGATCGTCGAGTCGCTGAAGAAGACGAACCGCATCGCGTTCATCGATGAAGACGTGCCGGGCGGCGCGAGCGCGTTCATGCTCCAGCAGGTGCTCGACCGCGATCGCGGCTACGACTTCCTCGACTCGCAACCGCTGACCATCGCCGCGAAGGAGCATCGCCCGTCGTATGGCTCCGACGGCGATTACTGGTCGAAGCCGAACCGCGAGTCGATCTTCAGCGGCGTGTATGACCTGATGCGCGAAGCGAATCCGCGGAAGTACCCGCCGATCTTCCAAGAGTCATGAGTCTTCCCGCCCGCACTCCCGAGCCACCGTACTACGCCGTCATCTTTACCTCGACACGCACCGACGTGCGCGAGGGGTACGACCAGACTTCGGAGCGGATGATCGAGCTCGCCGCACAGCAGCCGGGATTCCTCGGAGTCGAGAGCGCGCGCGGCGACGATGGCCTTGGCATCACCATCTCGTACTGGGAAAGCGAAGAAGCGATCGCGAACTGGAAGCGGCACGCCGAACATCGCGTCGCGCAGGCCACGGGCATCGAGCAGTGGTACGACCAGTTCGTGACGCGCGTGGCGAAAGTCGAGCGAGCGCGCTCGTTCAGCAAACGCGGTTGATGCCCGCGTAGACGTTGCAGCGTCCGTCGCGGACGAAGCCGAGCAGGGTGACGTTGAATTCGCGCGCGAGCTCGATGGCCAGCGATGACGGCGCGCCAACCGCAGCCAGGATCGGCACGCGCGCGACGACCGCTTTCTGCACGATTTCGAAACTCGTGCGGCCGCTGACCACCAGGATGTGGCGATCGAGCGTGATGCCTTCGCGCACGAGCGAGCCGAGGACCTTGTCGACGGCGTTGTGGCGTCCGACGTCTTCGCGCAGGCGCAGCAGCGTGCCGTGCTCGTCGAAGATTCCGGCCGCGTGAATCGCGCCCGTCTCATCGAACGCCGCCTGCTGCGCTCGTAACGTGTCGGGCAGTTTCACGAGCACGTCGGATTTCACCCGCACGTCCGCATCGATCGGCGTCGTCTGCACGCGCAGCGCATCGATCGACACCTTGCCGCACACGCCGCATGACGAAGTCGAATAGAAGTTGCGTTGCAACCGCGCGAGGTCCACCGGCACGCGCACGTCGACGCGCACGACGTTCGGCGAGCCCCAATGCCGGATCGATTCAATGTCGTCCGCTTTCACGATCGATTCCGTGAACAGAAAGCCGGCGGTGAGATCGAAGTCATCGCCGGGAGTGCGCAACGTGACGGAGACCGCGCGATCGCCGACGCGGATCTCGAGCGGCTCCTCGACAACGATGGCATCATCGTCGAGCTCACGGGCGTCACGGGTGATGCGCACGACGTCCGCGCGTGTGATCGGCTTCATCCGCGCGATTCTATTGGCGTTTCGCTACTCGTCACGCAACGCCGCATCCGGCGCCACTCGCGATGCGCGCCACGCCGGCACCGCGCACGCGACCATCGACGCCAACACGAGTCCCGCGGCTACGCTGGCGAGCGTCAGCGGATCGCCGTTGCGCACGCCGTACAACATCGCCTGCAGGAATCGCCCGAGCAGTGCCGATGCCGCGATGCCCGCGAGAATCGCGATGGTCGCGAGCTGCAGCCCCTGCCGCAGCACGAGGCGGAACACTCCGGCGGCGCTGGCGCCGAGGGCCATGCGCAGCGCGAGCTCGCGTTTGCGGCTGGAGACGAACAGCGCGAGGATCCCGTAAACGCCGATCATCGCCAGCGCCAGCACGACCAGCGAGAATGCGGTCAGGCATGCGAGGATGAACTGCCGCCGCGCTTCCGACCTCGCGATGAGTGACGACAGCGACGCGATGCGATACACGGGCACGTCCGGATCGAGGCGTCGCATGACCGCACGCAGCGGTTCCACGCCGGTCCGCGTGCGCGCGACGCCGGTGATGTCCGAAGGAGTGAACTGCGACATCGGCAGGTACGCCTGCGGCCGCGGCGCGGCGCCGAGATCGCCGGGCGCAATGTTCGGAACGATGCCCACGATGCGCCGGAAATCACGGCCGCCGAAACGAACGCGTTTGCCGACCGCATCCGCGCGCGGCCAGAGCGCTCGCGCCGCCGCCTGATTGAGGATGATCACCAGCTCGCTGTCGGTCGTATCGCTTTCGTTGAACGCACGGCCCGCAAGGATCGGCACGCGCAACGTCGCAAAGTAGCCAGGCGTGATCGCGAAGCGTTGCGCATCGGGCGTATCCGCATACGCGAGCTCCCGATCTTCCGGCGTCAGCCCCGCGTTGTCATTGTCTTCGGCGAACGGCAACTGCGACGTCAGCGCAATCGACTCGACGCCCGCCACTTGCCGCGCCTCCGCGAGAAAGCGCTCCTGCAGCGCGACCAGCACCTTCGGATCTTCGTACTCCGTTCCCTCGATCGACATCCGGAACGACAGCATGTTCGTCGCGTCGAAGCCCGCCGGAATCGCGAACAGATTGCGCACGCTCCGCAGCAAAAGCAGGCTGCCGACGAGCAGCATCACCGACAACGCGATGTTCATCCCGACGAGCAACTGCTGTGCGCGCGAGCGGCTGCCGACGACGCCGCGGTTGTTCACGACCAGCGACCAGTTCCGCGCGCGGAACGCCGGAAAGAGTCCGATCAACGCCCCCGACACGATCGCGATCGCGACACAAATGATCACGATCATCGGATCGACGACCAGATCCGCGGCGCGCGGCAGAAACGCACCCGCGTTTGCGCGCAGCCACGCCACCGCCGCGTACGCAATTCCAATCGCCAGCGCCGATGCGGCCAGCGCCATCACAATCGCTTCGCCGATCAACATCGCCGCGATGCGCCTCGGCGTCGCGCCGAGCGATTGCCGCACCACGAGCTCGTTGTGGCGCACGAAAAGCGCGGAGAGGCCGAGGCTCGCGGCGTTCGCGATGGCGGCCACGAGGACGAGTGCGGCCAGGCCGAAGATCATCCACAACGACGACGTCACCGTCTTGCCGACGATCACGTTCTGCAGCGTATCGACGACCGTGAATCCGTTTGCCGGATAATCCTTCGGATACTGGCGCCGCAGCCCTGCCGTGAACGTTTCCGTCTCGCGCATGGCGGCATCGGGAGTCACACCGTCGCGCAGCCGCCCGAAGACGCGCAGATGGCGGCAACTGCGGCACGCGAACTCGAGCGACGGGTTGTAGCGCAACGTCGTCCACGCATCGACGCGTTCATCGCGCCACTCGCCAGGCGTGAGACGCGTGAGCGGCGGCATCACGCCGGCCACTTCGAAATCGATGTCGCTCATGCGGATCATGCGTCCGACGATCGTCGGATCGCTTCCGAAGCGGCGCGTCCACAATTCATGCGACAGCATCACCACGCGCGCCGCGCCGCGCACATCCTCGGCCGCGGTGAAGTCGCGTCCGAGAATCGGACGGATGCCGTACATGCCGAAGGTGTTTTGCGTGACGCCGAGGACCATGACCTGTTCCGCCGGTCCGTTCGACGTGATCGTGTACGGCCGCGATGAGATCGCGGCCAGCGCCGAGTAGGAACGCAGCGAGCGGCGCCAGTCGTCGTACGTCGTGAAGCCGACCGTGCCGAACGTCGACTCCTGGTCCGTCTCGCTGACCATCACGAGCTGCTCCGCGCGCGGAAACGGCAGCGGCGCGAGCAGCACGCCGCGGATCGCGCTGACGATCGCGGTCGTGGCGCCGAGGCCGAGGGCGAGGGTGACGATCATGAGGAGTGCGCGCGCGGGATGGCGCCGCAGCGGACGGAGAGCGTGGTCGAGCATGCCGCGAACGATGGCAACGGCGGTGCCACGCGCAAGTCGTTGAACGTGCGGGAAGTGCGTCTGTTCGCGGTGCCCGGAAATGGGACGGCGCTGTGCGAAAGCGCGCACCCCTCATCCGGCCTTCGGCCACCTTCTCCCCTCTGCCGAGGGGAGAAGGCTGCATAGGGCGCGTCATTGTGTAACCTTCTCCCCTCGGCGAGGGGAGAAGGTGGCCGAAGGCCGGATGAGGGGGTGCGCGCCTCTACGCTACACTCGCCACCATGTGGCCGCTCATTCGCCAACTCCTGACCGGCAGCGACGGCACCGGTGCCGATGCGATGAGTGATGCCACGCGCGCGCTGAAGAAAAAGAACGACGGCGCACAGGTGGCGCGTTCGGTGTGTCCGTACTGCGCGGTCGGCTGTGGTCAACTTGTTTACCATCGCGGCGATCGCGTGATCAGCATCGAAGGCGATCCGCAATCACCGATCTCGCGCGGACATCTCTGCCCGAAAGGCGCGGCCAGCTTCGAACTGGTTACGCATCCGGCGCGCGTGACAAAAGTGAAGTATCGCGCGCCGCGGTCGCGCGAATGGGTGGAACTCGAACACGAGCGCGCGATGGAGATGGTCGCGGAGCGCGCGTGGTCGACGCGCGAGCGCACGTTCGACGAGTCCGCGATGCACACCACCGGCATGGCGCACCTCGGCGGCGCAACGCTCGACGTCGAAGAGAACTACCTCATCAAGAAACTCTTCACCGCCGGACTGGGGATGGTGTGCCTGAGCAATCAGGCGCGCATATGACACAGCTCCACGGTGCCCGGTCTGGGCACCTCCCTCGGCCGGGGCGGCTCGACCACCGCGCTGCAGGACCTCGCGCACTCCGACGCGATCCTGATCATGGGCTCGTCGATGGCGGAGAACCACCCGGTCGGATTCCAGTGGGTGATCGAGGCACGTGAGAAGAATGGCGCGAAGATCATCCACGTCGATCCGCGCTTCACGCGGACGTCCGCGATGGCGGACTACTGGCTACCATTGCGCGCGGGCAGCGATCTCGTATTCCTCGGTGCGCTGATCCGCTTCATCCTCGAAGAGCGGCGCTACTTCGAGGAGTACGTCGTGCGCTACACCAACGCGCCGGTGCTCGTGCGCGAAGACTTCCGGGACACCGAAGATCTGGATGGATTGTTCTCGGGACCGCACACGTGGGCGTATGCGGGCGAGCAGGAGGACGGCGCGTTCGATGCCGGACATCGCGGCGAGGGACAAGGCACCCCGCGCGCGAGTGCCAATCCGCCGCGCGACGAAACGCTGCAGCATCCGCGCTGCGTGTTTCAGGTGCTGAAGCGCCACTTCGCGCGGTACACGCCGGAGATGGTGGAGGAAGCGTGCGGCATTCCGCGCGATGCGTTCATCAGGATCGCCGACGTGTTCACGAGCGCGTCGGGTCCGGAGAAGACCGCTGCGATCTGCTACGCGGTCGGCTGGACGCAGCACTCGACGGGCGTGCAGATCATCCGCGCCGCGGCGATCGTGCAGCTGCTGCTCGGGAACATCGGACGCCCGGGCGGCGGCATCATGGCGTTGCGCGGTCATGCGTCGATCCAGGGCTCGACGGATGTGCCGACGCTCTTCGACATCCTGCCCGGATATCTGCCGATGCCGACGGAAAAAGAACGCGATCTCGCGTCGTACTTTGAGAAACACAAAGCGGCGAAGGGGTGGTGGAACAACATCGACCGCTACATGGTGTCGCTGTTGAAGGCGTACTACGGCGACGCGGCCACGCGCCACAACGACTTCGGATTCAACCTCCTTCCGCGGCTCACCGGCGACCACTCCTACTTTGGCTACTGGCTGGACATGGCGGACGGAAAGCTCGAGGGGCTGTTCGTGATGGGGCAGAACCCGGCCGTCGGATCGCCGAACGGAAAACTCGAGCGCGCCGCGATGCGCGCGCTGAAGTGGATGGTCGTGCGCGAGATGGTGGAGACCGAGACCGCCGCGTTCTGGGATGAAGATCCGGAGAACATCGACACGGAGGTTTTTTTCTTTCCGGCGGCGTCGCACGTGGAAAAGTCCGGGACGTTCACGAACACGCAGCGCCTGTTGCAGTGGCGCGAGCAGGCGGTGGCGCCGCCCGGCGATGCGCGCAGCGATCTCGAATTCATGATCGAGCTCGGGCGGCGATTGAAAGAGAAGGCCACGGATGCGCCGCGCGATGCGGCACTGCGCGCGTTGACGTGGCACTACGCGGACGATGACGCGGAGGGCGTGCTGCGCGAGATTCACGGATGGAAGGATGAAGGCGGAAGGCTGAAGGATGAAGCGCCGCCGAACGCACATCCTTCATCCTTCAGCCCTCATCCTTCGCGGATCGCGATCCATCACTTCGGCGACCTGCGTGCCGATGGCACCACAAGCTCGGGCTGCTGGATCTACTGCGGTGTCTTCGACGGCGAGAACAAAGCAAACGCACGCGCGGCACGCGGCCGATACGGACACGGCTGGGGTTATGCGTGGCCGCTTGATCGGCGCATCCTCTACAACCGCGCGTCGGCGCGGCCGGACGGATCGCCATGGAGCGAGCGGAAAGCGTTGGTCTGGTGGGATGAGGAGAAGCGCGAATGGACAGGTCACGACATCGCCGACTTCACGCGCGGGAAACCTCCCGATTACCAATCGCAGCAGGACACCGGCGGCGATGAAGCGATCGCCGGGGACGCGCCGTTCATCATGCATCCCGACGGCCTCGGCTGGCTGTGGGTGCCGTCGGGTTTGAAGGATGGACCGTTGCCGGCGCACTATGAGCCGCTCGAATCGAACGTGCGCAATCCGCTTTACGAACAGCAGGCCAATCCGCACGCGCTGAAGTTCGAGCGCGACGACAACCCATACGCCGATTCGCCGGACGAGCGTTTCCCGCACGTGCTGATGACCTATCGCCTGACCGAACATCACACCGCGGGCGGGATGTCGCGCACGCTGTCGCATCTCGCGGAGCTGCAGCCGGAGCTCTTCGCGGAGATCTCGCCGGAGCTCGCGGCGGAAGCGGGAGTCACGAACGGCGAGATGGTGATGATCTCAACGGCACGCGGCTCGATCCGCGCGCGCGCGCTCGTCACGTCGCGCATTCAACCGCTGGTCGTCGCCGGCAAGCGCGTGCATCACGTCGGCATGCCGTATCACTGGGGCGGACGCGGCCTGGTCACCGGCGACGTCGTCAACGATCTGCTGGCGATCTCCGAAGAGCCGAACGTGAGGATCTTTGAATCGAAGGGCCTGACGTGCAGACTGGAGCGCGTGCCATGACTGTCACCGGCTTCTTCACCGACGCCACGCTTTGCATCGGCTGCAAGGCATGCGAGGTGGCGTGCAAGGAATGGAACGACGTCCCGAGCGACGGGCTTCGAATTCTCCGGCAACTCATACGACAACACCGGCGCGCTCGGACACTCGACATGGCGGCATGTGAAGTTCGTGGAAGGGCAGACGTCCATCGGTTCCGGCGGCAACGCGCCGTCGCTGATGACGTGGGCGTTCTCGTCCGATGTCTGCAAGCACTGCGAGAACGCGGGTTGTCTCGAATCATGTCCGACCGGCTCCATCATTCGCACCGAGTTCGGCGGCGTCTACGTGCAGCCCGACATCTGCAACGGCTGCGGCTACTGCGTCGTGAGTTGTCCGTTCGGCGTCATCGATCGCAGGCCGACCGACGGCCGCGCGTTCAAATGCACCTTCTGCTACGACCGCCAAAAAGCGGGCGACACACCCGCATGCGCGAAAGCATGTCCGACACAGTCGATTCTCTTCGGCGACCTCGAAGAGCTCGAGCGCGTTGCAGATGCGCGCATCGCGAAGCTGCACGCCGACGGCATGACGGACGCGAAGATCTGGAATCCGAAAGAGTCGAGTGTCGGCGGCACGCACGCGTTTTTTCTCGTGCGAGGAGATGCGGACCGCTACAACCTGCCCGCGAATCCTGACGTGCCGACGGTGATGCTGCGTCCCGCGTGGACGGCGGCGGCGGTGGCGGCAGGGGTGATGTTCGGCGCGGCGCTGCTGGCTTTCGCAGTGGAGCGCCGGCGCTCCATATGACCTACTACGATCTTCCTCTCCTCAAGCCTCCCGTGTGGACGTGGGAAGTGCCTGCCTACTTTCTCGTCGGAGGCGCGGCTGGCGCGGCTTCCGTCATCGCGGCCGCGGCGCAACTGAGCGGCAACGATGAAGCGCTCATGCGCGACGCGCGATGGATCGCGCTCATCGGCGCCGGCCTCTCCGCTCCGCTGCTCATCTCCGACCTCGGCCGCCCCGAGCGTTTCCTCAACATGCTGCGCGTGTTCAAGCCGCAGTCGCCGATGTCCGTCGGCGTCTGGACGCTGACCGTCTTCAGCGGCGCGAGCGCAGCCGCTGTGCTGCTGCCCGCCAAGCCGATCCGCAACGTCGCTGCGCTGACCGCCGCCGCGACAGGGCTCGTGATGGCCACGTACACCGGCGTGCTTCTTGGCGTCACGGCCATCCCGCTCTGGAAAAAACACGCGCACTTTCTGCCGGTGCACTTCGGCGCGTCCGCGCTTGGCTCCGCGGTCTCACTCCTGGAGCTGCGCGGTCATCGCAGCGCCGCATTGCACTCGCTCGGTCTCGCCGCGGCAACGTTCGAATCCGCGGCTGACTTTGCGCTCGAGGAACACACGCGCATGCTGCGTCTCGCTGGTGCGCTCTCCGGGCCGGTGCCGTTTTTCCTGCGCCTTTTCGGTAAACGCAAAGCCGCCGCGGCCGCGACGCTGGCCGGCTCGCTCCTGACGCGTTTCGCGTGGGTGCAGGCGGGCAAAGCGAGCGTGCGCTGATTCAGACGCAGCGCGTGTTCGATAAGCGATCGGGCAGCGATCGTTTCGCGGGGAGTGCGGCAATCGCGAAGCCGAGGCCGCAGGTTGCCAGCGAGAGGTAGACGGCGAGCCAGCGCAGTGACGCGTCGCGCAGCGACATCGCCCCTTCCGCCGGCACCACGCGCACGTCGAAGATCGCGCCGCCGATGGTCTTGCCCCACAGCATCCACGTGCCGACGAAGTAGTAATACGAGAGCACGATCACGAAGCCGCTCAACGCGGTGAAGTGCAACCACGAAGGCGGCTGCGGCAGCAGCGGCGTGAGCACGAGGACGAGCGCGGCAAACAGCGACAGATCGGTGAGCAACGCGAGCAACCGCCTGCCTCTGCGCGCTTCGCCATCCGATGCGATCGAGGCAGGCGCCTCGTCCACATCGATCCCCAACGGTACCGACTCCAGCTCGACTTCATCGAACCGCATCACACCCTCCCGAGCGAGTTGCTACTTCGCTTGCCGCAACGGCAGATATTTTACGTAAATCTTGTACAGCAGGTCTTTCGCCTCGCCATCGTAGCGCGCGGCCAGCTCGCGCGTGCGCTTGGCCACCTCGTCATCGGGCGTGACCGCGAGCACCTGATCGAGCTCGCGAATCGCATCGGCGGTCCGCTCTTCCTGCAGCGCAACTGCGCCGTTGTTGAAGTGCGCGTCGATGAGCAGTTTGCGGATGGCGAGGTTCTCCGGATCCTGATCGCGCAGCGGTTCGAGGTTCGCGATCGCATCGGCGAACTTGCGCTCGGCGAACAGCGCCTTTGCTGTGTCGAGCTTCGATACCTGCTGCACCGCTTCGTCGTACTGCGACTTCAGATCCGCCGGCAGCGGTTTGACGCGCATGGCCTGATCGAACGCCGCCTTCGCGACGACGTAATCGTGCGCATCGAATGCAGTGCGCGCGGCCGCGATGCGCTCGGTATAGTACTGCTCGGCGGGCACGCCGTCGATCGACTGCGCGGCGCTGCGCTGTTTCTCGCGCAGGTCCGCGATCATCACCAGCGCCTGATCGTGCTGCGGATCGGTAGCCTTGATGTCCTGCAGCAGCTTGATCGCTTCGTCGAACTTGCCCGCGCTCGCGAGGACGTTCGCTCGCGCGATGATCGCCTGGCCGCCGCCCACTTCGGCCTGCGGCTCTTCGCGCATGTTGTTCCAGTAGTACCAGCCGCCGGCGCCGAGCAGCAGCAGGCCGAGGATGGCCGCGACCGGTACGACCGGAAGCTTGCGCGGCGCCGCGGGCGCCTTCGCTTTCGCGACCTGACCGGTCATCTTCTTCTTCCCGGCGGGCACTTCAGCGACGGGCTCCGCTGCGCTTCCCGGCGACGGCGGGATAAGCGGCGCCTCGATCCCCGCGGGCAGCGGTTCGTCATCGAAGAATCCGAGGTCGAGGTTGTCGTCGGCCATCGACGGCTCGAACGACTGCGACTTCGCGGCGGCAGCGGCGGCAGCGCTTCCCGCGGCCTTTTGCGCAAGGCGATCGAGATAGCTCTGCGCGGTCGCGTTGGATGGATCGAGACGAAGCGCTTCGTTGAAGTCCGCCTGCGCCTTGGACGTGTTGCCGCTTTCGAACGCGGAGACGCCCGAGGTGAGCAGCGGCTCGACGGCCTGCTCGACCTGGCGACGCTTCGCTTTCGCTTTCTCGATGCGCTCGGACGCTTCGTCGTTCGTGACGTCGATCAGGAAGATGCGCGACCAGAGATCGATGGCTTGCTGGTGTTCGCCTGCCGCGAATGCGCGATCGCCGTCGGCGAGGTACTGCTGGATTTTCTTCTCGTCGTCCGAGCTCGCCGCGACGGATGCGGTGGCGAAATCGAACTCATTGCCTTGTCCGTACGAATCCATCGTCGGCGCGGGCGTGGGGGAGTCGAACGAAAATCCTCCGCCGAAATCGAGATCGGGGCCGGACGTGGGCTCCGCCGGCGCATCCGCCGGCGTGTCGAACGAAAAATTCGCGAACGACACCTCGGCCGGTTTCTCTTCTTCGAACGCGAACCCGAAGTCCGCTGCCTGTGCGGCCGAACGTCCCGACGCCTGCGGCGCAGGTCCATCGACGACGAATGACGGCGGCGGCGCGGCTGCCGGCGATGCACCGCTGCGCGCGGCCACTGCCTGTCCGATGCGCACGACGTCCGGATGCGTTGGATCGAGCGACCGCGCTTTCTCGAGGTCCATTTTCGCGGCGGCGATGTTGCCCGAGGCGAGGTTCTGTTCGCAGCGACGCGTGAACTGACTGACGAACGGCGCGGCCTCGAGCTTCTCGCGTGCTTCATCGCCGAGGAGACGGGCTTCGTCGTTGAGGAGATCGTCGCTGAGGATGGCCGATGTGACCTGCATGACGCGCTCGAAGTCGCGCGCCAGCATGGCATCGCGTGCCTGCTGCATCGGCGACGCGCCGCTGCTCTGTTGCGGCAGCAGGGAGTCGACGTCGATCGGCAGCGACGGATTGCGCACCTTGTCCATCAGCTTGCGGGCCGGATCGAATGACGGATCCATCTGCAGAATGAGGTTGCAGCCGGCGGCGACTTCGTCGGTGCGGTTCTGGTGATACAGCGCGAGCGTCTGCCGGAACGTCGAGACCACGCGGTCTTTCACCGCGGACGACAGCGAAGCGTTGCCTGGATAATTCATCGTGTTAACGGGTCTCCGAGTGGCGGCGATTATAGTGGCAGCCGCCGCTATACTGCGCCGCTGGAAAGGATTGCACACACATGGACTACGTTGCGACCCCCGATGCGCCGAAGGCGATCGGCCCTTACTCCCAGGCCGTCAAGACGAACGGCTTCCTCTACACGTCGGGGCAAATCGCGCTCGATCCCGCGACGGGCAATCTCGTCGATACATCGTTCGAGGAACAGGTCCATCGCGTGTTTCGCAATCTCGAAGCGGTGCTGCGCGAGGGCGGCAGCAGTTTCGACCGCGTCCTCAAGGCCACGGTCTACCTGACCGACCTCGCGAATTTTCAGACGCTGAACGCGATCTACGCGGAGTACTTCGGCGATCACAAGCCGGCGCGCACGACGGTGGGGGTGAGCCAGTTGCCGAAGGGCGGGGCGGTCGAAATCGACCTGGTGGCTTTGGCGTGATTGGGTTCCTCGGGTTCCTCGGTTCCTCGGGGTTCCTCGGAAGGGCATGGGGACGACCTCCCCGAGGAACCCGAGGAACCGAGGAACCCGAGGAACCCCGCCCTGCAGGCCATACTTATTTTCAGGCACCTGCGTTGCAGTTCAGCCGGTCATCATGCCCCGCTCCCTCGCGGCACTCACTCTCACGATCGCCCTCTCCAGTCCGCTGTTCGCGGCGACGCGGATGACGTACGACATCAACGGCACGGCGACGCCGATCGAATGGGCTTCCACCGCGTTTCCGTTGCGCTACGAGATCGATCAGCGCCTGGCGCAGGTGCATCCGAACGCGAAGGCGATGGTCGACCGCGCCTTCGCGGCATGGGCTGCAATTCCGGACGCGAACGTTCGCTTCCAGTCCTCGGGAGTCGTGGCGAGCGCGGCCGGCCGCAGCGCCGACCGCATTGGTGTAACGCTTGCCGACGACCTCTTCCGCAACCAGGGCGCAGCGGCCGTGACATCGTACACGTACGATACGAAGACGGGCCGCATGCTCGACGCCGACATCACCGTCGATCCGTCGCTCTTCGACGGCGGGATGAACGGGCAGATGGCGTTGCAGCACGAAGTCGGTCACGCGCTCGGTCTCGATCACTCGGCTGTGCTTTCCTCGATCATGTATCCGTACGTCGGCGCCGGCACCGAGCCCGCCGAGTTCGAGCTCGACGATCGCATCTCCATCGCCAACATTTATCCGAGGACGGATCCGACGCTGAAAGGCGCGACGATCACCGGCCGCGTGAGTGGCGATCAAGGCGGAGTGTTCGCCGCGCAGGTCGTCGCGATGAACGACAAGGGGCAGCCGGTGGGCACCGTTCTGACGAATGCGTCAGGCGAGTTTTCGCTCGTCGCGATTCCGGCGGGGCGGTACCGTCTGTACGCCGAGCCGCTCGATGGTCCAGTCGACATCGGGGCACTGCAGGGGTCGTGGCGCGACGCGAAGGCGTTGTCGTTCCCGACCGAGTTCTTCGCGCAAACGGTCGACGTCGAGAACGGGAAGGTGTACGGGAATCTCGTCCTGACCACCAGCGGCTCGAGCGCGCTGAATCCGCGCTGGATCGGCGCTGCGCCCGTCGGGAAAGCGGACGTCAGTCTCTCCGCGTCTCCCGCGACAGTGCGACCGGGACAGAACGTCACGATCACCGTCGGTGGCGACGGTTTCACCAGCGGCATGACGACGTTCGAAGTGATGAACCCCGCGTTCCGCCGCACGTCGGATTTCACGTGGTCGTCGAATTACGTGTCGGCCTCGTACGCCGTCGACAGCACGGCGCCGGCGACATCCGCGGTGCTCGTCGTGACGAGCGGACGCGATACCGCGATGCTGACGGGCGCTCTGCGCGTACATCGCCCCAGCGGTGGCCGCCAGCGCGCTGTCGGCAAGTAAAGACTATGGAGTGCGGCAGCCGCAGCTGCCGCTTTCCAATGCGGCGGCTCTGCCGCCGCACTCCATACAGCGCTAACGTTGGTCTGCTTGTTTCTTCTCGGGTATCTTGAAACCGAGGTACGTTCCCGAGCTGATTCCCATCAGGCCGAGGAGCGTCACGTTGAACTCGGGCATGCCGAGATCCTTGTAAACCGACGCGACGAAGATGACGCCGAGGATCAGCGTCCAGGCGAACATCTGAAAGCGGTGGATGCTGATGCCGTCGGAGGCATCGGACAACACGTCGCGCAGGAAACCCTGCGATGGCTCCGGCGGCGCGGATGGCACCGGTGTCGTGACGGTTGCAGTCGTGTCGGTTGTCGCGCTCGTGGTCGTGCTCGTGATCGTGGCGGTGCCGGCGGGTTGGGAATCGATGAGCGCTGCGCCGAGCGCGGTACCGGCGCCGATGCCCAGCAGCGCGAGCACCGAGTCGGTGATCGTGTCGAGCTCTCCGGTGATCATCCACATGAACACGTAGCCGGCGATGACGAGGAAGAACCAGAACGCCATCTGGAAACGCGCGAGGCTGTACGGCCGCGGCCCGGGAAGCGATGGATGTTGCGGCGCGCGGATCATGGTGGTCGTGCGGCAGAGGTGGATGAACAACGCGCCGAACAACGCCAGCAACGCCAGGAACGTGTAGAACCACGGACCGGGGATGACCTTCAGTTTGAAGTCGTGCTTATCCGTTGGAAACGCGAACTGGTCATCGGCGCCGACGCTCACGCGCGTCTTGCGCGTGAAACTGTTCGGACTGCCGAGGAGGCGGTGCCATTCGGCGTCGTTGTGCTCGGGGTCGCGGTCGAGCAGATAGCGCACGGTGCCGTCGTACTGATTGCACGACTCGGGCGGCATGCCCCGCAATGGCAAACCGTCAAGGTAAAGCACGATGGCGTGGCAGTTTCCCGACACCTTTTGCAGCAGCGAGGGGAAGTTCTTCACCTTCACTTCGAGCCGGTCGCCGAGACCAGCGGAGCCGTCCTGCCAGCTTCCTTGCGCGCCGACGACGCGCGGCTCAGTGGCGGGATCGTACGCCTGCTGCGCGGCCGCGGCAGTCGAGAGCAGGATCAGCGACGCAAGCAGGACGTGACGCATCGGGCCGCATGATACCGGACACAGCCGACCAGGAGGCCTCCGGCGGCCGGGCCCAACGGGCCCGGACCCGATTGGGTTGGCCCAGCCTCCGCGACACAGTGTCGCCAATTTGTTGACTCGCGCCTCGTTTCGCAAGATATCGCAACATGTTTCGCAAGCGTACTCCGACTCCACGATCAAGACGACCAAGCGCTCCGCGCCGTGGCTCGTCGATTACAACGTACGATCTAAAACGCGTTCGAGGACTCCGGCTGGATCTCCATCTCGGCCTGAAGGGAACGAACGGTCCAGCTACTACGTCTGAACTAGCGTGGCGTCCACCGATGCCACGTCCACCATCGTCGAACGTCGAGTTCTGGAGTAGATGCCCGACTGGGTCGTGATCCCGCCGGCTTCCGCCATCGTTTCAGGTTACCGGTCGGGCGAAGGGAGAGAGTTGGCGGTCGTGCTCCTCCGCGAGCAACGAACCGGCTCAGCGGTCCGCTTGCGTGAGGTTACCCATCGCTCCACGAGCGTTGCGATGAATCGCGGACCTTCGGCGATGACTTTCGAACTCGGTGTCTACTCGTTCGGCAACACGCCTCGCACCGACGATGGCCGCTATGGACCGACTGCGCAGGCGATCCGTAACCTGATCAAGGCCGTGCGTGTGGCCGAGGACGTAGGCCTCGACTTCTTCGGCTTCGGCGAGCACCACACGCGCTCGATGCCCGTGTCCTCCCCCACGTCACTCGTCACCGCAGCCGCACTCACCACGCGCAGATCAAACTCGGCACGACGGTTACGGTCCTCTCCACCGACCAGCCGATTCGCGTCTTCCAGCAGCTCGCCACGCCGCGGCGATTGCGCCCGGTCGAATCGATGTCGTCGCGGGTCGCGAATCGTCAGCCATCAGCTCAAGTCCGCGGCGCGCACGCGCGAGGCAGCCGATAGCACCGTCGGCGGCGCGTACTGGACGGGCGAGCAGCACCTGATCAAGACGGCGCGCCACTGGACAATCCTGCGGATGAATTACTACGCCGAGTCGATGGCGGAAGAGATGCAGAGGTCGCTCGGCATGAACGTGCTCACGGGCCTCGGCGATGAGCGCGTGGTGTACGCGTCGCGCGATGACCTTGGCGGCTGCGCCCGCGGGCGCGCTCGTTGACGACGGACACGCGGGGGCGATCTACAACGGAACCGGCGCGGCGATCGTGACTGGCTCCGAGCGAGCGGCGATCGTGTCGGAGATCGTCCGGAAGCCGATCAGCGACGCGGTGATCACCGAAGAGCAGCTTCGCGGCAGGATCGCGCAAGCCGGCATGCCTGAGCACGTCGTCGCCGAGATCAAGAGGACGTTCGTGCAGGGCTACTTCGACGTCGTCACGAGCGATATCGAACGCCTTCCGGGCCGTCGGCCGAAGTCGTTGCGGAACGTCCTCGCCAACTATCCTGGCTTGATCGGCGCAGCCGACAAACATCGCTGAGTTCATCGACAGGCTTCACGGCGCCGTTGTGATGCGGCGCCGTGAAGGTCATGACTGCAACTGGATCCCTGCCGGCTCGATCTTCTCGTACACCCGTTCCGGCAGGCAGAGGTCCGTCTTGTCCGCGCGGCAGTTCGAGTGGAGTCGCGAACAAGTTCGGCACGTCGTGGACATCTACTCTGGGGATGCCGGAGCGAGCCACCAGTTGAACTCTCCCGGATACCACAGAAAGGGTCCGTAACCACGGCTGGACAACACTCCGCGTAGGCGTTTGGTCGATGCCCTCTTCATCGACGCCTGCACGGTCCATGTGTACGGCTGGTCTTCAGCTAACAGCTCGTGGAGTCGCCAGTACATGGCTTTGCGCCGCGTCGGGTCCAGCTCCCGCCGCGCATACTCGATGAGGCGATCGGCTTCCGGGTTCGAGTAGTACACGAAGTTCTGGCCCTTAGGCGGGAACTGCGAGCTGTGGAACAGCGAGTGCGGGTCGGGGTCGGCATCGAGTTCCCAACCGAGGTAGGCCGAGTCGAAATTGCCAGCTCGGACTTGCTGCATGAGCGCGGCGCTGTCCATAGCGCGAATCTCGATTGCTACGCCGACCTTTTTCATCTCGGCTTGAACAATTTGAGTGAACTGATTCGTTGCGGAACTGCCCGGCATGATCAGCAACTCCAGCTCAAACTTCTTTCCGTCCTTGTCGAGGACTCCGTCCGCGTCGCGATCAACCCATCCTGCAGACTCAAGAATCCGTTTGGCTTCCGCGAGGTCGAAACCGATCAGCGGTACGGACGGGTTGTATGCGTACTCGTCCGGAGTGAACGGTCCGCTAATTGCGCGAGCTGTGCCGTGATACACGCTTCGTATGACCGGCTCTGTCGGCACGCACATCGCCAACGCACGGCGGACACGTTTGTCTGACAAGATCGGACTGCGATTGTTCCAGGCGATGAAGTTGTAGTTGAGCGTGTAGAACTGCTTGAAATCGACAATCGAGGTCACTGCCGGGTTCGCGCGCTCGCGGAGCCAGTTGTCAGAAGAAATGATGGTCTCATCAATCAGACCGAGCTTGAGGGCGTTCCACGCGCTTCCGTGGTCCGCGATGACCTTGAACACTACGGTCTGGATATGAGGCTTTTCGCGCCAATAGTCCTCACGCCTCGTTACAACGATCTCTTTGCCCTGCTCGCGCTTAACTAATTTGTATGGCCCGCTGCCGACCGCGAGATCGTTGTAGTCGCGGTTGAAATCACCCGTGGAGTAGACGCGCTCGGACAATACGAGAAGGTCTGCGAAATGTATGAGTTGCGCCGCGAGAGGTCTTTCAAACGCTACTTCGATGGTGTGCTCGTCGCTCACACGCGTTCGCGCGAGGTCGAGTTGCTCGAAGAACCCCGCGACTTGTGGAGCTTCAGACGTCGAATCAGCGACCTTACGCAAGGTGAAAAGTACATCGGTCGCACGTACCGGACTACCGTCCGAGAATGTCGCCCTCTCATTCAACTCGAATCTGTAGAGCAAGCCATCCGGTGAAATCGTCCACGACTTGGCAAGACCTGGTACCGGGTGTAAGTGTGCATCGAGATAGACGAGTGGTGAGTACAGGTACTTATGAATCTGTCGGTCAGTCGCGGTGATTGCCCGGATGGGGTTGAGCGTGACAACGTCGGTGCCGATGCGGCGTACAAGTGTCCCGCCGTCCCGCGGCGAATCGTTCGTGACAACGTCTGGGCGGTACTCATCGCGCGAGCAACCGAAGCTGACTGCGAATACGACGCATGCGAGGAGTGATTGACATGAGACCAAACACTTAGAGCGTATCGTCACGACTCGTCCGTCCTTGCCAGTGCATCGTTTTTGTGACGTAGACACGTATTGAATTCTTCCCTATATTCTCTTTGGGTTCGGTGGGAGTAAGGCAAGCTCTTCAAGATGCGGATCTCTGACGAAGTCGCGTGGCCTGCACATCTCTCTCGATCTCCCACGACGGATTAACGGCTTCCCACGTAGCCGTTCAAGCGGCATACTCTCGGCCGGACCCAACCTCGAAGAACGGATAGTACCCCCCGATGTGTCGGCATCGGGGGGTACGTTGCGTAACAGGCTACGGGCGTGGCGGAGCCGCTGGAAGCGGTGGCGTAACTCCGTCGCTGTTCGTCCCGATCCGAAAGATCGACTTGATGATCCGGACGATGCGAGCGCGTGGGCCAAGCTCCTGCCGATCCCGACGGAAGGGCTGCTCCGCGGCTAACGGAAATGTGGCGAGAGCGACGAAAACGATGACGACGAGCGAAAACCTTCGCATGGTGACCTCCCCGTTTTGAACGGGGTGAGGTCACTCTCACCGAATAGTCTACATGTCCATTAGCGGCATCGGAGGAACGAAGTCGAATGGACGCTGTCGCGTGATCCGATCGATATAGCGTGCAACGTCCGCGACAACATCCGCGGTCAGCGCCTGTCGCTGCGAGGCTTCTCGGAGATACACGAGCACTTCGGCTGTCAGGCCATGTCGTCTGCTCGGCTCGCGCTGATCCAGCGCCACGGCAACCGATGCCAATTCGCGCGCAAGGTCGAAGGCTTCGACGTGACGTTCGTCCAGAAGAAGCGCCTCGATCGCATCGAGACCGATACGGATGGACGAATCCGAGTCACCGATCTCGGCCATCGCTGCACGCAACGAGTTCACCGCCGCGTCGTATTCGCCGCGATTCAGATGAAGCCTTCCCTGGAACCAGCGCGCGCGCGCGAGTTGCACGATGCGACCGAGCCTTTCATTCTGTCCAAGCAAGAACTGAATGACCTCATCGAGCGCCGCGCCGGTCTCGCGCAATTCAACTCGTGCGAGCGCGACGTTGCTCAGCGCGTTCAGGTAGTTGTCGCGATCTGTCTCCGGAGTTTCGTGTAGGACAAGCAACCATCTCTCCTTCGCTGCCGCTGCGTCACCGGCCCGGAATAGCAAGGTAGCTCGGACCGTGATTGCGGCCTGCAGGCGACCAACGTCGCCGCGCTGAGCAAATACTTTCTCTGCTCGATCTAGCAAAGCCACCGCTTCTTCAGGATTCCAGACGTCCGGCTCCGCGTGAAACAACGCGCGAGAGAGGAGAACTGAGGCGAGAGCCAACTCCGGATCGGGCGCGGCAAGCGCGGCATTCTCCGCATTAACGAATGCGACAACCACCTCACCATAACGGCCAGCTTCCCGCAGAATTGCGGATGCAAACTTCCACACGTTGAACCGGAGATCAGCGATTTCATCCGCGTCTCGATCGAGAAGTTTGTCTACGATCATGGCTGCCGCCTTCGCGAGATCCACCGCAAGGTCGCGGTCGCGGAATCGCGCATCAATCGCCAAGGTGAGAAGTCGCCGCGCCACTTCCGCGCGCCGATACTCGGGCTCAAGCACCAACTTCCACCACGTGAGACGAGAAGCAGCGAAAAGCCTCGCAACGAGATCGTCGACTTCAGCCAAGATGTCCGCGATCCGACCAACACCAACCGAGGCGACGCGGCGTAGGAAGGACACTCTGCGGGCGCAGGCCTCGCACTCGGCGAGATGGCGTGCGTGATCGGCTGTTCCGGTCCCGCGAATAAGGCAAGCAACTTCCTCGGCGGACAGGCAGTCGCGTTGCGTCACCGCTGGACCCCGCGTGACTTCTTCCTCGTCCGTTTCTGGCGCAGCCTCTCTATCGCTCCTCGAATCAGCACGTAGTCCTCGGGTGGCAGCGAAAGCAGTTCATCAACGATTTGGCGTTGTTCGGCCGTCAACCGTCGAAATCGGATCGACCTTGCCTTTGTAGCCGCTCGGACCCGGAACCCGAGAGCGGAGATGGATGTTTTCAGCACCGTCGCAAGCGCGTTTGCGTTCTCCGCTGTGACCTCTTGCGTCGTGCCATTCTCCAACTTAGAAATGGAGTTGCGGTGCATGCCCGCAAGTCTCGCGAGTTCCGCTTGCGTGAGACCGCGTTTGATACGAGTGGTACGAAGCGGAGACGACTGATCAGTGGCAGCGGCCGGCTTTGAACGCCGACTCGCCGCTTTCTCGGACGAGGATGATGAGACAGCCATGGACGACAACTTTACGCGCCATGATCGGTGATCGCAACACTTCCACCTTGCCACCCGAAGCACACGTCCTTGCAATATCGTTGTGCGTGTTGCTAGACTCTACTTCACGTATCGCGTTGGGCCTTGAGGGAGTCTGCGCGGTGTTCCACCCAGCTCCGACGTGGAGTCGGAGATGAGGGAAAACGCCCCGGCCCCTCACGTGTCCGACAACACGCAAGGAACCGAGGCTATCCGTAGCACGACTCGCCAGTGAGAGTGACCCGCACCCCGTGTGTGTGAGCTGGTTTTCGGCGACCGTGTACGGCGATGATTCTACGAGGGAAACTGCGGCGCGAAGCGGCTCGGTGCCGAATCTTCGCGGCGGTCTCTTCATCAACGCCGCGCCGGTCTCCCATCCCGCCTTCCGGTTCGCCAGCACAGCCGCACACTATTGTTGCAATATTGATGTGCGTACGGTTAGACTGCACTTCTTGAAGAATCTGGCAGTTTGGTTGGTCGGTGTCTCCAACGGGCGTGAAAGGCCTAGGCTCTCCGGATGTCCGTCGGCAGTACGCAGACGAGGGGTAAACTGATGGTCCACACACGTGCGCGGACCCCTCCACCGCCGGATTATTCAGAGCATCTCGCAGCGATCCGCCGACTCTTCCTCCGGCCGCCCGAGTTCTATTCGCTCGACGAGTTGGCGGCGCTCTGGCGAGTAGACGAGAACGACGTGCGTGACATTTATCACGACGAGATCGCGCGCTCAGGTGACGAGCGGATCGCGTGGCCCGACGTCGTCGGTGCGAGTATCAGGTTCACGATGCTACGGCCGGTCGACATCGAGCGAGCGCTCGGCCTCGATCTCCCGCGTGTGTTGTCGGAGGCGTGGCGGACTGCGCCTGTTGTGATTCATCTGCCACGTTTCGTAGCGGAAGCTGTAGCGCTCGAGCCGTCGGTCCCGGCAGATCTTTCGATCTCAACTCGCGTTGAACGAATGCTCATGGAGTTGTACGGAAATCACCAGACACGGGAAGGCGGTATTGTCGCGTTCGGCGAAGGACGGTCGACATCCGGATGAGCGACGCCAAAACGCCGTTGCAGCGGTTTCTGGACGCAAGGGGAATCCCATCCGCTCAGTTGGAGAGACTCCTGCGGAAGAGAATGAAACGGAGCGCGCCGAACCGTGTACAACTGTATCGCTGGCGCAGCACCGAAAGTATCACTCGCAAAAACATGGTGCGTGTTTTGTGGGCCGTCCGTGAGGCAAGCAACGACTCCACTGTACGCATCGACGAAATCTTTGATCTCGACCCCGCAAATGACGCGAATTGGGTCGACTAGCCGCGTAACAGCGACACATTTTTGTGTCCTTGACGCACTCCGGATGGCTGGCTAGACTGCGCGCCTTCCACAGATAAAACAAAAATCCTCCCGGCGGCGGGAGGGAGTTGAGTGCCAAACCTTAGCACCTGAAGCTGTAACAACTCCGGGTCCATTCAGCAACGCGAAGTGTGTCTAACAAGTCACGGCGAGCGTTTCGGCTCGCCGTGACCGTGCCACAACCTCAGAGAGGGAAGTCCAATGTTCCGTCGACGTGCAGCAGTTCGTACCATCGTTTTCGTTTTTGTCTTGTCGCTATCGCTTGCGGCGTGGGCGCAGAATTACGCGGAGGTGGCGACGATCGCGGCCTCTACGAACGCGCACGCCGTCTTCAAAGACCCGGCGGCAGTGGCCGTTGATTTGCCGAGCGGCGTGTTGTTCATTGCCGATCAAGGCCATCATCGGATCACGAGAATTGATCCATCGGGAACGATCAGCGTCATCGCCGGCAACGACAGCCCGGGATACGCCGACGGATCAGGCCCGCAGGCGCGATTCAAACAGCCACAGGGAATTGCGATCGATTCGGAACGGCGGCTGATCTACATCGCCGACACGGGCAATCACGTCATCCGGCGGATGTCCTTCGACGGTACGGTCAGCACGTTCGCCGGCTCCGGTCGTCCGGAGGACCGCGAAGGCGTCGGTAGCGCGGCGGGCTTCAAGGAACCGGCTGGTCTCTCGGTGGATTCCGTCGGCAACCTTTATGTCGCCGACAGAGGGAACAGCAAGATCCGCATGGTCACGCCATCCGGCCACGTCACGACAGTCGCGGGGAGAGGCCGTTCCGGCTACGGTGATGGTACTGCCGCGCAAGCGCTCTTCAACGCTCCGCGCGCCGTTGTGGTCTCGACCGCCGCGGTCTTGTACGTCGCCGACACGGGCAATCACTGCATCCGCAGAATCGCGAATGGCGTCGTTTCAACACTCGCGGGTACGACACATCCGGGAAGCGTCGACGGCACGACCAATGCCGAGTTCAAGCAACCTTCGGGTCTCGCGTTGGATGACGCGGGCAATCTGTGGATTGCGGACGCGATGAATCACCGGCTGCGCCTCGTGACACCGCTGGGCGCGACAACCACCGTCGCAGGCGACGGCACTCCCGGTTACGTCAACGGCGCGGACCTCCTCCGCACGCGACTGCATGAACCGGTCGGTATCGCAGCCGCCGGCGCGGTCTTCTTCGTCGATTCGAAGAATGACGCCGTTCGCGTCCTTTATCCGTCAGTGACACTGACGCGCATCGAGCCCCCGAATGGCGACCCGGAAGGCGGCGAGTTCGTAAGGATATTCGGCTCGGGTTTCGTGCCCGGACGAACGACGGTGACGTTTGGCGGCCTTGCGGCAGCGGTGACCTACGTCTCATCGACTGAACTTCTGGTGACTACACCATCGGGGCCGATCGGTGATGCGGATGTGGCGGTGACCACCCCCGCAGGCAGTGCGCAGCTCGCCGGTGGCTTCAACTACGTCCCGCCGTTTACCGCACTCACGATCACGCCGACTAATCCTGTGTTCGACCCGGGCCAGAACGTTCAGTTCAATGTTTCGGGCGTCACCGCTGCCGGTGCGACTACGGACCTGACGACGTTAGCGACGTGGAGTAGCAACAACCACGCGGTCGTCACAATCAACGCCGTAGGTTTGGCACAAGCTCTCGCGATCGGCTCAGCGACGATCACAGCGACATACGGCTCATTGTCGGCAACAACGCTGATGACCGTTCGCGATCCAAGTCCGCTCGACCCGATCCCTCCCGACCCTGTCACAATCGCGCCTCCGTTTGATCCCGTTGCGCTGCTTTCCTTCGACGATTCGACAGCCTTTCTCTACACCGGCGCCAACGCCATTCAGCAAGGCGTCGTGCCGGGCACGATCGAGCCGCTGCGCAGCAGCGTTATCCGTGGACGTGTTCTCGACCGTGACGGTCAGCCGCTCCCCGCTGTGCGCGTCACCATTGCCGACCGCCCGGAATTCGGACGCACCGTGTCTCGACTCGACGGCCGATTCGATCTTGTCGTCAATGGCGGCGCCGATCTCATCGTCCGGTATGAGCGCAATGGCTACCTCACAACCGAGCGGCAGGTTCGCGCGCCGTGGCAGGACTTTGTGCAGTCCGACGATGTCGTTCTGATCGGTTTCGACCCCAACGTCACAGCGGTGATCGGTGAGGCCGGGATCATGCAGGTCGCACGCGGGTCGGTAATGACAGACAGCGACGGCACGCGCCGCGCTACGCTGATGTTCTTCCCCGGCACCAAAGCGATCATGGTCATGCCTGATGGTTCGACGGAAACGCTCCCGACGCTCAGCGTACGCGCGACCGAGTACACAGTCGGTGCAAACGGACCCAAAGCGATGCCGGCTCCGCTGCCGCCAACAAGTGCTTACACGTACTGCGTGGAGTTGACTGTGGACGAGGCATTGGCTCGCGGAGCGGCAACGGTGCAATTTACGCAACCGGTTCGCTTTTACGTCGAGAATTTTCTCGGCTTTCCTGTCGGCACCGGCGTACCCGCAGCCGCGTACGATCGTGCGAAGAACGCGTGGATGCCTTCGCTCGACGGTCGCGTCATTCGGATCATTTCCATTGAGAGCGGCGCTGCGCGTGTCGATACGAACGGCGACGGCGCTGTGGACGAGTTCCTTTTGTCCTCCTCCGAACGCCAAGAGCTCGGCGCGCTCTACGCACCCGGTACGAGCCTTTGGCGCGTGCTCATCAACCATTTCACGCCGTACGACATGAACTTCCCCGTCACAGTCGTGGCGCCTGATGCCACGCCGCCTACGGGTGGCGCGTACTCATTCCCGGCAAAGGAGAACTCCTGCACCGCCAGCGGCTCGATCATCGAATGCGAGAACCAGACGCTCGGCGAAGACATCGGCGTGAACGGAACTCCGTTCGCGCTGCACTATCGGAGCGACCGAACGAACGGTCGCGTCGCTTCAAGGACGCTCGACGTACAGCTCAGTGGCTCGCACATCCCGTCGACGCTCTCGCGGATCGAGGTCGAGGTCTCGATCGCGGGACGATTTGTTCGCCAAACGTTTCCCGCCAACGCCGATCAGACTTACCGGTTTGTTTGGGATGGCCATGATGCATACGGCCGCGCTGTTAACGGCTCGCGACCGGTCACCGTCCGCACGAGCTACGTTTACGACGGCGAGTATGAGTTTCCCGCCCCAGGTACTACGTTTCCCGTCATGACGTTCGGTCGCGCCTCCGGCCTCAGTACCGGTGTCCGAGCGCGTGTTGACGTGCCGATGACGCAGACATGGACCGGGACACTCGGTTCGTGGAATGTGCCCAGCAGCGTCCTCGGCGGCTGGACACTGTCGCCGCATCATTTCTACGACTTTGCGGGCAAGACGCTGTATCGCGGTGACGGCTCTCGCCGGACCGACACGCCACAGGTGTTCGGCGCGCCGAATGGTGCGGTGACTAAAGTCCCCGGTAGCCCCGAAACGTTGGTCTGCATCGGCTGCGGCCTGCAAGGTATGACCGTCGGACCCGACGGCAGCATCTACCTCGCGCAATACACGTACATTCGCAAAATTACACCGGGCGGACAACTCGTTCACGTGGCGGGGAATGGTCAAGACCCGATTAGCCGCGCGATGCCGCCTCCCTCTGTCGCGGCGACGTCGCCTGTCAACGCAACCGGACTCTCGTTTGGCCCCGATGGCAGTCTCTATGTCGCCGAAGCGTTTCGGTCGCGTGTGCGTCGCATTGACTCCGACGGCATTATTAGCGGCGTCGCGGGCGGTGGCTCCACTTTCATCGAAGGTGGCCCGGCGCGTTCTGTCAATATCGACTTTCCGAAGGATGTGGCTGCCGCTCCCGACGGGTCGTTCTACGTCTGTGACTCGATTCGCCACCGCGTTTATCGCGTCCGTCCGGACGGCATCATCAAACCGTCGCAGGAAACGGACAACGAGGACATGGGGGCAACGGCGGGCCTGCGACGTCAGCGCAATTAAACGGTCCGTTCAGTCTGGCATTGGGCCCGGATGGTTCGCTCTACATCGCTACCGACGCGCATATCCGGCGTGTGGGTCCGGATGGAATCATCACGACGTTCGCGGGCGATGGTGTACGTGGGTACTCCGGCGACGGCGGTCCGGCCTCAGCCGCGCGAATCTGGATGGTCGAGGTGGAAGGGGCGAGCATCATGACGGTGCTGCCGGACGGCAGCGTCGTCTTCGCCGATTGGGGCAACAACCGCATTCGTAGAATCGATCCGAGCGGCATCATCAACACCATTGCGGGTAACGGCGAAACGGCGCCGTTCCGATATGGCGAGCTTGCCACTGCGACGAGCCTCGGCACACCGCCGATCGTCGCCGCATCGCCGGATGGGACGTTGAATTTTGTCGCGGATGATCGCGAGCCGACGGTCGCTCGGATCGCACCGCCACTACAGCCAAAACGCTTAGACGCCAGCGACGAGCTTACGATCGCGGACGGCGGTGTACTTCAGGTGTTCAATGCGCAAGGGCGGCACTTGCGGACGGTTAACGCCGACACAGGAGCGGTATTGGCTGCATTCAGCTATGACACAGCCGGTCTTCTGCAATCAATGGTTGACGTAGATAACAACGTCACGCGGATTGAGCGACGCACTATCGGTAATTCCATTTCCATCGTCGCGCCCGGCGGACAGGAAACGACGCTGTCTCTATCGTCGGCGGCACAGGTTACAAGCATCGCCACGGCACCAGATGAAACGACGACGTTCACATATACCGCCGCGGGTCTGATGAAAACAATGACCGATCCGAAGCGGAATACGACACAGTTTTCGTGGAACGCGCTCGGCCTGCTCGAATCCGATCGTGATGCCGAGGGAGGCGAGCAGACGCTCACACGAAACGAGACCACGAACGGATACGACATTGCGCTTGCGACCTTCGGTGGTCGGACGAAAAAGTATGAAACCCGCAACCTTGTGACTGCTGACATCACGCGTAAAGTGATCGACGCCGCGGGGGCGCCGTCGTTCGCAATGTTCGGGCGCGCTGGAACGACTCAGGCGACCTTCAGCGATGGCACGTCGGTCACGAACCGCCAGAGCGCCGATCCGGCGTGGGGCCTGCCGTCGCCGTTCACGAGCGCGACCACGGTCACCTGGCCGAGCGGGCGAACGTTGGCGATGACTGCAACGCGCACCGCAACCTTCAGCAGCGCCGCGGACCCGCGGACGCTGCAAACGCGCACGGATACATTGGTCGTGAATGGTAAGACGACCACACGCACGTTCGATCGCGCAGCGTTGATGGAGACCGTGACGACGCCAATGGGTCGAACGTTGCGCGCCATTCTCGACCCGGCGGGTCGAACTCGACGGATGGAAGTGCCGGGAGTTCTTCCCATCGATATGTCGTACGACGCTCGCGGCCGCCTCGCATCGATGTCGCAGGGCACGCGCGGACAGGCGTTTGGTTACAACGACAAAAACGAACTGACCAGCGTCACCGACGCGCTCGGACGTTTTGTGACGTTCCAATACGACGCCGCTGGACGGTTGGCGAAGCAGATTCTGCCCGACCTGCGCGAGATCGGATTCGCATACGACGCGAACGGTAATCTGACATCAGTCTCCCCGCCGTCGCGTGCCGAACATACGTTTGAATACAACCGTGTGAACCTCGCCACCGACTACGTGTCTCCCGCGGTTGCCGGCACCGATAGAACAGAGTACATCTACAACGTGGACCGCGAGCTTGAGCAGATCGTCCGCCCCGATGGCAGCACGATTGATCTCGGGTACGACTCAGGCGGCCGCCTCCAGTCCCTGGTGGCCGCAAGCGTCGCTCGCAGCTTCGCCTACGATGCCGCCGGGAATCTCTCCTTGATCGCAGGTGGATCAGCCTCAGTCTCATATCAGTACGACGGCTCGACACTTACGCAGGTCACGTGGAGCGGCTCGGTCAGCGGCAACATCGATTGGACATACGACGCAGACAGTAGGCTCGCGAGCGAATCTGCCGTCGGAGACGTCGCAACGTTCACCTATGACGATGACGGTCTGCTGATGACGGCCGGTGCGTTGCAACTGGTGCGACGCCCGGAAGGAATCATTGACTATGCGCTGCTTGCCGGTACGTACGAGCGGTTTGTTCGCGATGGTCACGGCGATCTCGACGAGCTTCATCAAGAGACTCCGTCGAGGAGCTTTCTCGCGTTCGATTACTCCCGCGATCGGCTCGGCCGCATCACAGGCATCATGGAAACGAGAGAAGGCGCCGACCTCGCGATCGGCTACCACTACGACATTTCAGGCCGCTTGGACGAAGTGACGTATCCAAACGTGCTGGTACGTTATAAATACGACAGCAACGGCAACCGAACAGCGAAAGAGCTTATCGGCGCAACATCGACCGTGGCTGAGACGGCGAGTTACGACAATCAGGACCGTCTGCTGAACTACGACGGAACTGCGTACACTTACACGCCAAATGGTGAACTATTCACAACCAATAACACCACCGGCACCACTCGCTATAACTACGACCCACTCGGCAACCTTCTGAGTGTCACACTTCCGGACGGCACTCTTATCGAATACTTGATCGATGCGCAGAACCGTCGCGTCGGCCGCAAAGTGAACGGCGCCGTCACGCACCATTGGCTCTACGCCGATCAACTCCGAATCATCGCGGAGCTCGACGCCGCAGGTGTGGCTAAGAAACGCTTCGTCTACGGCACTCGGACAAATGTTCCCGACTACATGGTCGCAGACGGCGTGACTTACCGAATTTATGCAGATCATCTCGGCAGCCCACGCATGGTGGTGAACGTGGCGACAGGTGTGATCGCGCAGATGCGAATGTACGACGAGTTCGGCATCGTGTTGACCGACACGAATCCCGGCTTCATTCCGTTCGGGTTCGCGGGCGGGCTTTATGACTCTGCGACGCAGCTCGTTCGATTCGGCGCGCGGGACTACGACGCTGGAACAGGCCGTTGGACGACAAAAGACCCGATTGGATTCCATGGCGGCGCCGCAAATCTTTATGAGTATGTCAACTCATCGCCTGTCAATACCATCGATCCGCTGGGTCTTTCCGGAAAGCTTACGATCTACTCGTCTTACGGCGGGGGGTCGTCAGGTCCGGCGATGTTCGATAGCCACTCATGGATTGTTTACACACCAGACAACGGGGCACCCACGTCATACGGAACGTTCGGATTCGGAACACCAGCACCACGCGGCCTGAACACAAATTGGGAGCTCGACCACTGGAACGAGTACGCCAACCGCACTAAATACACCGTATTTAGTCGCACGACGTGGCTCGATGACGCACAGGAAGCCGCGCTGATGGCAACGATCGATGCATACCGGCGTCAAGGCGACGACGCCTGGACATCAGGAAAGACATGTAGCACGTTTGCAGGGGATGCGTGGCGTGCTGGCACTGGCGAGAATCTCGTATCAAAGACCAAGAAGGATCGTTGGCCGAATCCGGTGACGCTATCTCGATCGATTCTCCAAGCGAACGATGGATTAACGGCTCGCGTAAACTGGAGGGAGAAATGAAATCGCGTCGAGCCAAGAAGTGGTTGATCGGCACCGGCGCGGTTGGCGTAATCGCCGTCATCGCGTGGATAGGCTTCAAGCGTCAATACGTGATCCCCGCGGCGGGCCTGTTGGATGTAACCGCTGTCGCTGGGCCTCGTGACGTCGTCGTCTCCGGCGTCCTGCTGTCTAGCATGTCGCACGTGACGAAAACGACTACGGACCGTTATGCGGACGGCGTCATCGTGCGCGTCTATGTAGAACTCATCCCAGTGGATGGGACCAGCTTGGCGTCCCTGACGAGAACGTTTACCGCAGCCGTACCGCGTTCGCGCGATGCGCGAGTCATATACGTAGGCGATGCACGAGAGCGCGAAACCGTCGGCTCGCTATACGGTTTGCCAGTGCGAGTACCACGTCGCGACGAGTCGGCGGCAAGGGTTGTCTGGCGGGAGCGCAATTGAAAAACGTGAGACCGGAGGGCATGGGCCAACGCTGTCGCCCATCGTGTGCGCAGTGAAGTGCCAAGGCGCAAGCCGCACATGGGAGGTCGCGGCGATTCGGTAAGCGGCTTACTTGACCTTCGGGCTACTGCGAGCAGTAACGATATCGTCGTGACCGGTTCTCTGCTACAAGTGGCGCGCGGATCACGCGCGCGGTCGGAGAGGGGAATTGCTATCGTTGCGCGATGCGAACAATCGTCAGCGGCCGCGTAACTGTTGCGAGCCTCGCCATCATGGCGCTGGTCGCGACTGTTGTGGTGCTGCGACACAATACCGATAGCGGTTCGATGGCCCGATGCATCCGACCGTCACGTCAAACAAGCCGGGCAACTGCCCGATCTGCGGCATGAAGCTCGTGAAGCGCACCGTCTCGAAACAGGCGGATGTCGCCGCTCAGATCGCGAACAACGCGCGCCTCGAACCCGGCCTCGCCGCGGTCTCCCTCTCGCCGACGCAGCGCGTCATGGCAAACGTGAAGACGATGCGCGTTGCACTCACAACGAGCAGCACCGAAGTCGTGACCACGGCCGCGTGACGTTCGACGAGCGCCGCTGCTGCGCGGCGAAAGCGATAATCGCGGACGCCGGCACGTGCGTGTGAAACAGCACGAGCAGGGTGTCGCGGCGCACGAGAATGCCGCGATGCGCTGGTCCCTGAGGGGCGGGATGACCTCCGATCGCGCGCATTACGTGCGATGACGGCGACGTTCTGCGCAAAACGGAACTTTGCCAGCGCTTCGCTGATGGTCGAGGCGGAGTTGTCGACACCCTGCCGCGCGAGATCGTGGCGACTCTCAGCCTGCACCAACGCCGTGCGCGGCGGCCAGTGCGGCGCGATCCGCGTCTCTATGGAAGAGGCGTACGGTCAACTCGGCACCCGAGACGTCGCGCTTGCGATCGTTCACTTCGACTTCGCGTAAGAAGAGTGCATCTTCGCACTCAAACGCGATCTCCTCCAGGCGCCGCAGCCCGAGTTGCATCTCCAGCGAATCCGCCCGTCAATCGAGGTTCCACGACGCGATGCGACTGCTTCGAGGCAGCGATGAGAGCGGCCATTCGGATACGCCTGCCTGCGTGACACGCTCGCGTGCCGCGCGAGCCTCGGCTTCGATGCGCCGGACCGCGGGATACGCATCAGCGGGCCGCACGCGCTACGGCGTTCGGCTCATGCCAGTTAATGGACTGCCAGTCGATGGATTGTGCGAGCGCGGCTCCGGCCGCGAGAGTCGAAAGACTCAGGGTGGCGAGCGCGATGAAACGGCAAAACATGGGATGACCTCCAGCAGCAGAAAACGGCGAAGCGAACGGGCATTCGCCCGCTCGATGGTTCACGCGTGCCGGAGGATCAAATGAGGAGGATCGAGAGCGACGAGAGCCGCTGCTTCATCGTGAGAGGTGGCGAGGTGTCGTCGAACGCGTGCGGCGCAATGGGCACCGCGGCAAGCGCAGCGACGACGGGCGTGACTGCCAGCGCTGACGCGATAGCCGTCTTCGTCTTTGCCGTGACCGTCCCGTCGTGCGACGGGGCTTCGTAGCAACTGATCGTCGTGCAGCAGTCTGCCTTGTTCGCCGCGAGCGCCGGACCGTCCTACGCCTCACCCATAGCAGCATGGCATCTTCGCGCAGAAGCCGATCACAGCCGTCGCCGGAGCGAGGCCGGCGATCAGCAGCACGACCGCGAGCGCGAGCGTTTTTCGCGTCATCGAAAGCGAAGAGGCAAGCAGCATCTGAGCCCATTAGACGCCGAAGCGGGCCGAAATGTTTCCGCAGGCCGCTCTAATGCTGCGTGGCGCGGATCGACGGTTGCTCAAAGCAGCTGGCGGCGTGAGACGCGCGAACGGCGTATAGTCGTGCGCGTCCATGTCGGTGCTGATCGTTGAAGACGATCCGGCGCTGGAACACCTGCTCTACACTTTGATGGTGCGCGAGCGGCTCGGCGTCGAGGTCGAGAGACGCGGAGATGTCGCGCTCCGGGCAATCGAGAGTGGCCGCTACCAAGCGATCGTGCTCGATCTGATGCTACCGGGGATGACGGGCTTCGATATCGTACGCCGCCTTGCGCGCGAGCGGCCGGAGTTGTTGCGGCGCATCATCGTCATCACCGCCGTGTCGCAGGCGCAGCTGCAGCAATTCGAGCATCACTCGGCGATCTGGCGCCTGATCCGGAAACCGTTCGACGTATCGGAGTTCGTGCAGACGGTGCGCGAATGCGTGCGCGCACAGCCGCAGCGCTATGAGAGATCGAAGCGCTGACGCGGTGGCTCTCGAACGGAGCGAGCGCATGCGGTGCGCGGTCGGCGCTGGTCGTAAAGAACTCCGGAGAGTAGCTCATGCTGGCGGCTTCGTTCGGCTATGCCGACGGAGTCGTGGAGGGCTATTTCCCGTTGCCGATGAGCGTCAATTACCCGCTGTCCGTGGCAGTGCGGACGTCGCGTCCCGTGTGGCTCGGGTCGCTCACGCCGCCGGTGCCAGATTATCCGCTGCTCCTGCCGATCTGGACGATGAACAAGACGCAATCGCTGGCGGCTGTTCCGGTGCTCGACGGAGACTCGAGTGTCGGCGCGATCGGCTGGACGTTTGCCGAGCCGCAGGAATTCGACGACGCGCAACGGGCGACGCTCGTGAGGATGACGAGCGAGTGCGCGGCGATGCTGGCGAAAGCCTACGACGCGAGAGCCGCCGGACGTGGCCGCGCGGCTCCCCTGTTCGTTACGTAGTGAGGATCTGATGCAGTTGGTTGATTCGCGCAATCGCGAGGCGGAGATGCGCGCGGACCATCTTCCCCGCGCGGCGGCGTGCTGCTCGATCAGCCGTCAGCGTTGGCGCCGGCGGGCCGCACCGTCGTGCGAGGCATTGCTTGTGCACGCCTCCGAGCTGTCCCAGCCGTGGAGGGTGAGTCCCCGGCCGGCTTGCCGGAGTTCACGTACACGAACCTCGCCGCGGGTGGTCCTTGCGCGAAGGGACCGAGGAGGCGCGGCGGTCCGCCAGCATCACTCGGTGCGACGCGCAGTGTGAACTCGAAGGAGATCGCCGCAGCGGTCTCGTGCGACGGAGCGACCAACTCCGAACGTCCGCGCTAAGACGGAACGTGACGCCGCGGGGCGGATTCAGGACCGTGATGCGAAACGCCACTTCGCTCATCGTGCGCCCTTCCGCGCGTCGCGGCTCGCCCGGCCGCCACGCGCGCGAAACAGCTTTCCGCACGCATCCAGCTCGACGCATCCGCAGCGCAGCGCTTCGCGCAGCAGTTTCTTCATCACGTCGATCCGCTCCGCCAGCGCTTCCATTTCGGCCAGCTTCGCCGTTGCGAGCTTCTGCCACCGAACGCCGGCAGGCGTGTCGCTCGCGAAGCCATCGAAGAGTTGCGGGATCTCGCGCAGCGAAAAGCCTGCTTCTTTCGCGAACGTGATTATGAGCAGGCGATCGAGCGTTCCTTCGTCGAAGACGCGGCGCCCGCTCGCACGCTCCGGGCGCGGCAACAGCTTCACTTCTTCGTAATAGCGAATCGTCGAAGCGGCCAGGCGCGCCCGCGCCGCCAGTTCTCCGATCGTCATTTCCATGCGCGATCTCTTGACTTCAAGCGTACTTGAAGTCGTACGTTGGAGGCAGGAGAAACAACACCATGCGATTTCTGAAGCTCGTCGTCCTCTCATCACTGGCCCTGCTCGGCATCACCGCGGCTGCCTCCGAAGTGCAGAAGCCGCAGCGCATCCTCGCGTGCAACATGAACGCTCTGACGAAGGAGCAGCGCGCCCGTCACGAGGCCGTGACCAAACGCCTGCTCCAGCACGCGACCCGCGCAGACCTCGTTGACGGTTACCTGTTCACGATCGACCGCACGCACATCTCCGTCGCGGAGCTGGCGGAGTGGGTTGCCGACGAATCGCGCTGCTGCCCGGCCGTCGATTTCCATGTCGAGTTGCCGGCGTTCGGCGCGCTCACGCTTCGCCTGGACGGCGGTGCCGATGTGAAGGAGTTCATCGCCGCGGGCAGAATGTGCTCTGGTTCATCGTTGCCGCAGCGTGCGAGATCGCCGGGTGCTACGCCGCCTGGTGTGGCTGCGGCTCGGCCGCAGTCCATGGTGGCTTGCACCCGGCGCGGTGAGCTTGCTCGTCTTCGCGCTCGCGCTTACGCGCGTTGATGCGGCGTTGGCGGGGCGGGCGTTCGCCGCCTATGGCGGCATCTACATCGTCAGCTCGCTCGTGTGGATGGCGGTCGTCGAACGCACCACACCACGCATCACTGACTCGTCGGAGCCGCCGCCTGCCCCGCGGGCGCGGCGGTCAACCTCTCGGCGCACGCTGGTCCGCTGCATAGCTCGTCAACTCAGTGCCCGCAGTCATCCTCGCATCGTTCGCCGCGGATGCCTTCCAGACCTTCGCGCACGATGATCGGGACCATGATCAACGCGGCGACGGGATCGGCCCACCACCAGCCGACGAGAGCGTTCAGCAACAGGCCGCCGAGGAGAATCGCGGAGAGCCAGGTGCAGAGCGCCGTCTGCGTCGCGTCCGCATCGAGCGCCTTGCTTCCAATGGCTCGCGCTACGCGCCGCTTCGCACGGACGAGCAGCGGCATGATGACGAGCGCCGCGAGCACGATCCCGATGATGCTTTCGTCGGGCAGTTCGCGGCGGATGATCGCCTTTCGCGCATCGAACGTGACGTATGCCGCGAGGAGGAGGAACGACCATCCTACGATGCGCACAAAGCGCGCTGCTTGACGCGCTCGCGTCGCTCTTCGTCTACGTCCGCGTACAGCCGCCAGAGCAGCGTCGCGCCGGAGATCACTTCGATGACGCTATCGAAGCCGAAGCCCACGAGCGCCACACCGCCGGCGATCAGACCCGCGCCGATTGCGATGATCCCTTGGAGGCTGTTGTAGCCGATCATCGCGTACTCGAGCTGCTGCCGCGCCGGATCAGTGCCGGCCGATCCATCGCGTCCGCAGTCATGCCTCCGCTCCGCATCTCCGGCTCGCGATCGCGCGCATCAACCAATGCATCACATCCTGACCACCTAGAGTTCCGATGCGACGTCGCTCGCCGGCGTCGCATCGCGCTACAACCCTGCGCCTATCCAATGGGTAGCATTTTGCCCACATCGCCGCGCGAGTGGCACGTGCGCCGAGCGCATGGGCGAGCCTGCGTGCGACAAGGGCGTTCGTCGCTCCTCCGGCGCTGCGTTCCACCAGCCGTGGCGTTCGGCGGGACGTTCAACTGAGTCATTCCGCTGCGCGGGCTCGTGCTTCGTCGAGTAATACCGTGAGCTCGTTGAGCCGCGCGGTGGACATGTGACCGAGAGCCTGCTTCGCAGCATCACGGATCGGCTCATCGAGGTTTGCCAGAAGCTGCAATCCGTCCTTCGTAATCTTCGCCAGCACCTTGCGCCGATCCTCAGTTCCACGCATGCGTTCGATGAATCCGCGCCCCTCCAGCCGATCGAGCAGGCGGGTCAGATCAGGATCGCGGCTCACCATCCGTTCGGCAATCTCGCCGCACGGAAGAGCCTCCTCTCCCGCGCCACGCAGAATACGGAGGATGTTGTATTGCGCGAGGCTGAGGTTCGCCCCACGTACGACCTCAGCGAACGGCTGCACGAGCACATCCGCGGTCCGTACTGCACTCAGCACGACTTCCTCATGCACGCTGCTGAACGGCCGCCGCTGCTTGAGCTCACGCTTGAGTTTGTCGGTCATCTTCTCCCTCCCGTACGCATAACCTCACCGCACCTTCATATTACTCCGCTGTGAGGTTGTTCCTCCGGAGGAATAACCTCTGCCCCGATTCGTTTGGTAGGTGCGAATCCGAGTGGTGAAACCGGAGAAGGGGAGAGCAAGCAGATGAAGAAGATCGCAATCATCGGTGACGGAAATGTCGGAAGCGCGCTGGCGCGGGGGATTGGCCGCGCGGGCTACGAAGTTCGCGCGACTGGAAAAGAGAACGTACGCGAGACGGCGGCCTGGGGAGACGTGATCATCCTCGCCGTACCGTTCGCTGCTGTTCCTGACGTCGTGAAGACCATCGGCGACGCCGCAAACGGCAAAGTGGTCATCGACGTGACGAACGCGCTGAACCCCGACATGACGCTCGCAGTCGGCTTCACCACGAGT
>DASPNA010000092.1:0-37873 GCA_035626775.1 Thermoanaerobaculia bacterium
ATCCTGTACGCCTGCTGGAAGAGCCGCACCGCCTACGACGAAGCGCGCTACCTGCAGCAACTCGCCAGGCGAGGCTCACCCCTCGCCTCCGCTGCCGCATGACTTGACACGGAGGCTCAGATGTCCGGAGGCCTCCCGGTCCTCTCCACGTAGCGGCCCGCCGTTTGCTAAGGCCGCGTGTGGTAAAACTCTCGGAACGGGCGGGTATGCGTAAGGTCTTCTTCCTCCTGACTTTGGTTCTCATCACGACGACGGCCTCGGCGCAGTGGCGGCGGGCCGGCCTCTACGGCGCTGACGTGCGTGCGCTCATCGCCGACCCGACCAATCCCGACGTCCTCTATCTCGGCACCAGCGGCGGCGAGGTCTACGTCTCGCGCGACGGCGCGAAATCGTGGACGAATCCGCGTTACGGTGTGCCGTTTCCCAACTACATCGTCGATAACCTGGTGCTCGATCGCGAGGGAAAACTGTGGGCCGCGTGCTGGGGTTTGTGGGGCGGCGGCGTCATCGCCGTCTCGAGCGACGGCGGACGTTCCTGGCAGCGGCGCGATGCCGGGCTCGATGATTTCTCCGTCCGCGCGATCGCGGTCGATCCGAACGATGCAGACGTCGTCGTGGTGGGCGGCCTGACGGGCGTCTATCGCAGCAGCGACGGCGGGCGCGCGTGGGAAAAGATCTCCGATCAGATCAACGTAGAGTCCCTGGCGATCGATCCGCGCTCGCGCGATCGCATCTTCGTCGGCACGTGGCGCCAGGGATGGCGCACCGATGACGGCGGCCGCACCTGGAAGCACATCGCCGAAGGCATGGTGCTCGACACGGACATGTTCTCGATCACCATCGATCCGAAGCAGCCCGACAACGTGTGGGTGGCGACGTGCGGCTGGGTCTACAACTCGCGCAACGGCGGCGACAAGTGGACGCGCTATCGCGACGGCTTCAACAACCGTCGCATTCATGACGTCGAGATCGACCCGTGCGACGACAGCACCGTCTACGCGGGGTCCGTGGCTGGACTCTATCGCTCCGACGACAAGGGCAAGAGCTGGTACGTGCTCTCGGACGAGGGGTTGGTCATCAACTCGATCGTCCTCCATCCGCAGCGCCCGCAGCGCATCGTCCTCGGCATCGAGGGCGACGGCGTGTACGTCTCCAACGATCGCGGCCAGTCGTTCCAGCGCACCTCGGACGGACTGCACAATCTGCGCATCACCACCGTCGCACCCGATCCGTTCGTGAAGGACCGCGTGTACGCGGCGGTCGTATTCGGCGGTGCGGCCTCGGGCATCTATCGCTCGGACGACGCCGGCCGCACGTGGGAGAAAGCGAGCCGCACGGCGCTGCCGGAAGTGCTCTCGCTGACGATCGCCACGGAAGCCGATGCCGAAGTGAAGTTCCTTGCCGCGACGGAGAAAGGCATCTTCTGGAGCGGCGATGCGATGGAGTGGACGCAGTCGGAGCCTTCGGGCTTCCCCATTCGCGTCGACGAGATCCTGCGTTTCAACCGCACGCGCGCATTTGCGGCGACCGCGGAAGGCGTGTTCACCTCGCGCGACGCCGGCAAGACCTGGTACCGCCTCGGCGGCGCGAAGAATCGGGCGATCGACATCGCCATCGGCAGCCTCGAAGGAAACAAGGCTCTGTACGCGCTCACTGAAGCGGGACTGGAAGTGTTCGACGGCTCGTCGTGGGCGACGATCAGCAATGCGCCTTCGCGCGGACGCTCGATCGCGATCCGCAACTTCGGCGGCAGCGAGGTCGTGTTCGTCGCAGGCGCGCAAGGCGTGAAGGCCGGCATGATCAGCGTGGCTCGCACGTGGGAGCACGCGGACGCGCCGGACGCGCAGTTCGCGACGGTCCATGGCGGCACGCGCGCCGGAAACAAGATGCTGTTCCTGACCTCGCGCGAGCAGCGCGAGATCCTCATCGGCGAACCGATCGACGGCCAGTGGAATCAGCTCACGCTGCCCGCGAGCAACACCGACATCGCGTCCGTGGTGCCCGATCCGTTCGTGCGCGATCGCACATACGTCGGCACGCTCGGCGACGGCGTGTTCATCTACGAAGGAAAGACGAGTCGCTACGTCGCGAAAGTGCGTGAAACCGCGCAAGTCACCGGCGGCGCGCAGTAACGCGCGCGACCCCTCACCCGGCCTTCGGCCACCCTCTCCCCGCAAGCGGGGCGAGGGCTACATGGGTAGCCGAAGGCGGATGAGGGGTTACCGCGGATCGTAGTACCTGACCGCCAGCACCCCGATGCCCTGCTTTCCCTGCTGCGATTTCGGATCGTCCGCGGCGACCACCATCAGGTTCGGCAGCGCGTTGTCGTAGATCAGGATCGAGCGGGTGGCCTTGCGCGGTTTGCCGCGCGCTTCCGCGAGCCGCGCCTTCTCTTCATCGAACGCGAGGCGAATCTCCGGCAGGAACACGAAAAGCTCGAAGCGCACCGAGGTCAGTCGATCCTTGCGAAAGTGCAGCGTGAGCGCTTTGTCGTCGCCGTAGTCGACGACCACTTCATTCGCGTCTTTGCCGCGCTTGGGCGCCCACTTCTCGAGCGCGGTCATCGCGTCGCCGCGCGACATGCCGATCGTGAGTTGAAACGCTTCGGGCCGCATCCACGAAGTGCGGCTCGTAGACGGGAACGTGGTCGCCAGGAGCAGGAGCAGGATCAGGCGCATCAGTGCACGTATTGCGCGTCGTCGAGTTGCACCGCGCGCCGCGATTCGACGATCGACGTCGCGAGCAGCACGCGCCGTCCGATCTCGTCCCACTGCTGTTCGCGCACGAGGTCCGGCACCGCGAGCGAGCCGCCGAGGTTCACCGCGATGCAGCCGGCGTCGAGGTACGAATCGATCATGTCCAGCGGCACGGGACCGCCGGCGAGCATCAGCACGTCGCGGATCGGACCGCGGATGGTGCGGATGTAGTCGGGACCGCCGAGGTACTGCGCGGGATAGACCTTGACGACGTCGCAGCCTGCTTCCCACGCGCGGATGATTTCCGTGGGCGTGGCCGCGCCGGCGATGCAGAGCAGATCGTTCTCATTCGCGTACTCGATGACGTGCGCATCGGTGTGCGGCGACACGATGATCTTCGCGCCGGCGCGCCGCGCCAGGGCCGCATCGTTCGTGCTGCGAACGGTGCCGGCGGCGATGTCGATCTGCGGTCCGTACTTTTTGTCGAGCGCCACCATCAACTCGATCGCGTCCGGCGTGGTCATGGTGATCTCGATGATGCGAATGCCGTTCAGCGCGTACGCTTCCGCGACCGCCTGCGCCGCTTCCGCGTCGTCCTCGCGCACGACGCCGATGATCTGTTCCGTATGAACGCGGTCGAGGAGCTCTTTGCGTGACATGACGGAAGTTAATTTAGCATGCGCGCCCGCGGCTCTACTCCAGCATGATGAGCGTGTACCCGGCCTGGCCGGAATGGCGGTCGAGCACGCCGATCGAGATGCGATCGCGGTTGCGCTCGCCACTCACCTCCACGTTCACGGTGAACCCGATCGTCTTCCCTCTCACTTCCTTGATGGCGCTCTCCGGCCAGCGGAAAAATTGCTGCTGGCGCACCGGGTCGGAGCCATCGCCGGCCGCGTTGCCGAGGGAGACGAAGACGGCGAAGGCGGCGGCGTATTCGCCGTTGTCTTCGAGGAGCTGCAGCGAGTCGACCGGGATCATGATCTTCATCGGGATCGTTTTCTTGCCCGCCGCTTCGATCGGTTCCTCCAGGACCACCGCAAAGTTCAGCGGATTCTCCGGTTCCGCAATGTGATTCGCGAGCACCTGATCCGCCACCTCGGAATCGCGGCTGATGACGCCCGACGCGATCGTCGCGCGCGCGGTCAGACCCTTCTTCACTTTCACCGTGATTTGCGACGTCGGAGTCAGCGGACCGGTGGAGCGATAGCCGAGCGAGTAGTACGAGTCGAGATCGCTGACGATCTCGTTCACCGCTCGGTCGGCGGGACGGCCGATCATCGCCGCCCCACCCGTCGCGAGTGCGAGCCGCTGATAGCCGTCGAGCATCCCTTTCATCGTGGCGAACTCGGACTCGAGGTCCGCCGATCGCGAGGAACGCGCGCTCGACGCCATCCGCTCGCCGAACTCCGGGTTCACCGAATAGATCGCGACGCCCTTCACTTTTGCCGCAGCCGCAACTTCATCGAACTGCGGCGCGAGGTCGTATTGGGACAGTTGCGTGAGCATCGATGCGGTGTTCACGCCGCGGACGCCGAGGTGGCCGGTGCGCTCGAGTTCATTCCGCACGGACTCGATGCGCTGCATCACCGCTTCGGCCGAGTTGAGCGGCAGACCGCCGCCGGTCAGGATCACGATCTTACGGCCGCCCGGGACCTCTGCGAACGACCCGAGCGCGGCGTTCAGCGCGGACAGCGTCGCGCGCGTGTCGCTCGTTGCCGAGCTCGCATAGTTGCGCGCCTGAGCGACGATCTGCTGGAAATCCACCTGCGGCCGCTCCCGCAGCAGGGCCTTCCTGTTTGCCCCCTCCCCCTCCTCCGGATCGGTCGGCGTCCCCACCGTGATCGTTCCGGTCCGCGACATGGCGGCGGAGTTGGCCTCGTCGAGAATCGCGTCGAGCGACCGGTCGAACGCAAGCAGATCGGGATTGGGCAGGATCGCGTCCTTTTCGATCGCGGCCAGCATCTGCAGGACCTGCGCACGATCCGCGGACCACGACAGGCGATTCGTGCCCGAGCGCGAGATCGTGGTGATGGCGACGCGATCGGATGGCCCGATCATCAGGCGATCGAGTGCTGCTCGCGTGGCGTCGAACACTTTGCGCCGCGCCGAGAGCGCGATGGTGCCGTTGTCGACAACGATCAGGATGCGTCGCGGCGCCGGCTGCGTCGCCTGGTTCACCGCGAGACGTTCGCGGTCGATCTCGGAGAGGTTCGTGACCTCGACCCGCTTCCCGTCCTCGAGCACTTCGAAGTCGCTGGCCGTGAGGCCGGTGACGCGTTTGCCTTTCGCGTCCGTGACCACGACGTCGAGGTTCGTGACCTGCACGTCGATGACGGCGCTCTCCTGCGCGAACGCCGCCGAAGCGATCAACACCACCGCCACTGTGAAGATCGCTCGCTTCATGGCAACCTCACCCGCGTGAATCCGGCGGCGCCGGAGTGTTGATCGAGTACACCCACCGAAACGTGGTCGCGGTCGGCAGACGCTTCGAGACTGACGGCGAAGCCGATCGTCTTCCCTTTCACCTGCTCCACCAGGTTCGCCGGCCAGCGGAACGACTGTTCCTGCCGGCTCGGATCCGACCCGCCGCCGTCGGTATTGCCGAGCGAGATGAAGACCGCGAATGACGCCGTGTATTCGCCTTTGTTCTCGACGATCGTGAGGCTGTTCACCGGGATCCTGATCGTCATCGGGATCATTTTCTTTTCACCCGCGACGACGGCGGGATCCATCGAGACGGAAATGTTGAGCGGGTTCGCGGGCTCGGCGATGTGATTCGCGAGCACCTGGTCGGCGACTTGCCAATCGCGGCTGATCGCGCCGGAAGCGAGCGTCGCGCGAGCGTTGAGTCCCTTGCGCACCTTCACCGCGATCTGCGTTTGTGGGTTGAGCGGGCCGGCGGCGCGATAGCCGAGCGAGTAATACGAATCGAGATCGCTCACGATCTCGGCGACGGCCGATTGCGCGGGACGGCCGATCATCGCGGCGCCGCCGGTGATGACGGCGAGACGGTTGTACCCATCGAGCATGCCGCGCATCGTCGAGAACTCCGCGCCCGAATCAACGGGCGTGAATGCGTTCACTCCCGACGACATCCTGTCGCCGAACTCCGGATTCACGGCATAGATGGCGATGCCCTTCAGCTTCGCGGAGTTGGCGAGTCCATCGATCTCGCGTCCGAGGTCGTATGCGGAAATCTGAGTGAGCGTCGATGCCTGCTTCATTCCGACCATCCCACGCACGTCGGGGCGGTCGAACTGCTCGCGCACGGCCTCGAGCTGCTGAAACACTGCGTCGGCCGCGTTCATCGGCAGCGCACCGCCGACGATGATCGCGATCCGGCGTCCACCGGGCATCGCCTGGAACGCCGTCATCGCAGCATTCAGCGCGGAGATCGTCTGCCGCGTGTCGTTTGTGGTCGACGCGGCGTACGCACGGGCCTGTGCCACGAGATACTGGAAGTTGACCGGCGGACGGCCGGTCCCTCCGCCACCGAAAGAGACCCCTCCGCCGGTGGTGCCGCCGGGCGGATTTTCGCCGGTGCCGTCGCCGGTGCCACCCTGCGGCGCACTTCCGGCCATTGATGCGTGCCTCGATTGCGCCTCCGAGATGATGTCCTCGAGCGAGCGCTCGAATGCCATCACGTCGAGGTTCGGCAGGATCGCGTCTTTTTCGATCTCGGCCAGCACTTTCAGCGCGGCCTCGCGGTCGGACGTCCAGCCGAGGCGCTCCTTGATTGAGCGCGAGATCGTGGCAATGGCGATGCGGTCGGATGAATTGACGACCAGTTTGTCGAGCGTCGCGCGCGTCGCGTCGAATACTTTCCGCCGCGCGGCCAGCGCGATCGTGCCGTTGTCGACGATCAGCAGGATGCGCCGCGGCGCGGGCTGGATCGTCTCCGTCATCGCCGCCGCGTTCCGGCTGATCTCGGAGAGGTTGGTGATCTCGCGCGGCACGCCGTCTTCGAGCACTTCGAAATCGGCCTTCGTCAGGCCGGTGACGCGCTTGCCTTTCGAGTCGGTAACGACGACGTCGAGGTTCGTGACCTGCACATCGATGACCGCACTCTCCTGCGCAACTGCCGCACCCGCTACCAACAGCGCAACCGCGACTGCGATTTTCATGCGGCCTCCTTCATGAACCAGACGCCCGAGTCGTCGACGCGAATCAGCTCGACCTCGAGATTGCGCGCGGCGAGAAATTCGTCCACCGCGCGACGGCAACCTTCCCAATATCCGTAATCATCGATGACCACGAACCCGCCCGCGATGACGAGATCGTAAAGATTTTCGAGGCAAACTTTCGTGGAGTCGTACCAGTCGCCGTCGAGACGCAGCACCGCGATCGGTCCGATCTCGCCGCGCGCCGCCGGCAGAGTCTGCTGAAACCAGCCCTGACGAATGTGCACGCGTGAAGGGTCGACATGCAGTTTGTCGAAGAAGAGCTCCTTCACGACATCGAGCGGACCGACGCATTGTCCGATCGGCTCGAGCGCACCGCCGGCACGATCGCCCGAATACTCCTTCGCCGCATTGCCGTCTTTCGCGGTCGGTTCGGGCAGTCCTTCAAAGGAATCGAACAACCAGATGTGCCGCTCGCGCGACGCAGCCATGGTCATCACCGCCGCCGAGCCGCCCTTGTAAACGCCGCACTCGACGATCGCACCCGGCAGGTGTCGCACCTCGGCGCGCTTGACGACGTCCCACGCGTTCATCAGCCGCTCGAAGCCGACCATCGTGTACGGCTGCACCAGCTCCACCGCGCGCAACTTCTCGCGATCGCCCGCCGCCGCTCGCCGCATCAGCACCTTGCGATGCATCGGATGAACGAGGTTCCAGTAGACGGCGCGCCAGATGCGTTTCAATGGAGCGCCGCCACGATCTCGCCGAACGCGGGCTCGCCGCGCAACAGGTCGAGCCGCGGATCGACGGGGACGAACACCATCCATGGAGAACGATCCTCGACCGCGGCCTGCAACTGCGCGAGCGCCGCGTGGGCGTCGCCGAGGCCGGCGTGGATGACCGCGATGTCGTAGGGCGAGATGTAGCGCGTGCGCGCGGTGGCGAGGAGGTCGTCGAGCAGCGCCAGTGCCTTCTCGCGGTTGCCGGCGATCGCATGCGTGTGCGCGAGCATCGTGGTCAGGATCGGAATCCGATCAACCTCGAGCGCGCGAGCAAACACATCGAGCGCTTCCGCGTAGCGATGCTGCTGGCCGAGGGCCATGCCCAGCCAGCCGTGCGCGGGGATGAAGTTTTCGTCGAGCTCGAGCGCCTTGCGGAAGCGGCGGATCGCCGATTCGAAATCGCGCGCGAAGTAGAACGGCCAGCCCGCGTGCACGGCGATGATCAGCGACAGAGGATCGAGATCCGCGGCCTTTGAGATCTGCTCGACCGCTTCATCGAAACGGCCGCGCGCTGAGAGCAGCATCGCATAGCCGTCGTGTGCGTTCGCGTAGTTCGGATTGAGCTCGATGGCCCGGCGATACGCCTCCTCGGCACCTTCCCAATCCCAGTCGAACCACCAGCGCACGGCGCCGAGCGACGTCCAGGCTTCGGCGAGACCGCCGTCCAGCTCGATTGCGCGCATCGCGGCCGCTTTCGCCTTCGGCATCGTGTCGCGCGGCGGCAGCGGAATGTTCGTGGCCATGGTGATGAAGCAGTCGGCCATGCCGGCGTATGCCATCGCATACGAGGGATCGGACTCGATGGCCTCGCGAAAGAACTGCACTCCCTTCCGCAAGCTCTCCTCGGTGCGCTTGTTCCAGTGATACCGCCCCTTGAGATAGAGCTGATAAGCCTCGCTGTTCTCCGTGGTGCGCCGGCGCAGCTTCTTCTTTTCGGCGCCGGTGAGCTTCGGGCGGAGCTTGTCGGCGATCTCGCGCGACATCTCCTCCTGCAGCTCGAGCAGATCGGCGAGCACGCGGTTGTACGTCTCGCCCCAAAGTTGCGCGCCGTCGAGCGAGTCCACCAGCTCCACGCTGATGCTCAGCCTCTCACCGAGATTCTTGACGACACCGGTGAGAACGGCGCGCACGCGCAACTCGCGGCCGACCGCCTGCGCGTCGACGTCGCGGTTCTTGTACCGGAACACGGTGCTGCGCGCCATCACCTTCAGCTTCGGCAATTGCGAGAGCTTGTTGATGATCCCTTCCGTGATGCCGTCGCTCAGGTACTCCGTGCCCGGATCGTTCGTCGCGTTCGCGAGCGGCAGCACGGCGATCGAATCGATGCTCTTCGACGTGCGCTTCTTCACGATCGTGCGGATCACGTCGTTCGCCATCGTGGTGCTGCTGCCGATGGCGCGTAACGTCAACGCGAGATCGCGCGCGGACTGAAAGCGCGTGGTCGGACTCTTCTCCACGCAGCCTTCGATGATGCGCTGGAACTCGGACGGAACCGCACTGCTGAGCACATCGCGTGGCAGGTCGTCTTTGAGGATGGCCGCGATCGTCGCCGCACCCGACTCGCGATGGAACGGCTTCTTCAGCGTGACCATCTCGAAGAGGATGCAGCCGAGCGAAAAGATGTCGGCGCTCGGATCGACGGCTTCGCCTCGCAGTTGCTCGGGCGACATGTAACCGAGCGTGCCGATGACCGTGCCGGGATGCGTCTGGAACCACTTCGTGGTCGGGATGTTGCCTTCGTCGCGGTCGTTGAGAATCGGATCGGTCTGCGCGAGGCCGAAGTCGAGGATCTTCACGCGGCCGGAGTCGGTGATGAAGATGTTCTCCGGTTTCAGATCGCGATGCACGATCGACTTCGCGTGCGCCGCGGCGAGGCCTTCGGCCACTTCCGCGCCGATTTCCACGGCGCGGCGCCACGTCATCGGCACTTGCAACGCATCGCGCAGCGTCTTGCCTTCGAGCAGCTCCGTGACGAGATAGAACGCGCTGTCTTCGCGGCCGACGTCATGCACCGCGAGGATGTTCGGATGGGACAGCGACGCGATCGCACGCGCCTCGCGCTCCAGTCTTCCGGTCGCCTCGGCATCCTGCGACGCGTCTTTCGCCAGCACTTTGATGGCGATGTCGCGCCCGAGCCGCGGATCGCGCCCGCGGTAAACCTGCCCCATGCCGCCTTCGCCGAGGAGCGAGAGAACTTCGTACGGACCAACCCGGGACCCGGCCGCGAACATGTGCGACGTATTGTATGGGCGGAGCGCCAGCGCTCCTGCCCGTCTGCTAACATTTGCGCGTCCGATGGTCCTCATCAACAAAGCGATCAACGAGGTGACGGTCAAGCTCGTGTATTACGGGCCCGGCCTGTGCGGCAAAACCACGAACCTCGAGAAGATCTACGCGAACCCGAAGCTCGACAACAAAGGCAAGATGATTTCCATGTCGACGGAGACGGATCGCACGCTCTTCTTCGACTTCATGCCGATGGAGCTTGGCACGATCGCTGGCCAGAAGGTGCGCGTGCAGCTCTACACGGTGCCGGGACAGGTCTTCTACGACGCCACGCGCAAGCTCGTGCTGCGCGGCGCGGACGGCGTGGTGTTCGTGGCCGACTCGCAGGCCGAGATGCGCGAGTCGAACCTCGACAGTCTCGAGAACCTGAAGACGAACCTGCGCCTCAATCGCATCGATCCGAACAAAGTCGCCCTCGTATATCAATTGAACAAGCGCGATCTGCCCAACGTCTCGCCCGTCGAAGAAATGATCGACTACCTCGGCACCGACTCGTCGTCGGTCGTCGAAGCTTCGGCGAAGACGGGCGCCGGTGTGACCGCGACCTTGCGCGCGGCCGTTGCGAAGATCCTCGACAACCTGAAGAACAACGTCGACACGACGCTCTACGAAGAGCCGGCGTTGTCGGCCCCGGACATGACGCAGAAGTCCGGCGTCGCGCATCATTCAGCGGGCACGCCGAAGTTATCGATGCGCGCGGAAAGCGGCGCGCATCCGGTGGTCGCAGCTCCAGCCCCTGCACCCGCGCCCGCCGCGGTGCCCGATGAAGATCCGTTCGACACCGGCGGCGTGGCCGTGCAGCCGGAGGTGGAGGCGGAAGAGGATCCCTTCGCGCACGACGAGCCGGTGCACGTCGACTTCGAGGATCCGTTCGCCGCGGCGCCCGCGGTGGAGCCGCCGTCGGATCTCGAAGAGCTGCTCGCGAACGCGAGCGCGCTCGTGGCCTCGCTCGAAGCGGCGCTGGAGCGCGCGAGAGAGAACGAGCGCAAGATTCGCGCGCGGCTGACGAGCTAGACAACGTCGCTCCCTCATCCGGCCTTTGGCCACCTTCTCCCCTCGCGGACGGGAGAAGGCTACTTGCGACACACGTCCTCGAGTAGCCCCCAGAAAGCCGGCTTCGATCCGAGCGGCAGGATCGTCGCGGCGAGAAAGCTCCACGCGAAAAGCGTCGGCAGGTCCATCGATCAACCGCGTGAGGATAGACTGCGCGGCCGGATGACGTGGTACCAGGAATGGTTCGGCGCGGAGTATCTCGAGCTTTACTCGCATCGCGACGAGGCGGAGGCGCGGCAGCAGGCCGCGTTTTTTCAACGGGTCTGCGGCGCCATCGACGGCGACATCCTCGATCTCGCATGCGGCATGGGAAGGCACATCCGGGAACTGCAGGCCCTCGGTTATCGCGCCGTCGGTTGCGATCTTTCGTACACGCTGCTGCGCACCGGGATGCGCGAATATGGCGCGATGGCGCTCGCGCGCGCGGACATGCGGCACCTTCCCTTCTGCGACAACGTGTTCGCGGGCCTGGTGAACTTCTTCACGAGCTTCGGCTACTTCGCGGAAGAAGAGGAGAACTTGCAGGTCGTGCGAGAGATGTCGCGCGTGCTCGCGAACGGCGCGCACTTCCTCTTCGACTATCTCAATGTCGACCGCGAGCTCGAGAACCTCGTGCAGCGCGAGACGCGCGACACGCCGATGGGGGTCGTGCGCATCGAACGGTGGTTCGACCGATCGGACCGCTCCTTCAACAAACGAATGACAATCGGTGAAAAGCGCTACCTCGAGCGCGTGCGCGGCTACGATCTCGATGAGATCTCTGCGATGTTTGCAGCATGCAAACTGTCGATCCGCAGCGCGTATGGGGACTTCGACGGCACGGCGTTCACGCGCACGTCGCCACGCCTGATCCTGGTGGGGAGCCGCGTAGCATGAAAGCGCCGCTGTCGCAGTACCCGGGGATGAATCCGTTCGTGCTGGACTGGCTCGGCGGCGACGAGCGGTTCCTTCCTCGGGGTTCCTCGGGTTCCTCGGTTCCTCGGGGTTCCTCGGGGGAGTTGCAGTTGGCATCCGCGCTCGATCGGTCCAACCGGCATTGGGGGATCTTCGCGCGCGAAGCGATCGAGCGGTGGGCGCGCGGCGAAACGCGCACGATCATCGCGGGACAACAGGTCGGCTTTGCAGGTGGTCCGTTCTACACGCTCGCGAAAATCGCCAGCATCGTGAAGATGAAGCGCGAGCTCGAGAAGCAGGGCACGCCTGCGACGGCGATGTTCTGGCTCGCGACCGAAGACCACGACTTCGACGAAGTGGCGACGCTGAGCGTGCCGACGCGATTGCTGCCCGCGCGCGATACGCAGCTCGATCTGTTGTGTATCCGCGCGACCCGCACCGCCGATTCGCGCGCGGTGGTCGGGTCGCTTCCCGTTCCCGAGCCGTTGATCCAGCAACTGCTCGCGGCGTTTGCGATCGAACGCCCCGCGTGGCTGCGCGAAGGCATCACCTTCCGCGACTCTTTCGCGGAGCTCATCGCGTCGCTCTTCGGCAACGAAGTCATCCTCGTCGACGCGCTTCTCCCGGAGCTTCGCCGCGCCGGCGCAACGCTCTTCGACGCGATTGATGCGAAGCGCGACGAGATCCACGCCGCGCTGAAAAAACGGGGCGAGGCGTTGAAACACGCCGGCTACAGCGAACAGGTCGTTCCGAACGACGACGGGCAGTACACGCTCCTCTATCAACTCGACGAGCACGGCCACCGACAACCGACAACCGACAACCGGCAACCCGAGAAAACGTCGACCTCGGCGCTCACGCGCCCGCTATTGCAGGACTACGTGATCCGGCCCGACGTCTTCGTGGGCGGTCCGGCCGAAGTCGCGTATTACGCCCAGCTCGCGCCGTTGCACGAGATGCTCGGCGTGCCGTTGCCGCGCGTCGCGCTGCGCGGTCACGTGCTGGCGATGCCGAAACGCGTGGCGCGTGCGATCGATCGATTCGAGATCACACCGGAGGAAGTGTTCGCGTCCGCCGAAGCGATCCTCGCCGAGCGCGAGCCGGAAGGCGTCGCGCGCATCCGGGAGATCCTCGACGAAGGAAAGCGCGAGCTGATGGAGCGCATCGCGCAGGTGGGCGAGCTCGCACTCCCCGCCGATCATTCGCTGGCCAGTTCGATTCAGCGCTCGATCGGCCATCTCGAATTCCACTTCAACAAGCTGGGCGAGCGAGCGATCAAGGGTCTGGTGCGCAAGGACCGCGAACGTTACGCGGCCATCCGCGAAGTGGTGGCCACGTTGTATCCCGACCGGCACGTGCAGGATCGCATCGTGAGCTGGTTCGCGTACTGGCACGTCTACGGCGCGGGCATCGCCGAGCAGATGGTCGAGGAAGTGGAGCCCGACAGCGCGTTTTTCAAAGTGGCCGTGTTGTAAGGAACAGACATGAGCGAGACAGTCGACATCATCTTCTTCGGCGCACATCCCGACGACGTGGAGCTCTCCGCCGGCGGTACCGCCGCGAAGTGCGTCAAAGATGGGCTGCGCATCGGCATCGTCGATCTCACCCGCGGCGAGATGGGCACGCGCGGCACACCACAAACGCGCAAGAAGGAATCGCAGGCGGCCGCGAAAGCGATCGGCGCCACCTTCCGCCAGCAGCTGGACTTCCAGGACGGCGATCTGCAGACGGGCCGCGAACAGGAACTGGAGATCATCGAGCTGCTGCGCGTGCGCCGCCCGCAGCTCGTGATCGCGCCGTGGCCCGACGATCGCCATCCCGACCACACCCGCACGGGCCGCATCGTGACCGAGGCGTCGTTTTACGCGGGACTGAAATCGCTCGAGACGGGCGCGCCCGCGCATCGGCCGCAGACGGTGCTGTACTACATGCAGAACTACATGGTGCCGCCGTCGTTCATCGTCGATGTTTCGAGTCTGTGGAAGACGAAGATGCGTTCGGTGGCCGCGTACAAGTCGCAGTTCTACGATCCGAACTCGAAGGAGCCGAACACGTTCATCTCCGACCCGAAGTTTCTGGAGATGATCGACGCGCGCGGCCGCCATTTCGGCGCGCTGATCGGCGTGCGGTATGGGGAGGCATTCGTGACCAAGCAGCCGCCGATGATCTCCGATTTGATTGCGGCGTACTCGGGACGGGAAGTGTGAAAATCGGCATCACCTGCTACCCCACCTTCGGCGGCTCCGGCGTCGTCGCGACGGAGCTCGGTCTCGCGCTCGCGAAGCGCGGCGACGATGTGCACTTCATCAGCTACGCGATGCCCTCGCGGCTGAACGTGCTGCACGAGCGAGTGCATTTTCACGAGGTCAACGTCACGCCGTATCCGCTCTTCGATCCATATCCGCCGTACACGCTGGCGCTGGCGACGAAGATGGCCGAGGTGGCGGCGTACGAGAAGCTCGACGTGTTGCATGTGCACTACGCCATCCCGCACGCGATCAGCGCGTATCTCGCGAAGCAGATCCTGCAATCGCGTTTCAAAGTCGTCACGACGTTGCACGGCACCGACATCACGCTCGTCGGCCGCGATGAAAGCTATCTGCCGATCACCAAGTTCGGCATCGAGGTCTCCGACGGTGTCACCGCGGTCTCGCAGTGGTTGAAGGAAGAGACCGAAGCGAACTTCCACACGCGCAAGGAAATCGACGTCATCCCGAACTTCGTCGATCCCGCGCGCTTCCATCGCAGCGACAGCGCGTTCTGCCAGGTGTTCGGCGCGCGCGGGGAGAAGCTCGTGTGCCACGTGTCGAACTTCCGGCCGGTCAAGCGAGTGATGGACGTGGTGGAGACGTTCGAGAAGATCGTCGCGGACGGCGTGAGCGCGCGGCTGCTCATGGTCGGCGATGGTCCCGAACGTTCTCGCGTGGAAGCATATGCGCGCGCCAATCGCCTGCACGACCGCGTCACGTTCCTCGGCAACCTTCCCAACCTCGAAGAAGTCCTCGGCGGCTGCGACCTGTTTCTGCTGCCGTCCGAGACCGAGTCGTTCGGCATGGCGGCGCTCGAGGCGATGACGTCCGAAGTGCCGGTGATCGCGACGCGCGCGGGCGGGTTGCCGGAAGTGATCGTAGACGGCGAAACCGGCTACCTCGTATCAGTCGGCGATACCGACGCCATGGCCGCGCGCGGCATCGAGATCCTGCGCAACGACCAGTTGCGTGAAAGCATGGGCAAACGCGCGCGGCAGGTGGCGGTGGACCGCTTCGACGAGCAAAAGATCATCCCGGTGTATCGCGAAATGTACGAGAGAGTGATGGCCAGGTGATCCTTCCTACTCGCACCGTCCCACGTGGAGCACGTCGATCATTCGTCCGACGATCTGCTCCTCGGAGATGAAGCCGCGGAAACGCGAGTCGTTGGCGTTGTCGCGGTTGTCGCCCATGAGGAAGTAATGGCCGGCCGGGACGGTGACCGGCCCGAAACTGCGGACGGAGGGGATGTCCGGCGTCAGGATCTTGTACGGCTCGCGCTGAGGCTTTCCGTTGAGGAGCACGACGTTGTCGCGGAGCTCGAGCGTATCGCCGGGGCCTGCCACGACCCGAAAAAGGAAGAGCGCCCCATCGCGGAACGCGACCACGTCGCCGACTTTGGGCGTCTCGCCGAATGCGTACGCAAAGCGGTAGACGAACACACGATCGCGTGGATGAACGGTGGGAATCATCGAGCCGGTGGGAACGAGGTGATGCGTGGTGATGAACTTGAGCATCATTAAACCGACGACGATGGGCGGCGCCAGGATCCCCACCAGAAGCCAGCCGCGACGCCGCTCGCGGTGGAGCTCGTCTTCGCTTTTCACGCGCGTATCCTACCTAAGGCTCCGCGCGTAATCCGCCTTTCGGGCCGGCCTTGCCGTAGATCTCGCTGTAGCGCTCGTACGAGTTCATGACCTTGCGCACGTAGTGTTTGGTCTCGTCGAAGTTCACTGCGGTCAGAAAGTAGTCGTCGCCGGCGGCGGGCTGCATGCGCGACCAGAGCGCGACCTGTTTCGGCCCCGCGTTGTAAGCGGCCGCGACGCGATAGCGATTGCCGCTGAACTGTTCGGAGAGCTCGCTGATGTACTTCGCGCCGAGGCGGATGATGATGCGGGGGTCGTAGAGGTCTTCGGGATCGAGATCGACCAGGCCGACGTCGCGGCCGATGTCGCGCGCGGTGGTGATGATGAACTGCAGCAGGCCGCGCGCGGCCGCTTGTGATTTTGCGCGCGGATTGAAACGCGATTCCTCGCGCATGATCGAGAGCACGAGCGATGCATCCGCGTCGTAGCGTTCGGCATCGGCGGCGATCGCGTCGTAGAAGTAGCGCGGATAGAGCAACTGCCGGACAACTGTCGGCAGCAGCTCCGGATGGAAGTCGTCCGGCACGCGTTTCATCATCACTTCGATGGCGTAGATCGACTCGCGCGACGCGCCGCCGAGGTTCAACGCATACGAACGCGAGAGCGCTTCGCGCGCGGGAGCGAGGCCGAATCGTTTCTCGATCGCCGGCACTGCTTCATCGTGCAGCCCCATCGCCATCAGCAGCGCATTCGCGTCGTTCGTGTCGACGTCCGGGAAGCGCGGCAGCGATGCAGGCGCGAGCTCGAGCACGGCCTTGTACGTAGGCAACTCGCGATAGATCGAGGTGAGAATGCGCAACTGCTTCTCGCGATCGCGCGACGAAAGCAGCACGCGATCCGTCTGCACGTCTTTGGCGAGCTCGAACTTCTTCGCGGCGATGAGATTCGCGGCCTGTGCCTCGCGCACCGCGAGCTCGCGCGCGAGCTTCGGCGCCATCGCGGCGGAATCGAGCCGCGCCCGCGCAAAGTACGCAAAGTGCGTCGGCACCTCGGCGCGCAGGACCGCCAGGTACGCGCGGAACGATGCGGGCGGATCGCTCGCTTCGAGCGCGCGCGCGGACCAGTACGAAAACTCGGCACGATCGTAGGCGTCGAGTCGATTACGCGGCACGGATGCGAGCACGCCTTGCGCGTATGCGTTGCGGCCGAGACCGAGCGCGCCGACGGCGAGGGCGAGGGAGGCGTCGACGAACGCGCGGTCATTCGCCGCAACTCGCTTGATGAACATGTGATCGGCGACCGCTTCGTTCACGCGGCGCTGTTTGATGCGCGTGCGCACGCGCTGCGTCAGTGCGGCGAGCGTCGACGGGAAGTTGCCTTTCACGCCGATCGCGGAAGTCATCAATTGCTCGCCGGTCTTGTCGTCGCCGCGCAGTTGCGCCGCGCGCGCAGCGTGCCAGAGGAATGTGGCCTTCATGCGCGGATCGGTGGTGGTTTGCGCACCGCGGAGATACACCGCCTGCGCTTCGGCGAAGCGTTCGGCGCCGAAGTGACTGCGGCCGAGGGCGTACTGGAGGTCGTCGCGTTTGCCCCTCATCCGGCCTTCGGCCACCTTCTCCCCGCTCGGGCGGGGAGAAGGCTGCTTGGCTAACGCCATCTGCAGCAACACCACCGCACGGTCGTACTGGCGGTGGGTCTGGAACGTCTCGCCGAACAGCGCGAGCTGTTCGGCGTTCAGCCGGCGATGGATTTCCGGCAGGTCGAGCGCGCGGGTCACGCGATCGGAGGCGTCGTCGGTCGTGCCGCCGCGCAACAGCGCCATGCCGCGCGCGAACGCGGCGTCGAGCTGCTCCTCCTCGACCAGCGCCTCCACGATGCGCGCACTCATCTCGCGGCGGCGCTCCGTCGATGCCGATGGCGCGACCTTATCCGCGAAGTCGATCAGCGTTTTCGGATCGCCAAGCGAGGCCAGGTGCTCGAGCTCTTCATCGATCGCTTCATCGCGATAGATCGATTGCGGATGTTCGACGACCAGCGTCGTGCGAAAGCGGCTCGCTTCCGGTCCGCTCGCTACAGACGCGCGGTGATACAGCGCAAGATCGCGGAACGGATGTCCCTTCGCCAGAAACGGCGCGAGCTTCGCGGCGGCCTCGCTCTTCTCGTCTTCATCGACGAGCGCACGCGCATGCAGATACGCGAGTGAATACTTGCGATAGAGATCGGGATGCTTCGTTTCAATCTGCGCGAGCAGCTCGACGAGCTGTTCGGGATCGAGCGAGGTGAACGTCTGCGTCCACTGTTCGACCGGCGGAATCCCTCGCGACGGCGGCGCGGTCGTGACTTCACTGGCCGCGGGACGGAACACGCGGCGGCGCTGGACACGCTCGCGCACGAGCAGCGTTCCGGCGACGACGAGCAGGAGGACGAGCGTCGCGGCAGCGACGAGAAGACGACGGTTGCGGGTCAAGAGTTCGAATCGATCCTCCCCTCACGCGGTGAGGGGGTGACGAGCGTCCCCGACAAAATCGCCTGCGGAGCTCGCCTGACGATCTCGGCTCGTGCAATCGCATAGCCAAGAATCGCATCGACGAGCAGCCTGCGCCCGTCGCGCGAGAGCAGGATCAGAATCTTATCCTTGACCTCGCGCACCTCGACGATGTCTTCCCAGCGCATCCAGCGGCCGCGCTTGCCGAACAGCTTCAGCAGCGCGTTCTCGTACTTCAGCCCTTCATCGCTGACATAGATGTGATCGCCGTACTGAATGATCGCAGCGGCGAGCGTGCCTAGGAAGAGGAGGACCAGGCCGATGATGGGAAGGAACTCGTAGTCGGTGGGGTGCTCGGCCAGGTACATGAAGAAGATCGCCGCCGAGCCAAACGACGCCGCGCACGAGACGATGCGCGACACGGGTGGGCGCTCGAACACGAGAATGCGGCCTTCTTTCATCAGTCCGTCAGTCATAACACAGCGGCCCGCGCGGCCTATGTCACAAGACGCCCCCCTCACCCAACCCTCTCCCCCGCAGGGGAGAGGGCAGGGTGAGGGGGAGAGAGATAGAATCCCCGGCCCATGCGCTGGACCCGCTATTTCATCAATACGCTTCGTGAAGTACCCGCCGACGCCGACGTCATCTCGCAGAAGCTGATGATGCGCGCCGGCATGATCCGCAAAGTCGCGGCCGGCATCTACACCTACCTGCCGCTCGGACTGCGCTCCGTGAAGAAGCTCGAGAACATCGTGCGCGAGGAGATGACGCGCGCCGGCTCGACGGAGTTGCTGATGCCCGCCATCCAGCCGGCGGAACTGTGGATGCAGTCGGGCCGTTGGCAAAAGTACGGGAAGGAACTGCTGCGCATCAAGGACCGGCATGACCGCGATTTCGTGTTCGGGCCGACGCATGAAGAAGTGATCACCGAGACCGTCCGCGACTCCGTGAGCTCGTACCGCCAGCTCCCGGTTTCGCTCTATCAGATCCAGACGAAGTTCCGCGATGAAGTCCGTCCGCGCTTCGGCCTCATGCGCGGGCGCGAGTTCATCATGAAGGATGCGTATTCGTTTCACGCGAGCCGCGAATCGCTTGATGAGCACTACGACGCGATGCGTGATGCGTACAGCCGGATCTTTCATCGTTGTGCGTTAGACCACGTTCCGGTCGAAGCCGATACCGGCAACATCGGCGGCTCGGCTTCGCACGAGTTCATGGTGCTCGCGCAATCGGGCGAAGACGCCGTCGTGAGCTGCCCGAACTGCCGCTACGGTGCGAACGTGGAGAAGGCGACGTCGAAGTTTTTCGACGATGAAGTCGAGCCCGCGCCGTCCGATGCGATCGCGGAGCTGCACACGCCGGGAACGCAGACCATCGACGATGTCGGCCGCTTCCTGCACAAGCCAACCTCGCAACTCGTCAAGACGCTCGTTTTCGACACCGACCTCGGCGCAGTGATGGTGCTCGTGCGCGGCGATCGCGAAGGCAACGAGGTCAAGATCAAGAATCACCTCGGCGCGCAGTTCCTGGAACTGATCACGGAGTCGCGCTTCGAGGAAGCGACCGGCGGCGTGATCGGCTACTGCGGTCCGGTCGGCACGAAGTGCGCGCGCGTCCTCGCCGACCATTCGCTGCGGGGCCGCAAGCGCTGGATCGTCGGCGCGAACAAGAAGGATCACCATCTCGATTACGCCGTGCCGGGCCGAGATTTTCCGGAGCCGGAGTACGGCGATTTCACCACCGCGAAGGCAGGCGATCCCTGCGTGCGCTGCGGCACGGCGCTGGAGGTTTATCGCGGCATCGAAGTCGGGCACATCTTCAAGCTCGGCACGAAGTACTCCGAGTCGATGAACTGCGTGTATCTCGACGAAGGCGGCCAGCGCGTCCCGATGATCATGGGCTGCTACGGCCTGGGCATCGGCCGCACCGTGGCGTCCGCAATTGAACAAAGCCACGACGCGGACGGGATCATCTGGCCGATGCCGATCGCCCCGTTCGAAGTGGTGGTGACGTCGGTGGGCAAGGAAGAGAACGTGCTCGCGATGGCGAACGAGGTGTACGAGAAACTGCTCGCCGCCGGCATCGATGTGCTGTTCGACGATCGCGACGAACGCCCCGGCGTGAAGTTCAAAGACGCGGACCTGATCGGCTTCCCGCTGCGCATCGCCGTCGGCGCGAAGAGCCTCGCCAACGGCCACGTCGAGTGGAGCACGCGCAAGGATCCGCGCGCGAAGCAGCTCGGCGGGGCGGGGGAGGTCGTTGAGACTGTGGTTGCGGCGGTGCGGGCAGCGCGGGTGTGATTGCGCTGTGTCCTCTGTGTACTCTGTGGTGAAATCGATCTGCCACAGAGGACACAGAGGACACGGAGAGCTATCCTAAAGCCCGTTCAAACGGAGGAAACGAATGCGTAGACTGATCGGAGCGCTCCTGGTGCTTGCCGCGATTCCCGCGATGGCGCAGAACGTCGACATCGAGGCGCTGTCGGGCTTGCAGTTCAACTTCGGCAATCCCGGCGCGCGCTCGCTCGGCATGGGCGGCGCGTTCCTCGGGCTCGCGGACGACGCGTCGGCGGCCGAGGCGAATCCGGCCGGGCTGACGATCCTGCGCAAACCGGAAGTGTCGCTCGAGCTGCGCAATTACCTCGAGCAGCAGGAGTTCACGACCAGCGGCACGTTCCCGGACCTCAGCCGCACCGCGTTCACGAATCACAGCGACCGCGTCGTGATCACCTTCGGCAGCGCGGTCATGCCGATCAAGAAATTCACCGTGGGCGTTTACTACCACGAGCCGCTGAACAACGAAGGCGGCGGCGCGGTGGTGCCGTTCCGCGATCCAGTGACGAATCGGGTCACGCTTCTGCCGAACTTCTTCCTGCCCACCACCGTGAACGGCGACGTGGTCACACACGGCGATCCGGTGACCCGCGAGCAGTGCCTGCAGATCCGCCAGCAGATGAACAATCCGGGCGCCTGCGTCGAGTTCCGCATCAAACCGTTCGTCTCCGCGCTCTCCGTGCGGCAGCGGACTTACGGTATCGCCGGAGCATGGCAGGTGCATCCGCGCTTCTCGGTTGGCGCCAGTGTCCGGCATCAGCGCTTCCTCGAGACCGCGGCGACGTTCCGATACAACGACAGTTTCGTGCTGCAACAGAGCCTGATTCAGGCGACCGCGCGCGAGAGCAACGGCAACGTGGAGCTGGCGGAATCAACCGATACGACGTTCGCCGCCGGGTTCAAGTGGACTCCGACCGACAAGATCAGTGTCGGCGGCGTGTACAAGAGGGGCCCGCAGTTCGACGCGCCCCTTTTCTACGCGGATGCGAGCACCAACCACGAGTTCATCGACGCGGCCGATACGAAGTTCCACATGCCGGACATCGCGGGCATCGGCATTTCGGTCCGTCCGATCCCATCACTCACGGTCAACTTCGACGCGGTCCACGTGAAGTATTCGAACCTCGTCGATGATTTCGTCAGCGCGACCGCCGACGTGGATGGGCTCGAAGATCCCTTCACCGCCGCCGACGTGACCGAACTGCGCCTCGGCGCGGAGTATCTGTTCCCGACGAAGATCCCGTTCGCGTTGCGCGCCGGTGTCTGGCGCGATCCCGCACATTCGGTGGTGTGGAACGGGCCGCTCAATCACCCGAACTTCATCGCCGAAGCGCTGTTGTATCCGGAGACGGAGGACCAGACGCACCTCTCGATCGGGGGCGGCCTCGCCTGGCAGCGGTTCCAGATCGACCTGGCCTACGACACGTCGGACAAGTACAAAGTTGGTTCCATTTCGATGGTGACCCGGTTTTAGTACCTCGGAGTACCTCCGAGGTACTCCGAGGTACTCCGAGGAACCCGAGGTACTCAGCCCGGCGGCCAGCCGAACTGGCGGCCACCCAAGAGGTGGAAGTGGATATGAAACACGGTCTGGCCCGCGCCGGGACCGTTGTTCACGACCAGGCGATAGCCGTCTTCTTCGAGGTGCAGCTCGCGTGCGATCTTCGTCGCGCGCAACACCGTTTCGCCGATCGCAGACGCGTCCGCGTCCGTCATGTCGTCGAGCGACGCGATGTGGCGGCGCGGGATCACCAGCACGTGCGATGGCGCCATCGGCTTGACGTCGTGGAAGGCGACGACCGCGTCATCCTCGAACAGTTTCTTCGCCGGAATCTCGCCGCTCGCGATGCGGCAGAAGAGGCATTGCGGGTTACTGGACATGATGCGGCGATGATACGACGACGCGCGGAATGCCTGCTAGGTCGGGCAGGAACGCATCGATTGTGAAGTGCTTCGCATCCGCGAGCGCGCGCAACGCCGCTTCCTGCCCGTAGCCGACTTCGAGCAGCAGGCATCCGCGCGGCGCAAGCAGTTCGCGCGCTTCATCGAAGATGCGCTCGATGATCTCCAGGCCGCTCGGCCCCGGAGTGAGCGCAATGCGCGGCTCGTGAATGCGCACCTCGACCGCGAGCTCCTCGTACTCCGCGAGCGGCACGTACGGCGGATTCGACACGATCACGTCGAATGTTCCCCGCACGGAGGACAACAAATCCGAGGCTGCGAGCAGCACGCGCGATTGCAACCGCGTGCGATTGATCGACGCCACCGCAAGCGCGTCGACCGAACGATCGACGCTGAGCACGCGCAGGTCGGGACGTTCGCGCTCGATGGCGATGGCGATGCAACCGCTGCCGCTGCCGATGTCGACCACACGCGCGTTGCGCGGCGCGCGCTCGAGCACGGTCTCGACGAGCAACTCCGTCTCCGGCCGCGGGATCAGCACGCGTTCGTCGACGTAAAACTCGCGCGAATAGAAGTCGGTGCGTCCGCGGATGTACTGCAGCGGCTCGCCCGCGTACCGCCGCGCGAGCAGCGGCTCGATGGCAGTGACGTCGACCGCCGCTTCCCCGTGCGCGATGAGCCACGACAGCGAACGCTCGAGCAGATCGCTGAGCAGCAGGTCGACATCGCGCGGGTTGATGCCGCGCTCGAGCGCGTCCTCGCGGTAGCGGCTGCGCACGTCATCCAGACGTTGGAGCGTCATGACTGCTCGTAGGTCAGCTCGAGGAACACATCCTCCAGCGCGCTCTCCTTCTTCAGCTCGGCGGTCGTTCCGGTGGCCACGATGCGCCCGCGGTTGATGATGGCGATGCGGTCGCACACCGCTTCCGCGACCGACAACGTATGCGTCGTGAGAAACACCGTCTTTCCCTCTGCAGCCAGTCTGCGAAAGAGCTGTTTGACCTGCCGCTGCGCGAGCGCGTCGAGTCCGACCATCGGCTCGTCGATTACCAGCACTGCAGGATCGTGCACGAGCGACGACACGATCACGAGCTTCTGCTTCATGCCGTGCGAGAGGTTCTCGATGCGCGCGTCGATCCAGTCGCCGAGGCCGAACCACTCGAGGAGCTCGACCGCGCGGCGCTCGCACTTGCGCCACTCCTTGCGATAGAGATCGGTCACGAAATGGAGCAGCTCGCGGCCGGTCAGTTTCTCGTACAGGTATGGGCGGTCGGGCACGTAGCCCATGATCGACTTCGCGCGCACCGGCTCGGCGAGCACGTCGATTCCCTTGACGCGAACGGTCCCGCTCGTCGGCAGCGAAAGGCCGGCGATGATCCGGATGGTGGTGGTTTTGCCCGCGCCGTTGGGGCCGAGGAAGCCGAAGATGTGGCCCGCGGCAGCGTCGAGGGAGAGGTTGTCGACCGCCGTGAAATCCCCGTATCTCTTTGTCAGATCGCGGATTTCGATCATCGGAGGGCAGGGTATCATCCGCCCGGGCAACCTTCAGCGAGGCTGCCCGTAAAACGATGGCAGAACGTGACCAGCTCGACGACCGCTCCCTCGTGGAACGGATCCTCGGCGGCGAAAGAGACCTGTTCAACGTATTGGTGTCGCGCTATGAGAAACGCATCATCAACTACGTGTACCGGATCACCCATCGCTACGAAGAGGCGCACGACCTGGCGCAGGAAATTTTCGTGAAGGTCTACCTCGCACTCGATCGATACGATCCGAAGTACCAGTTTTCGACCTGGCTCTTCCGCATCGCACAGAACAGCGCCATCGACGCGTTGCGCAAGAAATCGATCATCGAAGTGCCGCTGGCGCGGCCGGCCAGCGAAGAAGAATCGTCGGGCAAGGAACGCGAGTTCGCCGACGCCGGCATCTCCCCCTATCGCGCGCTGAAGAACAAGCAGCTCAGCGCGGCCATTGACGACGCGGTCGGCAAACTGCCGCCCGATTATCGCGAGCTCATTCAGCTCCGCCACTTCGCGGAGCTTTCCTACGAGGAGATCGCTTCGATGAAGAAGCTGCCCCTCGGCACCGTCAAGAACAAGCTTTTCCGAGCGCGCAATCTGCTGAAGGAAGCGCTCGGCTCTTTCGTGGAACCCTTATGACCTGTGAGGACTACTTCGAAGATCCGGAGAAGAACGCCGCGCATCTCGAGACGTGCGCGCTGTGCCGTGCGCTCGAAGACGAGACGGACGCGGTTGCGATCGAGCATCGCCCGCTGAACGTCGACGCGTTGCCGCTGGCGACGTGGGAAGGCGCGTCGCATCGCACGTGGCCGCTGGTCGCGGCGGGCATCGTGTCGGTGCTGGTGCTGGCGATCGCGTTGTTCCTCGCGGCAGGTACGCCGCCGCTGCGCGGGATTGCGCGCGCGGTGACCTCGAGCGTGACCTCGTTCGAAGCGGCCACGAAGTTCTTTCAGCTCTTCGGCAACGGCCTCCACAGCGCGCCGGTGCTCGTGCACGTAACGATCGCCGTGCTCTTCGTGTTCATCAACACGCTGCTGTTCCTCCTGCTGCGTCGCGCACCGAGGGGGATCGATGTATAGGCGCGTAGTCCTGTCGGTGATGGCGCTGGCGGCGCTGCTGTCGTTCTTCATGGTCATCGCACCGACCGGCGCGACAGGCGACGAACGGCTGCGCAGCGATACGTACGTGTTCGGCGAGACGACCACGATCGACAAGCCGATCGCCGGCAGCCTGCAGATCTACAACGGCAACGTGACCGTAACTCAACCGATCGCCGGCGACCTGCTCGTCGCGGGCGGCAGCGTGACGTTCAGCGGTGCGGGCCGCGTCGACGGAAACCTGATTTACGCCGCCAGCCGCATCACCGGTGCGGAAGATCGCGTGCGCGGTCACATCTATCCCTTGCTGTCGCTGGAAGGCGCTGCACTGTCGATGACGAAGAGCGCGGTGGTCGCATCGCTGCTACTGGTGTGGCTCATCGCGGCGATCGTCGTGACGTTGATGAGCGGCCGTGAAGTGCGGCTCTCATCGGTCGAAGTGCGTACCAGCGCGCTGCACTGCTTCGTGCTCGGACTGGTCGCGCTCACGAGCTTCGTGCTGACGGCGATCGCGTTCAGCTATCTCGTGCCGTACGTGATCGGCATTCCGCTGCTGGCGGCGCTGGGCGTGTTCGGCATCCTCACGAAGATCTACGGAATGATCGCGGTGTTCCACGCCGTCGGAACGCTGATCGCGGGCTCGCGATCGCGGCAGCAGCTCGCGTCGCGCAAGTGGCTGCGCGGCGATCTCACCATGGTCGTCATCGGCGTGCTGATCCTTGGCGCGATCCGTTTCATCCCGGTAGTGGGGACGATCGTGTGGGGGCTGGCGTCGGTGTTCGGCGTTGGTGTGGCGCTGGCGACGAAGTTCGGACGACGCGAGCCGTGGTTCCTGGAGTTTCGCGCAGCCGAGGCGTAGGAACGCCGGCGTCCTCGCCGGCTGAGCGGGCGGCGTCTCGCCGCGGTGCTCGGAGGATGGCGCCGGGACGGCGCCTGCTCAGCCGGCGGGACGCCGGCGTTCCGCTCACTGCGCGAGAATGGCTTTGGCCGCGGCGCGTGCGCTGGCCAGTGACGCGTCGCTGAGCATCCCCTCGTCACCGACCCAATCGCCCGCGATGTAGAGACCACGCACGCCCGTCGTCACGCCGGGCCGCTGCATACCGGGCGTCACGAGTGCGTTCGACACCGTCATCGACGGCAGGAAGCGGCGATGCACGAGCACTTCACGCCAGCCGGGCTGCAGTCGATCGAGCAAACTTTCAAGTTCCTGCTCGTCCTCGATCGCGACCGACGTGCGTCGAGGACGCGAGCCTTCGAGCTCCTCATTCGTCGCGTGCTGTTCCTTCAGATACTTCACGAGATGAATGAGCGCGCCGCCCTTCGGCGCGATCTGAGAAAACGCGGAGTGCACTGAGAGGTAGTGCGGCTTGTCGATGCCGAGCGCGAAGAGATTCTGCCGCTCAGGCAGTTTGCGCAGTGCGACGTCGAGACATGCCGCGGTAACCGGACGAAGCGAACGCCACGCGTTGCCGGCGTTGCCGGAGAGATCGGCGGCAGTCGTGGGATCGACGCAGAGCAGCACGGTATCCGCTGGGATGAGCGCACCTTCGACTTCTTCCGGCTTCTGCGGAAACGCGATTGCCTGCGTATCGTTGCGATCGGCGTCGAGCTCCAGCCCTCCCAGCTCGACCGCGCGCACGCCGGCCTGATCATGCACGACGCCGACGATGCGCGAACTGCTGACGAAGTGCACGCCGGACGAAATCGCGGCGCTGTGCATGGAGTCGACGATCTTCTGCCACCCTTCGTCGACATAGATCACGCCGCGTAACGCGACCTTCATCTGCGCGAGCACGGCCGCGGCGGATTCCGTCGAGGCATGATCCGAATACGTCGCCAGGCGGATCAGCGACTCGAGCACCTGACGCGCGCGCATGTCGGAAACACGTGCGTCGAGCCATTCGCGCAGCGTGACCGCTGCCGCGCGCGAGCCGCCGAAGCGGCGTACGTGCAGCAGCGCGGACATCACCTGCGTCTTGCCGCGCGCCGACAGCAGCGACGTGGTGAGCATCGACCAGGCGTTCGTCGGCAGGCGCAGTTCGTCATCGTCGACGAGCGCGATGCCGCGCGGTTTCGCGAGCGTGCCGCGTACGGGGATGCCGAGCTCGCGATAGACCGATGCGCCGGCACCGCCGCGATAGAAGGCATGTGCGCCAAGGTTGAAGCGATAGCCCTGGCGGAGATTGGTGAGGGCGCGGCCGCCGAGAGCGCGCCGCTTTTCGAACAGTGTGACGGTCCGGCCGCCGCGCGCCAGATAGATCGAAGCGGCGAGGCCAGCCAGTCCGCCTCCGACGACGATCACGTTCTTTCCCACGGAATGCGGCGCATAGTAACGCATTTCCCACAGGCCCTCGACCGGCACGTGTGGCACAATCCCCGCGGTATCCAATAGCAGGCTCTTCGCAGGTGGGGCGAATGAATCGCGACCGGGTCACGTTCTGACACCCGTTCGATCTCAGCATGCGTAACTTCTTTCGTGGGACGACGTTGGCGGTGGTGTTGCTCGGCGCGGTGCTGCCGATGGGCGCAGCGACGCCTAACGAGTTCTACACGGGACTGCTGCGGCGGGGCATGGCGTCGTACGACGCATCGCGGTACGCGGATGCCGCAAAGCAGTTGCGCTTCGCGGCGTTCGGCCTGGTGGAAGCGATCGATCAGTATCAGGTCGCGCAGGTTTATCTTGCACTCGCGCACGACAAACTCGGCGAGACGGACCGCGCGCGCGAAGCTGCGCGACGCGTGGCTCTCGCGGAGAGGATCGAGCGCAGATTCGGCGCGCTGACGCTTCCCGCCTCCGTCCGCAGCGCCTTCGACGCCGTCGCCACCCGGCTTCTCGGCGCCAACGACATCGCGACGTTGCGCGCGGCGATGACCAATCCGCCGCCCGCGCCGCAACAACCGCAGACGGTGACGACGACACCCCCTCCCCGCACGGCGACGACCACCCCTGCGATTACGAAGCCCGCGCCGCAACCGGCCAGGACGCAGGAGATCACGATCCCGCGGCCGCTGACGACGGACGCCGAAACGACGCCGCGCACGACGCAAGCGACGAAACCTACTCCTCCTCCGGTCGTGAAGCCACCGGCAGCGACGCCGCCGCGACCGACCGAAACGACGGGCCGCGGTGGTCCCGTCGAGCCGACGCGTCCCGCCACACCACCCGTGACGCCGCCGGCGCCACGGCCGATCACCGCGAGTGAAGCAAACGCGCGGCTCGCATCCGCGGAGCGCGCGCTCAACACCGCCAATCTCGCCGAGGCGCGGCGCGTGTATCGCGAGTTGCTCGCACAGCCGGCGCTCGAGCGCGATGCGTTGATCCGCGTCGCGGAAGGGCTTTACCGCGCGCGTGATTTCGCGGGCGCGCTGAATGCGTTCACGCGCGTCGGCACGCTGCGCCGCGGAGAAGAACCGTATCGCTATTACATCGCCGTCGCGGCGTACGAGACCGGCGATCATGCGCGCGCGAAAAAAGAGCTGGCCGCGGCGTTGCCGTACATCGAGGTCACGCCCGACGTCGCGCGCTACCGCAGCAGGATCGAAGGCTCTTCGTAGCGCGCCGCACACGACACTTCCGTTCTCTTCCCGGTATTGGTTAGAATCGCGGCCGGTTCACAGCCGCCACGAGAAAAGGTGCGTCAATGAAAAAGATTGTCGTCGGTGTTGCCCTCCTGATGTTCGCGGTCGCCGGTTTCGCCGCCGATCGTCCGGCTACTCCCGAGCTCAACCCGCCGGATAACGGGGAAGAGTGGCTGCGCCTGAGCAGCACGGAAAAGCTGTTCTGGTCCATCGGCTACGCGCAGGGGTACCAGGAGGCGCTCGACAAGATCGACGTCACCGCCGGCCCGACCTCGCCGTGTGCGGCTCTCGCCGTGCGCACCGAGCGTCAGAGCTCGACCTCCGGAAAGCTGACGGGCTTCGAGCTGGTCTCCGGCCTGGAGCGCTTCTACTCCGACCCGGCCAACACCGTCATTCCGATCGGCACGGCCATCCGCATCCATCTTCTGCAGGCGAGCGGCAAGGATCAGACGACCATCCAGGAGCTGATCGATACCGCCCGCGTGCTCGGGCTGCAGGCCGCCGCGCGGCCGCGCCCCTGATGTAACGTCACACCCTCATCCCTGAATCGCGCTACACTCTCCCGGCCAGCAGGCTCGTAGGCCGGGGGGGTCGTGTGCGTCACAAGTACACTGTCGTCGTTCTCCTCATTGCGATCGTCGCAGCACCGGCGATTCCGCTCACCGGGCAGGAAGAACCGCTTCCGCCCATCCAGGTAAAACTCACGTACGAACCCGCGGTCGTGCTCGCGGTCGTGCCGTTCCACGAGCCGGTGCAGCCGACATTGGCGGACGCGGTGCGCGCGAACGACTTCGCCACGTTCGACGCGCTCTATCGCAGCGCGCCGATGCCGGCGTTCGCCATGCTGCACGAGCTGTGGACGTTCAGCATGAACGACCCGGTGGGCGCGTTCTTCGGACCTGAGCTGCGCGACCGCATCGCGCGCGCGTATCCCGGCTTCGCCGAGTACATCGAAGAGTTCCGCATCATCGACAGCAACGGCAACGCGTTCTATCCGACCAGCGAGACGCGCGCGTTCCTGCTGGATCGCGCGATCGAAGGAAGAGCGCCAAGGGTGCTGCTCGCGGAAACCGTCACGTCGACGCCGCGCATCGGAACGCCGGCGTCCTCGCCGGCTGAACGGGCGGCGTCTCGCCGCCGTGCTCCTGTTGTCGCTGCGAAACCGAAACCCATCCCCACCCGAGTTGCGGCGCGGGACGCCGCCGGATCAGCCGGCGAGGACGCCGGCGTTCCGCAGGCGGTTGCGCTAGCAGCGCCTGTCGTAGCTGAGACTGCGCCGGCGGTCGTCGCGGAACAAACGCCTGCCCCCGCCCCCGCCCCCGTGGTCGCCGCTCCGGTCGTTCCCGCAGTCGTGCAACAGCCGAACGATTTCGGCAGCCGCGGGATCCTGCTCCTCGTCATCGGTCTGATCGGCATCGGGATCCTGGCGATGATGTTGCGCGCACCGCGCGACGAACCGCCTGTCACGATCCTGCCCGCTCAGCCGATCACGAGACCGTCGGCGGCACCGCCCCCGCCGCCGGCGCCGCAGGAGTCCGGGAAGAATCGAGCGACCGGATCGCACGGATGAGGCGAGCGCCCGCGGCGCTTCCCTTCAGCACCAATCCGTCGAATCCCTGACGCAGCCGTTCGCGGTCCGCATCGGTGAGGTCCTTCGCGGTCATCACGATGATCGGAATGCGCGACGTGCTCTCGCGTTGCCGCAGCCGCTCCGCGACCTCGAATCCACTCATGCCCGGCATCATCAGATCGAGAATGATCACGTCCGGCCGTGAGCGTTCCGCGCGCTCGATCGCATCCGCGCCCGACGTCGCGCTTTCGAGCACATAGCCTTCCTTCGACAGCTCCTGTTCGAGCATTTGATGCACGGCCGCGTCGTCATCGACGATGAGCAACTTCGCGCCGCGGCCGGTGAGCTCTCCCAGACGGCGCAGCAATCGCGGCCACTCCACCGGCTTCACGAAGTAATCCTCGGCACCGAACGCCAGCGCAAGCTCGCGGTTCTCGAGCATCGACACGATGATCACCGGGATGTCGGTGGTCACGCCATCCGCCTTCAGCGCGCGCAGCACCTGCAGGCCTTCCATCCCCGGCAGCACGAGGTCGAGCGTGATTGCGCGCGGCTGCATCACGCGCGCGCGCTCGAGCGCTTCCTGTCCCGTGCGCGCGCGGATCGGCACGTATCCCGCGCTTTGCAGGTACGCGCTGAGCGTGTGGAACGCCGCGTCTTCGTCTTCGATGACGAGCACGCGTTCCCCCGGTGGAATGACGACGCCGCCCGGTCCGACGATCGGACTGGGAATCGATGTGCCCGCGAAACGCAGCGGCAGCGTGAACGTGAATGTGCTTCCTTCGCCGAGGGTGCTGGTGACGCTGACGGTGCCGCGTTGAAGCTCGACGAATTTCCTCACCAGCGACAACCCGAGACCGGTGCCGCCGTACGAGCGGCTGACGGTCGTGTCGATCTGGCGGAACTCGTCGAAGATCACGTTCTGATGTTCCGGCGCGATGCCGATGCCCTCGTCGGTGACCGAGACCGCGAGCATCTCGCCCTCACGCCGCGCACGCACCCGGACCACTCCGTTCGACTTCGAGAACTTCACCGCGTTCGACAGCAGGTTGTAGAGGATCTGCTTGAACTTCGCGTGATCCGCTTCCACCTCCGCTACTTCATCGTCGACCTGCACATCGAACGTAATACCCTTCGTCGTCGACATCCCCTTCATGACCTGACAGACGCTGTCGATCGCGTTGCGCACGCCGAACGTTTCCGGATACAGCTCCATCTTCCCGGCCTCGACCTTCGACAGATCGAGGATGTCGTTGATGATGTTGAGCAGGTGCTGCCCGGAGTGCAGGATCGAGCGGAGGAAGCCGACGTACTTCGGCTCGAGCTGTTTCTCGAGGCGTTCGAGCAGGATCTCGGAGAATCCGATGATCGCGTTCATCGGCGTGCGCAGCTCGTGGCTCATGTTTGCCAGGAAGATGCTCTTGGCGCGATTGGCCTCTTCGGCCTGCTCGTTGCGCACCTGCAGCTCGCGCAGGATGCGCGCTTTCGCGATCGCGGACACCGCATGCTCGCGCACGCGCGCGAGCTTCTGCAGATCGGAGCGGCCGAACGCATCCTCGTCCGTGAAGTTGTCGAAGATGAGGAAGCCTTCCATCCGTCCGCCGAGCGTCAGCGCCATCGCCAGCATCGCTTTCGGCACCGGCAGATGCGCGGTCTTCTCCGCGCCGGCGAGATGACGGAAGTCGGCCTGCTTGATGAGATACACACCTTCCTCGAGCTGCTCGGCGCGCTCGGAGTAACGGCTCATCGCTTCTTCGAACGAGAGCGACGAGCCGCGGAACGGGTCCGGATCGTAGCCGGTGACGTTGATGACTTCCGTGCGCCGCGTTTCGTGATCGAACTTCAGGAAGACCGCTTTCTCCGCTTGCGGGAAGAGTCGCATGCCTTGCGCGAGGATGCTCTTCAGCACGTTCTCGAGCACCACTTCGCGATTGATCACTTCGACGATGCGATCGAGCGTCTCCAGCTCGCCCGCCTGCGCGCGGATCTCTTCCGTGCGCTCCATGACCAGGTCTTCGAGCATCCGGTTCTTGCGCTTGAGCTGCCGCATGCGCCAGCGGTTCGAGAGCCACAACGCGGCTGCGATGGCGATCGCGTACAACAGCACGGCCCACCATCGCAGCCAGAGCGGCGGCACCACGCTGAAGCGATACGCGAGCGGCTGCGACCAGACCCCTTCCGCGTTGCGCGCCTGCACCTGGAACGTGTAGTGGCGCGTGAAGAGATACGCGGGCAGGTTCGTGTAGCGCGTCTTCGCATCCGGCGTCTCGTTCGACCACTTGCGATCGAATCCGACCAGACGCGTGCGGTAGGTGTTCCGCGATTCGTCGATGAACGACAACGCAGCGTATTCGAGCTCGATCTCGTTCTCGTCGTCACGCGCAATGCGGCGCATGCGCACGACCGGGGGCGTGGTGTTGCGCTGGCGCAGCGAAGGATCGAAGACGGACACGCCGTTCGGCGTGGCGAGATAGATACGGCCGGCGGCGTCGCTGGCCACGGCACCGTATGCCCACGCTTCTTCGTCGATGAGGCCGTCGGATTTCATCACGCGCGACACGATGCGCAGCGTGCGTGCGTCCACTTCGACCAGTCCTCGATTGTTGAACCAGATCGTCCGTCGGTCGCCCGACGGCGTCATGCCGACCACCGGCTGTCCGGAAAACACATTCGTCGACGTGAACGGCTTTTCTGTCGTCAACACGGAGAGTCCCGCGCCGGTGCCGACCCACAGCCGATTCTGGAAGTGTGTGAGCGAGCGGATGCCGTCCGTCGGCGCGCCGGTCGCGGTCGTCCACGCGGGGATGAAGATGCGCTTCGTGATCTCGCCCGATGCCGGCGCTTCACTGAAGATCTTCTGCAGCGGCGCCGTCGAGTGAAAGAGTCCCCGATCGGTGCTGCCCACCCACAGATGGCCATGGTTATCGAGCGCGATGCTCGTCGCGCCCGCGGATGAGAGTCCCGCGGCGGCGCGGAAAAGGACCCAGCGTTCGTTCGCGAGACATCCCGCGCCCCAACTGCCGGCGAAACACATCGTGTCGCCGAAGCGCTTCGCGGCGTACGTCGTCGACAAGCCGAGTGCGCTGATGATGCCGGCGCTGCCGTCGACGTCGATCGACGTGCGGCGCGGCGGCGTCACGATCTCCGGCGGCAACGGTTCCGCCGACGTCGTCAACGCGTTCAACCCTGCAGAGGTGCCGATCCAGAGACGGCCGAGGTGATCGGCGGCGACGGCGTAGATCTGATTGGAGTGCAGTCCGTTCGCGATGGTGATGGTGGTGGTGCGCTCGCGCGTCATCGACGCAAGGCCGCTTCCCGTCCCGACCCACATCGCGCCGCGCCACTCCGGCAGCACCGCGAACGTGTTCGAGTCCGGCAGCGGCGGCACAGTGGTTTCGGTCCACGTGCGGAATGCGTCGTAGCCACTGCGCAAACGCGATGCGCCGCCGTTCTGCCCGAACCAGAGGTTGCCTTCGCGATCTTCGAGGATGGTCCAGAGCGTTTCGCCGAGGAGGCCGTTCGCGCGCGTGACGAGCATGCGCCGCGATGGATTTTGGCGATCGATGCGCATCGCGCCGGTGCCGAGGCTCGCGGCCCACACGGAGCGACCATCGCGCGTGGGATGCACCGCAACGATGCGCTCGCGGAGATCAGTGCTGATCACTTGCGATCGGCCGTCGCGCGAGAGCGTGCGCACCACGCCGTGCTCCTGGCCGAGCCAGATCGTGCCGTCCGGCGTCTCCGTCAACGCGCTCACCGGCGGCGCGAACCGCGCGATGACACGTTGCGCGCCCGCCGCGATGGCAACGACGTCGCCATTGGTGCGGCTCGCGAGCAAGGTCCCGTCGGCGCGCACGAACAATGCGCTGACCGGCAGCGAGCCGGTGACGGTTTCACTCTGCAAACGATCGCCGTCGAATCGATACCGCACGATCCCTTCCTGCGTACCGACCCACACCCACCCGTCCGGCGTCGCCACCACGCAGTTGCGGCGCATGCGCGCGCGCGTGAGCGCGGCGCCGCCGACGTTCGCGATGAAGCGCAGCCGCTCGCCGGGCGCGTAGTCGTCGAGCTTTTTCTGCGACACGGCCAGTCCCGCCTCGGTCGCCACCCACAAGCGATGCGACGCGTCTTCGACGAGCTCGCGCACGAGCGGATCGGGCAGCCCGTCCGCGATGCCATACGTCTCCATCGAGCGGCCGTCGTAGCGCGCGATGCCGGTGAAGTAGAAGGCCATCCAGATCGAGCCCTGATGGTCCTGGATGATCTTCTGCACGCTCGCCGACGGCAGCGGCGACGCCTGTCCACTGGGCGCGAAATGCGTGAACGGCAACTCCTGCGCGCGGCCGCCGAGCGACACCGCGAGCAGAACGCAGAGCAGGCTGGACCGCATTGCATTCAGTGTAATTCGTTTGGGTTTGTGCTTGTGGGGTTGGTTCGCGCGGTCTTAGTCTCAGAGTCGCAGAGTCGCAGAGTCGCAGAGGGTCGCCCCACACGCGCATCCCTGTGGCGCGCGGCCCGAAGCGGACCGCCCAAACAGGCGAGAAAAAACCAACCGCCCCTACCCCCGTACAATCCCCACGTGGCCCTCCTCCGCGACTGGCTCGATCTCGGGCGGAACACTGTCGATTCGCTGAAAACGAATGACGTGACGAACCTTTATTCGCTCGAGTGGCCGGAAACGCAGAAGATGCTCATGGCCGAGCATCGCGCTTCGATCGAAGCGGAGCCGAAGCGGATCAAGCGGTGGATCCGCACCGTCAGCGCGATCTTCTACGGCCTCACGAAACGGCTCGCGCCGCACCGGCGCATTCTCTTCGCGGTCTCGTTCGTCGTGTTCTTCCTCTGCCTCGGCGCGATCTATCGCCGCACCACGGGCGAGTTCTGGCTGTTCGTCGAGATCGCCGGCACGTTCCTGATCATGACCGTGCTCCTGGCGATGGAGCTGATCGACAAGGTGAAGTTCCGCGACGAGCTGCAGCTCGCGCGTGATCTCCAGGCCAGTCTCATTCCGAAGCAGATGCCGCAGAGCGAGCTGTGGGACATCGCCGCGTTCAATCGCATCGCGAATACGGTCGGCGGCGACATCTACGATTTCGTTCCGCTGCCCGACGGCCGCACCGCCGTTCTTTTCGGCGACGCATCAGGACACGGAATGGCCGCGGGCCTCGTGATGGCGGTCGCGCACGCCGCGTTTCGCACGCAGCTCGAAGTCGATCCGTCCGCGCCGTCGATCATGGCCTCGCTCAACCGTATCCTCTGCCGCACGGGAGGCACACGGTCGTTCTTCTCGTGCTGCTATGTGCTGCTCTCGCCGGACGGCACGTTCTCCGCGACGCTGGCCGGTCATCCGTCGATCCTGAAGATCGACTCTCAAGGCAAGCTCACCGACCGCATCGGCCGCGGCGCCTACCCCCTCGGCGTCAAATCAGGGTTGTGCTACGAAACCGTCGACGGCACGCTCGCACCGGGCGAACGTCTCCTGCTTCACTCCGATGGATTGACCGAGGCGCGCAACGCGCAGGAGCAGGAGTTCGGCGATCACTACGTCGAGACGGTGTCGAGCTGGTATCCCGAGCAAACGTCCGCGGCGCTCATCGACACGCTGGTCGGTGAGTGGCAAATGTTCATGGGACATCTGCCACCCGATGACGACGTGTCGATCGCGGTGATTCGCCGACGCTGACGCCCCTCATCCGCCTTCGGCACCTTCTCCCTCGCGGAGGGGAGGCCACATAGGCGCCGGCCCCTTGTAGCCTTCTCCCGGCCACGCGGGGAGGTGGTGGCCGTAGGCCGGATGAGGGGTCCTACACGCCCTGCGTCGCGCGCTTCTGCACGATGCCTTCGAACACCTGCAGCGCGAGATCCACGCGGCCGAGCGGCGCGCTCACCTGCACTCCGGCGACGCGATCGCGCACGCGCTCGAGCGTTTCGCGCGCGATGGTCACACCTTCGCGCAGCGCGTGCTCCTTGCTCTTCTCGCTCGCGACGCGCATCCGCTCCATGACGTCGTCCGGCACCGAGACGCCCGGCACTTCGTTGTTCATGAATTGCGCGTTGCGATACGAAAGCAGAGGCCAGATACCTGCGACGACGGGAAGGTGCATGTGCTCGATGCGGCCGAGGAAATTCTCGAGCTGGCGCACGTCGAAGACGGGTTGCGTGATCGCGTACTCCGCGCCCGCTTTCACTTTCCAGTCGAGGCGGCGCAGCTCGTATTCGAGATCGAGATGACCGGGATTGACGCCGACGCCGATCGTGAAGCAGGTCGGCTCGCCGAACGGATTGCCGCCGAGGTCGAGGCCGCGGTTCATCAGGTTCACCATGTTGGTGAGCCCGATCGAGTCGATGTCGAACACCGCGGTCGCTTCCGGATACGGCCCCATCTTGGGAGGATCGCCGGTAATGATGAGCAGGTTGTGCAGACCGAGCGCGGCGCAGCCGAGGAGATCGGAGTGCATGCCGAGGAGATTGCGGTCGCGGCAACAGTAGTGGAGCACGGTCTCGATGCCGACGCGCTGCTGCAGCAGCACTGACACCGCGATGGCGCCCATGCGATTCTGCGCGCGCGGCCCATCGGGAACGTTGACCGCATCGACGCCGGCCGCGCGAATGGTGTGAACCGACTGCACCATGCTCTCGGGATTCGCGCCTTTCGGCGGCGTGATCTCGATGGTGGTGACGAACTCGCCCGCGGCGAGCTTGCGGCCCCAGTTCGAGCGCGCCGCCATCGGCGTGGGGTCGACGCCGGCCGGACGATCGGCAGTCTTCGCGCCTTCGATGACCACGAACGAGCGGCGCGGCGACAGCGGACGTACCGCGTCGGCCATCATCTTGATGTGCTCCGGCGTCGTGCCGCAGCACCCGCCGATGAACTTCACGCCCTTGTGAATGAGCCGCTTCGCATATTTCGCGAAGTAGTCGGGTGAAGCCATGTACATCTGCCGGCCGTTGACGTCGCGCGGCAGGCCTGCGTTCGGCTGACAGGAGATCTTCTTCGCAGTTGCGCCGGCCATCTCTTCGATGGCGTCGAGCATCACGTCGGGACCGACGGAGCAATTGAGGCCGATGACATCGGCGCCGGCGCGGTCGAGCCGTTGCGCAAGCACGCGCGGCGTGTCGCCGAAGACGGTGCGGCCGTCGACGCCGACCGTCATCTGCGCGACGATCGGCAACGTGCAGACGTCGCGGATCGCGGCGATGGCCTGCTCCATCTCGGACACGTTCGAGAAGGTCTCGCACAGGAACAGATCGACGCCCGCTTCGTTGAGCGCGTCGGCCTGCTCGCGGAAAATGTCGCGCGCTTCTTCGAGCGCGGTCGGTCCGTATGGTTCGATGCGGATGCCGAGCGGGCCGATGGAGCCCGCGACATACACCGCGTCGCCGCCCGCTTTGCGCGCGAGCTCGGCGGCGCGCATGTTGATGTCGCGCAGCTCATCCTCGATGCCGAAGCCATGCAGCTTGACGCGATTCGCGCCGTACGTATTGGTCTCCAGGATCTCGGCGCCGGCCTTGACGTACTGGCGATGAATCTCGAGCACGATCTCCGGATTACGAAGATTGAGCTCGTCGTAACACTTGTTGATGAAGACGCCCTTCGAGTAGAGCATCGTCCCCATCGCGCCATCGAAGAGGTAGACGTGCTCGTCGGCCACTGCCTGGATGAAGTCCATAAAGAAAATCGAGGGTAGGTTCGCCGTAACGGCTTGTCAAACGC
>DASPNA010000093.1:0-33026 GCA_035626775.1 Thermoanaerobaculia bacterium
CAACCACAACAACATCATCCACATCTACGACCTCGGCAAGATCCAGAACTCCTACTACATCGCGATGGAGTACATCGATGGCTTCGATCTGAAAGCCATCCTCCGCCGCGGTCAGGAGCGCGATCAGCCGATGAGCGTCGAGCTCGCGCTGTTCATCGCCTCGAAGCTCGCCTCCGCGCTCGACTACGCGCATCGCAAGAAGGATTTCGAAGAGAAGGAGATGGGCCTCGTTCATCGCGACGTCTCGCCGCAGAACGTGCTCGTCTCGCAGGAAGGCGACATCAAGCTCTGCGACTTCGGCATCGCCAAGGCGGCGTCGAAAGCTTCGCACACGCAGGCCGGCGCGCTGAAGGGCAAGCTGCAGTACATGTCGCCCGAGCAGGCGTGGGGCCGTCACATCGATCGCCGCTCCGACATCTTCGCGCTCGCGACGGTGCTCTTCGAGATGCTCACCAATCGCAAGCTGTTCACGGGCGACAACGAGCTCTCGATCCTCGAGCAGGTGCGCGAGGCGCGCGTGCAGCCGCCGTCGCTGTACAACGATGAAGTGACGCCCGAGGTCGACAAGATCGTCATCAAGGCGCTGCAGAAGGACCCGACCAGTCGTTATCAGACCGCCGGCGAAATGGCGCGCGACATCGACGCGGTGCTCTACAGCTTCCGCCCGACGCCGACCAGCGCGGATCTCGCGATCTACATGCATCGTCTCTCCAGTCCGGATGCGGTGATGGAAGAGCCCGCACCTGCACCGGCGCCTGCTCCGGAAGGTGTGCCGACGCTCATCGCGCCGCTGCCCGTGGCGGCTCCGCTGCCTGCTGCGAAAGTTGCGGCGGCGCCAATCGTTGCGGCAGCAGCCGCGGCGCCCGCGGTCGTCGCGGCACATGCGCCGGCCGAAGAATTCGGCGCATATGGTGGCGTGCCGGAGCCGATCAAACGCAAGTCGGCCGCACCTCTCATCGGCGGCATCGCCGCGTTCGTGCTCGTCGGAGCAGGCGTCGCGTATTTCGTGATGAACAAATCGGATGCTCCGGCCGCGCCGGTGGCGACGAACACGATCGCAGCCGCATCGACGACAGGCGCGGGCGCAGTTCCTGCCGCGCCGGCTCCACTCACCACGACCACCACGACGGGCACAGTCGCAACGACGACGACTGCCATCGATCCGAACGCGGTCACCGCGGAAGTGCAGCGGCGCATGGCCGCCGAGCGCGCGCGTCTCGAAGCGCTCGCGCGTCAACAGCAGGCCGCCGCGACGCAGACCGCCGCTCCGGTCCGTCCGATCCCGGCGCCGGTGCAGCAGCCGGTGCAGACCGCGCAAGCGCCGGCGCCGGCTCCGGTCGTGGAAGCGCCGCGTCCCACTCCGCCGCCCGTCACCGCCACGCAGGCGCCGGAGCCCGTCGCCGAAACGCGTCCGGCACCTGCGCCCGCGCAACCGCAACGCGCGCGTGAAGGCGATCTCGTCGCCGCGGGCACGGAAGGACTGACCGCGCCGAAGCTGCTTCGCCGCGGCACCGTTCCGTATCCGCCGATGGCGCGCATGCAGAAAGTCGAAGGTGTGGTCATCACCAGCGTGCTCGTTTCGGAGACCGGACAGGTCGTCGAAGTGCGCGTGCTGCGCGGCATCTCGCGCGCGGTTGGATTGAACGAGGCCGCGCAACAGGCCATGCGGCGCTCCACGTTCCAGCCCGCCATGAAAGACGGCGTGCGCGTGAGGTCGTGGGTCACGGTCCCGGTGGACTTCAAGCTATGATTCGTCGATTCGAATTGGAGGGATATTCATGGCGGTTCTGACCGACCAGCAGCGCAAGTTTTACGAGACCACGCTTCAGGTGACGAAGCAGGAGATCAGTGACCTCAAGGATCAGATCGAGGAGGAGCTGGCGAAAGTGAAGGACCGGATCGCCGAGCTGCAGTCCGCGATCAACGCCTCAAAGCAGATGTACGCCGCCGCCTGCAACCGCCTCGGCATCACGAACGAAATGGATGACGAGGACGGCGGCGAAGGTTGACGCTCTCGCTTCTGATGCGCACAAAGCCGCGGCCACGAGCCGCGGTTTTTGTTTCTGTTCTCGCCGCGTTCGCGTGCCGCGAAGCGCCGAAAGCCACGGTCACCGATGGCCTCGGCCGCGCGGTCGTCCTGCCATCGCGTGTCGAGCGCGTGGTGACACTTGCGCCGAATGTCACGGAGATGATCTTCGAGTCAGGCGCGGGCGCGAAGATCGTCGGCACTGACGATTACTCGAATTTTCCCGACGCCGCGCGCAAGCTGCCGAAGGTGGGCGGCATGCAGCCGAACGTGGAGAAGATCGCGGCGCTGCGGCCCGATCTCGTCATCGCGTCATCCGAAGGAAATCATCCGGCGCTAGCGCCCGCGCTGGCCGCGGCGGGCATTCCGTTGTACGTGGTGCGCACCGATCGTCTGCATGAGATCGCGCCGGCGATGACCACTGTTGGCGAGATGCTCGACGCGCCACGAACGAAAGACGCTGTGCGCAAGCTCGAACGCGACATCGCCGCGCAACGCCGCAGACGCGCAAAAAAAATGCGCGTGATGTTCGCGGTGTGGGTCGATCCGTTGTACGTCGGCGGACGAGAGACATTCACCGATGACGTGCTGAAGCTGGCAGGCGCGGAGAACGCGGTCGCGGTTACGGGTTGGCCGCAGTACTCGCTCGAGTCGTTGCTCGCGTCGCCGCCCGACTTGATCGTCTATCCGCGCGGTGCCGTCACACCGCAACAGATCGCAGCGCTGCAAAAGCGCGTTCCGGAACTGCGTGCGCCGATCGTGGCCGTCGATGAAGACATCTTTCAGCGTCCCGGTCCGCGTGTGCCGGAGGCAGCGCGCGCGCTGAATGACATACTCGACCGGTGGGAAAGATGAAGGATGAAGACGGAAGGATGAATGCTTCGAGGACTTCATCCCTCATCCTTCAGCCTTCAGCCTTGCTCCTCGTCGCGCTGCTCATGAGCATTACCGTCGCCATCTCCTTCGGCGCGGTCTCCCTCGACGATCCCGCCGCGCGCACCATCCTGCTGCGCTTGCGTCTGCCGCGCGTGCTGCTCGCCGCCGCGATCGGCGCGACGCTCGCCGTGGCCGGAGTCACGTTTCAAACGCTGCTCCGCAATCCGTTGGCCGACCCGTTCATCCTCGGCGTTTCCGGTGGCGCGGCAGCAGGCGCCGCGATCGCCACCGCGTTGCGTCTCGCACGTTTCCCCGGCGTCGTTCCGTTCGTCGCATTTGTCGGCGCGTGCATCGCAACCGCCGCGGTCTTTCTGCTCGCGCGTCGCCGCGATCACACCGATCCGACGCGCCTGTTGCTTTCGGGACTGGTGCTGAATGCCTTCTTCTCGGCGGTGATCCTGATCGCATTCTCGATGTCGCGCGCGGCCGATCTCGCCGGGGCGCTGCGATGGATGATGGGCAACATTTCCGCCGCGACGTGGACGAACGTGATCGTCGTATCGGTGCCGTTCGTCATCGCGATGGCCGTGCTCGCATTTGTCGCGAACGATCTTCGCCTCCTTACATTCGGTGAAGAGGACGCGAAAGCGCGCGGCGTCGACGTCGAGCGCGTGAAGCTCATCGGCTTCGGCGTCGCGTCGATCATCACCGGCGCGGCCGTCGCGGTCAGCGGCATCATCGGCTTCGTCGGCCTGCTCGTGCCGCATCTCATCCGCCTGATGTGGCGCCGCGATTTCCGCTATCTGCTGCCGTTGTGCGCGATCGGCGGCGCGATCCTCGTCGTCGGTGCCGATCTCCTCTCCCGCACGCTCATCACCAGCGTCGAGCTTCCCCTCGGCGCCTTCACCGCGATCCTCGGCGTCCCGTTCTTTCTCTCATTGTTGCGGAGGGAACGCTGATGCTCGACGTGCGCAATGTGTCGTACGCGTACGCCGACGTCGGTGCGGTGCGTGATGTGAGCGTGCAGATCGGCGAGCGGCAACTCGTCGCGCTCACCGGCCCGAACGGCTCCGGCAAATCGACGCTGCTGAAGCTCATCGCGCGCGTGTACACGCCGCATGCGGGCGAGATCGCGTTCGAGCAGAAGCCGCTCATGCAATGGCCGGCGAAAGAGTACGCACGCCGCGTGGGCTATCTGCCGCAGGATCCCGATCCCGGATTTCCGATGCGCGCCATCGACGTGGTCGTTTCCGGCCGCGCTCCGTATCTCGGCCGCTTCGCGTGGGAGACGGATCGCGATTGGGAAGAAGCATCGCGGGCTCTCTCCGTATGTGATGCCGCGCATCTCGCCGATCGCTATCTCGATGAAATGAGCGGTGGCGAAAGGAAGCGCGTGTTTCTCGCGCGCGTGCTGGCGGGCACCCCGCGTTTGATCGTGCTCGACGAGCCGCTGGCCGCGCTCGACCTGTCGCACGTGCAGCAGTTCTCGCGCTTGCTGCGCGACGTGGTCGATCGCACCGGCTGCACGGTCATCTTCGCGGCGCACGATCTGAACTGGGCTGCTGCGTATAGCGATCGCATGCTCGTGATGCAGACGGGCGCGCTGGCGCTCGACGCGACGCCGGCGGAGGTCATGACGCCTGAGGTGATGTCGCAGTTGTTCGAGTTCAAGGCGACAACGGTGCTGTCTGATCGGCGAGCGTGGGTGGTGCCGACGGTTTGACGAGCGCCAGTCCCGCGGCCACCAGCCCGAGGAAGAAGCACGTGATCCAGAGCGCGGCGGGGTTGCGCTCGTAGATCACCATTCCCATCGACGGGCCGAGAATCATGCCGAACGACCAGGTCGAGTGCCAGATGCCCATGTAGCGGCCGCGGTAGCGCTCGGGAGCGATCGTCGTGACGAACGCGCCTGTGACCGGCGCATACGTCATTTCGCCGAGCGTCCAGATCACCACCGTGAATGCGAGGAATGGGACCCCGTTCGCGAGACCAGTCATGGCTACACCGAGCCCGGTCAATCCGTAGCCGAGCGCGATCAGCGGCTGCGGCGGGAGACGCTGCGTCCACGCGGTGATCAGCAATTCGAGCAGAACGATCAGCGCGCCGTTGATCGAAAGCAGCAGGCCGTAGGTCGACGGGGAGTACCCGAGTTTGGCGATGTGCAGCGGAAACGTCGAGTGCAACTGAAACTCGATCCAGGTCATGCACATCGTCGCCGCGAGGAAGTACGTGAACCTGCGATCACTGAATGCGACGCGCAGACCTTCCGCTGCTTTCTCTTCTTTGCCGGACGAGCGCAATCCGTGCGGCAGCGCGACCAGAGCGACGATGCCGAAGAGAAATGATGTGATCGCGTCGCCCGCGAAGACATAGAAGAAGGAGCGGTTCGCGAGAAAGCCGGCCGTTGCCGGTCCGACCGCGAAGCCGAGATTGATCGCGAAGCGATACATGCCGAAGGCGGCCACACGTTGCTCGGGCGTGACCAGATCGCCCAGCAGTGCTGCGGCCGCGGGACGATAGAGCTCACCGACCAGGCCGACGACGAACGCGAGCGTGAGCAGCAGCGGCAGTGTGTGCACCTGCGACAGCGCCAGCATCGAGCCGGCCGAGCCGAACATCGACAGCGCGATGGTGTGGCGGCGGCCGATGCGGTCGGCGAGGTGTCCGCCGAGCATCGAGGCGCAGATGTGTCCCGCGCCGTACGAGCTCACCGCGAGACCTGCTTCGGTCGGCGTGAAGCCTTCGCGCGTCATGTAGATCGCCAGAAACGGCATCACGAATGTGCCGAAGCGATTGATGAAGGTGCCGCCGAAGAGGATCCAGACAGGCTTCGGAAGCGCGCGAAGGTTGTCGCGCAGGATGCGCAGGTTTTCGAGCAGCCGCTTCAATTCACGATGTCCTCGCGGCGCTCCAGGAATTTTGCCACGAGCTCGCGATCGAATTGCGAGCCCGCGCCCTGTCGCAGACGCCGCGCGGCTTCATCGGGACTGACGGTGGTCTGATACGACTGCCGCGCTGTCATCGCCACCCACGCGTCCGCGATCTGCAGCACGCGCGCGGCGATCGGGATTTGCTGTCCGGCCATGCGACTCGGATAGCCCTTGCCGTCGACGCGCTCGTGATGGCGGAGCACGGCCTGTGCGACGTCGGCGCCGAGGAGCGGCTCGACGAGCGCGGCGCCGACGAGTGGATGTTCGGCCAGTCCGCGTTTCTCTTCGGGATTCAGATCGAGGCGCGTGTACAGGCGGTTGTAATCGAGCAGACGCAGACCGACGTCGTGCACGAGCGCCGCAAGGCGCACCGTTTCGACCGTCGTCGGCGGCAACGCGAGCACTTGCGCGAATCGTTGCGCGACCGATGCGACCTGCCGGCTGTGTCCCGCCAGCTCCGGATATTTTTGAAAGTCGGGCTCGAGCAGCATCTCGGCCATGGCCTGCCGCTCGTTGCGTCCCGGCCCCGACGCAATCGTCGCTTCCATCGATTGCTCAAGTTGCCGCAGAAACATCTGCAGCGCGCGCTCGGCATCGGCGCGCGGTGGTTTCTCGAACGCGACGGTGAGCACGAGTCCTTCGAACACCTGCGCGCTCACCGGCGAGCTCACGATCGACACGATCGCTTCCGCGCTGACCGGCACGACCTGCGATCCGAACGGATAGATGAGCTGCACTTTCGTCGACGGGATGTACGTCTGATTCTGTTGCCGCAGCCAGTCCTGCAGATGAATCTTGAGCAGCTCGAGCGCATCGTCGGTGACGTTGGCGATGCTGACGATCGCCTGCGGATTGCCGATGTGGCCGACCGCGCTGAAGCTCGCCAGCACGGCGCCCGGAATCGCCAGTGCCGCCGGCAGGAGCAGGCGGACGATTTCGAGATCACTTTCACCGAGCGTCCGCTTGCCGCCCTGCGGCGCGAGCTGGCGTTTGCTCATGATGCTGCGCGCCGCTTCGATCGTCTTCAGTGATTCAGGAGAGAGCACCGGTCCCTGCGCTGCTTTCGCCGGCGAGGCGGGGTTCGGAACCGCGATGAGCGGCGCCGACAACAGCGTCGATTTACGCTGCGCCTCTTCGACGAGCGGAATGCCGCCGAGGCCGTACAGCCGGTGCGATGCGAGCACGTTCAGGATTTCTTCCGCGATCGCGTTTGCGGCGTGCACATCGACCGGCTCGAACGGCTTCTTGCCGGCCTTGTCGCGCATGTCGATGAAGCCGACCATCCGTCCGCGCGAGAAAAATGGCGCGACGAGCATGCGATCGTTGCCCTGCTTGAACAGCATGTCGGCGAGGCGTTGATCGGCGGCGAGACCGTTCACGTAGAACGGTCCGCGTTTGACGGCCAGGCGATCGACGAGATCGTCGTTCGCGGAGACTGTTTTGCGGTCCGCGGGGTTGTACTGATAGCTCGTGACGATCTCGTACTTTTTCTCGTTGAGATCGTGCGACGCGGAGAGATAGAGCGCCGCCTTCGTGGCGTGCACGTGCTCGACGCAGCCGTACAGGATCTGCTTGAGCGCGTTCTCGATCGACTTCACTTCCGCGAGCATCGCCCGCAATTCTACGTGGCTCTAGAGGAATTCGAACCGCACGCGCAGCCGGGCATGGCCGAGGAAAGCGCCGGCGACGGCGCCGGTGGTGTTCCAGATGACGTCGTTGACGTCGGCCACGCGCGACGGCAGGAAATACTGCCATCCCTCGATGCAGAGAGAGAAGGAGAAGCCGAGCAGGATGGTGAGCACGTATGTCTGCAGCGTCGGCCGGTCGACGGTGTAGAGCGTGATGAACGTGAAGAAGCCCCACGGCAGGAAGAGCAGGACGTTGGCGATCATCGGTACCACCAGGACCGCGAGGATGTGCGTCGAGATCGGCCGAACCGCCAGCCGCTTCGCGAGATAGCGGATGTCATCGAACGGAATGGGATCGAGGTTCGAGTAGCTGCGGCCGGACATCCACACCGTGATCGCGACGATGGCCACCGTCGCGAGGAGGAGCATCAGGATCGTGTACGGTTTGCGGATGGTGACTTCGCGCATGGATGGAGCGCCGGCGTCCCGCGCCGGCTGATGTGGCAGGCCCTGCGAATCAGCCGGCGCGGGATACCGGCGCTCCATCAGCTCCCCGGTAACGGCGTGTTGTAATAGAACACCGCCGTCACGCGCTCGTTCGCGTTCGGGAAATCCGCGGGGAGCGGCTGCAGCGGAGACGAGAGCTCGATCGCCTTGCGCGCCGCGAAATCGTACGGCGGATGGCCGGAGGTCTTCATGATCATGACCTCGGTGATCCGTCCGTCGCGTTGAATCGTGAAGCGGATGGTCACCACGCCGCCGATGCCGGTGCGGATCAGTTGCGGCATGTTCGCGTACCAGTTCACGCGGATGCGGCTCACCATCGACTGCGCGTACGGACCCCAGTCGTACCACGACGTCTCGAATGAGATCGGTCCCTGTTCCGCGAGGCCGCGCTCGCCGCCGCTGCTGCCGCCGACCTCCGGAGCATCGCCGCCGCCGATGGGTCCCTTCACCTGCCGAATGGCGGAGCGCCAGTCGATCGGTGCGGAAGCCGCTGTTGCGTTCGGCGCGGTCGACTGGCGATAGACGAACGTGTCGTTGCTGATGTTCGTCGGCTGCGACGCGGACGCAACGGTCTGTCCCGAGTGCGCGGGACTGCCCTGTTGCGGCTGCCGCGCGGCCTGCGCCTGTTGCGGCTGTCGCGCGGCCGGTTGTGACTGCGGAACGTAGAGACCACCGCCGTCGCCCGGGCGCTTCGTCGGCGTGAGGCCGGTCGGCTCGGGCATGCTCGCTTTGCGATTCGCGTCCGAAAGCGGCGCATGCAGCGGCGCTTTTTCGATCGCGGGGCCGGGCGCTTCGACGAACTCCTGCTGGTTCTGCTGCATGAGCTCGACGTAGCGCAACATGGGGCCGGCCTTCGCCACCGGCGCCGCCGACTGATACGAGCGGTACAACCAGATGATCACCGCGGTGTGGACGACGAGCGAAATGATGACGGCGAGGCTGAGGCCTCCCGCCTTCTGTTCCTCTTCGACGACGACGAGATCGATCCGTTCCTGCAAGCGATTCCTAGAAGGTCAGACGGACAACGTTTCTTCCACGTTTCGTTGGTCGTCACTTCGCAGGGCAACCACCCCCGGCCGATTCCGTACAACAGAGCGAGGTAGACTCGAACGCCATGAGTGACGCGCAGTACATTCCGCCGCCGCCACCACCGCCGACTCTGCCGCCTCCTCCGGCGGCATCGCCCGTGCCGCAGTTCGACTTCGCGAAGCCGTTCACGTACGTTTTCGACGATCCGCGGTGGTTGCAGAAGATCCTCATCGGCGGACTCTTCTATCTGGCCGGGTTCCTGATCATCGGCTGGTTCTTCATCTTCGGCTATCTCGCCCGCGTCACGCGCAACGTCATCGCCGGCGCGCAGACCCCGCTCCCCGAATGGGACGACCTCGGCTCATTCTTCAACGAAGGATTGCGCCTCTTCGGCGTGCTGCTCGTTTACATCGTCCCGATGATCGGCCTGGCCTTGATGATCATGATCCCGGCCGGCATCCTCGGCTCGATCGAGAACGAAGGGCTCAACGCGCTCGGCAGCGGCATGGCCGGATGTCTCTCCTGTCTCATCGTGCCGATCTCGATTGCAATGATGATCTTCCTTCCTGCCTCGCTGCTGTTCGCCGTGCGCGAGGAACGCTTCGGCGCGGCGTTCGAGTTCGGTCGCATCTGGGCCTTCATTCGCGCGAACGTGGGGAACTATCTGCTTGCCGTGGTGGTGTATCTCATCGCGCGTTTCCTCGGCGGCTTCGGCATCGCACTGCTCTGCGTCGGTGTGATCTTCACCGGCTTCTGGTCGTTCCTCATCACCGTTCACGCGTTCGCGCAGGTTGCGCGACTGGCGAATCATCGGACCCCGTGAAACGCGACACGAAGATCGTTCTTGGCTTCATCGCCGCGATCCCGGCCGTGATCCTCGGCGCGTCAACGCTCTGTTCGTGGGCCATCGCGCAAGGTGCGTCGATGCAGTGGCGCCTGCTCTTCCGTCTGATGTGTCACGGCCGCATCGAGCGCTCGTTCGAGCTCTTCGATGTCCCGATGCCGATCTGCGCGCGCTGCACCGGCATCTACCTCGGCCTCCTGGCCGGCATCGCCGCGTTTCGGTTGATCCCGCTGTTGCGCGAGCGCGTCATGCGCGTGGTCGCGTTCGTCGCAATCGTGCCGCTCGGACTGGACGGAGTGACGCAATTGCTGGGCTTCCGGGAAAGCGTGAATCCGCTTCGCGTGGTCACCGGCATCATCGCCGGTTTGGCCTTTGGATTGTGGATTTTGAGTGCGGTCGAGCGTCGCGATGAAGCATTGTTTACCGCTCCTTGACCTGTCATGAACGCTGGGTTACGCTCGCCGCACCAATCCAATGGCTTTCCAGGGCTCACTCAAAGAACTGCCGCTGCCCGACATCATCCAACTCGTCAGCGTGTCGGGAAAAACGGGTAAGTTCACCCTGACGAGGGACAACGACCGTGGCTTCATCTTCCTGAAGAATGGGCAGATGGTGCACGCGGTGACCGGCGATCTCATCGGGGAGGAAGCGATCTACTCGCTCGCGATCTGGAACCAGGGCGAGTTTCAGTTCAGCCCCGGGGAAGAGCCCGAGCGGCAGACCATCACCAAGTCGAACACGAACCTGCTGATGGAAGCCGCGCGACGCCTCGACGAGTGGCGTGTGCTGTCGAAGAAGATCCCGTCCGTCGATCACGTGCCGGAACTGATGGCGCGCGAGAACCGCCACGAGCAGGTCACGCTCAATCCGCACGAGTGGATCCTGATCACGAAGATCGACGGCAATCGCTCCATCGCCGAGATCGGACGGACGTTGAACATCTCTTCGTTCGACGTCGCCAAGATTCTCTACGGCATGATCACCGGTGAGCTGGTCCAGTTAAAAAAAAAAGTTGATCGCGATCCCGATCTCCAGAATGGCGAGCTAGTCGACCTCGCCGCGCGCATCCGCGCGGTGGCCGAAGAGTTCATCGGCGACAGCGCGCACAAGACCATCGAGAAGCATTTCCTCCACGCGCTCGACGGCATCATGAACGGCAACGGCAACACCGCCGTCGACACGATGGTGCTGGAATTCGAGAAGACCGCGTCGCTGCTCCGGGGCATCTCGGTGACCGAGCAGCTCCGCAATCGGATCGCGGAAGTGCGGCAACTGGCGTCGTAGGCACTCGACCCCTCATCCGCCCTTCGGGCGGATGAGGGGTGCGCGTTCTCACTCGACGCGCCCGCGCATCCGCTTCGTCTCTGCCCGTCTCTTCTTCTCTTCGATCCGTTTCTCTTTCACCGCTTTCGGCACGCGCGTCTTGCGGCGCTTTTTCTGTTCGACAAGCGACTCGCGCAGCAACTCTTCCATGCGTGCGAGCGCTCGGTCGCGGTTTTCACTCTGCGAGCGCGCCACTTGCGACGTCACGCGCAACACGCCGTCGCGATTGATGCGCGACGCGAGGCGCTCGCGCACGCGCGCTTTGCGGTCGTCGGGAAGCGGCAGCGCATCGATGTCGGCCTCGATCGTGACGCGCGTCTCCACTTTGTTCACGTTCTGGCCGCCCGGCCCGCCGCTGCGCGACGTGACGGCGCGGAGCAACTCAGCGGGAACGGTGATGCCGTCGCCGAGGTCGAGGTCTCGCATGCCGGGAGTTTAGATAGACTCGCTGCATGTGGTCCATCCAATCGGCCGGAGCGCTCGGCCGCATCGCAATGCCTCCGTACGTGCCGCCCGGTTTCTCCCTCTTCTGCACCACGCGCGATTTCGAAGGGTTCCTTTCGCCGGAGCGCGCAAAGTTGGTCACCGACGCGATCGGCAACGATGCGTCACTCGCGACGTGCAATCAGGTTCACGGGGCCGCCGTCAATCGCGTGACGCACGACGGGTCATGGCGCGAGTGCGATTCGTGCGATGCGCTCTGGTCCGACGCGAAGAACGTCGCGCTCGCCATCAAGATCGCGGACTGCCTTCCGGTCGCGCTCATCGATCCGGTGCGCAACGTGATTGCGAATGCGCACTCCGGCTGGCGTGGCGCCGTGCAGCGCATCACCGAAGCTGCAGTCGACGCGTCAAACGTCAACGCCGCCGACTCGTACGCGTACCTCGGCCCCTCGATCCGGGTCTGCTGCTTTGAGGTGGGGGAGGAAGTGGCGTCCCAGTTTGACGCCCGCTACATCGATCGCAGTCACGCGAAGCCGCATGTCGATCTCGTCACATTCACGACGGACATCCTGCGCGAGCGAGGTTTCGCTGACGCGCGCATCTCCGACTCCGGCCTCTGCACGCGCTGTGACGGTTCTGTGTTTCATTCGTATCGGCGCGACGGGAAGGGCGGCGGGCGCAACCTGCAGATCGTGGCCGCCAGGTAGAAGGCCCCTCATCCGCCGAAGGCGGATGAGGGGTGCAGCGCTTCGCTGCTCACCCCGCGGCATCCCCGTTGCAGATTCCGCGAAAGTCCGCGATGACCGAGATACCTGACGATCCCACTGTTCCTCCCGCGAAGCCTGCGCCTCCGCGCCGCAATTGGCGCAGCCGCTTGCCTCCGCGCCGCACCGTGTTCCGCGCCATCTCGTGGACCGTCGGCGCGTTCCTCGTGCTCTTCCTCGTGCTCGGCATCTGGGTCTACCGCTCGTCGGTCGGGCGTTTCCAGATCCGCAAACTGCGTTTGCCGACGCGTATCTACGCCGACATCACGCCGCTGCAGCCCGGCGCGCCGATGCAGACCGATGACCTGCTCGAGAAGCTGGACCGCCTCGGCTATCGCGACGCCGAACGGCTCGCGCAACCGGGCGACTTCCTGCGCAGTGGCGAAGGCGTCGACATCTTTACTCGCGCGTTCACACATCCGACGGGCGAGTATCGCGCGGAGCAGATCCGCGTTGTCCTCAATCGTTCGTCGATCGAATCGGTGGTGTCGCTGCGCGAAGCGCGCCCGCTCGATCGCGCCGCGCTCGAGCCGGAGCTGCTCACGTCCGTGCTCAGCGAGCAGCTCGAGAATCGCAGTCCCGTCACGCTGCAGCAGATGCCGCAGCATTTGCAGGACGCCGTCGTGGCGGCGGAAGACAGCCGCTTCTGGCATCACCCCGGCGTCGATCCGCTCGGCATCGTGCGCGCGGTCTTCCGCAACGTGAAATCGAAAGGCGTGTCCGAGGGTGGGTCGACGCTGACGCAGCAGCTCGTAAAAAACTACTTCCTGACCAGCGAGCGCACGTACAAACGCAAGGTCATCGAAGCGTTCATGGCCGTGATCCTCGACGCGCGCTATTCGAAGAAAGAAATCCTCGAGGCCTACCTCAACGACATCTACCTCGGCCGCAATCGCTCGATTTCCATCCTCGGCGTCGGCGAAGCGTCGCGCTTCTACTTCGGCAAACCGGTGTCCGAGATCAACATTGCGGAAGCGGCGATGCTCGCGGGGATGATCCCCAGTCCGAACAACATCTCGCCGTTCAACAACCCGGAAGCGGCGATGCGCAAACGCAATCAGGTGCTCGACCTGATGCTGAAGCAGAAGAAGATCAATCGCGCGCAGTACGACGAGGCGCGCTCGGCGAAGCTGCCGCGCAAACCGTTTCGCCGGCGCAGTGGGCTGACTTCGATGCCGTTCTATGTCGACCGCGTGCTCGATGAGCTGGCGACCGACTACGGCATCGACGACGTGAAAGGCCGCGGCTTGCGCATCTACACGGCCATCGATCTCAACGCGCAGGACGCCGCGGCGCGCGTGCTCGAGTCGAGCCTGCAGTCGATCGAGAAGCGCAGCCGCAAACTGCGCACACACGATCCCGAATTGCAAGGCGCGATCATTCACCTCGACGTGCCCACCGGCGAGATCCGCGCGCTCGTCGGCGGCCGCAACTACGATCGCAGCCAGTTCAATCGCGCGCTGAAATCGAAGCGCCTGGTCGGCTCGCTGTTCAAGCCGTTCGTCTATCTGACGGCATTCGAGCCGAGTCTTTCCAATCAGAACATCACGCCCGCGACGCAGGTCGACGACACGCGTTTCGTGCTGAAGCGGCGCTGGTCGGAGGACTGGTCGCCGCGCAACTACGACGGCCGCTACATGGGCAAGGTGACCGTGCGCATGGCGCTCGAACATTCGCTGAACGCGGCATCGGTACGCATCGGACTGGCGTCGGGCATCGATGCCATTCTGAAAACCGCGCGCACGCTCGGCGTGCAGACGGAGCTCGACGACAATCCGTCGATCCTGCTCGGCGCGACCGGCATTCCTCCGATCGAGATGGCTGAAGCGTATTCGACGATCGCGCGTCAGGGGGCACGTGTGACACCGCGCGCCATTCGCTTCGTCACTGATGATCGCGGCAAAGCGCTCGCCGGCGCGGGCGAAGCGAAGCCGGTGCAGGTCTTCCCGCAGCGCGACGTTTACCTGCTCACGCACGTCATGGAAGGCGTCGTGAACCGCGGCACCGCGGCGTCGTCGCGCTCGATGGGCTTCCGCAAAGTGGCCGCGGGAAAGACGGGCACGACCAATGACAAACGCGACGCGTGGTTCATCGGCTTCACGCCGCAAACGCTCGCACTGACCTGGGTCGGTTTCGACGACAACGATCCCACCGGTCTCTCCGGCTCCGATGCGGCAGTGCCGATGTGGACGCGCTACATGCTCGCTGTCACCGCGGGCGACAAGAACATGGACTTCGTCCCGCCGCAGGGGATCTCGTTCGCGGAAGTCGACGAGACGAGCGGTGGCCTGGTGACGCAGTATTGCCCGCGCAACGTGATCGTGCGCGAAGCGTTCAAGGTCGGCACCGAACCGACGCATCCGTGCCCGACGCATTCGGCCACCGTCGTGCCGACCGTACCGATGTACGACGAGTTCGGCAATCCGATCACGATGACGACGACGGATGCACCGATGACCGATACCGGCGGCTTCACCGTGCCGCCCGATTCGACGCTCACCGGCGGTGTCTTCCGTCCGCCGCCGCCCACCACGACCGCGCCGCCTCCGCAGCAGCCGCTTCCGACGACGACCACCACCGCCGAAGAAGAAGAGGAAGAAGAGCCGCCGCCGCCTCCACCGCCGACCGATACGTCGACGACGACAAGCGGTCCGCCATCCGGAGCGGCGGGCTCTCGGCCCGTCGGCGCCGGTTCGACGGGCTGAGAGCCCGTCGCTCCAGTGGTGCTGTACGCTATCGCCATGTCAGACGAGAAAAAGAATTCGCTCAACGACTGGGGCATCGACGTCGATAAGTTCAAGGAGCGGGCGAAGGAATCGCTGGCCACCGCGAAGGGCGACCTGTCCGAGATCACCGGCACGCTGCGCCAGACGCTCGTGCAGGCCAAGGACGTCGTCATGGGTTTGCAGACCGGCGGCGCTCCCGCGGCTGCGGAATTGAAGGCGGGTTTCGAGCGCGCGTGGCACGAGATCGAGGCGGCGTTCAAAGCGGCGCGCGAAAAAGCTCGCGGAGCGGAAGAGAAACCGCCGGAACCGCCGGTCGAGCCGCCTGTATCGCCGCCGACGGTCTAACGCGAGACGAGCCGTTCGATCTGTCCGACGTCGATCGGTTTGTACAGCAAACCGGAAACGACGTCATGATCGGCGGCGCTCAGTTTCTGATCGTGGACGCCGGTCACGATGAACACGCGCGGTGCCGGGCTGGCGCGTTTCGAGCGGAGATAGTCGACCACGCCCCAACCGTCCATGCGCGGCATCAGCAGGTCGATGAACACGAGCTCGTAGCGGTTGCTCTTCAAGAGTTTCACGGCTGCCGCGCCGTTTTCCGCTTCATCGAACGCGATCTGATTGCGCGCGAGGACACTCGCGAGGATGTAGCGCGTCGCCGGATCGTCATCGGCCACGAGCGCGCGATAGCGCGGGTTCGCCGGTTGCCGCAGTTCGGTCGATGGCATCGGCGGTGGCGTGGATGCCCGCGCGGGTGCGGGAGCAGGCGGCGTTTCCGGGGCCGGCTCGCGTTTGGTCACGACATTTCCTGGATCCGAGGAGCGGACGGCAATCGTGGGGACGGACGATTGCCGGATGCGAGTCGGATCATTGCGGAGTGAGTTCGCGAGCGCGGTGCGCAACTGCTCGCAGTCCTGATAGCGGCCGTCGGGCTGCTTCTGCAGGCAACGCCGCACGATGCTCGCGAGCGCGGGCGTGATTCCGAACGCCGCCTCGCCGATGTCGCGCGGGTCGGTCATCACGATCTTGAGCAGCACCTCGGTCACCGCTTCCGCGAGGAACGGCTTCGTGCCGGAGAGCATCTCGTACAGCACGACGCCGAGGGAGAAGATGTCGGTTCGCGCGTCGACGGCGCGGCCGAGGGCTTGCTCGGGGGACATGTAGTGCGGCGTGCCCATGACCATGCCGCCCTGCGTGAGGGAAGGATCGGCGGTACCGCCGATCTGTTTCGCGATGCCGAAGTCGAGGATCTTCACGTAGCGCCGCGAGAGGATGATGTTGTCCGGCTTGATGTCGCGGTGCACAATCCCTTTCGAGTGTGCCTCCGACAAACCATCGCTGACATGAATGGCGACACGCACGGCGTCGGCGGGAATCATCGGGCCCTGCGACATCACCGCGCCGAGTGACTCGCCCTCGATGAGCTCCATGGCGATGAAGAGCTTTCCGTCCTGCTCGTCGATCGCGTAGATCGTGGCGATGTTCGGATGGTTGAGCTGCGCAACGGTGCGCGCCTCGCGGAGGAAGCGATCCTTCCACTCCTGGTCCGCCGCGAGCTGCTCGGGAAGAATCTTGATGGCCACCTGCCGGAGGAGCTTCGTATCCTCGGCGCGCCATACCTCGCCCATGCCGCCGGCTCCCAGCCGGCTGATCAATCGATAGGTCCCCAGTTGCATGTTTGCGTGCGGCGGAAACGATAGCATTAACGCTCGAGCTGAATCGCGGCGTGTTGTCCGCTTCTTCTGATGATGCCGTCATATGCGGCCATGACGCGCGGGAACTCGGCGGCTAGTTGCTCGATCTTCGCGGTGGCGCCGTCCATGCGTCCGTTGAGCGCGTCGAGCTCCAGCGCCGCGGCGGCGGAGTACATCCGCTTCGCGCCGACGCTGCCGCTGGAGCTCTTCAGCGCATGCGCGGCGAGCGCGAGATCGTGCGCGTCGCCGTGCGCGGCGGCGGCGCGCAACGCATCGAGTCGCGACGGCACGTCCTGCTTGAACGTGCGCACGAGACCATCGAGGAATCCACTCTGCGTGCGGCTGATGGCGAGGAACGAGCTGACGCGCTCGCGATCGAGCACGTGTTGTTCGTCGCCTTCCATGGCCATGGCGGGCTCCGCCTTCGCCTGTTCAGTCGAGCTCCTGCACGCCCACAAGCGGATCACCGCGCCGAGTTGCTCGAGCGACACCGGCTTGGCGAGGTAATCGTTCATGCCGGCCGCGAGACATTTCTCGCGCTCGCCCGGCAACGCGTGCGCGGTGATGGCGATGATCGGCACGCGCGCGACGGCGCCATCCATCATCCGGATCTGACGGGTCGCGGCGTAGCCGTCCATGTCCGGCATCTGGCAATCCATCAGTACGAGATCGAACCGCTCGTTGCGCACCAGCTCGAGCGCGGCGTTGCCGCCGTTCGCGAGGATCCCTTCGTGTCCGAGCTTCTGCAGTTGTCCGAGCGCCACGAGTTGATTGACGCTGTTGTCCTCGACGACGAGCACGCGTGCGCGCGACGCGCGTGGCTGTTCGTGATCTTCGACCGTGGTCATCGCGGGAATCGATTCTGCCGTGAGCAGACGCGAGACGGCGTCACAAACCTGCGCGCGCCGCACGGGCTTGAGCAGGAACGCATCGATGCCCGCATTCTGAAACGCGAGGATGTCCTGACGCCGGCGGCCGAACGACGTGAGCAGCAACAGGCGCGTGCGCGACAGCGCGGGATCGCGGCGAATCGCGCGCGCGAAGCCGATGCCGTCGTCATCCGGCAACTGCATGTCGAAGATGATCAGGTCGTGGCCTTTGCGATACGCGGCTGCGATGCCGTCGGCGGCGGTGTGCGCTTCCTCGAGCGCGATGCCGGTGGCGGACAGATGACGCATGACGGTCATCCGCTCGATCTCACTGCCGTGCACGAGTAGCGCGCGGAAGCGCGAGAGGTCCCATCGCTGCGCCGGCTCCGATGATTCTTCGCGCTGGCGCACGAGCGGCAGCTCGAACCAGAACGTCGAGCCTTCCCCTTCGATGCTGATCACGCCGATGTCGCCGGCCATCGCCTCGACGATCTGCTTCGAGACGGCCAGTCCCAAGCCGCTGCCGCCGTACTTGCGCGTGGTCGAGCCGTCGGCTTGCGTGAACGGCGTGAAGAGGCGTTGCTGCGTCGTCGCCGGAATGCCGATGCCGGTGTCCGTGACGAGGAAGCGCAGCACGACGCGCCCTTCCTGTTGCTGCGGCTGCATCACGGTCAATACGACTTCACCGCGATCGGTGAACTTGATCGCGTTGCCGACCAGGTTCAGCAGCACCTGGCGGATGCGATGCGTGTCGCCGCGCAGCGAGCGTGCCACTTCCGGCGGCACCACGGAACGAAACTTCAGTCGCTTCGATGCCGCGCGCGCGGCGAACTGCTCGAGGACGCTTTCGACGAGATCGTCGAGCTGGAAGTCGAGCATTTCCACGGTGAGCTTGCCCGCTTCGACGCGGGAGAGATCGAGCACGTCGTTGACGAGGGACAGCAGGGTCTCGCCGCTGGAGCGGATCATCTCCGCGTATTCGCGTTGCTCCGGCGTGATGGGCGTACTGAGGAGGAGGCCGGTCATGCCGAGGACGCCGTTGAGGGGAGTGCGGATCTCGTGGCTGACGTTGGCGAGGAACTCCGACTTCGCGCGTGCCGACTGCAACGCCGCGTCGCGCGTGCGTTGCAGCTCGTCCTCGAAACCTTTGCGCTCGGTGATGTCGCGCGCGATGGCTTCGTAGCCGAGGACGCGATCGCCGTCGAGGACGGTGAGCACGTTTTGTCCCATCCAGATGCGGACGCCGGACTTGGCGACCATCGGGAACTCGAAATACGTGCTCGGCGTGCGCGTCTCGAACTGATGCCGGTAGAAAGCCGCGGCGGATTCGCGGTAATCGGGATCGACGAGATCGAGATAGTGCCGCCCGATCAACTCGTCCTCGTCGTAGCCCGTGATGCGCTTCGACGCCGGATTCACATACGTGAACGCGCCGCGATGATCGGTGCGGTAGATGATCTCGTTCGCATTCTCGATGATGTGCCGGTAGCGCGCGAGACTCTCGCGCAGCTCCTGCTGGTGATCGCCGGAAGCATCGTCGCGGACCATAGGGGGTTGCCGACGATTGTAACGCCCTTACGCAGATACGTCGCGAAGCCACGTGCCGGTGGTGGTCTCGTCGGCGAGGCGGACGATGTTGCGGCCCGAGTGTTTCGCGGCGTACAGCGCGCGGTCGGCGCTCGCGACCAGCATCTCGGCGGAGGCATCGGCGCGAGGAGTCATCGCCGCCACGCCGCAGCTCGCGGTCATGCGGCGCGAGCCGGTGCCGTACGGAATCGCGAGCCGTTCGATGCCGTCGCGCAATGTTTCCGCGACGCGCAACGCGATGTCGGCTTCGACGCCCGGCAGCAGGATCGCGAACTCTTCGCCGCCATACCGCGCCACGATTTCACCGCTGCGCTTGATCGCGTTCGACAGGAACGCGCCGACCTTGCGCAGGCAATCGTCGCCGGCGGGATGGCCGCGGCGATCGTTGAGGTCTTTGAAATAGTCGAGGTCGAGCAGCACCAGCGCCAGCGGCTGTTCGTGACGCTTGGCGCGATTCCATTCGTCGGCGAGCGCGCGCTCGAACGAGCGCCGGTTGGCGATGCCGGTGAGATCGTCCTCGAGCGACAACGCCTCGAGCTGCGTATTCGCCGCTTCCAGCAGTTGCACGGTCTGCTGCAGTTCCGCGGTCTGTTCGTCGACGCGTTTGCGCAGCCGCTCGGCCTGGCGGCGCAACGTGCCGGTGCGCATGCGGATCACCCCGAGCAACACTGCGAGCGCGACGATCGCCATCAGCGCGTGTGCCAGCGGCGTGCGATACCACGGTGGCAGCACGGAGAACGACCATTGCGTTTCCGCGCTGGCGACCATGGCCGGCCCGCGCGCGCGCAGGCGGAAGGTGTAGTCGTTCGGCTCGAGCGTCGTGTAGTCGATGAACGGCTCGTTGCTCCACTCGCTCCAGGTTTCGTCGATCGGATCGAGCCGGTATTGGTACGACACGCCGGGGCGATAGGAGACGGGCGCGAACTCGATGCGGATGCGGCCGAAGTTGTGCTTCAGTTCCGTCGGCTCGCGGCGCGCCGCGACATCGAACAACACGCGGTCCTCGCCGGCCACCACGCGTTGAATGAGCGGGGCCGGCTGCGGTGCGACGACGCCTTCCGCCGCAGTGCGCTCGTAGCGGAAGAGTCCCTTGTCCGACGCGAACCAGACCACGCCGTCGGGCAGCACGCGCAGGTTTTGGATGTCGGCGGCGGTGACGGAGACGAGCGGCCTTCCTTCGCGCGCGAACGTGCCGTCAGCGCGTTGCTCGAACACGCGCGGCGGCGTGGAGTTGATCCAGAGGTCGCCCTGCAGATCGGAGGCGATGACGAAGAAGCCGCGCGGGGCGGCGATGTGGCCGAGGAGGGGATCGGGGACGAAGCCGTCGCGGTCGATCTGCAGGATCTCGCCGTTCGCGCGCACGAACACCACCCGCCCGTTGACGTCGTACACGTTCATCTCGCCACTGCCGAACTGTTTCACGCGAGGCTTCGAGCCGCGAGGATCGTCGATGCGGATGATGCCGTTGAAGACCGTGCCCGCCCACAGCACACCGTCGCGCTCCACGACGTTCGAGATGTCGGTCGGCGTGCCGGGGATGACGCGCTCGAATTTCCACGTGTTGCCTTCGCGGCGGATGCTCGACACGCCTTCGCCTTGGGCGAGCCACACGCGCGAAGGATCGTTCGTCGAGCGCGTGAGGTCGTACATCTCGCCGTCGCGCTCGATCAGCAGCGTGAGCGCGCCGTTGCGATCGACGCGATAGATGCCTTTGGTCGTGCCGACCAGCAGCTCTTCGTCGACGACGCGCAGACGCCACGCGCCTTCTTCCATTCCTTCGACGCGTTTCGCGGTGCCGTCCTCCTGGATGACATAGAGGCCATGCGTCATCGCCGCGTAGACGCGGCCGGCGTGAAACGCGACATCACCCGCGCCGCCGCGCAGTCCGCGCCGCACGTCGAACACGGTGACGGGCGAGGCGAGATCGACGCGCACGAGCGGACCTTCCATCGCCAGCCACAGCGAGCCTTCGTGATCGACCCGCACTTCGTTCAGCAGCGCGTCCGGGAGTCCCGCGTCGAAGCCGATGATCTGTTGAATCGTGCCGTTCGCATCGAGGATCACCAATCCGTGCTGGCCTGTGGTGATGGCGAGGCGGCCGTCGGCGAGACGCGTTCCGCCGCTGATGCGCTTCCCTTTCAGCCACGCCGTTGCTTCAGACGCCCACGGCGTCGCGGTGGTGCCGTCGATGAGGAAGAGTCCCTGATCGCGCACGGCCGCCACGATCTTGCCGTCGCCACGGCGGACCGTGAGCAGCACGCGTTGTCCGGTCAGCGCGACGTTGGTGATCGCGTTGGTCGCTAGGTCGAATCGCTGCAATCCGACAGGGCCGCGCAAGAGGATTTCGCTGCCTTCGGACAAACATCCCCGCGGCGCGTTCGGCTGCTGGAACTCCGCGGCCACGCGCGCGTTGGTGCCGTCCCACAACAGCAGGCTTTTTTCGGTGAGAAAGAGGAAGCCATTCGCCGTGGTGCAGATCGCGGCGACGTCGCCGAACGCGCGCTTGTCCGCCGGGAGCTTCGGAAGGAGCGAGCGATACTCCTGCCCGCCGCTCGCGCTGCGCACGACATAGCCGAAATCGCTGACGAGGCCGAGGGCGATGCGGCCTTTGCTGTCGGCGGCGACGGAGAGGGCTGCTTGGTCGTCGGGAAGCTTGAGCAGGCGCCACCACGCGCCGTCGTAGGAGAGCAGTCCCTGCAGGTTGCCGAAGTAGAGGATGCCGCGCGAGTCCTGCGCAATATCGAAGCTCTGCGGCCCCGCCTTATGCACCTCGGCCGGATACACCGTGATGAGCGGCACCCCGCGCTCCGTCGCGTAAATCGAGGCGCACATCAGCAACGCCACCAACGGCAAAGCCGCGCGGCGCGTCGAACGGCGCAGGAAGCGGATGGACATCAGCGGAACCCGACGCTGACAGTAGCACGACTCGAGCGCGAGTGCGGTCTTCAGCGCTCGCGTTCCACGGTCAGAAAGACGATCTCCGGCGGGACGCGGAAGCGGACGGGGATGATACTGGTACCGACGCCGGCGGTGACGAAGAGGCGCTTGCCGTGTTCGTGAATGGAGCCGATGGCGTAGCGCTCTCCGTATTGCGAGGGCACGATCGGTCTGCCGATGCCCGGGATGGCCACTTGTCCGCCATGTGTGTGACCCGCGAGCGTGAGGCAAACGCGCGCCGGGACCGCCGGAAAAACGTCGGGGTTGTGGGTGATGGCGATGGCTGGTTGCGAGTCGTGGATTGCAGCGACGGCACGTTGCGCGTCGTGTGCGCCTTCCATGAAATCGCTGATGCCGGCAAGCCAGAAATTCGAGACGCGCACGGCGTCGTCTTCGATGACGCGGATGTCCGCGGATTCGAGTGCACGCCGCACGCGCGAGGCGTCGAGCCACCAGTCGTGATTGCCGAGGACGGCGTACACGCCGAGCGGCGCGCGAAGATTGCGCAGGCCTTCCGCGATGCGCTCGGGCGGAACGAAGCGGCCGCCTTTGACGCCCTGGATGACGAAGTCGCCGAGGAGCACGACCATGTCGGGGCGGCCGGCGTTGATGGTGGCGACGACGCGATCGAGTTTCTCGACGCCGGTGTACGGCGAGCCGATGTGCAGATCGGACACGACGGCGATGCGGATCGGCGGACCGTTCCAGCACGATAATGTTTCGGTGGTCTCGCGTACCACGAGCCGTGCGGGCTCCCACCAGAACGCCCAGAAGGCCAGGACCGCGCCGAGCGCGATCAGGCCCACCAGCAGCGGCAGCACGAAACGTTTCAAGCGAGTCGATCGTACGCGAAACAGAGTGATGAGCTACTGCACGTCGTGCTATCGCGAAGTGGCAGGCGGCGAAACGCGTTGCACGCGATGCTCGCAACGCGACACCGCGCGGCCGTTCTCGCGCGTAGCGCTGTTGCTCGGTGTCGTCGGGATGGTGGTGCTGATCGGCGGATTGCTGACGCTCGACGTTCGCGCGTGCTTCGCGGGTGCGGCGATCGCGGCGGTGGCGGTGTTCGTGCGTTTGGGCGGGGCGATCGGGTAAGGGCGACTGCGGCAGCTGCGGCTGCCGCTTTGAAAGCGGCGGCATGCCGCCGCACTCCATATGAGTCAGTGCCCCGCGTACCAGTCGTACCCGCGCTCGGCCCAGAAATCCGCGGGGCGCACGTTCGTGTAGCGGATCGTGCCGATGCGTTTGATGTTCTTGATCCCGTACTTCACCGGGATCGCGAGGCGCAGCGGCGCGCCGTGCAGCAGCGGCAGCGGCTGGCCGTTCATCTCGTACGCGAGGAGCGTCTGCGGATGGAGTGCGCTTTCGCGCTCGAGGCCGACGTAGTAGCCGCGATCCGGCGTCTCCAGTGAAACGAATTCCGCACGCGCGACGGGCGGGAACTTCGCCATCAGATCGGCGAGACGCGCACCTTTCCACTGCACGATCGTCGACCACCCCTCGATGCACCGCAGCTCCGTGATCATCTCGTGCTGCGGCAGCGCCTTGATGTCGTCCAGCGCCAGCAACAGCGGCTGCGCGGCGCCTTCGATGCGCAAACGCCACGCCTTCAGGTCGATTGGCGGCTTGAGGCCGAGGCGTCCGTTGATGCGCGCGCGGGAGATGTCGGAGCGGCGGAACTCGGGACTCAGACGCGCGGTGCTGAAGTAGCCGCGCGAGAGCGATTCGTTCGCTTCGAGCACGCGCCGGAACGGCCACTGCAACCCGCCGTCGCGCGGCCGCGTGCGCAGCCATTTCCACGTGGCCACGCCGGCGCCGGCGGCGATGCCCATGGTCAGAAATCCGCGCCGGGTGAGGCGTTGCAGTTCCTTATCGCTCATCGACTACCTCCACTCCGATCACCATCGCGCGGAAGTTGTTCCATCCCGCGCGCACGACCTGCGCGATGTGCACGAGGAAAAATGCGACGTAGCCGACCGTCAGCCAGAAGTGGACGAAGCGCGCGGCTGGGTAGCCGCCGAACATCGCCGTGAGCCACGACAGTTGCACCGGCCGGTAGATCGCGAGTCCGCTCAGCACCGAGCCGATGCCCATCACGATGACGCCGGTGTATGCGAGCTTCTGCGCACCGTTGAATTTCGTGCGCGGCAACGGTTCCTTGCGAATGCGCAGGTCGTGCAGCACGACGTTCCACGCATCGCGCAGCGTGTGGCGGTTCGGCAGCAGCTCGCGCCATTCGCCGGAGAAGATCGTGTACGCGACGTACGCCACGCCGTTGCCGACGAACAGCCACATGAAGAAGAAGTGCAGCGCCATCCCTTCCGCGAGGCGGTTGTTGACCTTCAGCGCGCGCCACGTGGTCTGGTCGAGGTTCATCTTCACGAGCGTGAAATCGCCGATGCCGATGCGGTACGCCGGATACGCCCAGTAAATGAGGATCCCGCTCCAGATCATCAGCGCCAGCAGCGGGAAATTGATCCAGTGGAACCAGCGGATCGCCAGCGGATGCTTCTTCATGAGGCGGCTCATGCGGCGTTGGATGCCGCACGCTGTCCGCGGTTACACGAACCCCTCATCCGCGCTTCGCGCACCGTCTCCCCTTTGCGGAGGGGAGAAGGCTACATAGGCGGAGTCATTGAGAGTAGCCCAAGGCCGGAGAGGGGTCGTACACCGCTACCATTGTGCAAGTGAAGCGCACCGTCCTGTTGCTGCTCGCGGTCGCGATTGCGGGATTCGCCGCCGTTATCGCGATGCGCGAACCATCGAACGATCGCGACTGGAGCACCGACCAGACTGTGCTGCCCTGGTTCCGCATGGACGGGCCGCTGGTCACGATCCACAACATTCGCAACTATCACTATACAGCCGAAGATCGGTACACGCCGGCGTATTACAACAAGACCTTCGATCTGCGAAAGCTGGACTCGGCCTGGTTCTTCGTCGAGCCGTTCGGAAAGATGGGCGCGGCGCATACGTTCGTGAGCTTCGGTTTCGAAGACCGCGATTTCGTCGCGATCTCCATCGAGATCCGCAAAGAAAAGGGCGAGAGTTTTTCAGCCCTGCGCGGTCTGCTGCGCGAGTACGAAGTGATGTATGTCGTCGGCGACGAGCGCGATCTCGTGAAGCTGCGCACGAACCATCGCCAGGACGAAGTGTTCCTCTATCGCATCCGCACGACGCCGGAACGCAGGACGGCGATGTTCCTCTCCATGCTCTTGCGCGCGAACGTGCTCCGCGACCGGCCGGAGTTCTACAACACCCTCACGAACACGTGCACGACGAACCTGGTCGAGCACGTGAACACGATCGTGCCGGAGCGCATCCCGTTCCGCCCCGCCGTCCTCCTCCCCGCCAGCTCCGATCGCCTCGCCTACGACCTCGGCCTCATCGACACCAAACGCGGCTTCGACGAAACGAGAACCGCCGCGCGGATCAACGATCTCGCGCGGCGCTATGCAGATGCTCCTGATTTTTCGCGGAAGATCCGCGGTCTGCCTTAGTCGCCCCTCACCCGCGCCGCCGCAAGTAACCTTCTCCCCTCGGCGAGGGGAGAAGTGCCCGAAGGGCGGATGAGGGGTTTGTCTTAGTCGTTCCCTTCCCAAAACTTCACGCGGATGTCCTTGATGTCCACCTCGTCGTCGTCGGCCACTTCGAGGATCAGGTATTCGCCGGCCATGTTCTTGCCGTCGATGGTGAACGTCTTGCCCTCGCGCGGGATGTCGAGCGAGTACTGCAGCACTTCGTCATCGATGCGGATGGCGAGGCGGCCGCCGGCGCGCGTGCCGATGTCATCGCGCGCGTAGAACCGGAGCGATTCCACCGGGCGTCCGTCGATCGCGATGCGGATGCGCGCGCGCCGTCCGCCGCACTCGTCGCCGCCGATGCAGCCGCCTTCGTGCGTGAGCTCGCGGCGTCCCGGACGTCCGCCACCGCTGCCGCCGCGTCCGCGGCGGCCGTAGAGCACTTCGATGTCGCGAACATCGACTTCATCGTCGTTCGCGGCCTGGATGATCAGCTTCTGGCCGAAGACGTTTTCGACGTCGAGCTCGTGGCGTTTGCCGGCGCGCTGCACGTCGATGTTCCAGCCGATCTGCGTTTCATCGATGCGCACCGTAAGCTTGCCGTCCGCGCGCGTGCCGATGTCGTCCCGCGCATGGAAGCGGATGCCGAGGATGGGCGCGGGCTCGAGGGCGATGGTGATGCGATTGCCGTTCTTGCGGCATTCGGCGCCGCCGATGCACATCGCCGCGCGCGGATACGAGCGCCATCCGTCGCTGTTGCCCCAGCCGCCGCCGGTGCTGCCGCTGCCGGGACGATCCCAGTCGCGATCGCGCGGGACGCGCCGGCGCTCGCGCGAATACAGCACGGCCACATCGCTGATCTGGACCTCGTCATCGTTCACGGCTTCGAGCACGAGATAGCGCCCGGTGAGCTCGTCGACGTCGATCGTGAACACGTCGCCCTTGCGCGGGATGTCGATGTAGTCGTCGACGGTGTTGCCGTCGATCTTGACGCGCAGCGCGCCGTCGGCCTTGGTGCCGAGGTTGTCGTGCGCGCGGAAGCGGACCGCGAGGACCGGTTTGTCCTGCAGCTCGACGCGCAACCGGCGCTCCGGACACGAGCTGCCGCCGATGCAACCGCTTTGGTTCGAAGCGACCCAGTCGCCGTTCACGCGGCGATCCTGCGCCGTCGCGACCGCGGTAGTGAGAAGCAGGATGGTGAGAATCAGGACCCGACGCATGTGAAACCTCCGTTGCGCGGATTCTATGCGGTCGGCTTGCCTGAAAAATGTGGGGATTTGGCGGGGTTTTCGCGGCTTCGTGTCATCGGCGCGGGACGGTCGCGTCATCCGAAGGGCGCGGCGCCGAACAATGTGCTCTGATCGAATGCGCGCTTTGCGGCGTTGCCTCGCCAGTTCCAGGTCTTGCCATCTTCAGTCTCCAACTGGACGTCGATCTGCGCGCGGCGCGTCATCGCAATCGGCTCCTCGAGCGGAAAGAAACCGTGTGACCAGTGGGTCTCGCCGCGATCTGCGCTGGTGATCGTGACGCCGTCGACGAGCGTCGCGGTGAACCACAACATGAAGCCGTGCAGCACCGAGTCGCGCGACGCGACGAAACGTGCGTTGCCACGCACGAGTGTCGACAGTGCCGTGGTGAGATCGACGTCGATGATGATCGCCGGCGCGGCGAGATGCGCGTCGGTATCGCCGCTCAGGAAGAGGATCGAGTTCGACGCGAACACGCGCATCGGGCTGAGATCGAGGTCGTAGCGGCGCTCGTTCCACCACAGGACGTGTTTCTCATGGCGGTCCGGTAACTCGACCGGCACGATCGACAGCGCGAGTCGCGACGGCACGATGGCCGCGTTCTCGCGAAGCAGCCGCGCACGCGCGTCGATGATGGAGCCGAGCATGTTTTCGTCGAGGCCGAGGGTGCCGATGGTTTCGGTGACGAGGACGTCGGCGCGCTCGGGCAGTTCGACGCCGGTCGATTCATCGCGCAGCACGGTGATGCGATCCGCGTAGCCGACGTTGCGGGAGAGGAACTTCGCGATGCCGGCCATGCCGCCGCGATCGATCGCGTACACGCGAGCCGCGCCGGCCTGACATGCGAAGAACGACAACACGCCCGAGCCGCAGCCGATGTCGACCACGACGTCGCCAGGTTTCACGGTGCGCAGGATCGCGTCGCGATATGCATTCGTCCGCACTTCGTCAGCGAGCAGCGTGCGGTGATACTCGATCACGCCCACTCCTTCGCACGCGCCACGGCGCGTTGCCACAGCTCGCGCTTTGCCGCGCGCGTGTTCGCATCCATCGATGGTGTGAACGCGCGATCCGCCTTCCATTGCGCGTCGATTTCTTCGGCGTCGCGCCAGAATCCGGTGGCGAGGCCCGCGAGATATGCCGCACCGAGGGCGGTGATCTCACTCGTACGCGTGCGGATGACGGGGATGTTCGCGAGATCGGCTTGCAGTTGCATGAGCAGGTCGTTCGTGGACGCGCCGCCGTCGACGCGCAACTCCGTGAGCGCAATTCCGGAGTCGAGACGCATCGCTTCGAGCACGTCGACGGTCTGCAACGCGATCGATTCGAGCGTGGCCCGCGCGAGATGTGCCTTCGTTGCGCCGCGCGTCAGTCCCGCGATCGTGCCGCGCGCGTATGCGTCCCAGTGCGGTGTGCCGAGGCCGGTGAACGCGGGGACGAAGACGACGCCGTTGCTGTCGGGGACCGAGGCCGCCAGCGCCTCGATGTCCGCGGCGTTTTCGATGATGCCCAGTCCGTCGCGCAACCATTGCACCGCCGCGCCGGTGACGAAGATGCTCCCTTCGACCGCGTATTGCACCGGCTCATCGCGCAAACGCCACGCAATCGTCGACAGCAATCCATGCGTCGACGTCACCGCATCGGAGCCCGTGTTCATGACCACGAACGAGCCGGTGCCGTACGTGTTCTTCGCCATCCCCGCGCGCGTGCAACGCTGGCCGAACAACGCGGCCTGCTGATCGCCGGCGATGCCCGCGATCGGGATGCCGGCCGGGATCGGCAGCCCTGCCGCGGTCTTGGCCACGACGCCGCTCGAGCTGTGCACTTCCGGCAACAGCGAGCGCGGGATCTCGAGGATCCTGCACAACTCTTCGTCCCATGCGCAGCGATGGATGTCGAAGAGCAGTGTGCGCGATGCGTTCGTGACATCGGTCGCATGCGTCGCCCCGCGCGTCAGGTTCCAGATCAGCCACGAGTCGATCGTGCCGAACGCGAGATTCGTGTTTTGCGTCTGCTGCAACAGCCAGCGCAGCTTCGTGCCCGAGAAGTACGGATCGAGCAGCAGACCGGTGCGCTCGCGGAAGACCGCTTCGTGTCCCGCCGCGCGCAGCTCGTCGCAATATTCAGCCGTGCGGCGGTCCTGCCACACGATCGCGTTCGCGATCGGCTTGCCGGTCGCGCGATCCCACACCACCGTCGTCTCGCGTTGATTGGTGATGCCGATCGCCGCGATCTCCACGCCCGGCACGCTGGCGATGCACTCGGCCGCCACTTCGATCTGCGTGCGCCAGATTTCTTCCGCATCGTGCTCGACCCAGCCGGGCCGCGGATAGAACTGCTGGAACTCGCGTTGGGCGATGCCGAGGACGGAGCCGCGGGAGTCGAAGAGGATGGCGCGCGAGCTGGTCGTCCCCTGATCGAGCGCGAGGATGGCGTGCATGCGGCGCCATTATGGCTGCGACCGCCGGAGGCCTCGGTCGCACCGCCATAATGGCGCGCATGCATCGCTGGGTCCTCGCCGCCACGATCCTGGGATCATCGATGGCGTTCATCGACACGACCGTCGTCAACGTTGCGCTTCCGGTACTGCAGCGCGACCTTCATGCGTCCGTATCGGATGCGCAGTGGATCATCGACGCGTACCTGCTCGTCCTCTCCGCCCTCATCCTCGCCGGCGGTTCCCTCGGCGATCGCCTCGGCCGCGTACGTGTCTTCACCGCGGGTGTGGTGGTGTTTGCAATCGCATCGATCGCGTGTGGGATGGCGGCAACGACGACGCAGCTCATCGCCGCGCGTGCGTTGCAGGGCGCAGGAGCAGCGTTGCTTGTGCCGGGGAGCTTGTCGATCATCGCGGCGACGTTTCCGCGCGAGGAGCGCGGCCGCGCCATCGGCACCTGGTCCGCGCTGACCTCGCTCTCCGTCATCGCCGGCCCCGTTCTTGGCGGCACGCTCGTGCAATACATTTCGTGGCGCGCGGTCTTTCTGATCAATGCACCGATCGCCGCAGCCGTGCTGCTGATCATCTGGAAAAAGATCGAGTCCGATGCGGGCAGGCGTTCGGGCTCGGTCGACTGGCTCGGCACGTTGCTCGTGACCGCCGGACTCGGTGGCGTCGTGTTCGCGCTGATCGAAGCGCCGGGACGCGGATGGCGAGCGATCGAGGTTGCGTCAGCGGCGATCGTCGGTGTGGCCGCGCTGATCGCCTTCGTCTTCGTGGAACGTCGCGCCGAGGAGCCGATCGTGCCGTTTGAGTTGTTCCGGTCGCGTGCGTTCACCGGTGCGAACCTGCTCACGCTCGCGTTGTACGCGGCATTGTCGGCGGCGACGTTTCTCGTGCCGTTCAACCTCATTCAGGTGCAGGGCTACTCGCCGTCGCAGGCGGGCGCCGCGTTTCTGCCGTTCGTGGTGACGCTGTCTCTGCTCTCGCGGTGGACTGGCGGGCTGGCGGATCGCATCGGAGCGCGGCCGTTGCTGATCGCGGGACCGCTTGTGGCCGCGGTTGGGCTCGCGTTGCTGGCGATGCCCGGCATCGGCGGCTCCTTCTGGACGACATTCTTTCCCGGCCTCACGATCCTCGGCCTCGGCATGGCGATTACGGTCGCGCCGCTGACGACGACAGTGATGACGTCCATCGACGACGAGCGTCACGCCGGCGCCGCGTCCGGGATCAACAACGCGGTTGCGCGCGCGGCCGGCTTACTCGCAATCGCGCTGCTGGGCGCCGCGGCGATCGGGATGTTCTCGCGCGACCTCGACGCGCGGCTTGCGAACGCGGGTGCGACGCCGGCCGTGCGTAGTGCGATGGCCGCGCAGAAACTGCGTCTCGCGGCTGCGGAACCGCCGCCCGGCGCCGACGCGAACATGGTCCGGAACGCGGTCCAGCTCGCGTTCGTGCGCGCCTTCCGCGCGAATGTCCTGGCGGCGGCCGCGCTCGCCGCGGTGGCGTCTTTCGGCGCTTTCGGCGTCCGTCAGCGATCGCCGATCACACGCGACTGACGGTCCGCCTCCGGAATTTTTGCTGATAACTATGCGATCATTCAGCCATGCCTCAGCGTCGCTCCGCGGCTTTTCTGTGTGCGCTATTCGTGTGCGTATCGTCCGCGTTCGCCGGTTCGACGGGCCAGGTCGCGTTGCACACGCCGCAGGGCGCGAACGCGGGCACGGCGAACGGCGACTTCGTATCGGACACGAACGGTGCGGCGCTCAACACGTTCTACCGCTACTTCATCGAAGTCCCCGCGGGGATGACGAAATTCGAAGTGGAGCTGTACGACGCTGACGTCGGCGACGACGTGAGCGGGACCGAAGACACCGATGGCCGCGACCGCGATCGCGGCGGCTATGACACCACGGCCACGTACCGGTTGTTCGATCCGACGGGCACCGCGGTGAACACGCGCTTCACCACCGGCAACACCACCACTCCCGCCGGCGCGGACGGCAACTGGCTCGACTTCTACAACGCCACCGGCCGCACGCTGCGCGATCAGTTCGGCACGAACGCGTACACGAACAACAACGGCACCAACAACTGGTCGACGGACTGGGTCGAGACCGACGGCGGCGGCGGTGGAGCAACCGGCGGCGCGATCCAGGTCACCGGCGGAGATCTCCGCATCGGCGACAACGTCGGCGGCACGCCGAACATCTATCGCGAAGCCGATCTCCTCGGCACGCCGGGCCTGAACATGGGCATGGCATTCCTCACCTTCGAGTTCACGACCTCCGGCAATCTCGAAGCCGGCGACTCCGTGAGTGTGCAGATCTCCTCGAACGGCGGCGGCGCGTACACCACGCTGGAAACGTTTGCGGACGACGTCACCGGCACGCGCAGCTACGACATCACCGGCTTCATCGCCAACAACACGCGCGTGCGCTTCCTCGTCGCCGGCGGCCTCGCCGCCAACGAGTTCTTCTTCTTCGACAACGTGCAGATCGCCGATGGCCCCGTCACCGCGGGCCATTGGGAACTGCAGGTCGACGTGAGCGCCGGCGGCGACGACATCAACGCCATCGGCATCCGCGCGCATGACGGCGACAACACGGCCGGCGGCACGGAGCTCAATGTCTACGCCGACTCGATGCTGTCGCTCGGCGTCAACCCCGATGGCAGCGGCGGCGCCTCACGGTCGTACACCCTGTACCCGTGGGTGACCTCGGGGTGCACGATCCGGCAGAACGACTTCGACCGCGACCACGCCGCCGGACGCAACATCGGCAGCGTGACCTACACCAGTCGAACGGGTGCGTTCACGCAGACGTTCACCAGCGCGGCGCTCTCCGGCGACAACGTCTGGTTGCCGAACGACGTCACGAACTACACGAGCAACTTCTTCGCGAACGACTACGGCATCTGGACGCACGCGTCCACGATCAACACGTACATCAACACGAGCGGCAACTACGAGACGATGTACGTCGCCAACTACCTGGCCGCGGCGCCTCCGCCGACGGCGAATCCGATCGTGTCGGGCGGTTTCCCCGCGGTGTCGCGCATCTACCTGCCGACAGATGGCGGCGGTGCTCCCGCGAAGCCATACCTCGAGCAATACCTGACCGCGTTCAACGGTCCGCAGCCCGCGCCCGCGCTCGGTGTCCCGCAGACGTACACGGTCACGGTCAACGTCATCAATCCGACGCCGTACACGATCAACTTCAGCGCGGCCAACCTCGTCATCGCCAACGTTCCCGGAAGCGGTACCGTTTACGCCGGCAGCCCGACCACGAGCCAGGGTGGGGCGCCCGTCTCGCAACCTGCCATCGGTGGTACGGGCAATGTGACCTGGAACCCCGGCCCCGTCGCCGGCGGCACCGTCGCCAATCCCGGCGTTGCCACGATGTCGTACAACGTGACCATCACGCCCGCCGCGGCAACGACCGCCGCAACCGGCACACCGACTCTGAACACCGGCACACGCGCGACGTATGTCGATGAAACCGGCAACGCCACCCAAGCTCGCGCCACGTATCGCCTCGGCGGTCTGTGCAACCTCAATGTCGTAGTTGGACTGGGGACGGAAGTCGCGCTCGCGTCATTCGAAGTGAGCGACCGCGGACGCGTGAGCTGGGTTACG
>DASPNA010000094.1:0-3545 GCA_035626775.1 Thermoanaerobaculia bacterium
ATCCAGCCGGCCGGCGATCGTCGCGCTCTCCATCCCGTCGGCAGCATAGAGAACGATTCGAGCGCGAACCACCTGCCGATACGGCGCATTCGACGACCGGGCACGCTCGGCAAGCACCGATCGTTCATCGTCGCTGAGCTCGATCCGATATGGCGTCGTCCACCTCACACCCACCCTCCCGCGCGAATGTCTCCGCCAAGATTACTCCTGTGCGCGAATTTAGCGAATGGAGTGCTTAGTATCGCGCCGCCTGAACTCGTTTCTCCCGATCGGCACCTCTCGGTATTTCTCTGAGGGCTGAGGGAGAAGCGAAAAAACGGCAGGGAAAGCTATAGGCGGGCGGGCCCATCGGGTCCGGGCCCGTTCGGCCCGACTGCCGGAGGCCTCCCGTCGAGTATCCTCGCGCGCATGGCCAAGAAACGCGATATCGAGAAGACCTATCCGAGGCGTCAGTTCATCGAGAAGCTCCGCCGGTTGGCGGATGCGCTGGAGGCGGAGACTGCGTTCAACATCCAAGTGGCGGGCGAGCGCCTGCGCATTCCGGCCGACACGTTTTTCAACATCGAGCACGAGCGCTCCGGCGGCGAGCACGAGTTGGAGTTTCAGGTGCGCTGGCGCGAGGAGTGAAAGCGCGGGCTCGACCGACCGGGAGGCCTCCAGCGGCCTCCGGTCGTCTCAATATGCGAGCAACTCGCGCGCGGCGATCAGCACCTTCTCTTTGTTCGGCAGATAAAACGCCTCGAGTGGCGGCGAGTAGGGCGTTGGCACGTCGAGCGAGGCGACGCGTTTGATCGGAGCGTCGAGATAGTCGAACGCTTTTTCGGCGATGCGTGCCGCGAATTCCGCGCCGGCGCCGCCGGTGAGCGGCGCTTCGTGGAGGATGATCACGCGGTTCGTCTTCGCGACCGATTCGAGAATCGCGTCTTCATCAAACGGAAGGATCGAGCGGAGGTCGATGACTTCCGTCGACACGCCGTCCTTCGCCAGCTCTTCGGCGGCTTCGTCGGCGACGTAGATCATCGCGCCCCAGGTGAGGATGGTCAGATCCTTGCCTTTGCGCCGCACCTTCGCCTTGCCGATCGGTACGATGTAATCGTCCGCCGGCAGCTCTTCTTTGATGCGCCGGTAGAGGTACTTGTGCTCGATGTAGAGCACCGGGTTGTCGTCGCGGATTGCCGCCTTGAGCAGACCCTTCGCGTCGTATGCCGTGCCCGGCGCCACGATCTTCAACCCAGGCCGATTCATGAACATCGCCTCGGGATTCAGCGAGTGATACGGCCCGCCATGCGTGCCGCCGCCGGCGGGTCCTCGCACAACGATCGGACATGCGCGGCCGAACAGATAGCTGTTCATCGCCGAAAAGTTCACGAGCATGTCGTAGCCGCAGGTGATGAAGTCGATGAACTGCATCTCCGCGATCGGGCGCATGCCCATCAGCGCAGCACCCGACGCCGCACCGATGATGGCGATCTCGGAGATCGGCGTGTCGATGACGCGCTCCGCGCCGAACTTGTCGATCAGACCGTAGCTCGTCTTGAACGCGCCGCCGTATTGACCGACGTCTTCGCCGATGAGGAACACGCGTTCGTCGCGCGCCATCTCTTCGCTCATGGCCTGGGTAATGGCCTCGAGGTACGTCGTCTCAGCCATTCCAGTACCCATCCTCGATGTAGAGTCCGCGCGCCGCGTCGGCCGGATTCGGCATCGGCGAGCGCTCCGCTTCGTCGGTCGCGTCGTCGATCTCTTTTTTGACGCGCTGCTGAATGTCCGCGAGCTCCTGCTGCGTCGCGGCGCCGGTTTCGAGCAGCAGCCTCTCGAAGCGCACGACCGCGTCCTTCTCCTGCCACTCCTCGATCAGTTCCTTCGGGACGTACGCCTGGTTGTCGTGTTCGGCGTGGCCCTTCATGCGGAACGTCTTCACTTCGATGAGCGTGACGCCTTCGCCACGGCGCGCGCGATCGACAGCGCGTTTCGTTTCGTCGTACACGGCCATGACGTCATTGCCGTCGATGGTCACGCCGGCGCAGCCGAACGCGTACGACTTGTCGGCGAGCGTTTTGGCGGCGGTCTGTTTCGAGGTCGGCGTCGAATACGCGTAGCCGTTGTTCTCGACGATCACGACCATCGGCAGCTTCTGCACGGCCGCGAAGTTCATCCCTTCCCAGAACGCGCCGGTCGAGGAACCGCCGTCGCCGATGAACGCGAGCGTGACCAGGTTCTTCTTCTGCATGCGCCCCGCGAGCGCGATGCCGGCCATGACCGGGATCATGTCGCCGAGCATCGAGATCTGCCCGATGAAGCCATCGCGCGCGGGATGTCCGAAGTGGATGTTGAGCTCGCGGCCGCGCGTCGGGCCGTCGGCCTTGGCCATGTATTGCTTGATGATGTCCGCCGGTTTCGCACCGGCCACGAGGATCGAGCCGATGTTGCGGATGAGCGGCTGCACGACGTCGCCCTGTCTGTAATCGAGCGCGTACGCGGCGGCGACCGACTCGCCTTCCTGTCCGAGGGAGCGATAGAGGCCGCCGATGACCTTGGCCTGGCGGAAGAGCGCGACGAGGCGTTCCTCGAGCACGCGCGTGAGGCGCAGGTAGTAGTCGATGTCGAGCAGTTGCGCCCGGCTGAGGCCGAAAGTGTTGAACGTGGTTGGTACGCTTTGCATGAGTACCTCGGGTACCTCGGAGTACCTCGGAGTACCTCGGAGGGGATGTGTGCTCGGCGGTTTCATCCACTCCGAGGAACTCCGAGGTACTCCGAGGAACCCGAGGTACTGGTTAGAAGTGAATGGCGTGGCCGGCCACGTCCTCCGCCGCTTCCATCAGCGCTTCGGAGAGCGTCGGATGCGCATGGATGGTCTTCGCGATCGACTCGGACGTGGCCTCGAGCTCGAGCGCCGCGCACGCTTCGGCGATCAGCTCGGTCGCTTTCGGTCCGACGATGTGCACGCCGAGGACTTCGTCGTATTTCGCGTCGACGACGTACTTCACGAGACCGTTCGCGTCGCCGAGGATCTTGCCTTTGGAGTTGGCGGTGAAGGGGAACTTGCCGATCTTGACGTCGTAACCGCGCTCCTTCGCCTTCTTCTCGGTGAGACCGACCGACGCGACTTCGGGATCGGTGTACGTGGCGTTGGGGACGTGATCGTAGTTGATCGGACGCGGCTTCTTGCCGGCCATGTGCTCGACCGCGAGAATGCCTTCGGCGGACGCGCAGTGGGCGAGGGCAGGCGTGGGCACGATGTCGCCGATGGCGTACACGCCGGGCTCGCCGGTGCGCATGAACTCATCGACGGTGATGTAGCCGCGCTTGTCCATCGCGACCTTGATGTTGTCGAGTCCGCAGTTCGCGGTGACGGGACCGCGGCCGGTGGCGGAGAGCACGAGCTCCGTCTCGATCGTCTGCTGCTTGCCCTTGGTTTCGACGACCGACTTCACGCCGCTGTCGCTGACTTCGCACGACAGGACTTTCGCGTCCGTGAGGACGTCGATGCCTTTCTTCTTGAAGATGCGCGTGAACTCCTTCGCGATCTCTTCGTCTTCGATCGG
>DASPNA010000095.1:0-4909 GCA_035626775.1 Thermoanaerobaculia bacterium
CCAGTTCCATCTCGGCCTCCCGCAGCTTCTTCACGATCTGTTCGGGCGCGTGCTTGGTCTTCTTCACGAGAATCCTTTCGCCCCTCTCCGGGCTGTCAGACTCTCATATCAGATGGTCCAGTTTTTCGGGAGCACGCCAGCCGCCGAACGGCAGAAGAACGAGACCATCGGACAGCGACTCGCACGCCTGCGCCGCGATCGCGGGATCACCCAGGCGGAGCTGGCCGAGATGCTCGGCATGACCCAGCCGATGATCTCCGGCTACGAGCACGGAACGCTCCGTCTGCACGGCGAGCTGATCGTCGAGCTCGCACGCATCCTCAGCGTCTCGGCTGATGAGATCCTCGGGCTCGGCGAGTCGAAGAGCGCTTCCGCTCCGAAGAACCGCAGGCTGTTCCGACGACTCCAGGAGCTCGATCAACTTCCCCGACGCGATCAGCAAGCCCTGCTCCGCACGATCGAAGCGTTTCTAAGGAAGGCCGGATGAGCGACGAGCCTCGTTGTTACTTCTGCGGTTCTGCAGACATTCGTCTTGAAGAGATCGGGATTGCGCTCGGCATGGGCGGCGACGACTACTCGTTTTGTCAGCGCTGCCTCGAGAGCATGACTGCACAGGAGTTCTGGAAGAAGATCTTCAAGAGCCTCGGCGCGGAGTACCCGTCCGCGATTCAGTAGCGCACCGGACGAGCACCCGCGCCGACATCGCCTAGTTCAACAGCGCTTTCACCTTCGTCTTCAGCTTCTTGACGCGCCGCGACACGGCCGCGTGACCTTTGTGGCCGAGCTCACGCGCGATCTCTGTCGTCGTCTTCCCGCTCCGAAGCGCGATCACCAGATGGCGTTCTGCAGGATTGAGGAACGCGAGCACGTCGCGGAACAGCACGCGCTCGTAGCCGTCCTGCTCATTCGATGACCAGACCGGCATGTCGTCGACCGTTTCCACGAGCGACACTTTCACTTTCGCGCGCTTCGAGTAGAAGCTGCGCTCGAAGTCCTCTTTGATCCAGGAGTATTGATCGGAGAAGTCCTCGTGAACCCGATGCGAGTGCAGCGTTTCGATGACCGGGTCGAGCGACTCCATCACGCCGGCCCCGTCGATCATCTCGTCGACGAAGAAGTCGCACTCCTCCGGGTCTTCGATGTCGCAGATCGTGCCACCCACGAGCGGCCGACGCACGCGGAACTTGTCGCGATGCTCAGGCTCCATGCCGTCCTTCAGCTTCGCTTCCAGCACATCGAGCGGCTGCCAACGATCCTCTTTCATCTGCTCGGCCTCCGGCGCATCCTCGACACGGTCGAGCGCGATTCTGTACATCCGGTGCATCCAGAACAGGGAGTCGCCGGCGAGCAGGCGAAGCGGAGACGATGGCGAGAAGAAGTCCGCACGCATCCTCGCCTTCGGCGCCAACTTCGTCCAGATGTACTTCTCGAACGCGGCACACGCGCGTAGCGCGTAGTCGTTCGGCATGTCGTAGTCCGGATAGCCGCGTAGGAACAAAGCCACGTTCGCTTTCAACCGCTTGATTCGGAACTCGTCGAGGATCGGCTGCGGTACGAGCGAGGCCAACATCGCATGAAGCTCCGAGTACCCATTGCGCTGGCGCGGGACCACGACCAGGTTTGGGTTCTCAACGCTCGCGATCCGCACCTCTTTTCGAATGAAGTCGACTGCATCCCCGGGCCGGGTGAACCCACCCGACAAGCTCCGGTTCCAGTCCCACACGAGCGCCACCTGCTCAAGATGTTTCTTTTTTCGCTCAGGGATGAAGACGAGCTGCAGCGGCCCGTACTCCCAGCGGTCGTCCTGCACCACTTCGACTTGCCACATCATCGCGTTGCTGATCGAGAACATTCGTTGTTTCCTCCGAGTTGTGTCCTTTCACTTCTTACCGGCACGACAACCGGGAGTTCGTGACTAGTATCGGTGCGATCATCGCGGAAGGCGACCGCCGGGCGGCGGAACGAGCGAGCTCCAGAGGCGGAGCACGTCGCTCCGTCGGCGTCGCTACATCGCACCACACGCGTCGATCGGCGACGGGGTCAAGGCGGCTCGGGTGGCGGAGGCCTTGACGCCGTCGCCGATTGGCGCGATTCGCCGCGTGCGGCGCCGACGAAGTGACGTGCGGCATTCGACGCATCACGTGCGGCCGAGCGTGGGCGGGCGGTGGCCTCGTGCTTCAGCGGGCCGCCGGCGCGGGGGTTGGGCGGAGGCAGCGCCGGCGGGTGTGAAGCGCAAGACGGTTCCGCGGCGGCAGGTCGGTGGGAGCGGAACGGTCTTGTGCTTCACACCCGCGCGCGCAGATGGCGCCAGCCGGCGAGCAGCGCGGCCCGCGGCCACTCGGCAGGCACGCTGTTCACGCGGGACAGGGTGGTGGACCGCACGAGCGCACGAGAACCAGTCGGCCTAATGCTCGCGTCATCGGCGCGGCACCTCACTCGATGCCATGTGCACTCACGATAGGTGCGCCGAGGTGCCGTGCCCGATGCACGCGCGCATTAGGCCGCACCACAGGCGCAGTGCGATCGATCAGAAGGTTGGGCGGGTGGAGCGCGCGATCATGACAAGCGAACGGACAGGCCGGGTGGGAAGCCGCCGGCGCGGGCGTTGCTCGCACGCACGATCGCATTCCGCTTCGCGTGCGATGCAACGCACGTGACGGCGGCGTGGGCGGGCGGGTTAGGAGTGACGACGACGACGGCTGCGCGACCCATGATCGTCGTCATCATCGCGCTCGTGGTCCTGTGCCGGGAGGATCGAGGCGAGATCGTCCTCAACGTCGAGACCGTACGCGGCCGCGATCTGCGCGAGGTGAAGACCGAACACTCCGCGCAGCTCGCCGAGCGCGGACAGAAAGACCCAGCTCGCGAAATGGCCCCGGGTGAAGCCATGCTCCACGATGTCGTAATACTCATTCGGCACCTGCACCGTGTCGAGGAACTTGCGGCAGGCCGCACGCATCGCTCGCAGTTGCTTCGCCAGCTCACCGTCCGCGTCGATTTTCTGCAAGTCGTCCGTCAGGTGTCGCCTCATGTCGACGATTGACATCACGCAGTGCTCGGGCACTTCGAGTTCGGAGGGGTTGTAGAGCACGCGCCGATCTTCGAGGAACGTTACCACCCGCTTCGCAGCGTCGCGCTCCGACGCGGGCGGCGTCCACGAGATCCCGAAAATTGGGATGCTGATCCCTGTCAGGCGGCTCGTGATGTCGTTGAACTTCATGTCGACGATCGTTCGATCGCGTTACCTCGGCTCAATGAGAACCATCGAACGCTTCCTCGTTTGGCCACCGTGCACGCGGCTCCTCTTTCCTTGACGTCAAACTGTCGCCGTTCGTTCCATGCGAAGATGCCTAAGCAACTCCGCAACAATTTTACGCACCTGATCTCCTCGTTCGATTGCAGCGTGAAGACTAGGAACGTTCTCCGGCGTGATCTGAGATCGCAGGTCGGCGTACATCGGATAGCGGTCAAAAAACGATGCGGTGATGCGGTGCAGAACGTGCACTATTTTGTCGTCAGGCCACGTTAGGAGTCTCCTCCCCCAATTGCCGTAGCCAGCGATCTCCGAAAGATATGCATCGAGGTCCGGGATGAGTGCCGCGTAGCGACCGTCTACTGCTTGCAGCTTTCGGCAGTCGGCGTAGGGGAACGCAACGGCATCGGATGTCTGCACCGTCTTAAGCTCGGACAGGAGACGTTCAATTTCACTCATCACACTGCCCCGAACGAAATGATCTTCCCATCTGCGTCTTTGATTATGTAACGGCCAGCCTTCTCGTATCGCGTCGCCCCGTTTTCAAGGAACGTCTTCGTGGCTCCCTTTGTGTTTCGGCCGAACTCAAATGCCTTGCGCATGTACTGCAAGACGTTCTTCGCGCCGACCTCTGCACCATGCTTTTCGAAGTGATAGCCGATTGTCTTTGCTAGTGTGGGGAATGTCCCCTTCCCCCACGCCCCGACCAACACTTTCGCTTCGGCGAGGGTCGTTCGGGCTGGACCGCCTGCCGGCCCAAGCATCATGAAGACCGGCGTCATCGCCATTTCTGTCTTCGTGGAAGGGACAGGGCTTAGACCACGCGTCAGATTCTGATGGTCTTCGGCCCAGTCCTGACGACCCTGATTCACCGCTGACATCATGTCACCCGGTGACAACGCACCCTTCAGCGCTTCCCATGTGCTCACGTCCTTAAACGCATCACCGAGCAACCACGCCATGAACTTATCTTTGCCGTCAGGATCGGTGTACTTCAGGGGGTTGTTGACGACGTAGCTGTAGCGGTTCCACTGCTGCGGCTCGTGCTTGATCTTCTCCGGATTCATCTCTGGATCGACGGATAAGAACCGTCCCCAATTCGGGTTGTAAAACCGTGCGTGCATGTAGTCGAGGTAGTCGCGGTTCTCGACATTGATCCATCCCTGGAAGTCGCGTTGATGCCCGGCGAAGCGCATCGCATCGATCTGCGACTCGGCGAAGAAGGCATGCTCCTGATTCATCGGCGTGGTGGCTACGCCGAATGGATCGTAGTTGTGACGCGCCGTGCTCCTCCCCGCCGCGTTCGTCACCATCCTTACGCTTCGCAAATGGTCGAGATGGTAGTGGCGTATCCCGCCGTACACCACGGCCGGGTCTCCCAGCGCTGCAAATTGCGGGCTCTCCCCCGCCACCACCTGTCCCTCGCCGTAAATGAAGTCCTGTCGCCATCTCACGTACGGAGCATGGCTCGTCGGGTACCCGGTGAACTCCCGAAGCACCTGCCCCCCGAAGTCTCGGATGATCCACCGCGCACTGGCCGTCTGCGGCGGACCACTATCGAGCAGTCCGAACAGCTCATCGTTGACGTCGTAGATGTAGTGGCGCCGGTCGACCGATGTCACCATGTTCAGCGAGTCGAACGCACTCACGTGCGGG
>DASPNA010000096.1:0-22130 GCA_035626775.1 Thermoanaerobaculia bacterium
GGCGGTTACGTTCACGAACAAAGCCGCCGCGGAGATGCTCCACCGCGTCGATCAACTCGTGCCGCCGCAGGGTGGTCATCGCCCGTGGATCGGGACCTTTCATTCAACATCTCTCCGCATGCTCCGCCGCTACGCCGATCGCATCGGCTATACGAAATCCTTCGCGGTCTACGACACGTCCGATCAGATGACGCTCATCCGCCGCTGCATGCGCGAGTTGAACGTGAACGATGAAGCGTTTCCGCCGCGTTCCCTGCTCACGCGCATCTCGCACGCGAAGAACGAGCTGATCGGACCGGTCGAGTACGAGAAGACCAATCACGATTTCTTCGGCGCGCGCGTATCCGAGGTGTACCGGATGTATCAGAAGCGGCTGCGCGAGTTCGATGCGATGGACTTCGACGATCTGATCGGCAACTACGTGCAGTTGCTCGAGCAGCATGAGGACGTGCGCAACGAGCTGCACGAGCGCTTTCAACACCTGCTGATCGATGAGTACCAGGACACCAATCGAGCCCAGTACGTGCTGGTGAAACTGCTGGCCGGGAAGCAAGGGAACATCATGGCGGTCGGCGACGAGGACCAGTCCATCTACCGCTTCCGCGGCGCCGACATCAATAACATCCTCAACTTCGAGCGCGACTTTCCGGGCGCGCGCATCATCAAGCTGGAGCAGAACTATCGCTCCACCGGTAACATCCTCGACGCGGCCACGGGCGTCGTGTCGAACAACGTCGCCCGCAAGGGGAAGACGCTCTTCACCAGCGGCGGCAAAGGCGATCCGGTGCGCATCGTGACGTGCAGCAACGATCGCGAGGAAGCGCAGTTCGTGCTCGAGAAGATCTCGTCGCTGCGCTCGAAGTACAAGCTCACCGACTTCGCTGTGCTGTTCCGCACGAACGCACAGTCGCGGCCCTTTGAAGAAGAGTTGCTGCGCGCGAACATGCCGTACGTCGTGGTCGGCGGCGTGAAGTTCTACGAACGCGCCGAGATCAAGGACATCCTCTCGTTCATCCGTCTGTCGATCCGCCCGCACGACACGCCGTCGATCGAGCGCGTGATCAACGTGCCGACGCGTGGCATCGGCGATACGACGGTGACCGCGTTGTCCGAGCAGGCCGCCGCGCAGGAAGTGTCGCTGTGGACGATCATCGAAGGGGACCTCGCCTTTCTGCCGTCGCGTGCGGCGAAAGCGGTGCGCGAGTTCCGCGAGATCGTGCACGACCTGCAGCGCGCGGCGTCGCAGCCGATTCCCGAGCTCGTCGACTACGTTCTCCTGCGCACGGGTTACCGGCGCATGCTGCAGGAGTCGCGCGATCTGCAGGATGAGTCGCGGATGGAGAACCTCGAGGAGTTGCTGAATTCCGCGCGTGAGTACATGGAGCAAAACCCTGAGTCGTCGCTCGCGGATTACCTCGATTCGCTGACGCTGATGTCGGACATCGATCGCGCCGAGACGGGCAAGGGCGTGACGCTGATGACGCTGCACTCCGCGAAGGGGCTCGAGTACAAGGTGGTCTTCCTGGTCGGGATGGAGGAGGGGATCCTGCCGCACGCGAACTCGCTCGAGAAAACGGACGATCTCGAGGAAGAGCGGCGCCTTTGCTACGTGGGCATGACGCGCGCGCGGGAGCTGCTGTTTTGTACGCACGCGCACGAGCGTCGCGTGCACGGACGGTTTCGCGAGCAGAACGCGTCACCGTTTCTCACGGAGATTCCCGCCGATGCGACCGAGGCGGTGCGGCTTGCGTCGCAGCGTTATGTCTCCGCGGAGCCCACTTGGCGCGAGCGTCCGCTCAGCAACAACCGTTACGCGCGTCCAGAGCCACCGCGCCGGCCGCAACCGGCACCACCGGCGCCGCGAAAAAACGATTCTGCCAATGGCGTCCTGTCCTTCTTCCAGAATGCGCCGGTGCAGTTCGATCCGAGTGCGATTCAAGCGGCGCGGCAGCAGCAGCAGACCGGCGCTGGTGAGCTCAAGCGTGGGCAGAAGGTGAAGCACGAACAGTTCGGCGTCGGCACCATCCTCACGATGGAAGGCAGCGGCCCCGACGCGAAGCTGACCGTCTACTTCGATCGCGTCGGCTCGAAGAAGTTTGTGGCACGGTTTGCGAAACTGACCCGCGTGTGACCAAGTCGCGAATCGTCGACAACACCAACCGTCCCGCGCAACCTGAGCCCGGCGAAGATCCGGCGACACAGTCTCCGTCCGTCCGCGAACAGGCGCGCGAGGCTGGTGTGAGCCGCGCCGAGATCGATCGCGCCGAGCAGGACGAACGCGAGCGGCAGACCGGCGAATGACTGGAGCGACGGGCTCTCAGCCCGTCGGCCCATTCGCGTGGGGGATTCGACCGGCTGAGAGCCCGTCGCTCCAGAAAGTTACCCCTTCGCGACTTTGCGCCGCCGCGCGTGCAGGCGGTCGATGAGCTTCGTCGCCGTGCGCACCTGTTCGAGAATCTTCTCCTCGAGGCCCGCGCCTTTGATCTTGAAGCCCTTCGCGCGGCGGAAGACGGCGCGCGCGCGATCCTTCTCCCCGTTCTCGAGGAGCGCCATGCCGAGGTGCATGAGGTTCGTGGCGGTCGGTCCGAGGTCGGCGGATTTCGAGAGGAAATCGACCGCGCTCTTGAACTCTTTGCGCTTGAAGTGCACCCATCCCAGCGCCGCCAGCGGGAACTGCTTGAGCTCTTTCGGCGAGTACTTCAGCGCGAGCTGCGCGCTTTCCAGCGCCTCGTCGAGGTTCTCTTCCATGTCGGCGAGCGTGTAGGCCTTCTCGAAGTACGCGATCGATTTCGCGTAGTTCGAGGTGTAGTCGCGCAGCATCTCTTCGAGCGCGCCGTTCGCTTCCTTGAAGTTGCCTTCCGCGCGCAACGCTTCCACGAGCGTCGTGTATGCCGCGGCGGCGACCACCTCCGCCGGATGATGCTGCAGCACCCTCCGCGCTACCGCAATCGCCTCGGCATTCAGGTCGAGATGCGAACAGAGCAGCGCGTAGGGCAGGAGGATGTTGACGTTGTCCGGCTCTTCCTGCGCGGCCCGGCGGTAGTGATCGAGCGCCTCCGCGTATTTGCCTTCGCTGGCCAGTGAATCGGCCTGCGTGACAACCTGCGCCGCCGCTCCCTCGACCGGCACGTGACCGGAGATGCCTTCGTAGATCTTGACCGCCTGCTGATACTCCATCTTGTTCGGATTGAGCTCCAGCGCTTCCTGGAAGCAGTCGATCGCTTTGCGATTCCAATTGCGATCCAGGTAGCAGAGACCGAGGTGATAGATCGCCTCTTCGTAGTCGGGATCAAGCTTCAGCGCGGCCTGGAACGAGCGGATCGCGCGCTCGAGCTGTCCTTTCTCGTAGAAGATCGTTCCGAGGAGAAAGTACGCCTGCGGGATCGCTTCGAGCTGAATGGCCTTCTCGAGAAACTTCTGCGCGCGCAGGAGCTTGCCTTTGCGCGCGTAGATCGCGCCGAGCGAAAAGTACGGCAGGAATGATTCCTGGGAGATCTGGATGGCGCGGCGCAGCCAGCGCTCGGCGCCTTTGATGTCCTGCCGCTCGTGCAGCAGCACGCCGTAAAACACCGCCGCGTCGAAGTGGTCGGGCTGCACTTCGATGGTGCGTTCGAGATACGACTTCGCGCGATCGAGGTTGCCGTCGTTGAAGAACATCTCGCCGAGGAAGAACGAGAGCTCGTAGTTGTCGCGGTCGAGCCGGAATGCTTCTTCGAGATGCTTGACGCCACGCTCCGGATCGAAGCCGTCGAAGGCCGCTTCGGCATCGGTGACCAGCAGCAGGAACCGCTCGCGTTTCTCGCCACGGAACAACGAGACCATCCGGTCTTTGCGCTCCGTGAACCGCTGCTTCTTTTCGAGCGCGAGCATCTGCTCGCCCATCTTCGATTCCCACAACTCGACGACTTCGTCGGAGGTGAGGAGGTTCTTCTTCTCGAGGACTTCTTTGACGGAGAGCAGGCCGGTCTGGTTGATGAAGATTGCGCGTTCGTGCTTCTGCACAGCGTCGACGAGCGAGCGGACCGTCTCGGCCGAACGCTTCACGATCTCTTCGATCGCGGAGACGCGCTCGAGCAGGTGCTCGTCGAGAGAAAGGTCTTCTTCTTCCTCGTAATCGTCGAGGTCGTCTTCTTCGAATGAGGTGACGCCGGAGAGGACGAGGAGCTTGTTCTGGCAGCGAAAACAGAACTCGCGCTCGTCGTCGTTGTACGCGCTGCAGGTCTGACAGAGCATGATTGAGGTGCGGATTAGAACAGCGTGACCGAGGGATGTCATCCCTCATGGATTCAGGTCGGTTCCTCGGGTTCCTCGGGTCCCTCGGGTCCCTCGGGGAGCTACGCGACAACTTCACCCGAGGACCCCGAGGAACTCCGAGGAACCCGAGGAACTTCGTACTCGTAAAACCCTCGCCCGCTTTTGCGTCCCAGCCATCCCGCATCGACCATCTTCACGAGCAGCGGACACGGGCGGTACTTCGGATCGCCGAATCCGTCCTCGAGCACGCGCAGGATCGCGAGGCAGACGTCGAGGCCGATGAAATCGGCCAGCGTCAGCGGTCCCATCGGATGGTTCATGCCGAGCTTCATCACGCCGTCGATCGACTCGCGCGTGGCCACGCCCTCGTACAGCGAGAAAATGGCCTCGTTGATCATCGGCATCAGCACGCGATTGGAGATGAAGCCAGGATAGTCGTTCACCTCGATCGGCGTCTTGCCCATGCGGCGCGAGAGGTCTTCGACCTTCTGCCACGTCTCGTCCGAGGTAGCGATGCCGCGAATGACTTCGACGAGCGTCATTACCGGGACGGGATTCATGAAGTGCATGCCGATCACTTTGTCGGGACGCTTGGTCGCCGCGGCGATCTTGGTGATCGAGATCGAGGACGTATTCGACGCCAGGATGCACTCCGGGTTCGTGATTGCGTCGAGTTGCGAGAAGAGCCGCGTCTTCGCGTCGGCGTTTTCGATGATCGCCTCGATGACGATGTCGGCGCCTGAGATCTCCTCGACGTTCGTCATCGGACGGATTCGCGCAACGATCGCGGAGAGTGCTTCGGCGGTGAGTTTGCCCTTGTCGACGCCGCGTTGCAGGTTCGCGGTGATGGTGGTGATGGCACGCTGGAGGATCGATTCGTTGACGTCGACCAGGGAGACGTCGAAGCCGCTGGCCGCGGCGGTGTGGGCGATCCCGTTCCCCATCGTGCCGCCGCCGATCACGACGATGTTTTGCATTCGGTTGCTCTCCTGTAATGCCGAAATCGCGCAGACTCTATCTCACTTGGCGTAACATCTCCGGTCCAACGTCAGGCCTGCGAATATGGCGAAGAAATGCTTCATGTGCGGTCGCGAGGTCACCGAGGGGATCCTCTGTGAGAAGTGCGACAAGCCGCGCCGCAAGTCGCAGCCGCCGGCGCCTGCACCCGACGCCTCCGTGAGTGAGGCTGTTGCCGCGCCCGCGCAGCGTGCTTCCTCCGAGTCCGGACGCCACCAGAGTGTCGCCGCCGCTGTCCCTGTAATGGAACCCGATCCGTTTCCGAAAGCACCCATCCTCCCGTTCCCGGTCGAGTCCGCATCGCCAGCCATCACCAGCGTCGTCAACCTGCTCGTCGCCTCAGGCGTGCCGGCCGTCATCGTCGGTCCCGACCGCAGCGTGAAGTTCGTTTCCGATGAAGCGAAGAGGCTCCTCGACGCGCCGACGTCGGAGCTCGCCACGCTGGCCGCGGTGGAAGCGAAGGCAGGAATCCGCGTCGGCGATCTGACCATCCCGAACTCCGCCGGCGTGCGCATTGGCTCGCGCAACTTCATCTACACGCTCGTGCCGATGTCGGGCGGCGCCAGTGGCGCGGTGCTGGTGTTCCGCCAGAGCGATCCGATGAACGAGGCGCATGTTTCGTTCGTGACGTACGTCCGCGAGTGTGTGTTCGGTCCGCTGCGCGCCATCCGCGAGTCCCTCCGCTCCGCCGCCGAAACCCGCAACGATCACTTCCTCGGCGACTGCGCCGCCGGCATCGATCAGGTGCTGTCGTCGCTCGAGCTCGCGCCGGAAGTCGAAGAGCCGTCTTACGCCGCGCGTCCCGTGCCGACCGTCACCGAGGTCGTTCGCCGCGTCGCGGAACGGTTCCGTGCGTACGCCGATCTCAAAGGCATCCGCCTCGACGTCGACGTGCAGGAGCTCGACGAGCGTTTTGTCGATCACGATCAACTGGCCGAGGCGCTGGCGATTTTGATGGAGAACGCGCTGCATTACGTGCCGGCCAGCGGGCAGGTCGTGATCGGCGTGCGCTGGATGGAGCACAAGGGCAAGCCGCTGCTGCTGTTCTTCGTCATGGACAGTGGGCCGGTGGTGCCGGAGGCGCTGCGGCAGTCGATCTTCGAGCCGTCGTTCGTCTGGAGTCCGACGTCGCCGGAGCGCACGGGCCGCGGCCTGTTCAAGTGCCGCGAGTTTGCGGTCGCGCACAACGGTTCGATCTGGGTCGAGTCCAAGACCGGCAAGGCGTGTACGTTCTTCCTGCGAGTTCGTCCCGACGGAGCACGGTAGATCCCATGAAACGAATCGCGTTGCTCCTTCTCTTCGTCGCGTTCAGCGCGTTTGCGGACGACAACGAGATCACCGCTGAGAACGTGCTGCGCTTGATGAATGAGTATCGCGCCGCGGACGGTCTCGCGCCGCTGGCGGATGACGAGCGCCTCCATCTCGCGGCGGCGGATCGCATGCAGCACATGGAAGACGAGTCGTACTGGAGTCACCGGTCGCCCGACGGGATGGCGCCGTTCGAATGGCTGCATCGTCGCGCATACGAGTTCCGCGCCGCCGGCGAAAACCTCGCGTACGGATTCGAGACCGCGCGCTTGCTCGTAGAGTCGTGGATGGAATCGCGCGGCCATCGCGCGAACATCCTCTCGCCCCTGTATGAAGAGTGCGGCATCGCGATCATCGACGGCTCGACCACGGGTCCGGCGACGGGGAAATCGATCGTGGTGATGTTCGGGAGCCGGAAGCCGGGACAGCCGCAAGTCGCCCGCGCCTCTCAGTAGGGCACGAGCGACTCTCAGTCGTTGCAGATGATCCGCTCTCGGATTGCAACGGTCGCCGCTTCAGTACGACTGTGGACCTTCAACTTCTTCAGGATCCGCTTGACGTGAACGCGCACGGTGGCTTCCGCGATGCCGAGCTTTTTTGCAATTTGAGAAGTACGCCCGGCGGTGCCCATGACCTCGAGAACGTCACGCTCGCGCTCGCTGAGACGGCGGCCGCCATCCGCAGCGTTTTCGCCGGACGGAAAGTGAGTCTCTCCCAGCATGGCGCCTCGGATCGCACGTAACATCTCCGCGGCAGGGCTGGTCTTATAGACGAAGCCTGTCACTTGCCGCCGCAGTGCGAGCTGCAGATCTTCATCACAGTCGGAGTTCGTGAGGATCACCACATGCGCTTTCCTGGCGATCGCGCGAATGCCAGTGATCGCGTCGAAACCGGCCAGGGAATTGCCGAGGCGCAAATCCATGAGCACCACGTCTGGACGTTCGCGACGGAAAACCTCGATCGCCATCGGCGCGCTGCTCGCCTCGGCGACAACTCGAATGTCCGGCTCGGCGTTCACGATGATGCGCAGCCCCTCGCGGACGACGGGATGGTCGTCGACCACCAGAACCCGGATCACAGCCGCCATGAGCAGGACCGCTCTTCCTTTCGCTCCGGCAGTGGTGCAACCACGATGACGGAGGTCCCTTCGCCGGGGACGTTCCGAACGCGAATGTCTCCGCCAACCTCGAGAATGCGCTCGCGAATCCCGCGCAGTCCGAATGTCTCGCTGTTCTCGTTTCCCGTGGTGTCGGTTGCACCGTTGTCGCGGATGGTCATGGTGATGACGTCTTCACCGAAGTTGACGTCGATCTCGATTCGCGAAGCGTACGCGTGGCGGAGAGCATTCGTGATGGCCTCCTGGCCGATTCTCAGGAGGTGATTTTCGAGCTCACAGCCCGTCCGTTTCGTGGCGCCGCGCACCGTGGCCGAGACCTTCATCGGGAGCCCTTTGGTGACCGTGACCGCGGAGATGCGAAGGGCGGTGGCGAGGTCGTAGCGGTCCAGCAATTCGGACCGCAAGCCGAGCATCGCCCGCCGAACCTCCGCGAGGTTCCACTGCAGGCTGCGGCTGGCCGCTTCCAACGACTCCCGCGCGCGCTCGTCGTCGCCGACCACGTCGAGAGCACGTTCGATCTGAAGCTTCAGTCCGATCAAACCCGCCGCCACCGTGTCGTGCAACTCCCGAGCGACGCGGATGCGCTCCTCCTGCATCGCCTCGATACGGAACTGCGCGCGTGTGGTCGAGCACCACCATCCCATCAGCGCCCACTTCGTCGCGGACCGGAAACGCTTCATGTCCATCAGGCTGCGCTCCTTCACGTGATCGGAGTTGGTAGCAGTGTACTGTCCCGCCGCGGCAAGAATGTTCCTTTCTTCCCCCGTTACCGCGCCGCCAGGCGAGGGCCGCGCGATTGTTGCGATTGCGTCACTTTCGCGTTCGCGGAAAGTGGAAGGCCGCCACTTCGTAGATGTTTGCGCGCCCTCGCCACTTCCCCCAGCGCTGGACTGACTATCGAGAGCCGTGCCTCACGCGATCGGAACGCTTCGAAACATGGCCGTCTCACCACCAGCCAATGCTATGGCGGGATGGCCTCCCCGAGTCATCACGGATATTGGTAGTGTGCGCAGTCGTGCCGTCGATAGTTCCGCCTTCGATCTACCGACGCGCCGGCTTCTTCATAGGAATAAACACAGGTTTAGGGGTATACATCGCGGCGTCGGAACTCGACACGCGCACCGCCGTGAAATTGGCACCGATCGCCATCTGCATCATAGCCATCCTGGCCTGAAGCGGCGACATTCGACCGCTTTTCTCGAGAGCCACCCTCGTCTCAGAGGCTGTCGTCGCGCGGCTTTCTGTATCTTCCGCAATTCCGATGAGCTCTTTTTGTAATGGAGTAAGCTTCCCGTTGCCGACTCGTCGCTCCAGCTCCTTGGCGCTGTGTCCCGGTTTTCTCTCCAGCGGCCAAAACATCAAGTCCTTAAAGACGGCCCATTCGTCCGGATTGTCCACAGTGATGGTGAGCCGGTTTTCCTCGAGTTGCCGCTTTCTCGCGATTTCGACGAGCTCATCATGATATTTCTGAAGGATTTCTCTGATGTCTTTATGTTCCCAACCAGGCACCGCGAGGAAAAGCGGCGGCACTAGCTCTTTGTCTTGCGGCGGCTCCGTCTCATGCCCGTCTGGATCGATCAACGTCCAGGGATTGTTCCGTGCGTACGCATACCGATTCAAGCCATCCGCCAGCGACGTGTCCGGGCTGAGCCACCTTCCGGTGAGCGGATTGTATAAACGGGCACCGTAGTCGTAGAAGCCGCTCGCATCCTTCTCCTTGAAATTGAACTGAAGCTTCGGAACGAACGGTCCCTCTGCGCCGCGTTCCTGCCCCCATGGGGAATAAGACACGCGATGAATCGGCGTCCCGTGTCGATCAGTCATGACGGCCGAACTACCAAGGTGGTCAGGGTGATAGAAACGCAACTCGCGGCCATTCGGGCTCCCGTCGAGTCCCCCGCGCTCGGCAAACGCCCCGTAGTATTTGCGCGTGATTGCGTTTTCCGCACGCAAGGCCGGGAGGTAATACGTGGTCACGCCGTTTTCGACCTTCTTCCAGAGGCTCTCGCCAACATAGGATTTCTGAGCCACGACCGACCCGGTGGTGACAGTGATCGGCATGTTGTCGGCGTTCCAGACCAGAGTGGTGGCCGTGCCGATCCTGGTGACATTCCCGTTCTCGTCGTACTCATAGGCCAAACCACCTGATCGATCTAACGCATGCGGCCTTCCCGCTGCACCGCCGGTACCGTAATACTGTTCGGTCATGTGTTTCCGGGTGAGATTGCCGATTGCGTCATACTTGTAGCGCTCGATGTCTACGCTGCCGGTGGCGTTGCGCATGGCCGTCAGTTGTCCTAGCTCATCGTATTCGAGCGTGAATGACTCCGACGGACGAACGTTGTCGACCGTGGCGGTCACGTTGGCGTCGTCGTCGTATTCGTATTCGTAATCCTGGATGGTCAGGTTGCTGTTGACTGCGGTGATCCGTTTCAAGAAAAGTGCGCCGCCGTCATCGTACTGCAGTGTCGTCACGATTCCATTGCCGAGTTCCGTCCTGGTCAATTGACCCCTGGCATTGATTCGCATGTCCCGCACGATGTCGTCAGTGAGGGAGCCCAAAGTGCTTTTAATGCCCACCTGATTTCCCACTGCATCGTACGCATAGTTCACAATCTCGCCATCCGGAAAGGTCTCCGAAATGACGACCGTGCCCGGTCCGGTCGCGGTCGTGCTTTGCGGATAACCGAATTGCGCTCGAAAAACAGACGAATGACCATTCATAGTGTATTGGCTGGCCAGGACGCGCCCGGCCGCATCGTACTCTTGAAAAATCCGCGATTGTGCAGTGCCGCTGGAGGTCAACCGCCCGATCTGATCTGTGCCGATGTTGACCGCTCCTTGGGCGGTCACTCTCGAAAAAACAAGGATCAGCAAAACCCGAAGAATTAAAATAGATGAGCGACCGGCACTGGTGCGTCTCATCGGACTGACCTCCTGCAACGTCTCCAACACGTTACCGGCGACAACACCACGTTCGGCAATGAAGACTTCGAGCGATGTGCGGTTCATGATGGAATCTCCCATTGTCGGGCCGCTCATTGTGGCGACGCACTTTCGTCGATGATTCTCGCGACGAGGCCTGTACTGTCGTAGGTGTAGACCGCATTGGCGCCGGCACCGACCGAGAAGTCGATCCGGTCGCCAACTGTGACAACCCTCGAGAGTGAGAACGGGACTTGCGTTCCGTATCCATTCACGTCCGAGCTCCAGATCACAGTGGCGTTATGCGTGATGGTGACGTGGGTCGTCGTGCCGACCGTGTCCAGACCTTCGAATTTTCCTTCGATGCGATACGTCCCCGTGGCCGGGGCAGTCCATCGAATGGCACTCCGTTCGCCGGACGGCCCGGGATGCAGGTTGAGAACCCCGGCAGGGTGAACGATCGACGGAGCGGACGGGTACGTGTACGCGGTGCCGGTATTGTTGCCCGCAACCATCGGACAACAGGTGGAGGTCGATTTCATCCATGCATCGGCGCCCCCTCCAAAGAACGTCGATGGGATTCCGTGCGCTCCAAATGTTCCTCCGGCCGCGAGCGAGCCATACGTCCACGGTCCACTTGGATTCAGGGTCTTCGAGAACTGAGCGACGGCGTCCGATGCGGCCGCGGGAGCGATGGTCAGCGCTACACCCGTACTGTCGTTCAAATACGTGTCATTGTTGCCGTCGCCCACGGACACCTCGATGCTTTGCCCCGCGGCGAGGGCACGTACGAGGTCGAATGGCACCTTCGTCCCGTAGCCGTTCACGTCCCGGCTGAACAGAGTCTCTCCATTCAGGTGAATGGCCGCATCCGTGGTCGTCCCAACGGTATCGATACCCTCGAAGCGGCCGGATATGCGATAGGTCCCGCTGCTGCCCGCGGTCCAACGTAAGACGCTCCGCTGGCCCGAAGGCCCGGGGTGCAAATTCAACACATCTGCAGGATGGACGATGGATGGCGCATTGGCGTACGTATACGTGGAACCGGTGTTGTTCTTGCCGACCAGCGGACAGCAATCCGCGCCGGAGCGCCAGACATTGGTCCCCGCTCCATAGGGTGTGGCGGCGACGGTGTACGCGGCGAACGCCTGGTCATTCGCGCGCATCCCGTAGGTCCATGGGGTGTTGGGGTTCACGCTGGAGGAAAAATCCTGCACGGCATTGCTGCCCGCCGCGGCCGCCGTGATGGTGACGGCCACGCCGGTGCTGTCATTACTGTAGGTATTGTTTGCGCCGTCGCTGACAGAGAGCTCGATGACGTCGCCTGTCAGCACGGCGCGTGTGATCGCGAACGGGATGGTGGTGCCATAACCATTGACCGGCGTGGAGAAAAGCGTCGATCCATTGTGGTGGATGACGGCGTCCGTAGACGTACCGACCTGATCCAGCCCTTGAAAGCGGCCGGCGATCCGATATGTGCCGGTTGCCGGAGCGGTCCAGCGCAGTACGCTTCGTCGGTCAGCGGGGCCGGGGTGGAGGTTCAATACGTCCGGCGCGTGGATGATGGACGGCGCATTTGCGTAGGTGTAATTCGCTGCCGTATTGTTGTTGCTGATCAAGGGACAGCAGTCCGCGTCTGCTCTCCACACATTCGCGCCCGTACCATACGGGGTCGTTTTCACCGCATACGCGGTGAATGGACCCGCACCGGTGCGGAATCCGTAGGACCAGTTGCCTGCCGGATTGAGCGTGGCCGAAAATGCCGCCTGGGCATTGTCGCCGCCGGATGGCGGATCGTTGATCGTGATCGTTGCGGTATTACTCGTGGCCACACTGCCGTTGGACGTCGTCAGTTTCGCGGTCAACACGAACGTTCCCGCTTCCGGGTTCGTCCAGTCAAAGCTGAACGGAGCGGCGGAATCTGTTCCCAACAGCGTTGACCCTTTGAAAAACTGGACGTTGCCCACAGCGACCGATGCTGTTGCGGAGAGGTTGATGGACACAGGTCGCGTGAAACTCTGGCCATTCTTCGGCGCCGAAAGGGTAATGGTCGGCGGCGGCCCACTGACCGTGAACTGTGCGGGACCGGATGATGCGCCGCCGGGATGGACGACCCTGACGGAGAATGTGCCGGCCGTTTGCACGTCGCTCGCGGGGATGGCCGCAGTCACTCTCTGCGCGGTGACGAAGGTGGTCTGCCGGCTCTGTCCGTTGAACGTCACCACTGCACCGGACACGAAGTTCGATCCGTTCACCGTGAGTGTAAACGGCGCGCTGCCGGCGTTGGCGCTTTGCGGCGAAATGGACGAAATGGAGGGTGTGGTACCGCCTACGCTGAAGGTTAACGCCGCGGACGTGCCTCCTCCCGGCGCCGACGTGAACACGGTGACCGGATACGCGCCGGACGCCTGCATATCCGAGGTAAGAATGACGGCGCTCAGCTGGCTGGAGCTCACGAACGTGGTAGCGCGATCCTGACCGTTGAACCGGACTACGGAGCCGACCGTGAAATTCGCGCCATGGATGGTCAACGCAAATCCGGCGCTACCGGCGTTTGCAGCGGTTGGTGACATCGAGGTCAGTGATGGCGCCGGGTTGTCGGTCGGGACGGGACCCTGGCCGTCATAGAAATACGTGACGTCGTCCGCGCTCATGCCGATGGGTGGCATGTCCTTGAGCGTGATGCGATTGATCGGGTCGAATTTGAACTCGATGCGCTGCCCCTTGGCGTCGATCTGCGCGCTCAGATTTCCCATTTCGTCATATTCGTACTTCCACTGTTTGCCGAGGGATTTGCCCATGTCGGGATCGGACATGGTTGCCCTCCGGCCGAGCATGTCGTAGGTGTAGTCGATCGTATTTCCGCCGGCATCGCTCTCCGACAAGGTTCGGCCCAGCGGGTCGTACGTCATCTTCGAGGAACAGAATCCTCCCGGGCAGAGGGAGGACTGACGGTCGATCTGCACGACGTGTCCGAGGAGGTTGGTGTAAGTTCTGGTCGTGAAATTGCGCGGACTGGTGCCAATGGTCCGCCAACGACCGTTCTCCGCGTCGTACTCGTAGGAGGTGAGCCTGTCCCCTGGCTTTCGCACGGAGAGCTCGCGGCCGATCGCGTCGTAAGTCGTTTTCGTTGCCAGCGGGTTGCAGTGGGCGGTCACGCTATTGCTCGCCTGCGCAAAACAGGGGACGTAGGCAGCGACCACCCGATCGCGGCCGTCATAGTCACTGGACGCCACCACCTCGCTGTAGCCGCCGGTTTTGGCCGGATCGACCTCCGCGCGAGTCTGCACTACACGGCCGAGGCCATCGGTGAATACCTTCGTGTACGCCCCGCCTGGGGAGCCATCGCGAAGATGACTGACGACTCGTTGCCGTTTCGGATCCCCCAAGTCGAGATACTCGGTCCATGTCGTGACTCTTGCGTCACCAGGGTTCCCGCCTGAACCGGTCGGTGTACCGGCGGCGGAGTCTCGTGTGAATGCCTGCCCGCCGCTCGTCGGCAGCGCAGTCAGCTCATCGCCGACGCCCGCGGTCTCCACGACCCGGCCGAGATGGTCGTATTGTGTGTAGGTGCTCCTGCCATTCGGATCGGTGACCCGAAGCGGTAGACCGGACTGACAGTCCAGCACTGTCGTGGTGATATGGCCGAGATGATTGATCTGTCGTTCCGTCAACGCGGCCACGGACGTGCAGCGCGCGAAGTCGGCTTCGTGTCGCGTGACGAATCCGCGCGGGTCTTTGACGGATCGAATGGAGCCTTCGTCGTAGAAGCGGGTTTCGAAGGTGATGGTCCGCGTCCCATCGACCCGCTGCCGCTGGGTCGTGGCGTTTCCGCGCGGCGCCCCGGCATTCGAGCCGATACTGCGGTCGAGCGCTGTATCGGGCCGCCCGCTGGGAGCAACTTCGAATTGGTCGTATTCGGAAATCTGTTCGGTCAGCGGAATTGTCGAGAAGCCGGTCTTCGCATGATTCGGCCCGAACGATCGCGTCTCCTTCGTCAGATCGAGCAGGACTCTGCTGTTGAGCGTGACAGGGTCGAAATAGTTGATATAGGAGGTTTCCGCTCGGATCAGAGGGTCACCGGGAGCAGAGAGTGTACAGCCGTCATTCGCGCGATCCGACTGCACAGGCACAATGCCGGCGAAGGTACAAGTGGAAGTGGGGTTGGTCGTATGACGCTTGATCGTGCGAGTTGACGCCGGATCGATGTCGATCCAGTTCCCATAGAAGAAGTTGGTGGTCGTCGCCAGGCCGTCGCGGATGGAGACCGTCCTTGTGGGACGGGTATTGGCGAACATCGCATAGGGCGAGCCACGAATCGGAACGACGTCGCCGTCGGTCCAGATTGCTCCAGTTGCCGGATCGCCTGAATATGTGGCGGCGACCAGCTCATTGCCGGAATATGTTTCCTGAGCGAGCGGCATTCCGTGCAAGTCGACGGTGAGCGCCACATGCTGGTCGTCGTCCCACCAACTGGCCGCGAGCGTAGCGACGTTCGATCCTGCCTTGGTGATCGTGCCGTCAGGCAGGACCGAAGTCTTCCAGACTTGCGAGCACAGGTTGGAACTGGCGCCGATCGGGTCGAAATCGCAGTACGAGTGTGGAAGTTTGCGCAGAGCAAAGTCATGAGTGGTCGGATAGAAACATCTGTCGCCGGATGTCGCGCTGCATGGGGACAGCGGCAATCCCGCGGCAGGCAAACCGTTCGGGTAAACGCGCTCTTCAGTGACGCCGCGGGCCTGCATCTTGAACGTCTCATCGGTCCAGAGATAGCCCAGGGTCTGGAGCGACAAGCACTGGCCCTGTTCCAATCTGTTCAACAACGGCGTCACGGCTCGTGCGTAGCCGAGATTCGTCTCGTCGCCATAGATCCATTCGCGGACGGAACCACTCGGTTCGGTGACCCTCGTCAAATTGCCCCACGGGCCGTATTCGAACGTATAGCGCCGACCGTCGGGTGTGGCGATGAAGTCGACGACATCGAGAATGTCCGGGCCGGGCATTGAGAAATCCTGTGGATTCGTGGCGTTGCTGCAGGGTTTCACCAGGCCTTCAGAATCCTCGTGGCACTTTACGTCCGGCCAGATCTGCGCGAAGTCCACCTGAATGGTCTTCCATTCGATTGTGTACCTTAAGGGGGACGCATTGCCGATCGATGGAAGCTCGACGACGCGCAGGCGTTGGAAACCTGCGCCCGCTTCCTCGGAGTGGACCATTGTCTTTCGCCCTTGCGCGTCGATCATTCCCTCCGAGGAGAACGTCACCACATTGCCATTCCGATCGATGATGCGCAGGTCGCGCGCAAAATCTCCGGCGCTGCACGCGGGAAAGTAGGGTTCGGCGATCATTGTCTCCGGCTTGGTCGGGTCGGTCATGGCGATGGGTGTGTCTTGGGTCATGGCCATGTTGAATTCTTCGGTCGACCCGTCGGACCAGCGAATCAGGGGCCGGCATTTGTTGCTCGTATCGAGCGACGCGTTGCCATCGACGGACCAGTAGAAATCGGGCTCCCGTGGAATGATGGGCTGGCGACCGTTGCAGAAGTTCGCATTGGGTCCCCACGTCGAGGTTTGCGGAACTTCCTCGGGCCGCTGATAGAAAGCGATCACGCGCCCGTCCGGCGCGTGATACTGGTATCGATAGACGTAATTGGCTGTGTAGTCCTGACAGGAGTCTGGCTCCTGGGCGACATGGGTCTGTACTGCTTGTCTGGTCAGATATCCCTTGAGCCACGTCTGGTTATAGACCGGAAAGGAGCCGGCGACCGGACTGTCTTCCAGCGCGACAGAGTTGATTGTGGTTTCCGAGGCCCAGCCCGATGCCGCGCGAAGGAAGTTGAACGTCGGAGCGCAGGTGCGAAACGTCCCTTCGTCGTTGGTAGTCGTGGTCACACGATTACCCACGATCATCCAGACGATCGCCCCTTGGAATGCAAAGTTGATCGGCCCCATCTCGACGCTGTAGGTGGCCTGGTTCCCCAATTGATAATGGGTCGTGGACGTACTGTGCTTGACGAAGTTGCGCGGCTCGATCAGCCGGAAGTACTGATCCAGATTCAACGTGTGGCCGACTGTGATGTCGAAACCCATTTTGCGCATCCAATCAGCGTCGTCCTGATAGCGCTGCGCAAGGCGGGCCGCCTTCTTAGGGTCGTTCTTTTGCATTCTGCTGCTGAAGCAGCTGTCCTGAATCATGCGCATGATCTGGCGGGCGGCTTCTGGCTTGATCTCCTTCTTCTCTACCGCCCTCTCCAACTGTCGCCGAACGTGTCTCGGCACCGCCTCGTCTTTCGACGAGCCGTGCGTGTCCGCGAGCAGTGACATGGGTGCACACAACAGCATTACGGCGCAAAGAATTAGCGATCCAGTCGAGACTCGCCGCTTACGATGCTTGTCGCTCATGCGCTTCGCTCTCCTGCGCGCAGGAGACCATACGCGGCGACCGCCCGGCACCCCTCGAATAGGGTATTTCTACGCAATCGGGAGCGATCGCTCACCCACGGTGCAATGCAGCAGGCGAACTGCGATCGTAGCGCGCGTTACGCGACCGTGATCTTCGGATCCACTTCCCGCGCCCAGCGCTGCATGCCGCCGACGAGGTTCTTCACGCGCGTGTAGCCGTGCTGATTCATCAGGTGCTGTTGCGCGTGCGCGCTGCGGCCGCCCGATCTGCAGATCATCACCACCTCGCGGTCTTTCGGGATCTCGGCGAGGCGTTGCGGCACCTGCGCGAGCGGGATGTGCGTCGCGCGGTCGATGTGGCCGGCGTTCCATTCATACGGTTCGCGCACGTCGATGAGCACGATATCGGCGCCGGAAGAGAGTTTCTCGGCCAGTTCAGCCGGATTGATGTTCAGCTCTTGCACGGGGTTGCAGAACTCCTCGTAGTCGATCAGTCGCGTGATCTTCGCGTGGGCGTCGCAACGGCGTTGCAGGCGCATGGTGCGGAAGGTCGCGCGCAGGGCGTCGAAGAGTAGCAGACGTCCCGCCAGCGTCTCCCCGACTCCCGTGATGAGCTTGATCGTCTCGGACGTCTGCAGCGAGCCGATGATCGCCGGCAGCACACCGAGCACGCCGCCTTCCGCGCAGTTCGGCACGAGGTGCGGCGGCGGAGGCTCGGGATAGAGGCAGCGATAACACGGCCCATCTTTCGTTGCGAACACCGATACCTGTCCGTCGAAGCGGAACACCGAGCCGTAGACGTTCGGCTTGCCGAGCAGCACGCACGCGTCGTTCACGAGATAGCGCGTCGCGAAGTTGTCCGTGCCGTCGAGCACGATGTCGTAGTCGCGCATGATCTCGAGCGCGTTGTCGGACGCCAGGCGCACGGCGTGCGTGTTCACCCGCACGTCCGGATTGAGGTCTTCGATCCGAGCGCGCGCCGCGTCGAGCTTCGGCTTGCCGACATCGGACGTGCCGTAGAGCACTTGCCGATGCAGGTTGGTCTCGTCGACGCGATCGAAATCGACGAGTCCGAGCGTCCCTACTCCGGCCGCCGCGAGATACATCGCCGCCGGGCTGCCGAGACCACCCGCCCCAACGATCAGCACAGACGCGCGACGCAGCTTCTCCTGACCGGCCTCGCCGATCTCGGGGAGCGTGATCTGGCGTGCGTAACGATTCATGGCAGCAGTCGCGAAACCAGCTCCTGCACCTTCTTCCCGTCGACGCGACCTTTGAAGCGCGCGGTCGCCTCCTTCATGACCTTGCCCATGTCCTTCTTCGACTGCGCGCCGGTCGACGCGATGATCTCGCGCACGCCGGACTCGAGCTCTTCTTCGCTCAGCTCCGGCGGGAGGTAGGTCTTGAGCAACTCCATCTCGGCGCGCTCTTTCGCCGCCGCCTCGATGCGTCCTGCGTTCGTGTACTGCTCGATCGAGTCCTGACGCTGCTTCATCGCCTTACGGATGACGGTCATCGCTTCTTCGTCGGACAGCTCGTGACCGACGTTGATCTGTTCGTTCTTCAGCGCCGACTGCAGCATGCGAATCGTGGAGAGGCGGTCCTTGTCCTGCGCCTTCATCGCCTCGGTCATGTCGGCCCGGACCTTGTCCGTCAATGCGCCCATTCGTTCACCTCGTTTACCGGTTCCTCGGGGTTCCTCGGGTTCCTCGGAGTCCTCGGAGGGGGTCGGCGCTTCACTCCTCCGAGGAACCCGAGGGACCCGAGGAACCCCGAGGAACCGCATGTTATATAACTCGCCCCCATGTCATTCGACGTTCGCGCGCTGCTCGAGCAAACCGGCGCGCTGCTCACCGGCCACTTCCGCCTCTCCTCGGGACTGCACAGCGCGCACTACGTGCAATGCGCGCTGCTGCTGGAGGAGCCGCGCAACGCGACGGAAGTCGGCGAAGCGCTGGCCGAACGCCTCCAGGATTTCGGCGCCGAGCGCATCGTCGCACCCGCCCTCGGCGGCGTGATCATCGGCTACACGGTGGCCGAGGCGCTGGGGTTGCCGTTCGTGTTCACGGAGCGGAAAGAGGGACAGATGACGCTGCGGCGCGGCTTCCGCCTCACGCCCGATGAAAGCGTCGTGATCGTCGAAGACGTCGTCACGACCGGCAAATCGACGCGGGAGACGGCGGAAGTGATCACGCAACAAGGTGCGCGCGTCGTCGGTTTCGCATCCATCCTCAACCGCAGCGGCCACGCCAATCCGTTCGCTCCCGATCCGTACGAAGCGCTGTTCGCACTCGACTTTCCCACGTACGAAGAAACCGAGTGTCCGCACTGCGCGAACGGTGTGGCGCTCGACGCGCCGGGATCGCGTTACTCGAAATGAAGATCGTCACCATCGGCGCGCAGCAGACGGAAATCGATCCGAGAGAGCATGGCATCGAGATCGTGGCGGTGCGCGCCGACGAGATGGACCTGCGCGTCGAGGGTCGCCTTCACGTCGTGCCGTATGCGGTGCAGGGAACCACGATCAGCTTTTCGTTCGATGGCGAGATTTACTTCGCCGAGGTGACGGAAAAAGGGGCGCGTGCGAAAGCGAGGCATCGCGACGCGTCGATGGCGGCGCCGATGCCTGGCCTGGTGCTGAAAATTCTCGTGCGTCAGGGCGATGTTGTTGCAAAGGGAGCCCCGCTGCTGATTCTCGAAGCCATGAAGATGGAGCATCAGATCGCCGCGCCGCGCGACGGGAAGATTGCCGCGATCCACTGCGCTGAGGGAGAGCTGGTGCAGCCGGGCGTCGATCTGATCACGCTGGAAGACTCATGAAAATCGCCGTCGACACCGTCACCATCGTCGAAGTCGGACCTCGCGATGGCCTGCAGAACGAGAAGGTCACCATCCCGGCCGAAGTGAAGGTCGCGTACATCACCGCGCTCAGCGACGCCGGTTTGCGCGTCATCGAAGCGGGCGCGTTCGTCTCGCCGAAATGGGTGCCGCAGATGGCCGACACCGCGGCCGTGTACGCGGAGATCCCGAAAGATCCGAACGTCGAATATCCGGTGCTTGTGCCGAACATGCGCGGCCTCGAGCGCGCGATCGAATCGGGCGTGAAATCGATCTCGATCTTCACCGCCGCGTCCGAGACGTTCAACAAGCGCAATATCAATATGACGATCGACGAGTCGTTCGAGAACTACGCGCCCGTCGTGGCTCGTGCGCGCGCCGAAGGGATGAAAGTGCGCGGGTACATCTCGACGGCATTCGGCTGTCCCTACGAAGGCGAAGTCGCGCCGGAGAAAGTGCTCGAAGTCTCCGCGCGGCTGCTCGACCTCGGCTGCTATGAAGTGTCGGTTGGTGACACGATCGGCGTGGGCACGCCGCTGCAGGTGCAAGGCGTCATCGGTATCCTGCTGCAGGTGATCCCGGCGTCAAAACTGGCGATGCATTTTCACGACACACGCGGCACCGCCCTAGCGAACACACTCGCGGCGCTGGAAATGGGCATCGCAACGTTCGACGCATCCGCGGGCGGATTGGGCGGATGTCCGTACGCGCCTGGCGCGTCGGGCAACATGGCCACGGAAGACCTCGTGTACATGCTCGACAACATGCACATCGAGACCGGCGTGGAGCTCGATCGTCTCGTGCGCGCGGCATCGATCATCGCGCCGTACCTCGATCATCCGCTGCCGGGGCGTTATCTGCAGGCCTGCACCAAAGGACAGATGCCGTTCGCCACGAGCGCAACCGTCCAATGAACGCCTTTCGCGGAAGCTGGCGCGACGGCTGGTTCATCGTGCCGTATCACGTGATGTTCGCGGACATCGACGTCTACGGCCACGTCAACAACGCCGTCTACTTCACCTACTTCGAGTGGGGCCGCACGCAGCTCTGGTTCGAGCTGACGCAATGGGGCGGCGCGCGCGACATCGGCTTCATCGTCGCGCGCGCGGAGTGCGATTTCAAAAAGCAGTTGGAGTTGGAGCCGATCGAGATCGCCACGCGCATTGGTGCGATGGGCACGAGCTCACTGGAGTTCCTGTGCGAGATTCGCAGGAGCGGTGGCGAGGTCGCGGCAACGGGGCGCGTGGTGACGGTGCTCTTCGACTGGGAACGCAACGCGAAGACCGCGATCACGGACGAACTGCGCCGGAAAGTCGCGGAGTTGCAGGCGCGAACCGTCTGATAACATTCGTAGTCTCACGTGATTACCGGCTTCAACACCGACATCAAGCACAGCGAGAAGGTCTACCACGTCCAGACCGAGGACAAGGGTGTAGGCAATCCCTATATCGAGACGCTGGTGTATGTCGGCGGCGAGATCCTGGCCTCGAAGAAGACGTCGTACGCGGAGCAGCTCAAGACCGGCGTCGACGATAAATGGATCGGCGGGCTGATGGAGCAGCAGCACCGCACGATGATCGCGGCGATCAAGCGCGGGCGATTCGATCAGCCGGCCGACACGACGCGCACCGGTCCGACTCGCGCGGGGCTTCCGACGCTGGCGCAGCCATCCGATCCGGGCGTGGTGTTCGAAGAGCCGTCGTCGGGACCGGTCACAGTCAGCGAAGAGAAGACACTCGATCAGGTGATCATCGATTACCTTGCATCGGAAGCGGAGAGCGAACATCTCGAGCTCGCGCTGCTCAATCAGATCGATTTCTTCGCCGGCTCGCCGATCGAAATGCGCGTGGCCGCGCGCAAGAGTCTCTCGCAGGCGCCCATCCCCGCCGCCGCGATCGAAGTGAAGGTGATCTCGACCGTCGAGGCACCGCGCGTGATCTTCCGCGGCAAGACCGCGGCGGACGGTACGACGGTCATCCGCTGCACGATCCCGGCGTTCCGCGATGGGACCGCCGCGGTGATCATCTCCGCGCAGAGCCCGATCGGCAGCGACGAGGTCAAGCAACTCGTCAAGCGGCGCAAGTAGCGGAGCGTCGGCGTCCCCGCCCACGGGAGGCCTCCGGTCATACCCGCCTATAGCTTTCCCTGCCGTTTTTTCGCTTCTCCCTCAGCCCTCAGAGAAATACCCGAGAGGTGCCGATCGGGAGAAACGAGTTCAGGCGGCGCGATACTAAGAAGAAGGGTTCGTCCCGCTACGAATTTAGCCCGCA
>DASPNA010000097.1:0-6554 GCA_035626775.1 Thermoanaerobaculia bacterium
GAGATGCGCGACTCGATCATCTGCACGTCGAGCTTGAGCGGATCGATCTTGTAGAACGGCAGGCGCGCGTCTTCCGCGATCAGGCGCGCGAGCAGGAAATCGTCCATGCGGGTCGCGTTGCCGCTCGCGTCGGTGAGGTTCATCGATGCGAGGACTTTGAACGGACTGGCATCTTCATCCGCGCGCGATTTCGTCGATCGCGACTGCAGACGGAACTGGCGATCCGCGTTCTCGACCTCCGCGCGCTGCCGCTCGTCGATAAATCCGGCATTGAAGAGCAGATCGCCGAGGTACGAGACCGTGATCTCGCGGGAAGGGCGTGCGGCGATCGGAGAGACCGTCATGGCGTGGAATGGTAACGCGGCTGAGTACCTCGGAGTTCCTCGACCGGCTCGCCTGCCTCATCCCCTCCGAGGAACCCGAGGTACTCCGAGGAACTCCGAGGTACTGCCTTAGTGCACTTCCAGCAAAAATCCCTTCAGGTATTCGCCTTCCGGACAATAGATCGAGACTGGATGATCGGGAGCGGCAGTGAGCCTGCGTACGAACGATACGCGGCGGCCCGCATCGAGCGCCGCGGCGAAGATCACTTTCTGAAACAGGTCGATGGACATGTGGCCCGAGCAGGAGAATGTCATCATGAAACCGCCCGGCTCGACCATGCGCATGGCGTGGAGATTCACGTCCTTGTAACCGCGCGCGGCGCGTTCGACTTCGCCGCGGCTCTTCGCGAACGCGGGCGGATCGCAGATGAGCAGGTCGTAACGCTCGTGATGATTGCCGCGCACGTACTGGAATGCGTCGGCGACTTTGAGCTCGCCTGTGATGCCGTTCAACGTTTGATTCTCGCGCGCCAGCTCGATCGCCTTCGCCGACACATCGACATCCGTGATCGACTCGGCGCCGCCCGCTGCCGCGTAGATGCCGAACGCGCCGCTGTAAGCGAAGAGATTGAGCACGCGCTTCCCGGCCGCCAGCGCGCCGGCAAGACGACGGTTCTCGCGCTGGTCGAGAAAGAATCCCGTCTTCTGGCCTTCGGCGGGATCGACGCGGAACTTCAGGCCACTCTCGAGGATCGTGGTTGATGGCGCACCGTCGCCGATGGCCGCATCCTCCGTCGAAAGCCGCTCCAGTTGACGCGCCGGCAGCTCGTTCTTGAAATAGATGAGACGCGGCGCAAGCTCCGCGCGCAGCGTTTCGACGATCAGGTCCTTCAACTGCTCCGCGCCGCGATTGGTAATCTCGACGACCACGACATCGTCATACCGGTCGATCACGATGCCGCTCAACTCATCGCCCTCGGCATGCACGACCCGCGCGGCGTTCGTGCCGTCATCGAAGATTGCACGTCGGCGTGCAATGGCACGCACGATCCGCGACGCGATCACATCGCGCGTCAGCTCTTCCTCGCCGAACGTCAGTGCTCGCAAGCGAATCTGCGAATGCAGCGAATAAAAGCCCGACGCGATGCGCTTGCCGTCGCTGTCGACGAGATCGCCGAATGCGGCGGCTTCCGGCCCGCGCTCGGCGTGAATCGCGCCCGCGAAAATCCACGGATGTCGATTCGCGATCACCCGCTCCTTGCCACGCTTGAGCGTGAGCGTCCTGTTCATCCGGTCATCCTTCATCGTTATCGCTATAATCGCGCCGATGGCTCGTGCGCCGAAAGAGTTTCACTCGCAGTGTCAGGAGGAGGTCTACCGCCAGGTCAAGGCGTACCTCGACGAGCTCGTCGACGAACACTCCGATGATGCTGATCACTGCGACTTCTACCTCAAGTACGGTTCCACCGTACTGGAGATCTCGATCGACGCCTATGAAGAGGACGACGCGGTCATCGAGATTCTCGCGTTCTGCGTGCAGGGCGTGGAGCCGACGTTCGAGCTGATGCAGGAGCTGTTGCGCCTGAACTCCGACGTTCGCCTGGGCGCCTTCAGCATGGTCGACAACGACATCTTCTTCTCGCACTCCTTCCTCGGGCGCCGGCTGCGTCCCGAGCAACTGATCGCCTCGCTCGGCATCGTGGCCAGCGTCTCGGACTTGTCGGGCGAAAAACTGGCCGCGAAATACGGCGGCGAGACCGCGCTGGAGCGTCTGCGGAGCAACGCGAAGCAGCAACGCACGGTCGCCGTACATGCCCAAAATAACTGAGCGCGTGGCACTTCGCTTGCTCTATTGGCCCGTGATGAACCATCGCGCCGCTCTCGCTGCATTCGCTCTTGCCGGTCTCATGGCTGCGGGCTGTACGGGTGGTACGGAATCGAAAGCCGCCGACGAGAACATGGCGGAGGCTGCTGAAACGACGACGACATCGACCGAGCCGCGCGCCAATGCGCAACAGGCGCTCGCATCGATCAATCGTTCGATTCCGATCTATGAAGGCGCCGACTTCCGCGAAGACCTCACCCGCCGCGACGAAATCATGATCCGCAATCGCTATGGCGCGGGCGCGAAGGTATACACGCTCGCCAGCGACGACTCGTTCCCGCAGGTCTTTCACTACTACACGACCTACCTCGCGCAGTTCCGCGCGTTCCCGGCGCAGGATACGTATCCGTCCTCGCAGAAGAACTGGCGCACGCTCGAGGTGCAACTGAACCAGGCCATGCAGGACCCGTTCGTCCCCGGCAACGCCCTCGATCCGAACGGCCAGCAGGTGACGTTGCAGATCGCGGAAACCGAAAGTGAGCCGAAGACGGTGATCCGCTACATCGTGACGCCGCACGCCGCTACGCCGGCCGCGCCGGTGGCCACGGCGTCGAATGGTGCTGCGGCCGACCCCGTAGCGCGATAGAGTTTCCGCGTGTTCACGCGCATCCTGATCCCCACCGACTTCTCGACTGCATCCGAATGGGTGTTCGACGACGCGGTGCGCATTGCGGGCAGCAGCGCTGCCGAGGTGTTGATCCTGCACGTGCGCAGGACCTGGGCATCGCATCCGGATGAGCTGCGCTTCCCTGCTGATCCCTCACTGTACGAATACGCCGAACAGCTCGAGCTCGAGCGGCTGCGCGATCGCGTGCGCCGCGCGAATGCGTCCGTGACGACGCGCATGATCGTGAAGCAGGCGCCCGATCCCGGCAATGAAATCTGCCGTACTGCGAAGGCGGAGAACGTCGACCTGATCGTGATCGCGACGCACGCGCGGCATCACGTCGCGCATCTGCTGGTCGGTTCGACGACGCTCACGGTGCTGAAGGATCCGCCGGCGCCGGTGCTCGCGATCCGCTACGGCATTCGCAAACGCACCGCAATGAATCGCGTGGTCGTGCCAGTCCACCTGCAGCAGACGTCGCACCGCGCGCTCGATCTCGCCGCGCGCGAAGCGGCCGAGGTGCATCTGGTGACCGTTTGCTCGGACGAAGACCAGGGGCGGGCGGATGAAATGCTGCGCACACTCACAACGTCACGGCCGAACACGAAGACCGCCGTCATTCGCGGCAAAGATCCGCAGGACGAGCTCCTCCGTTACGTCGTGAAAGTCGACGCCGACGCGATCTTCATCAACGCCGCCGCGGAACCGAGCGATCGCAAAATCGACATCGTGCGCCACGCGCCGGTGCCGGTCATGATTGTGTGACGTCAGTACCTCGGAGTTCCTCGGGGGGAGTTCGACCCGAGTTAGACCCAGCCCCTCCGAGGTACGCCGAGGTACTCCGAGGTACCCGAGGTACTCAACTCAAACGGGCCATGAACTCGCCCACCGTGGCGAAGCGGTCTCCCGGTTTCTTCGACAACGCCCGATCGATCGCATCGCCCATTTCGCGCGGCACGCGCGCCCGCTCGCGGATGGGAACCATCGGTACCTCGGTGTGACCACGCACGACCGACGCGAGGTCCGTCGCCAAGCCCAGCGGATGCTCGCCGGCGAGCAATTCGTACGCGATGATCCCCAGGCTGTACTGATCCGCCTTCGCATCCGCCACATGGCCGCTCAAAACCTCGGGCGCCATGTACATCAACGTCCCGACCACGCCCGCGCTCTGTCCCGACTGCACCTGCGTCGCTTCGTTCTCGCCGATCGGGCCGGTCATCTTCGCCAGACCGAAGTCGAGCACGCGCGGCGTCGCGCGGCCGTCGTGATCGGTGACGATCATGATGTTCTCCGGCTTCAGATCGCGATGAATCACTCCGGCGCGATGGGCCGCATCGACTGCATCGCCCACCGGCCGCAATAGCGCGAGCGTGTTCTCCAGCGACTGCGGTCCGCTCATGATCGTCTTGCGCAACGTCTCGCCGTCGAGATGCTCCATCACGAGATACGCGTGGCCGGATGGCAGCACGCCGAAGTCGTGAATCGTGACGATTGCCGGATGGCGCAGCCGCGCCACGATCCGCGCTTCGCGCTCGAAGCGCGTGCGCATCGATGCGCTGCCGACGAGATGCGAGAGCAGCACCTTGATCGCCACCGGCCGGTTCAGTCGCTTCTGAGTCGCGAGATACACCGAACCCATGCCGCCGCGTCCGAGGAGACGCGTGACGACGTACTTGTCCTCGATGACCCGTGGTACGCCGGACTCCGGCACGAGCGTGACATCGTCCGCTTCACACTTCGTCTCGTCCGGCGCATAGCAGCGGCCGCAACGCGGGCAAAGTTGGAGCACGTCGCTGAGGTGCAGATGAATCGGCGCCGATGATGTCGACGGCGACCACACCAGTGACGGCGATTGCTTGAGGCGCGTGTAATCGAGCGTGAGCGCGAGTTGCGCGCCGAGCGTGCGCAGCAGCTCGCGATCTTCACTGCTGTATGGCTCTTCCGATTTGCGCTCGCCGAGAACCATCAGGCCGACCAGACGCTTTTCGATGAGCAGAGGCACGAGCAGCGCGGCGCGCGTGGTCGAGAGCCACTCGCGCTCCGGCTCGGGCAGTCGCTGCAGCACGGCACGCGTGTGACGGCTGAAAACATCGAGCGGATCGTCATCAGTCGAAAGCAGCGACGCGAGTGTGCCGGTCGCGCTGAGCGGCTCGACACTCACTTCGTTCTCGCGCGAGAAGCCGCGATGCAGCGCGGCGCCGTCCGGATCGACTTGCCATAACGAGATGTGTTTCGGATGCAGCGCGCGATCGATCTCATCGAGCGCGGCACGCGAGAGCGCGAGCATGTCCGAGCCGCCGCGAATGATCGAGACCACGTGCAGCAACAGATGACGCGCGTCGTATTGCTCCCGGAAGAACCTCCGGTCGAGCGCTTCGAGCAACCGCTTGCGATAACGGATCACCATCAGGAGCGGCAGGATCAGCAGGACGTAAATCGCCGGCGTGCCGGTGAGCAGCGTCGCGAGCGAATCGCCGCGGTGGATCCACAGAAACCCCGCCAGTCCGATCACCGGCAACGACATCAGCACGAGGAGCGTGCTGCGCGCGAGCGCGTACTGCAGGCTCCGCCGCACGAGGACGCGCACGTTGAACAAGCGATGGCGAACGACGGCGTACGCGAAAATCGCACTGCCGGCGATGATCGCGGGATTGTGCAGCAGCCGCATGGCCGCATCCCATTGCGGACCGAGGCGCAGGATGCTCACGACGTAACTGAGTACGAACGCCGCGCTGCCGGGAAGCAGCGAGAGGAAAATCAGTTGCAGGCGCCGGCGCGCATTCGCGTCCTTCATGCGCGAGAAGCGCACCGCGAGCCCGACGAGCGACGCGACCAGCATCAGCCCACCGACCACGGAATACGCGTCGGCCCACGGAAGATTCGCCGGACGCACGTCGCCGCGCAAACGCCGCAGGCCGTGCGCGAGCGTCTCGATGAAGATGGGCAGCCCGACAACGTAGGGCAGCACTTCCCATGGGCGTGCCCTCACCGTTCGATCGGCGGGAAACCTCAGCGCGAATTGCAGGTTGATCGCGAAGAATCCGGCCACGAGAACCGCGTCCACGAACATCAACGGCAGGCGCAGCCCTTCGGGAAGTTGCTCGAGCAGCGTGCCGAAACCAGGCAGGCGAAACATGAACGCACCGCCGGCCCAGTACGCGAGCGACAGCGCCGCGAGCCGCGCGTCTTTGTCCTGCGGCCGCAACAGCAGCAGCATCACGCTGACGCCGAGGAACCACACGTGCACGGGAAAATGCAGATAGCCCGTGATCGCGAGTAGCGTGTCCGTTCCACCGCGGCCGAGTTGATCGCGGCGCATCGCCTCCGCCGTAATCGGCGTGACCGTCAGTTCGCGTGTGACGCCGTCCCGCTCGATGACCAGCGGCAACGGCTCACCGGCGCGCGCGAAGTACAGCGGTCCGATGTCGGGTCCGACCGCGTGGCCATTCCACGTCACGATACGATCGGCGACCTGCACGCCCGCACGCTCCGCGGGGCTTCCGGGCGCGACGATCGTGACCAGTTTCGACACGCGCGAGTAGTCGAAGCCGGACCACGGGCGCGTCACCTGGCTCGTGAAATTGAGGACGACGAACAGCGCGGCGACGACGACCTGTGCCCAGGACCACAACACCACCGGCTTCATTCTCATGGGAGGTCGGACCGGAACGAATTGTAAGCCGACTCGTGTTACCTTTCGCGCTCGTGCGGAGTTAGCTCAGCGGTAGAGCATCTCGCT
>DASPNA010000098.1:0-2785 GCA_035626775.1 Thermoanaerobaculia bacterium
CCTGATACTCGTGCTTCACATCCTCGCCGCGATGGGCATCATCGGCCTGGTGTTGATTCAGCATGGCAAAGGCGCGGACGTGGGCGCGGCGTTCGGCAGCGGCTCGGCCGGCAGCGTTTTCGGCGCGGCGGGCTCCGCGAACTTCCTGTCGCGTGCGACGGCGATCCTGGCGGTCGTCTTTTTCGTGACGAGCCTCGCCCTCACCTATTTCTCGAATCAGAGATCCGACGTCGAAGGCGTCATGAGAGAGCGTCCGGCGCCCGCGCCATCGCTGCCGGGACAGATCCCGGGCCAGGCTGACGTGAAGGCGACGCCCAAGCCCGCAGCGCCGGCGGCGCCTGCGTCAGAGGGCGGAAAGGTGCAGGACATACCGAAGTAGCTTCGGCCGACGTGGTGGAATTGGTAGACACGCCGTCTTGAGGGGGCGGTGGCGAAAGCCGTGAGAGTTCGAGTCTCTCCGTCGGCACCATTACTGCAGCAACGAGGATCGGGTAGTTATCGTAAATGCAACGCGTTCGAACCTGACTCCAGAGCCTCGATCCCATGCTCGAAAACTACTTTCCGATTCTTCTCTTCATGATCGTCGGCGGCGTCGTCGGCGTGGCGCCGCTGCTGCTCGGCGGAGGCCTCTCCCGCGTGCTGGGAACGCACCGGCCGGACAGCGAGAAGCTCTCACCCTACGAATGCGGCTTCGAAGCGTTTGAGGACGCGCGCATGAAATTCGACGTGCGCTACTACCTGATCGCGATCCTGTTCATCCTCTTCGACCTCGAGATCGCCTTTCTTTTCCCGTGGGCGGTCGTGCTCCAGGAGGTCGGGTTTTTCGGCTTCATGTCGATGATGGTTTTCCTTGCGATTCTGGTCGTCGGCTTCATCTATGAATGGATGAAAGGCGCACTCGAATGGGAGTAACGACGCGAGACGGGAAGCAGGGGCCCCACGCTTGCGTGGGGATGCAACCAGTCGAATCGGCGTATGCCGCCGACGCGAAGCGGGTAGTGCTTACCATGGGCATGTCGGAGGCGGCGTATGGGCGCACCTGAAAATCTGAGCGACAAGGGGTTCATCACCACCACCGCGGACAAGCTCATCAACTGGACGCGCACGGGCTCTATGTGGCCGATGACCTTTGGTCTTGCCTGCTGCGCGGTGGAGATGATGCACGCCGGCGCCGCGCGCTACGACCTCGACCGCTTCGGCATCGTGTTCCGGCCCAGCCCGCGGCAGTCCGACGTGATGATCGTCGCCGGCACGCTGTGCAACAAGATGGCGCCGGCGCTGCGCAAGGTGTACGACCAGATGGCCGAGCCGCGCTGGGTGATCTCCATGGGTTCCTGCGCGAACGGCGGCGGCTACTACCATTATTCGTACTCGGTGGTGCGCGGCTGCGACCGCATCGTGCCTGTGGACATCTACGTGCCGGGCTGTCCGCCGACCGCCGAGGCGCTCCTCTACGGCATCATCCAGCTTCAGAACAAAATCAAACGCAGCAACACGATCGCCCGCTGATGGCCAGCGCAGAAGACCTCAGCGGCGCGCTCTCCACCGCTTTCAGCGACAAGCTCGTCAGCGTCTCGACCGATCTCGGCGAAATGACGGCCGTGATCCGCGCGCAGGACCTGATCGGCGTCGCGACGCGCCTGCGTGATGCGCCGGAGCTCGATTTCAAGCAGCTCACCGATCTCTGCGGCGTCGATTACAGCGGCTACGGCGGCGGGAGCTGGGATGGCGCGCGGTACGCAGTCGTCTATCACCTGCTCAGCCTCACGCACAACCGCCGGCTGCGTCTGCGGGTCTTCGCGCCGGACGACGACCTGCCGGTCGTCGACTCGGTCATCGGCGTGTGGCCGGCCGCGAACTGGTACGAACGCGAGGCATTCGACCTCTACGGCATCGTCTTCACGGGGCACCCCGATCTGCGGCGCATCCTGACCGACTACGGTTTCGTGGGACATCCGTTCCGCAAGGATTTCCCGCTCTCGGGCAATGTCGAGATGCGCTACGACCCCGAGCAGCAGCGCGTGATCTATCAGCCGGTGACGATCGAGCCGCGCGAGGTGACGCCGCGCATCGTGCGCGAGGAGAACTACGCCGATAGCGAAGGCTTCAGGAAAGGCTGACGCGACATGGCCGAAATTCGCAACTACACCATGAACTTCGGTCCGCAGCACCCTGCGGCGCACGGCGTGCTGCGGCTCGTGCTCGAGCTCGACGGCGAGGTCATCCAGCGGGCGGATCCGCACATCGGGCTCCTGCACCGAGCGACGGAGAAGCTCGCGGAGCACAAGACGTTTCTGCAGTCGGTACCCTACATGGACCGCCTCGATTACGTCTCGATGATGTGCAACGAGCACGCGTACGTCATGGCGATCGAGAAGCTGCTCGGGATCGAGGTGCCGATCCGCGCGCAATACATCCGCGTCATGTTCGACGAGATCACACGGATCCTGAACCACCTGCTGTGGCTCGGCGCGCACGGGCTCGACATCGGTGCGATGACGGTCTTTCTCTACGCGTTCCGCGAGCGCGAAGACCTGATGGACCTGTACGAGGCGGTGTCCGGCGCGCGCATGCATGCGGCCTACTACCGGCCAGGCGGGGTCTATCGCGATCTGCCCGAACGGATGCCGCAGTACCAGCCGTCCAAGTTCCGCGATGAGGCGACCGTGCGCCGGCTGAACGAGGGGCGGCAGGGCTCGGTGCTCGATTTCATCGACGACTTCACGCAGCGCTTCCCGAAGTACATCGACGACTATGAAACGCTGCTCACCGACAATCGCATCTG
>DASPNA010000099.1:0-8186 GCA_035626775.1 Thermoanaerobaculia bacterium
CTTCTTCTCGCCGCCGACTGTGGGCGTGGGATGGGTGACGGTGAATGCGTATCCGAAGACGTGGGACTACGCGGTCATCGCGCTTTTGGTGCTCGGCGCATTCGCGGGTGGCGCGCTGCTATCCGGAGCGGCGGGCTCTCAGCCCGTCGAAATCGCCGACAGGCTGAGAGCCCGTCGCTCCAGATGGCGTGTGTGGATCACCACCGTTGTCGTTTTCGTCCTCATGCTTTTCGTGCACGACCACCCCTACGCGCACATGGATCACTTCCACGAAGGCGAACATCTCACCGCGGGCTGGCTGATGAAATCGGGCGAGCGGCCCTACACCGACTTTTTCGTCTTTCACGGTCTCGCCGTCGACGCCGGGCTCGACGCACTGGTCCTCGGTGATCCTCCCTCGCCGCTGCGTCCGCGCCGATTGCAGACCTTTCTTGATGCCGCGACGGTCGCGCTGCTCGTCCCCATCGCGGCGGAGTTGACCGTCACCACGGTCGGCGCGATCGCCGGCGTGCTCGCGTCGATGTGCGCGATCGCAGCGCTGTGGTTGCCGGTGTTCCCGTACTACCGGATGGCGCCCGTGTTGATTTCCGTGCTGGCACTCCTGCGCTACGCGCGCAACGGAACGGCGCGCGCGCTGTTCGTCGCATTCGCGAGCGCGACGCTCGGCGTGCTATGGAGCCTCGATACCGGCAACTACGCACTCGCGGGAACGATCGGTGCGTTCGTGCTGCTGCCGAAGCGCGTGCCATGGAAACGCGCGGCGATGCTCATCGCGATCGCCTTCGCATTGCCGATCGTCGTGTTGCTGGCGGTCGGCGCGAACCTGCAGCGATTCCTCATCGATTCATTCGTGATCCTGCCGCGCACGGTCGACGCGATCTGGGCGCTTCCCGCGCCGGCGAAGATCACCGCGGAATCGCTCCGCTACTTCCTCCCACCCGCCTTCTACGGCCTTCTCGGCGCGCTGGCGCTGCTCGCGTGGCGCCGCGGCGATCGCGCGCTCGCCTCCCAGCTGATCATCGTCACCGTGTTCTCTCTTCTCTTCTTTCGTTCGGCGGTGGGGCGTGTCGCGTGGAGTCACACGCGGTTCGCGTTGCCGCTACTCGGGATCGCGGTCGTGGCGTTCGTGCTCGAGCCGCTGATGCTGCGGCGAAAGCGGATCCTCGCCGCGATTTTCGCCGTCCCGCTGATGTTTCATTTCGAGATCGTGCAGAACATGGCCGCGGGCGCGAAGTTGTTGCGCGGATGGCCGGCGCGGCAGCGGCACGACGGGATGGTGCGCTATCCGTTCGCGACTGGCCGCGGGCTCTACACTTCCGAGCAGAACGCGACCGATCTCGCCTCGCTGAAAACGTTCCTCGACGCCCTCGGCTCGCGCGACGCGACGATCCTCGACTTCTCGAACGAGCGCGCGCTGTATTACCTGCTGCAGCGCAAGCCGCCACTGCGCACGATGGAGATCTCGATGTTGTCGGTGCCGGAGCTCTCGTCCGAGGCGATGGCACAGCTCAATGCGAGTCCGCCGCTGGCGGTGATCGTGTCCGGGTATCCCGAGATCGCCGCGTTCGATGGCGTGTCGAACGCAGTGCGTGTTCCGGAGCTCGCTCGCTGGATCGACGCGAACTATCCGATCAAGACGCAGGTCGGACGATTCGTGGTGGCGCACAAGTAATGCATGGCCGTCCCGCTCGACGAAGCCTTCACGCGCCTCGGCAAATCCGCCTTTCGGCGCAAGTTCCGCCTCACCGGTCGCGAGCTCGCGTATCTGCAGACCTGGGGGCTGCCGCACGTGATGAAGCAGGCGGAGGAATTGATCCGCAAGCGGCTCGCGCCTGCCGTCATTCCGAATGATGGACGGCAGACACCATGGCGCAATCATCCGGTCTTCGTCGCGCAACATGCGACGGCGACGTGCTGTCGCGGATGCCTGGAGAAGACGCACGGCATCGCGAAGGGACACGCGCTCACGGACGAGGAGTTGCGGCACGTGCTCGCGGCGATCGAGCGCTGGCTCAGCTCGGCTCGGTAGTAAACTCTCGCGCCATGCCCACACACATTCAGCAGCCAACGATCGTTCAGGCGGCGGGGAACAAGCCGAAGATCATCGAGGAGTACTTCGGCCGCGTGAATTCGCATACCGAGGCGGTGTCGATTGCGCGGATGAAGAGCCCGAGTGGTTGGGTCGAGCCGGGACAGGCGCCGGAGTTCGACGAGTACACCGTCGTGTTGCGAGGCATGCTGCGCGTAACTACGCGCGACGGCGCGACGGATGTGCACGCAGGACAGGCGATCCTCACGCATGCCGGTGAATGGGTGCAGTACTCGACGCCGGGCGGCGAAGGTGCGGAGTACGTCGCCATCTGCCTGCCCGCGTTCTCGATGGACACGGTACATCGCGACGCGCAGTGAACCGCATCGCGCTCCGCGTCGTCTTCGCCAGCGCGCTGATCTGGATCGCGGCGCTGACGCAGCGAGGCCTGCCGCTCGCGGTCGATGAAGTCGAGTTCTTCCGCGCCACGAAGTGGATCGGCGAAGGGCAGATGCCGTTTCGCGACTTCTGGGAGCATCACACGCCGCTGCAATGGGTCGTGTTTGCGCCTGTCGCGCCGTTGATCGCGAATGGTCCCGGAGCAGAGGCGATCGTGGCGATGCGGTGGGCGCAGATGGCGTTGTGGATCGCGATCTTCGCGGTGCTTGTACGGATCGCGCGGCGCGAGGGCGTCGACCCGTGGAGCGCGATCGTGCTGTTACTCGTCAGCACGTCCTTCATCCGTAAAGCCATCGAGTATCGCGTCGACGTTCTCGGCAATCTCGCGTACCTCGGTGCGGTGGCCTTGATCGTGTTCGGCGCGACCACCAAGCGCTGGATCGCGTTCGGCGCGTTGATGGCGGCAGCAGTGCTGGCGAACATGCGGCTTGCACCTCTGGTCGTGATCACGGCGCTGCTGGCGATGTTCTGGCGAGGCGAGGAGCGGCGGTGGCGATGGAACGTCCGGGCGTGGTGGATGATCGCGGGCGTGGTCCCGATCGCGGCGGCGTTTGTTGGCTGGCTGTACGCAACGGGTGCGTGGCTCTCGTTCGTCGACGGCGTCCTTCGCTACAACGAAACCTCGGCACGACTGCTCGAGGTCGACACATTCTTCGATGCGTTGCTCACGCCGCTGTGGACGTTCGACATCGGCGGGATCGCGTTCCTGATGGCCGCAATCGCGGGAGCGGTGCTCGTTTTGCGCAAGCCCGGTCCGCTGCAGTTCATCGCATTCCTGGTCATCGGCAGCATCGCCACGATCGCTCTCATGGAAGTGCAGTACGACTATCACTTTCAGAACGCGTATCTGCTGATGGCGCCGCTGGCGGCGTTTGCGCTCGCGCGCGTGCGGCTCTTGCCGCTCGTCGCCGCAGGTGCGTTGTCCGTGTTTCTGATCCAGGCGCTGCCGTCGTTCGGCAACGCGATGGAGTATCAGGACGCGGTGATGACGACCGCGGATCGGCTGACGAAACCGGCGGAGAAAGTCTTCGATGGGGCCGGGTTCGCTCTGCGGCGAGAGCCGGCGTATCGGTACTGGTTCCTCACGACCGGCGTGCGGTTCATGGCCGCGCGCGGCTTGCTCGAGCCTTTCGACATCGAGAAGGAACCGCCGGCGGCGATCATCTACGACTATCGCGCGGCGTTGTACCTGCGCGATTTCCCGCGCGTTGCTGAATACGCGACGACGCATTACGTGCCGGTGTATCGCAACCTGTGGGTGCCGGGCATGACGGCGATTGGATCCTCTGTATGGGTCGTCCCTCGCGCCGGTACGTACGACCTGTGGGCCAGCGACGCGCTTCTCAATCATCCGTGGCTCACGAAACCGCTCGAGTACGCGGCGGTCGAGGGCCCGCTGGCGACGCGATATGCGATTCCGCTCGCGAAATTGCCACCGAGCCCGGTCGATGTGACGGTCGATGGAGCGGCTCAGCCCCTAGGCACGCGCACGCTGACGTTGAAGCGCGGATCGAGGGTGGAAGTTGCGTCGTTACGCCGCACCGGCATACTGCTCGTGCCGCGCGGCATCGGAACGTTGTGTATCGCGCCGGCGGAGGAACGCGTTTTCTGATGAAAGTCCTGGTCCTTTCCGAGCGCGACGTCGAAGAGCTCCTGACGATGGAGCGCTGCATCGAGGTCATGGCCGGCGCGCTGTCCGCACTCGCTCGCGGCGAGGTCCACAATCCGCTGCGGCAGGCCATCCGCGCACCCGGCGCGCCCGGCCTGCTCGGCCTCATGCCCGCGTGGCGCGCGGGCGAGCCGGCCTATTACGCGCTCAAGGAAGTTTGCGTCTTCCCCGGGAATCCGAAGCGCGGCCTCGACACGCACCTCGGCGCCGTGATCCTGCACAGTGGCGATACCGGCGAGCCGCTGGCATTCATGAACGCGGCGGCGATCACCGCCATCCGCACCGCCGCAGTTTCGGCCGTCGCGACAAGGCTGCTCGCGCGCGAAGACGCGTCGGTCCTCGCCATCATCGGCAAAGGTGTTCAGGCGCAGAGCCATCGACGCGCGATTCCGCTGGTGCGGCCCATTCGCGAGATCCGCATGTGCGGCCGCGGTGAGAGCGTGGAGGAGGCGGTGCGCGGGGCGGATGTCATCGTGACCGCGACCAACTCGCGCGAGCCGATCCTGCGACGCGAGTGGGTGAGCGTGGGCGCGCACATCAACGCGGTCGGCTCGAGCATTGCCGCGGCGCGCGAGCTCGAGGCGGACCTCGTCGCGAGCGCGTCGCTCTTCGTCGATCGCCGTGAGTCGACCGTGAACGAATCGGGCGACTATCTGGCTGCCGTCGAACATGGGGCCGTGATCCGCGCCGAGCTGGGCGAATTACTGCTCGGCAGTGCTGAAGGACGGAAATCGCCGGGCGAGATCACGCTGTTCAAGTCGCTCGGACTGGCGGTGGAAGACCTGGCCGCGGCCGCGTTTCTGTACGAGACTTCGAGGAGAGAAGGGCGCGGGATTTGGATCGACTTCTGAAGCTGAAGATCGCAGCCGCGTGCGTCCTCGCCGGTCTCTTCGTTCTCTACTACGCGGGCCAGAGCTACAACCCTCCCGGACACGATGCCGACGAATCGTCGATCGCGTACAACGCGCTGATGATCTCCCGTGCGGGGGTCGACGAATACGGCGTCTCCTTCCCGCTCTACTTTCGATCGTTCGGCGAATACAAGAATCCGGTTTACATCTACCTGCTCAGCGGCGTGTTCAAGGTGGCAGGGCCTGCTGCGCTCACGCCGCGCCGGCTCAGCGCGACGCTCGGCATCGGAGCCGCGCTCGTGCTCGGCTGGCTGGCGTGGAAGATCACGAAACGCGGCTCGGTGGCGGTCCTCGCGACGGTGTTTGCGGCGCTGACACCACTGCTTTTTGAGGTCTCACGTCTGGCGCTCGAAGTGGCGATGTTTCCCATCGTCGTCGCGCTGTTCCTCGTGGCCGCGCGGCGAGCGTATGAGCAGCAGCGATGGAACGCCGGGCTTGTTTTTGCGCTCGTGGCGACGCTCGTACTCGTCACGTACACGTACACCGCGGGCCGGCTGCTCGGACCGGTGTTTGCGGCGTTGCTCGTGCTGTTCGCCCAATCTGGAGCGACGGGCTCTCAGCCCGTCGAACTGACGAACCGGCGGGCTAAGAGCCCGTCGCTCCAGCTTGGAACGCGCGAACGCGTCAAGGCGCTCGCTACCGTGTGGCTGCTGTACGCGATCGCGCTGGTGCCGATGTTTCTCGTGAACGCCCGAGTCGATGGCGTGCTTCTCAACCGTCCCAGCGTCGAGCTCGACGCGCACGTCAGCGATCCGACGGCGTGGACCTACGTCAAACAGTACGCCGTGAATCTCGACCCCATCCGTTTCGCCGTGAAAGGGGACACGAACTGGTTTCACCACGTGCCGGGCTCAGGTGGCTCAATCCTGCTGATGACGCCGCTCCTCGCGCTGATCGGGATCGCGATCGCGTTCCGCGACCGCTGGACCTGGTTTCTGGTGGTCGCCGCGCTCTCCGCGGTCGTACCGGTGGCGATGACCATCAACGTCCATCACGCCCTGCGGCTGACCGGGTATGTCGTTCTGTTGAATGCGCTCGCGATCCCTGCCTTCGCGTTGCTGGTCCGGCCGGACACATCGCGTGCGTTGCGCGCGGTCGTGGCGACGGCTGTGATCGCAGGCGCGCTGCAGGCCGCGTTCTTTTTCACCGTCTTTCATCGCGACGGAGCCAAGCGCAAGTTCGATTTTCACGCCGGTGCTCAGGCCGCCATCGATGACGCGCTCGATCAGACACCGCGGCCGATTTACATGACGCCGGGCCCCGGCTATGTCCACGCATACTGGTTCGGTGCCTTGCGCGGCGCAGACCGGACCGAGTTCGCGACGATCGAGCGCGATCAGAAGCCGCCGAGCGGGTCGATCGTGCTGGCCGGGACGTTCCCTCCCAAGGGTGGGATTCCGATCGGGCGGCACGGCAGATTCGGCGCCTACTTCGTGCCGTAGAAGTCGCGTCTAACTCGTAGCGGAATAAGCTTTCCGAGGAGGCCGTTAGCGCCGGTCCGGGCTTGACAAAGTCCAAAATGCCGGCGTAGAGTGCGCCGGTTTTCCCTACCGGGACCAATTGTCAGCGCTGTACGTGTCTTCAGAAGGATAAGCAACGAATGCCAACGATCAACCAGCTTGTTGCCAAGGGCCGTGACGCCGTCAAGTACAAGACGAAGTCGCCGGCACTGCAGTCGAGCCCGCAGAAGCGCGGCGTCTGCACGCGCGTTTATACCTCGACCCCGAAAAAGCCGAACTCCGCCCTTCGCAAGGTGGCGCGTGTCCGCCTCACGAACGGCGTCGAAGTGACGACCTACATCCCGGGCGTCGGCCATAACCTCCAGGAGCACTCGATCGTGCTCATCCGCGGTGGCCGTGTGAAGGACCTCCCGGGCGTTCGCTATCACGTCATCCGTGGAACGCTGGACGCCGTCGGCGTCGCCAAGCGCAACCAGAGCCGCTCCAAGTATGGGGCGAAGCGACCCAAGAAGGCTTAATCCCAATGCCGAGAAGAAGAGAAGTTCCCAAGCGCGAGATCCTGCCGGATCCGGTTTACAACAGCCAGCTCGTCACCAAGTTCATCAACTCGCTGATGACGGACGGCCGCAAGTCGGTTGCCGAGCGCGTGTTCTACGGCGCCCTCAAGAAGGTCGAGGACCGCGCCAAGGACGATCCGCTCAAGCTCTTCAAGAAGGCGATCGACAACGTCAAGCCGGCGCTCGAAGTGAAGAGCCGCCGCGTCGGTGGCTCGAACTACCAGGTCCCGATCGAGGTTCGCCCGACCCGCCGCACGGCGCTGGCGATCCGCTGGATGATCAGCTACGCCGCCTCGCGCGGTGAGAAGACCATGGTCGATAAGCTCGCCGGCGAGATCATGGACGCGGCCAACAACCGCGGCAACGCCATCAAGAAGCGTGAAGACACGCACAAGATGGCGGAAGCAAACAAGGCGTTCGCGCATTATCGGTGGTAACATGCGCGGCCGCGCTTCGGCGCGGCCCGCGAAGTAAACGCAGTAAGCAGTACCAACTCATCAGCTTTCCGTAGCTCCGTCTCGACCGGATAACACAGAACAGGTTCTGCGGTTCCGGACCGAGCAACGGGAAACAAAAAACGAATGAATACATCTCCCTCACGGGAGGTGTGCGTGTACCGGCGGATGCCGGTATGCGTGCGTTGTGGCCTGAAAAAGAAGAACGAAAATGGCACGCCAAGTACCTCTCGAGAAAACGCGCAACATCGGCATCATGGCGCACATCGACGCCGGTAAAACGACGACGACCGAGCGCATCCTCTACTACACCGGCATCACTCACAAGATCGGTGAAGTGCACGAGGGGACTGCCACCATGGACTGGATGGTCCAGGAGCAGGAGCGCGGCATCACCATCACCTCCGCCGCGACCACTGCGATGTGGGGCGATACGCGCATCAACATCATCGACACCCCGGGTCACGTCGACTTCACGGTCGAGGTGGAGCGCTCGCTTCGCGTCCTCGACGGCGCGGTCGGCGTCTTCTGCGCGGTTGGCGGCGTCGAGCCGCAGTCCGAGACCGTGTGGCGCCAGGCCGACAAGTACGGCGTTCCGCGCATCGCGTTCATCAACAAGATGGACCGCATCGGCGCGAACTTCGAG
>DASPNA010000100.1:0-20414 GCA_035626775.1 Thermoanaerobaculia bacterium
CCCCCCATCCACCACCCGCGTTTCCCACATCTCCCACAGCCTCTGCTACTGGCAGAATAGAGGCCGGAGCGGAGTAAGTCTCAGCTCCACATCATCAACCGACTCACATATCGGCTGGTACGAAACGCGGGGGCACGTCACCTCAAATGGCGTCCAGTGGGCTACGAACGCCGCGAGCGCCGTAGCGCAGGACGTGCGTGTAGATCATGGTGGTGCTGACGTCGCGGTGGCCGAGGAGCTCCTGAACGGTGCGGATGTCGTGGCCGCGCTCGAGGAGATGCGTGGCGAAGGAATGACGGAAGGTGTGACAGGTGACGCGCTTGTCGAGGCCGGCCTCGTTCGCGGCATGCTTCACGGCACGCTGCACGACGCTCTCGTGGAGATGATGCCGGCGCTCGAGGCCTGTCGATTCCTTGTAGCGCGAGGTCGCCGGGAAGACCCATTGCCAACCCCAGGTTCGTCCGGCGGTCGGGATTTTGCGCTCGATCGCTTCGGGGAGCCATACGTCACCGAACCCGCTCCGCAGGTCGGCTTGATGAACTGTCCGCGCGTGCTCGAGTTGATGCCGCAACAGGGGAACAACCATCTGAGGAAGCATTGTGTGACGGTCCCGACCACCTTTCGGATCGCGGACATGGATCTGGCCTCGCTCGAAGTCAACGTCCTTCACCCGCAACATCAGTCCCTCCAACAGGCGCAGGCCGCCGCCGTACAGGAGCAACGAAACAAGATGCGGCATCCCGGCCAGATGACTGAGGACACTTCGCACTTCGTCTGTGGTCAAGACGACCGGCAGCCGCGCAGGACGGGTCGGGCGAACGACGTCCTTCAGCCACGGCAAAGGATCTTCCAGCACATGACGATAAAGAAACAGCAGCGCGCCCAGTGCCTGATTCTGTGTCGAGGCACTTACGTTTTGATCCGTCGCCAGCCAGCTCAGGAAAGCGTTCACCTCCTCGCCCCCCATCGATGCCGGATGCCGCTTGTTATGGAAGAAGATGAAGCGCTTGATCCACATGATGTAGGCCTCTTCGGTTCTGCGGCTGTAGTGACGGCTCCGCAAGGCTTCATGCACCATCACGAGCAATCTCGGCTTCTGATCCATACCCCGAGGCTCCCTCGGAGCGATGCGAAATGCAACTGTCTCGACGGAGTAGACGCGCATAAGAGGCCGGCCAATAAAACATTCGAGCGGCTCTTTCGAGCCGCCCGATGCGATTCACTGCGATGAAGATCGCGATTACTGCTCGTCGTCGAAGTCCGCCAACGACAGTGCATCCTCGTCTTCCGACTCGCGCTGCAGGAGCTCCTCGAGGGACGGCTGCGCGGGCGGCTCGTCCTTCTCGAGGTAAACCTCGCGGTAGGTGGGCATGCCCGTGCCGGCGGGGATGAGGCGGCCCACGATGACGTTTTCCTTGAGGCCGCGCAAGTAGTCGACACGGCCCGCAATCGCGGCTTCCGTGAGGACGCGCGTGGTCTCCTGGAACGACGCCGCGGAGATGAAGGACTCCGTCGACAGCGACGCTTTGGTGATGCCGAGAAGCAGGGGCACGCCGTCGGCGGGCTCGCCGCCGCGGTTCATGACCTTCTCGTTCTCTTCCATGAAGCGGAAGCGATCGACCTGCTCGTCCACGAGGAAGTCCGTATCGCCCACGCGCGTCACGCGAACAGAGCGCAGCATCTGACGGCAGATGACTTCGATGTGCTTGTCGTTGATGGCAACGGACTGCGAGCGATAGACCTCCTGGATCTTGTCGACCAGGTAACGCTGCAGCTCCTTGATGCCGAGGACGGCCAGCACATCGTGCGGATCGATCGGACCGTCGATGAGCGGATCGCCGGCGCGCACGCGCTCCATCTCCTGCACGTTGACGTGCACGGAGCGCGGAACGCTGTACTCGTGGCGCGTACCTTCGTCCGTCTCGACGATGATGCGGCGCATGCCTTTGACGATGGCACCGTGATGCACGGTTCCATCGACCTCGGTGATGACGGCCTTGTCGCGTGGGTGACGAGCTTCGAACAACTCGACGACGCGCGGCAGACCGCCGGTGATGTCCTTGGTCTTCGTGGTCGCGCGAGGAATCTTCGCGAGCACGTCGCCTGGATGGACTTCCTGGCCGTTGTGCACCATGACGTGGGCACCGGTCGGAAGCAGGTACTTGCGCTCCTCGCCGCGGCCGGCTTTGATGATGAGGGTGGGGGTACGCTTCTCGGCGGTCGACGACTCGACGATGACCATCTGCGTGAGACCGGTGACTTTGTCGGTCTCCTCGCGGACGTTCTCACCTTCGACGATGTCCTTGAAGTTGACCTTGCCGCCGAGCTCCGTGAGCACGGCGGAGGTGAACGGATCCCACTCGACGAGCGGCTGACCCGCTTCGACATGCTGGCCGTCCTGCACCTTCAGCGTGGAGCCGTAGACGAGCGCGTAACGCTCCTTCTCACGCGAGCCCGCCGCCAGGTCCTCCGCGCCAGCCTTCTTCGACTTGCGCGTCGGGATGTCCTCCATGATCAGAAGCTTGCCGTTACGGTTGATGACGATCAGCTCGCCGTTCTTGTTCGTGACGGTGGCCACGTTGACGAGCTGCACCTTGCCGGGGCTGGTCGCCTCGTGCTTGGACTGCTCGGAAACGCGCGACGCCGTACCGCCGACGTGGAACGTACGCATGGTGAGCTGCGTACCCGGCTCGCCGATCGACTCGGCGGCGATGACACCGACCGCCTCGCCGATCTCGACGAGCTTGCCGCTCGCGAGGTTGCGGCCGTAGCAGCGGCGGCATACACCGCGACGCGTTTCGCAGGTGAGCACGGAGCGGATCTTGACCTGCTCGATGCCCGCTTCCTGAATCGCATTCGCCAGCTCGTCGGAAAGCTCCTCGTTCTGCGCCACCAAGCGGTCGCCCGTGAGCGGATCGTAGATGTCTTCCTGCGAGATGCGGCCGACGATGCGGTCGCGCAACGGCTCGAGGATGTCGCCGCCTTCCATGATCGGAGTGACGACGATGCCGTCGAAGGTCTGGCAATCCTGCTCGGTGATGATGACGTCCTGCGCGACGTCGACCAGACGGCGCGTGAGGTATCCCGAGTCCGCCGTCTTCAGAGCGGTATCCGCGAGACCCTTGCGCGCGCCGTGCGTGGAGATGAAGTACTGCAGCACCGACAGACCCTCGCGGAAGTTGGCGGTGATCGGCGTCTCGATGACCTCGCCCGAGGGCTTGGACATCAGGCCGCGCATGCCGGCGAGCTGGCGGACCTGCTCCTTGGAACCGCGCGCGCCGGAGTCGGCCATCATGAAGATGGGGTTGAACTCGTTGCGCTCGGCCTCGACGCGCTTCATCTCGGCGAACATCTCATCGGAGACGTTCTCGGTGGCGCGGTGCCAGATGTCGATGATCTTGTTGTGGCGCTCGCCGTGGGTGATGGCACCGTCGAGGCGCTGGCGCTCGACTTCGAGCACAGCCTTGCGGGCGTTCTCGACGATCTCCTGCTTGCGCGCCGGGATGACCATGTCGTCGACGCCGATGGAGACACCGGCCTTGGTCGCGTAGAGGAAGCCGAGGTCCTTGAGACCGTCGAGCATCTCCACGGTGAGGTCGTTGCCGTAGTTGATAAAGCAGTAGTTGACCAGCTCCTGCAGGCCCTTCTTCTTGAGCAGGCCGTTGATGAACGGGATCTGCTCGGGCACGTGCATGTTGAAGACGACGCGGCCGACGGTGGTCTCGACGAGCTGCTTGTCGAGCTCGAGGATCTCCGCGCGGACGATGTCCTGATCGTTGAACTGCTTGGTCAGGTCCATGAAGCGGCCGGAGACGCGGCAGCGGATCGGCGTGAGCAGCTCGACCTCGCCGGACTGCAGCGCGATCATGACCTCATCGAACGAACCGAAGACTTTGCCGGCGCCCTTCGCGTTCGGCTTGGCCTTGGTGAGGTAGTAGCAGCCCAGGACGAGATCCTGCGACGGCACGGCGAGCGGCTTGCCGTGCGCGGGCGAGAGGATGTTGTTCGAGGCCAGCATCAGCACCTGCGACTCGACCTGAGCTTTGGGCGAGAGCGGCACGTGCACGGCCATCTGGTCGCCGTCGAAGTCGGCGTTGAACGCGGTGCAGACCAGCGGATGGATCTTGATGGCCTTGCCTTCGACGAGCACCGGCTCGAACGCCTGGATCCCGAGACGGTGGAGCGTCGGCGCGCGGTTCAGGAGCACGGGATGCTCGCGAATGACGCTTTCGAGCGCGTCCCACACTTCGTTGGTCTGCAGCTCGACGAGCTCCTTCGCGGCCTTGATCGTCCCGACCAGGCCCTGCTGCTCGAGCTTGTGATAGATGAAGGGTTTGAAGAGCTCGAGCGCCATCTTCTTCGGCAGGCCGCACTGGTGCAGACGCAACTCGGGACCGACCACGATGACCGAACGGCCGGAGTAGTCGACGCGCTTGCCGAGGAGGTTCTGGCGGAAGCGGCCCTGCTTGCCCTTGAGAGTGTCGGAAAGCGACTTGAGCGGGCGGTTGTTCGAGCCCTTCAGCACGCGGCCGCGGCGGCCGTTGTCGAAGAGCGCGTCGACCGCTTCCTGCAGCATGCGCTTCTCGTTGCGCACGATGACGTCCGGCGCGCGGAGCTCGAGCAGCTTCTTGAGGCGGTTGTTGCGGTTGATGACGCGGCGATAGAGATCGTTGAGGTCCGACGTCGCGAAGCGGCCGCCATCGAGAGGCACGAGCGGACGCAGCTCAGGCGGAATGACCGGGATGACGTCGAGGATCATCCAGTCCGGACGATGTCCCGACTTACGAAACGCGTCGACCACCTTCAGCCGCTTGGCGGCTTTCAGCTTTTTGATCTGCGACGTTTCGGTGCGCATGATCAGGCGCAGCTCGTCGCTGAGCTCTTCGACGTTCACACGGCGAAGCAGCTCTTTGATCGCTTCGGCGCCCATCTTGGCGACGAAGACGTCGCCGTACTGCGAGCGCAACTCGCGATACTTCTCTTCGGGCAGCAGCTCTTTCTCGTTGATGACGCCGGTGAGATCACCGGAGTCGATCACGACGTACGACTCGAAGTAGAGGATGCGCTCGAGATCGCGGAGAGAGATGTCGAGCAGGTGGCCGATGCGCGACGGCAGGCCTTTGAAGAACCAGACGTGCGAGACCGGCGAGGCCAGCTCGATGTGACCCATGCGCTCGCGGCGGACCTTCGACTTCGTGACTTCGACACCGCATTTGTCGCAGATGACTCCGCGGTGCTTCATGCGCTTGTACTTACCGCACAAGCACTCCCAGTCGGTGATCGGGCCGAAGATCTTCGCGCAGAACAGACCGTCGCGCTCCGGCTTGAAGGTGCGGTAGTTGATCGTCTCCGGCTTGGTAACCTCGCCGTACGACCACGACCGGATCTTCTCCGGAGAAGCGAGGCTGATCTTGATCGCGTTGAAATCGTTGATCGCCTGGGCTTTGGCCGGTTGAAACAGTGCGTTGAAGCTTTCCAATGTGCGCCTCCCTTTGTTTAGGAGCGATTTGTAATCGTCAGTTGTTCGTCGGCGTCGGATGCGGGAACGACAGTTTCACGTTGCTGCCGAAGCACTCCCAGCACGGTGCTTCCCACTCGTGATCGCCCGTGTGGAAATGGACGGTCATGCGGATGGCCCCCATGCCGTGACAGGCACGGCACGAGGGGTTCGGCATTCTGCTGAGCGTCGTGACTTTACGTCCCATTCAAGTTCCTCGATCAGCCCTCGCCCCGCTTGCGGGGAGAGGGTGGCGCGGAGCGCCGGGTAAGGGGCAACCCCTCATCCGGCCTTCGGCCACCTTCTCCCCTCTCGCGGAGAGGAGAAGGCTGATGAATCATTCCTTCAACAGCTCCACATCCAGACAGAGCGACTGCAGTTCGCGGACGAGCACGTTGAACGACTCGGGCAGGCCCGGATCGTCCGGAACCTCACCTTTGACGATGGCCTCGTAAATCTTGGAGCGGCCTTCGACGTCGTCCGACTTCACGGTCAGCAGCTCCTGCAGCGTGTACGCGGCGCCGTACGCTTCGAGAGCCCACACTTCCATCTCTCCGAAACGCTGGCCGCCGAACTGCGCCTTGCCGCCGAGCGGCTGCTGGGTGATCAGCGAATACGGCCCGATCGAGCGGGCGTGAATCTTGTCGTCGACCAGGTGCGAGAGCTTGAGCATGTAGATGTAGCCGACGCAGACCTGCTGCTCGAAACGCTCGCCGGTCATGCCGTCATAAAGCGTGGTCTTGCCATCGTTCGGCAATCCGGCGGCCTTGAGCTGCGCCTTGATCTCGCTCTCGGTCGCGCCGTCGAAGACGGGCGTCGAGAAGTGGAGACCGAGCGAGCGCGCGGCCCAGCCGAGGTGCGTTTCGAGGATCTGACCGACGTTCATGCGCGAGGGCACGCCGAGCGGGTTGAGGACGATCTCGACCGGAGTTCCGTCCGGCATGTACGGCATGTCCTCTTCGGGGAGGATGCGCGAGATGACGCCCTTGTTGCCGTGGCGGCCGGCCATCTTGTCGCCGACGCTGAGCTTGCGCTTCATCGCGACGTAGACCTTGATCATCTTGATGACGCCCGGGGGAAGCTCGTCACCCTTCTGCAGGTCTTCGCGACGCTCTTCGGCTTTCTGTTCGAGGACGCGGATGCGGTTCTCGGCGCGCTCGACGAACATGCGCACGGTCTCGCGCGCTTCTTCTTCGACGGGCAGCGCGAGCAGCTCGCGGCGCGACAGGCGGTTAACGACGTCGCGATCGGCGACTTCGCCCTTGCGGACGAGCACATCGCCGGTCTTGAAGTCGACCACGTCGCGCTGCAGCTTCTGATCGCTGAGCACTTCACCGATCTTCTTGTTGCGGGCGTCGGTGATGATCCGGATCTCATCCTGGATGTTGCGGTTCATCCGCTCGATCTCGCCCTCTTCGATCGACTTCGCGCGGAGGTCCTTGTCGACGCCCTTGCGCGAGAAGATCTTCACGTCGACGACGGTGCCTTCGATGCCGGGAGGCGTCTTGAGCGAGGCGTCGCGGACGTCGCCGGCCTTCTCACCGAAGATGGCGCGGAGCAGCTTCTCTTCGGGAGTGAGCTGGGTCTCGCCCTTCGGCGTGACTTTGCCGACCAGGATGTCGCCCTGCTTGACGGTCGCGCCGATGCGGATGATGCCGCTCTCGTCGAGATCGCGCAGAGCCGACTCTGAGACGTTCGGGATGTCGCGCGTGATTTCTTCGGGACCGAGCTTCGTGTCGCGGGCTTCGATCTCGAACTCCTCGATGTGAATCGAGGTGTAGTAGTCCTCGCGCACCAGCTTCTCGGACACGAGAATCGCGTCCTCGAAGTTGTTGCCGCGCCACGGCATGAAGGCGACGAGGATGTTGCGGCCGAGCGCCAGCTCGCCGGCATCGGTGCAGGGGCCGTCGGCGAGGACCTGGCCCTTGCGGACCCGCTGACCTTCGCGAACGACAGGCTTCTGCGCGATGCAGGTGTTCTGGTTCGAGCGCTTGAACTTGATGAGCTGATAGATGTCGGCGCCGAACTCGCGCGTCTCACCGGTCTCCTGATCTTCCGCCTCGACGCGAACGATGATGCGGTTCGAGTCGACGAGGTCGACCACGCCGCCGCGCTTGCACACGACGACCGCGCCGGAGTCACGCGCCACCACGTTCTCCATGCCGGTGCCGACCAGCGGCGACTCGGTGCGGAGCAGCGGAACGGACTGGCGCTGCATGTTCGCGCCCATGAGCGCGCGGTTCGCGTCGTCGTTCTCGAGGAACGGCACGAGTGAGGCCGCGACGGACACGAGCTGCTTCGGAGAGACGTCGATGAAGTCGACCTTCTCCTTTTCGATGGAGACGAAGTCGCCCGACTGCCGCGCGATGACTCGGTCGTGCACGAGGTTGCCCTCGTCGTCGAGCATCACGTTCGCCTGCGCGATGGTGTAACGCTCCTCATCCCACGCCGACAGGTAGAACGCGTAAGGCTCGGCTTCGGCCGGCTGAGCAAGACCCTTCTTGCCCTTGCTCGAAGCGGCGTTGTCCTTGGCGATGCGGTTGTTCTCCTTCTGGAGATCGCGCTTCTCGACGATCTGGCCGAGCGTGAAGTTGGCGTCGCCCGTCTTCATGACGCGGTAGTGATCGAGCACGCGGGCGCCCTCGACCTTCTTGTACGGGCTCTCGATGAATCCGTACTCGTTGATGCGCGCGTAGCACGCGAGCGACGAGATCAGGCCGATGTTCGGACCTTCGGGCGTCTCGATCGGGCAGATGCGGCCGTAGTGCGTCGGGTGAACGTCGCGGACTTCGAAGCCGGCGCGCTCGCGCGACAGACCACCCGGTCCGAGGGCGGACAGACGGCGCTTGTGCGTGACTTCGGAGAGCGGGTTCGTCTGATCCATGAACTGCGAGAGCTGCGACGAGCCGAAGAACTCCTTGATCGCCGCGATGACCGGCTTGGAGTTGATCAGGTCGTGCGGCATGGCCGAGTCGATGTCCTGATGGACCGACATTTTCTCTTTGATGGCGCGCTCCATGCGCACGAGGCCGATGCGGAACTGGTTCTCGAGCAGCTCGCCGACCGCGCGGACGCGGCGGTTGCCGAGGTTGTCGATGTCGTCGACGCGGCCGACGTCCTTGCGGAGGCGGAGCAGGTAGTTGATGACGACGTAGAAGTCGTCCGGCGTCATCGTCTTCTGCGTGACCGGCGAATCGAGATCGAGCTTGATGTTGAACTTGAAGCGGCCGACGCGCGAGAAGTCGTACTTGCGGGCGTCGAAGAACATGCCTTCGAAGAGAGCCTTGGCCGACTCGAGGGTCGGAGGATCGCCCGGACGCATGCGGCGGTAGATCTCGATGATCGCTGCTTCGAACGACTTCGAGGTATCTTTGCGAACCGTATTGAGCAGGATGTCGGAGACGAGATCCCACTCAGGGAAGATCACTTCGATCTCGTTGATGCCGCGATCGCGGAGGACGTCGGCCCAGTCGGCCGGAACGTTCTCCGACGCTTCGAAGAGAACCTCGCCGGTGTTGAAATCGACGACGTCGCCGAGGAAGACGGCCTTGTCGAGAGCGGCGTAGTCGACCTTGACGTTCGCTTCGTTGTTCTTCGTGAGCGCGTCGGCCATCTTCTGGTCGAGCTTGATGCCCGCAAAGACGGTGCGCACGGCGCGGCGGCCGCGGATCGAGTGACGCTCCTTCGCTTCTTCCTGATCGAGGACGCGGCGGTCGAACGAGAGCTCGGCACCGCTGTCCTTGAGCCGCACTTTGATCGGCGTGTAGAACTGGCGAAGGATTTCTTCGTCCGTGGTCAGACCGAGCGCGCGAAGGAAGACGCTTCCCAGGAACTTGCGCTTGCGGTCGATGCGGACGTAGAGGATGTTCTTCTGGTCGTACTCGAACTCCACCCAGGAGCCGCGGTACGGGATGATCTTCGAGAGGAAGGTGTGGGCGGATTCTTTCGTGAAGAAGACGCCGGGCGAGCGGTGGAGCTGCGACACGATGACGCGCTCCGTGCCGTTGATGATGAACGTACCGTTGTCCGTCATCAGCGGGATGTCGCCGAAGAACACTTCCTCTTCCTTGGCATCGCGCATGTGCTTGACGCCGGTGTCGGGGTCCTTGTCGTAGACGAAGAGGCGGAAGGTGACCTTCAGCGGAACGCTGTAGGTCATGCCGCGCTCCTGGCACTCTTCGACCGAGTACTTCATCTGCAGGTCGACCGGATTGCCGCAGATGTCGCAGACCTCGACGCGGTTCTTATTGATGACGCCGCACTGGCCGCAGTTGACGGTCTCTTCGTGCGGGTGATCGGTGATGATCTTCGCGCCGCAGTTCGCGCAGGTCATGCGCAAATGCTCGAGGCCCTTGAGCTGGCCGCACTTGCACTCCCAGTTCCCGATGGAGAACCGGACGAAGTCGAGCGAGCAGGTCTCACGGAAATCGCTGAAGGGGAAGACGCTGGTGAAGACGGACTGCAGGCCGGTGTCTTCACGCTCCTCCGGAAGGAGGTTCATCTGGAGAAAACGTTCGTACGACTTTCTCTGGACATCGATCAGATTCGGCAGCGCCATGTAGCTGCGAATCTTGGAGAAGTCGTGACGCACGGGCTCCTGTTTCGGCATAGCTCCGTTCATCGAAAAGGACTCCTTGTGTCGCGTGTTGGCGAGACCTCTCAGCAGGCTACGAAGAGAGGCGTACGCGATGTGGTGAGCCGTGGTGTGAAGGCCGCTCCCCCCTTCACCGGCTCGGAGTGATGTGGTACCGCGAAAAACACGATTCCGGACGGTGCAAATTGCGCCGCCCGGAATCGCTCAAAACGACAATTACTTGACGGTGACTTTGGCGCCCGCGTCCTCGAAGACTTTCTTGATCTTCGCGGCCTCGTCCTTGGAAACGCCTTCCTTGATGGTCTGGGGCGCGCCCTCGACCATGTCCTTCGCTTCCTTCAGGCCGAGCGAGGTGACCTCGCGCACTGCCTTGATGACGTTGATCTTCTTGTCGCCCGCTTCCTGCAGGACCACCGTGAACTCCGTCTGCTCCTCGGCCGGCGCAGCAGCAGCGGCGGCACCAGCGGCCGGCGCGGCAGCCACGGTCGCGGCAGCAGCGGAAACGCCGAAGCGCTCTTCGAGCGCCTTGACGAGGTTGGAGAGATCGAGAACCGTCATCGTCTCGATCTGCTTCACGAAATCTTCAGTCGAAATAGCCATTTCAGCCTCCAAAACTTTCTAGATGAGAGTCAATTCCAGGCAAGCCGAAGCTTGCGTCCAATCGAACTAAGCGTTTGCCTCTGCCGGTGCTGCTTCGCCTTCGCCGCCGCCCTTCGACTTCGCGATCTGGTCGAGGACCACTGCGAAGTTGCGCATCGTGCCGTTGAGCACGACCGCCAGGCCGCGGATGGGGTGCTGCATGAGATAGAGAAGCTTCGACAGCAGCTCCTCGCGGGACGGCAGGTTGGCGATGTTCTGAATCTCGGTCGCCGCGACCACCTGTCCGGCCAGCAGCGCTCCCTTGAACTGCACGCTGGGAACGTCCTTGGCGAACTTCGTGAGCACCTTCGCCAGCGCAACCGGATCGGTCGTGTTGTACGCGATGGCGGTCATGCCGGTGAAGTGGCCGGTGAGCTTCTCGAGCGGAGAGTCCTTGACGGCGATCAGCGCGAGCGTGTTCTTGATGACCACGTACTGCGAACCGGATTCGCGGACCTGCTTGCGCAGCTCGGTGACCTGCGGAACGGTGATGCCCTTGAAGTCGAGCACGAACGCGTTCTGCGCGGAGCCGATGCCTTCGGAGAACTCGGAGATCGCTTCTGCCTTCTGTTCGCGATTCTTCATGGTTTCTCCTTACTCCGCTTTCGTCTCGGCCACGGCCGTGTCGATGTTCACCGACGGGCTCATGGTCGAAGAGATGTAGATCGAGCGGACGTATTTGCCTTTCGCAGCCGCGGGCTTCGCCTTGCGGACGGCGTTGATGATCGCCGAGGCGTTGTCCTTGAGCTGGTCGGCGGAAAACGAGATCTTGCCGACCGGGACGTGGATGATCGCGGTCTTGTCGACGCGGAACTCCACCTTGCCGGCCTTGATCTCCTGAACTGCCTTGGCGACGTCGAACGTCACCGTGCCGGTCTTCGGGTTCGGCATCAGGCCTCGGGGGCCGAGGACCTTACCGAGCTTACCGACGGACCGCATCATGTCCGGCGTGGCGATGACCGCGTCGAAATCGACCCAGCCGCCCTGGATCTTCTCGACCATCTCATCGCCGCCGACCATGTCGGCGCCGGCTTCCTGCGCTTCCTTCTGCTTGTCACCCTGTGCGATGACGAGCACGCGCTTGGTCTGACCCGTGCCGTGCGGGAGCAGGGTCGTGCCGCGGACCATCTGATCGGCGTGCTTGGGATCGACGCCGAGGAGCATCGACAGCTCCACCGTTTCATTGAACTTGGCGTAGGCGATCTGCTTGAGCAGACCGAACGCCTCGTCCAGCTGATACGGCCGCTGTTCGACCTTCCCGGCCGCAGCGCGATACTTCTTGCCGTGTTTGGCCAAATTTCCTCCTTGTAGTGTTAGCGGCTCTTGCGAGCCTCCTACTCAGTTGCCCAGCTACGCGCTGAGCGGTTTGAAGACTTACTCGCTGACTTCCAGGCCCATCGAGCGGGCGGTGCCCTCGACGGTCTTGATGGCCGCCTCGACGCTCGCGGCGTTGAGGTCGGGCATCTTGGTGCGGGCGATCTCCTCGACCTGCTTCTTGGTCACCTTGCCGATCTTGGTCTTGTTCGGCACACCGGAGCCTTTCTGCACGCCGGCTGCGCGGAGAAGGAGGACGGCCGCGGGGGGCGTCTTGGTGATGAAGGTGAACGTGCGGTCGGAGAAGACGGTGATCACCACCGGGATGATCAGGCCCTGCTGCGCCTGCGTACGCGCGTTGAACGTCTTGCAGAACTCCATGATGTTCACGCCGTGCTGGCCGAGCGCCGGACCGACCGGAGGGGCCGGCGTGGCAGCGCCCGCGGGGATCTGCAGTTTGATGTAACCCGTTACTTTTTTAGCCATCGTAAATCCCTTGTGGTAATCAGTCGCGTCAATAGGACGCGTTATTCGTTAACTGTTTATCTCTTCGCAGGAGCGGCGCCGCCCTGCTCTTCCGACGGGTCGAACCGCGCCACCTGCAGGAAGTCGAGCTCCACGGGCGTCGAACGGCCGAAGATCGTGACCATGACCTTCAGCGTGTTGCGGTCGAGGTTGACCTCTTCGACCACGCCGGTGAAGTTCGTGAACGGGCCGTCGATGATGCGGACGTGCTCGCCGTGCTCGTAAACGTGCTTGGGCTTCGGCTTTTCCTTCGTGGTGACGACCTGCGTCAGGATCTGATCGACTTCTTCCGGGGTGAGCGGCGTCGGCTTCTTGCCGGTGCCGACGAAGCCGGTGACCTTCGGCGTGTTCTTCACGAGGTGCCAGGCGTCGTCGGCCATGTCCATCTCGATGAGGATGTAGCCGGGGAAGAACTTGCGCTGCACCTCGCGCTTCTTGCCGCCCTTCATCTCCACGAGGGTTTCGGTCGGGATCTTGATCTCGCCGAACTTCTCGCGCATGCCGAGGGCTTCGATGCGCTGGGTGAGGTTCTCCCGCACCCGCTCCTCGAAGCCGGAGTAGGTGTGGACGATGTACCACTGCTTCGTGCCGGCCGCTTCAACCATGCGCTTAAGTGCTCGCTCCGAACTTCGTGAACAGGAAGTCGATCGCCTTGTAGAAGGCGACGTCGCAGCCCCACAGGAACAGGGCAAAGACGATGGTGGCGACGATCACGACGCCGGTCGTGCCGATCACTTCGTTGCGCGTCGGCCAGGTGACCTTCTTCATCTCGGAGTTCGTGTCGCGGAAGAACTCCTTCGTGGAGAGCCACCACTGTTTCGGCTTCGAGACCGCGCTTTCCTGCTGTTTGACTACCTCTGCCATCGATTACCCCGGCGTGACACAGCGACGACTGACCAGAGGACTTCCGTCCTGATCAGTCGTCACGGGCGTCACCTTCGTGAATTTGGCAGGCCAAGAGGGACTCGAACCCCCAACCTGCGGTTTTGGAGACCGCTGCTCTGCCAATTGAGCTATTGGCCTGCAGTTGCCGCAAACTGCCGAGAAGGCAGGGCCTTCTCGTTTAATTCCCCTGAGTTACTTGGTCTCGCGATGAACCGTGCGCTTCCGATCATGCCGGCAGAACTTCTTCAGTTCCAACTTCTCGGTCATGGTCTTCTTGTTCTTGGTGGTCGTGTAGTTCCGACGCTTGCACTCGGTGCACTGGAGGTTGATGATTTCGCGTGTTGCCGCCATGGGTCCTTCTCCGAAGGAAATTGAAAATTGAAAATTGAAAATTGAAAATTGGGAGCCGCGCGAGAGCAGCACCTCATTTTTTCAATTTTCAATTTTCAATTTTCAATTCCGGTTTGGTTTCAACTGGAGCCCTCGACCAGATTTGAACTGGTGACCCCGTCCTTACCAAGGACGTGCTCTACCCCTGAGCTACGAGGGCACTTCGATCTACGACGACGACTGGAGCGGGAGACGGGATTCGAACCCGCGACCAACAGCTTGGAAGGCTGTGACTCTACCCCTGAGTTACTCCCGCACACGAGGCTGAATTGGTGGAGAGTGGAGGATTCGAACCTCCGTAGGGCGTGGCCCGGCAGATTTACAGTCTGCTGCTTTTGACCGCTCAGCCAACTCTCCCCGAGTCGAGCTTCTTCGCTTCTTCTGGAGCTGGCGACGGGACTCGAACCCGCGACCTGCTGATTACAAATCAGCTGCTCTACCAACTGAGCTATGCCAGCGCCAATTTCACTAATTCACTGATTTCAAAGACACAATCAGCCTGTCACGAAGAGCTGCGGATGAGCTTCTTACAGCGGCGGCCGAGGAACTGCGGGTTATAGCAGAAGTGCCAAACGGCACGCAAGCAGGAGCTATTCCGCTGAAAGTGCGCGGCTTCCCGGCGTCACGGCCGCGTCTGCCGCACGACCTCGTAGCACAACACCGCGGTTGCGGACGCAACATTGAGCGAGTCGACGTGACCGAACATCGGGATGGCGATCGTACGGTCGCAGTGCTCGAGCACGTTCCGCCGCACGCCCTTCCCCTCGCTCCCCATCACCAGAGCGACCCTGCCGCGGAAGTCGATCTTGTCCGCGCGATCGCCGTCTGCCACCGCCGCGTAAACCCAGTAGCCCTTTTCCTTGAGCAGCTCGATCGAGCGCGCGAGGTTCGTCACCTGCGCAACCGATACCCATTGCGACGCGCCCGCTGACGCTTTCACCGCGCCCGGCGTGAGGCCGACACTCTCGTGTTCCGGCGTGACGACCAGATCGACGCCGAAGCCGTCCGCGACGCGCAGGATCGCGCCGAAGTTCTGCGGATCGGTGATGCCGTCCAGGATGAGGATGAACTTCGTCTCCTCGCGCATGACCGTGTCGTGAAAATCCGCATACACGACATCCGACACCTCGGCCACCACACCGTTGTGCACGCCTTTGCCGGCGAGCTTCGCGATCTCGTTGTTCGAGAGCACGCGAATGGTCACGTTGGCCTGCTGCGCCGCGGCGATCAGTTTCTGCATCCGCTCGCGCTGCTCTTTGGTCACGCCGACGAAACGCACGCGCTCGGGATGCGCGCGAAGAGCTTCCATGACGGGATTGGCGCCGTAAACGATCATGCTCGTGACAACCTCTTCGCAATCATCGGGCCTTCATAGACGAAACCCGTGTAGACCTGCACGAGATTCGCGCCTGCATTCATCTTCGCGCGAACGTCGTCGACCGTGAAGACGCCGCCGACGCCGATGAGCGGGTAATCGGGACCGACACACTGCCGCACCCTCGCGAGCACGGACGTCGATTTCGACAGGAGCGGCTTTCCCGAAAGACCTCCGGCCTCGTTCATCCCGGGCAGTCGATCGAGTGTGGTGTTCGTACAGATCATCCCATCGGCGAGCCGCACGCAGACATCGGCGATCTCGCGGATCTGCGCGTCATCGAGGTCGGGCGCGATCTTGACGACCACCGGTCCGCTACGCACCGACTGCACGGCGGTCAGCAGTTCCTGGAGATGTTCCGGCCGTTGCAGATCGCGCAAGCCCGGCGTGTTGGGCGACGAGAGGTTGAGCACCGCCGCATCCGCATGCGGCGCGATGCGGCGGTAGCACTCGACATACGCCTCGGTCGCCCCTTCCGGAGGCACGTCGCGATTCTTTCCGACGTTCACGAACGTCGGCACTCTGCGATCCCAATCGCGCAAGCGCTCCGCGACTGTGTCAGCGCCGTCGTTGTTGAAGCCGAGGCGATTGATCAGCGCTTTGTTTTTCGGATAACGAAAGACGCGCGGCTTCGGGTTGCCCGGCTGCGGCCGCAGCGTCACTGTCCCTACTTCGATGAACCCGAAGCCGAGCGCCGCGAGGAACGGCATCATCGCCGCGTTCTTGTCGAAGCCGCCGGCGATTCCGATCGGCGAGCGAAAGTGCATTCCGAGCAGCGTCCGCGCCGCCGATTCGGGAGGACGGCAGATGCGCTCGATCGCGCCCAGCACGATCGGGATCTGCTGAAGCGCGATCATCTGTCGCGACGTGAGCTCGTGAGCGTCCTCCGCATCGAGGCGGAAAAGGAGATCGCGAATCAGGCGATACATAGCTCTACGCGCGCCAGCGGCGACAGCACTCGCGCATCGCTTTCACTGGCGTGCTGCAGCAGCGGAATGGAGCGCACGAGCTCCGGCCCGTGATCGAGTCCGGTGATCGCGAGCCGCAGCGGCATGAAGAGCGCTTTTCCTTTCGCGCCGGTCGCGACCTTCAGCCGCTCCGCCATCGCCTTGTAGCTTTCCTCATCGACCGGCGTGCCGTTCGTGCGCAACTCTTCGGCCAGCTTCTCCGCGAACGCGCGATCGACGTCCGGTCGCGTGTACTCGACGACGAACCGCAGCGCGTCAGCGAACTGCGCCAGGCGATGCACGCTCGTCTTGACGACGCCGATTCCTTCCTCGAGCCACGGCACGTCGAAGAACTTCCGCACGAGCGGCGCGAGCTGCGCCGCGGTCATCGCGTGAATGTACTGCCCGTTCAGCCAGTCGAGTTTCTGCGGATCGAACACCGCCGGCGCTGCGTTCACGCGATCGAGCGAGAACTTTTCGATCGCGTACTCGCGCGTGAATACATCGAGGCCATCCGGGGACGACCAACCGAGGAGCGTGAGGTAGTTGACCATCGCATCGGGCAGGAAGCCGTCGCCGGCATACGCCGAAACCGAAGTCGCGCCGTGACGCTTCGAGAGCTTCGTGCGGTCGTGCCCGAGGATGAGCGACACGTGCGCGAAACGGGGGACGTCCCATCCCATCGCGCGATAGATCAGCACTTGGCGATGCGTATTCGTCAGATGCTCCTCGGCGCGAATGACGTTCGTGATCTCCATGTCGTGATCGTCGACCACGACGCAGAAGTTGTACGTCGGATGGCGATCGGTACGCACGATGATGAAATCGCCGAGCGACTCCTTCCGCCACGTGACCTCACCGCGGATCTCGTCATCGATCGTGACGTCACCATCCTCGGGAACATGAAAACGGATCGCGTGCGGAGCGTCATCGTTACGCCGATTGATCCAGCACGTCAGGTCGTAGTGCGGCGGACGCCCGTCGATCTCGGCCTGCTTCCGTTTCGCTTCCAACTCTTCTTCAGTGCAGTAGCAGCGATAGGCGACACCGCGCTCGACGAGCTCCCGCGCGATGCGGCCATACAACTCGGTGCGCTCGCTCTGTCGATACGGCGCATGCGGACCGTCGTTATCCGGACCTTCGTCCCAGTCGAGTCCGAGCCACCGCAGATCATCGAGCACCATCTGCTCCGACTCGCGCGTCGAGCGCGCCTGATCGGTGTCCTCGACGCGAATGAGAAACGCGCCGCGGTGATGGCGCGCGTAAAGCCAGTTGAAGATCGCGGTGCGTGCGCCGCCGACGTGCAGGTGGCCGGTGGGCGATGGCGCGAATCGAACTCTAACCACGCGCGGAGTCTATCGGAACGCCGGCGTCCTCGCCGGCTGAGCGGGCGGCGTCTCGCCGCCGTTCCTGGGCACGGGAGCGAGACGCTCCCTGTTCAGCCGCCGAGACGGCGGCGTTCCATTTCGACGAGCACGATCGCCATCGCGCACATGCCTTCGCCGCGGCCGATGAAGCCGAGGTGATCGGTGGTGGTGGCTTTCACATTGACCTGGCCTTGCGGGAGGCTGAGCAGACGTGCGATCGACGCGACCATCGCCTCGCGATGGGGCGAGAGCTTCGGTTGCTGCGCGATGATCGTGATGTCGACGTTCGCGATTTCGCCCGACATTTCATCGAGGATCCGTTTCGCCTCGCGCACGAACTGCGAGGAGTCCGCGTTGCGCCAACGTTCGTCCGTCGACGGAAAGTAATGGCCGATGTCGCCCGCGCCGGCGGCGCCGAGGAGTGCGTCAGTCACAGCGTGCAGAACGGCGTCGGCGTCGGAGTGACCGGCGAGGCCGCCGGTATCGGAGATGCGCACGCCGCCGAGGATCAGCGGGCGGTCGGGCGCGAATGGATGAATGTCCACGCCCTGCCCGATGCGGATCACGCCTGACTGCTCCACTGCTGGAGGTACGACTCGGCAATGGCGAGATCTTCGGGAACGGTGATCTTGAGATTGCGCGGATCGCCCGGCACCGCTTTCACCGGATAGCTGAAGCGCGCCGCCAGCCCGGCTTCGTCCGTGCCGGTGATGCCATCGCGCTGCGCACGCGTGAGGATCTCGCGCAGGATGTCCGCGCGAAAACACTGCGGCGTTTGCGCGGCGGCGAGCATCGTGCGATCGAGCGTGTCCGCCACCATCGCATCGTTGTTCATGACGTGAATCGTGTCGGTCACTGGCACCACCGGGAGCGCCGCACCGAACTCGCGCGCGGCCGCGATCACCGCGTGAAATGTGTCCACGCTGAACAACGGCCGCGCCGCGTCATGCACCGCGATGAGCTCCGCGTCCTGCACTTCGGCCATGCCGCGCATCACCGACTGCTGCCGCGTCTCACCGCCGGCGACCCAGATCACGCGCTCGCCGTTCTTCACGCTCGGGAGCAACGCCTCGGCGATGGGAACGATGACGCGGGAAACGTCCTCTTCGAGAATGAAGCGCTCGATCACATGCTGGATGAGCGCCTTGCCGGCCAGTTGCTGGAACTGCTTCGGCAACTGCCCGCCGAAACGCGAGCCGGTTCCCGCGGCGGGGATGATGATGGCGATGGACATCAGACGGCCATGATGTCCGCTTCCTTGTGCTTCAGAACGGACGCCACTTCGTCGATGTGTTTGTCGGTCAGCTTCTGAATCTCCGCTTCCGCGCGCTTCTCGTCGTCCTCGGAGATCTCGTGATTCTTGAGCAGCTTCTTGATCTTGTCGTTGCCGTCGCGGCGCACCTGGCGAATCGCGGTGCGCGACTCCTCCGCCATTACATGCGCCTTCTTCACGAGATCTTTGCGGCGCTCTTCGGTGAGCACGGGGATCGGGACGCGAATCACTTTCCCGTCGGATGACGGATTGAGCCCGAGGTCGGCGTTGCGGATGGCCTTCTCGATCGGACCGGTCATCGACTTGTCCCACGGCTCGATCACGAGCAGCGCGGCTTCCGGCACTTTGATGCTGGCCGCTTGCGCGAGTGGCGTTGGCGTACCGTAGTAATCGACCGTGACGCCATCGAGCATCGCGGCGTTCGCGCGGCCGGTGCGCAGCGTCTTGAAATGTGCGTGCAGCGCGTCGATCGAGCTATGCATCCGATGCTGCACGTCTTTGAGTACGTCAGGTATTGGCATTTGATCACTCCCGTTTACGCGACATCGTCCGTGACGATCGAACCCACATCCTCGCCGAGGAGTGCGCGCTTGATGTTGCCCTTCTCACGGAGCGAGAAAATGTAGATCGGAATCGAGCTGCCGCGTGCGAGGTCGATGGCCGCGGCGTCCATGACCTGCAGGCGCTCCGCGAGCACGCGTTGATACGTCACGTGCGGCAGGCGCTCGGCGGCCGGGTTCTTTTCCGGATCGGCGGTGTAGATCCCGTCGACCTTCGTCGCTTTGAAAATGATGTCGCACTTCAGTTCCGCAGCGCGCAATGCGGCCGCGGAGTCGGTGGTGAAGAACGGATTGCCGGTGCCGGCGGCGCAGATGACGACGCGGCCTTTTTCGAGATGGCGAATCGCACGGCGGCGCAGAAATGGTTCGGCCACTTCGGACATCGTGATCGCGCTGGTGACGCGCGTCGGAATGTCGCGGCGCTCCAACGCGTCCTGCAACGCGATCGCGTTGATCACGGTGGCGAGCATGCCCATGTGATCGCCGGCGACGCGGTCGATGCCCTGCGTCGCGCCGGTGACGCCGCGAAAGATGTTACCGCCGCCGATGACGATAGCGATCTCGACGCCCATCTGATGCACTTCCACGAGCTCGTCGGCGATGGTGGCCAGCACGTCGGCGTCGATGCCGGAGCGGCGTCCGCCCATGAGCGCTTCGCCGGAAAGTTTGAGAAGGATGCGCTTGAATTTCGAGGCGCGTTCGGTCATGCGAGGCGGTTTATACCATGCCGAAAACTGGAGCGACGGGCTCTTAGCCCGTCGACCAATCGCATTCGACGGGCTGAGAGCCCGCCGCTCCAGTTTCGTCGATTACTGCTTGATGTACGACGCCACTTCCGCGGCGAAATCCTCGGAGCGCTTCTCGATGCCTTCGCCCAGCTTGTAGCGCGTGAAGCGGGTCACCGTGAACTCGCAGCTCGACTCCTTGCCGCGGCGCTGCAGGTACTGCGTGACCGTGGCCTTGTCGTCGCGGATGTACGGCTGCTCGAGGAGGCAGAACTCGCCGTAGAACTTCTCCATCTTGCCGGAAACCATCTTCTCGACGATGT
>DASPNA010000101.1:0-53931 GCA_035626775.1 Thermoanaerobaculia bacterium
CCAGTTCCATCTCGGCCTCCCGCAGCTTCTTCACGATCTGTTCGGGCGCGTGCTTGGTCTTCTTCACGAGAATCCTTTCGCCCCTCTCCGGGCTGTCAGACTCTCATATCAGATGGTCCAGTTTTTCGGGAGCACGCCAGAACGGCTGCGCGGCTGCGGCATCGAGGTCGTGCTCGATCAGTTCTATTTGGACGATCATCCGGGAGGTCCGCCGGAGAAGTGGCCGAAGTGGAGCAGCGATCAGGCGCGCACGAGCGAACGCGTGATCATCATCGGGACAAAGGACTGGTTCCTCTGCTTCGACGGCAACGAAAAGCCTGGTATTGGACTGGGAGCAGCGTGTGAAGCCGGGGCCGTCCGCCAACGGATCTACGACGCTGCGAATAAGACCGATGAAATCCGGGTGGTGATCTTCGACGATAGCGACGCCGCGCACATTTCATCCGAATTGAAGGGATGGCATTACCTTCACGCCGACCGCGACTTTGCGGGTATCGTGAAATGGCTGGGCGGGACGATGCCCTCGAGCAACACCGTTCGTGCGACGACCACGACGCCGAACAATCTCCCTCGCCTTCAACCATTCTTCGGCCGCGCGGGGGAGCTGAAGCAGATCGCCGACGCGCTCGATCCGGAGTCGCGCACGTGGGGCACGCTCATCGACGGACCGGGCGGAATGGGGAAGACCTCGCTCGCCGTGCGCGCCGCGTATGACTGCCCGCCGGGACAGTTCGATCGCATCATCTTCCTGTCGGTGAAGGACCGCGAACTGGATGACGAAGGCGAACGGAAGCTCACCGGGTTCATCCTCCCCGGATTCCTTGAAATGCTCAACGAGTTGGCGCGCGAGCTGGGGCAGTCCGACATCGCCAAGGCGCCGGAGGACCAACGGATCCGGCTCATCTACGATGCGCTCCGGTCCAACAAAGTCCTCCTGATCCTCGACAACCTGGAGTCGCTCACCAAAGACGATCGCGATCAGCTGCTGACATTCGTGAGGCGCTTGCCGGACGGCTGTAAGGCCATTCTCACCAGTCGCCGCCGCATCGGCTCGGGTTCGGAGTCGCTGATTCTCGAAAAACTCGACGAAGCAGCGGCGCTCGAGACACTCGCCGAACTCGCTAGACACAATCGTCTGCTCGCAAAGACGAATGAGGCCGAGCGGCTGACACTCTGGCGGCAGACAGGCGGTAACCCGCTGCTGTTGCGTTGGGTGGCCGGACAACTCGGCCGCGGTAGTTGCCGCACGTTCACCGACGCACTGCATTTCCTGCGTAGTTGTCCGCCGGAGAATGATCCGTTGGAGTTCGTCTTCGGCGACTTAGCTAATGAGTTTACGGACGACGAAACCCAGGTTCTCGTTGCGTTGACTTATTTCACGCTGCCGGCGAAAGTGGAGCACATCGTGACACTCGCGGATCTCAACACCGCGTTGGTGGAGCCCGCACTGCGAAGTCTGGCAAACCGCTCCCTTGTCGTGCCCGATCAGGAGGAGACGGCGTTTGCGCTCGTGCCAATGGTTGCCGAGTTCCTGCGACGAAAACGGCCCGATGTCGTCGCGGAGACTGGAGACCGGCTGGCGCAACGCGCCTATGCGTTAATCGTGGAGAACGGATACCAGCAACACGATCGCTTCCCGATCCTCGACGCTGCGTGGCCGATCGTCGCTGCCGCCTTGTCATTGTTGATTGCCGGACCGAGTTCTCGTCTTCAGGCCGCGTGTGGCGGACTCAACGATTTTCTCGATTTCACCGGGCGCTGGGACGAACACCTTTCGCTCAATCAACAAGCAGAAGCCAAAGCCTCGGCAGACAATGAGCACTTCCATGCCGGATATCGAGCTTTTGCGGCAGGCTGGATTCACTATTTACGTCGAGAAGCGGATGCCGTGCTCGAATGTGCCGATCGCGCAGAAGCGCACTGGCAAAACCCGCCAGCGGGCATTCACGAACGCGCTTGCGCCATCCGGTTGCGAGGCATCGGCTGCGAGTTAAAAAAAGATTACGCCGCCGCCATTTCCGCATATGAGGAAGCACTGAACATGTGGCGCAGTGTCGCGGCCGAGAGCCTTGATGTAAGCAACACGTTATCCGATCTCGCGGACGTCACGCTGTTCGTTAACGATGGTTCGGCATCCGATAAATATCTGGGCGAAGCGTTGCGAGTGGCTCAGGTGATCGGCTACGAAGAGGGCGTGGCCATTTATACGGGCAATCAAGCGAATACTGCATTGAGACGTCAGGATTGGGCAACCGCTGCTTCTCTGGCACGTGACGCCTTGCGTTTGGCAGAGAAAGTAGGCCGCCAGGAATTGATTGCCGACGACTGTCTACGCCTAGCGTTAGCCTTGTTAGCGCAGGGAAACAACACGGAAGCGCTGCCCTACGCCCGTCGTGGTTTCGAGATCGCGAAACATCTGGGTGTTGCGAAGAGGATCGAATGGGCACGCCTAATTCTCACCAAATGCGAGTCCTGACGCGCTAGCGCGCGACGCACTCGATCTCGAGCAACAGATCCGCGCGACAGATGTCGGCCTCGAGAAAAACGTTCGATGGCAATACGCCGTTGAGGCGTGTAGCAAGGCGTTCGTAATTACCCGCGTTGCGAATGTACGTCTTCGCCGAGATCACGTTCTTCATCGTGCGGCCCGTTTTCGCGAGCACCACTTCGATGTTGCGCAGCGTCTCCTCGAGTTGCGCCATGACGTCGCCGCGATGCACGGTGGCGTGGCCGACCACGCTCGACGTGCCTGATACGAACACGCGATCCTTCCACACCGTCGCGCGCGAGAATGATGGACTCTTCGAACCGTACTCCGGCGGATAGTGATACGCCGCGACCTGCCGCGGATTCTCGACCTGCACGCCCGGCTCACGCGCCGCGAGAAAATACGCGATCAGTCCGCGGCCGCGCATTCCCACCGCGCTCGCGGCGGGCAGATCGACGTCGTGGTGATACCCGGCGTTGACAAACGCATCGTGACGGCCGGCGCAGAAGAGCTGATACCGTTCATGCCCTGCGTCGTGCGCGTTGATGTCACCGACGTAGTTCCACATGCGCACGAAGTACGGGTAGCCAGCGTCGCGCACCTCCGCGATCAAGTGCGCGTACAAGTCGCGGGTCCGCATCTCGAGCGGCCGCGCGTCATCGACAGCAGCAGAACCGAAGAGCAGCTCATCGCCCGCTTCCCATACCTCGACGTGCGGCCCCGGCCCGAGCGCGCGCAGCGGGACATGCAGCGCGCCTGTCGCTGGCGAGCCGAAGGTGATGACATGCTCTGTCGCGTGGACCGCGGACATTCGGGGCGACAAGGATACCCACTCCTCTACAATGCGTCCCCATGAAAACATTGATCCGCAACGGCCGCATCGTGACCGCGGTCGATGACTACAACGCAGACCTGCTCATCGAAGACGGCCTCGTGGCGATGATCGCGAAGACGATCGACGTGAACGTCGCCGACCGCGTCATCGACGCGAAAGGACGCCTGGTCATCCCAGGCGGCATCGATCCGCACACGCACATGGATCTGCCGTTCGGCGGCACCTCCTCGTCGGACGATTTCGATACCGGCACCGTCGGCGCCGCGCACGGTGGCACGACGACCATCATCGATTTCGCCGTGCAGTACAAAGGTCAGTCGCTGGCCGAAGCAGTCGATGTGTGGCACGCGAAAGCAGCGGGGAAGGCGTCGGTCGATTACGGCTTCCATCTCATCTGCACCGACCTCCCCGACGAGCGCCTCCCGGAGATGCGCTCGATGATCGATCAGGGTGTCTCGAGCTTCAAACTGTTCATGGCCTATCCGGGCGTGTTCCTCGTCGACGACGCCACCATCTTCAAGGCCATGGGCATGGCCGGCGAAAACGGCGGCTTGATCTGCATGCACGCGGAGAACGGCGTCGTCATCGACGCGATCGTGAAGCGCGCCCTCGCCGAAGGAAAGACCGCGCCGAAATATCACGCGCTCACGCGGCCGACCAAAGCGGAAGCGGAAGGCGTGCATCGCGCCATCGCGCTCGCGGACATGGCCAACGCGCCGGTGTACATCGTCCATCTCAGCTCGAGCGACGCGCTCGATGAAGTCACACGCGCGCGCGACAACGGCATCCCCGCCTTCGCCGAAACGTGTCCGCAATATCTTTTCCTCGACTACAGCGTGTACGAACAGCCGGGCTTCGAGGGGGCGAAATGGGTGATGACGCCGCCCATTCGCGAGAAGTGGAACCAGGACAAGCTCTGGCGCGGCCTGAAGTTCAATGACCTGCAGGTCGTATCGACCGATCACTGCCCGTTCTGCTTCAAGGAGCAGAAGGAGCTCGGCCGCGACGATTTCTCGAAGATCCCGAACGGCGGTCCGGGCGTCGAGCATCGCATGAGCCTCATCTACAACGGCGGCGTCGCGGAGGGCCGTATCAGCGTGAACCGCTTCGTCGAGCTGACCTCGACCGCGGCCGCGAAGATCTTCGGGCTGTTCCCGCGCAAGGGTACGATCGCGGTCGGCTCCGACGCCGACATCGTCATCTTCGATCCCGATGAAGAGATGACCATCAGCGCGAAGACGCACCACATGAATGTCGACTTTTCATGCTACGAGGGGATGACCGTACGCGGCGTGACCAAGACGGTGCTATCGCGCGGCGAGGTCGTGATCGAGGAAGGGAAATACGTCGGCCGCAAGGGACACGGCTCGTTCCTCAAGCGTGGCCAGGCCTTCTCGCCGCGGTAAAACACCCCTCATCCGCCTTCGGCACCTTCTCCCCTCGACGAGGGGAGAAGGCTACTGGTCAACACGACATCCGTGCCATCCGGCATCGCCGCCACTACTCCGCCTGTTGTGATCACCACCACTGGTAGCCGCAACCTCGCGGCTTCATCGCGGTCTTGCGCCGACGGCCGCTCATCGCCGTGCGGATGCGTGTGCAGAATCGCGATCGTCCCGAATGGCACCGCCCCGCGAAATGTCGCATGGCGCCGCGAGCCATGAGCCCAGATCTCGACCGTCAGCGTCCCATCGGCCTCACGAATCAGAAACGCCGCACGCTCGCGCGGCAATCGGCCATACCCGCTCTCCGCGAGCAGTGACGCGTACCAGAACGTCGCCTGCGGACGGGTGAGATCGCTGAACAGCAACACGCCGAGAAGCACGAACGCCTGCACGCCCGCAGGCTGCCCGTCGAGGGCACCGCGAGACCTGTGCGCAACCTTGGAAAAAGCTGGATACTGCGCAGATGCCGCTCCGATTCGGCGCGTTCACGTTCGATCCGCAACTGCGCGAGCTTCGCCGCGACGGCGAGCCCCTGTCGCTTTCGCCGAAAGCGTTCCTGCTCCTCGAGCTGCTCGTCGATGCGCGTCCGAATCCGGTCGCACACGACGCGCTTTATCAGCGACTCTGGCCGGACGTCGTGGTCGAGCCGGGCAACTTGCATGGCCTCGTCTCCGAGATCCGCTCCGCGCTCGACGACCGCGATCACGCCGCCGTCCGCACCGTGCATCGCGTCGGCTACGCATTCGCCGCCGCAGGCGTCATCGAGGAAAGCCGGCGCTACTCGATCCTCCTCGGCACCGACGAGATCCCGCTGCGCAGCGGCGAAAACGTGATCGGCCGTGACCCGCACGATGCCGTCGTCATCCATGCGCCCGACGTCTCGCGCCATCACGCACGCCTGATCGTCGCCGGCGCGAAAGTCACTCTCGAAGACCTCGGCAGCAAAAACGGCACGTTCATCGGCACGCGTCGTGTGACCGAGCCCGTCGAAGTCGCGCCCGGCGATGACATTCTCATCGGCACGGTGCGCATGCGGCTCGTACAGGTCAATACGCTGGCGACGACTGCGACCGCTACCTGAACTCGCGCACCAGCATCGCGTCGGATGTGCCCTGACCGCGCGTGATCACCAGCCGATTTCCGTCCTGCGCGAGCGCGAACGAATAGATCTCGCCCGATGTGAAGAACGTCAACTGGCGCGGCTCGCCGCCGTCGATGTCCTGGATCCAGACGTTCGCGATGTCGTCGACATAGTCGGTGTAGAGAAACGCGCGGCCGTTCGGATGCCACTGCGTCATGGGGGGTCCGCCGCTGCGCGGTATCGCGAAGTAACGCGGCTCGCGTTTGCCGTGACGTTCATTGGCCAGGGGAACGATGGCCGTGCGCCACAACGGCACGCTCACCCCCTCACCCTGCCCTCTCCCCCCGGGGGGGAGAGGGTTGGATGAGGGGGCGTTCACCGAGCGCAGACGGCAAAGCAGCCACTTGCCATCGGGCGATACGGACGGTCGATTGGTCGGGATGTTCGTAATGGGCACCGACTGGCCTTTGCCGTCGATCGGCGTGCGCCACACGCGCTGCGCATCGTCGAAGCGCAGATAGACGACCGATTTCCCGTCCGGAGTGAATGAAGGCCACGCGCTGTTCGTCCCGCGCGTGAGCTGCCGCGCGTTCGCGCCGCTCGCGTCGGCGATCCAGATCTCATTCGAGCCCGATTGGTCGGACACGAACGCGATGTGTGTCCGATCGGGCGACACCACCAGCGAACGCACCGGCACGTTCTGGATCAGCCGCCGAGGCGCTCCTCCGTTCACGTCGACGGCGAAGAACGTGTTCATGCCGTTCGTGTGCGAGCTGAACGCGACCTCGCGATCGTTCAGCCAACGCACGCCGCCCGCGCCTCCGCCGACCCAGTTGCCGACGCCCGACGTGAGCGCGCGCTCCGGCTTGCCATCGAGCGTCGTCAGATAGACGTTCGAGTCGGCGACGTCGCGCACGACCGAGAACGACTTCGAGTCCGCCGTCGGCTTCACGCCAAAGTACGCGCTGACCTCGGACGTGATCTTGCGCGCGGTCGTCTCGCCCGCCGGCACGAACCAGATCTGCTGCGGCTGTTCGCGCTCGTAAACGCAAACCAGCGCACCACTGCCATCGGGCAGCCATGCGTATGAATCGACGCCGGGAAACTTCGGCGTCGGCACGACGGCGATGTCGCCGGTGGCCAGGGTCAGGCGCTGCAGCGTGCTTCCGCGCTGCGTGACGTTGCCTGCCAGAAACGTGATCGCCTTTCCATCGTGCGTCCACACCGGCAATTCGAGAGAGTCGGGTCGCTTGCGGCGCAAGACCACCTGCTCGCCGCTGCCATCGACGGCAGCGACGGTGATGGCCGACTCACGCGTCAGCGCGTTGAAGCGGCGGAACACGAGCCGGGTGCCGTCGGGCGAGAGCGAGTACCACGACTCCGTGTCGCTGGCGATGCGGCGTGGCGTGCCGCCCAGCAGAGGGAGTTGCTCGATGAAGTTGACATTGGGCTCGGAGCGTTCGGTGACGTCGTAGTACGCGTAGTTGCTGTCGGGAGAGACAGTGAGATTGAGGTAGTAGCGCGGTGCTGCGCCGGCGATCTTCGTGACGGTGCCGGTGGCGATCTGCTTCACGTACAGCGCCTGCCCTTCGCGTTCACGAACGGCATGGACGAGATACTTGCCGTCGGGCGAGATTGCGGCGGTCATCACGCGGCCGGAGTTCGTGAGGCGCGTCATCAACATGCCCCGCTGTTCCGGCTTTGGATCGTTGGCGCCGCGCGTCAACCACCATGCGGCGGCGATGCTCGCCAGCGCGATGACCGCGATCCATGCGTTGCGTTGCTTGCGCGGTGCATTCGGCTCGACTTCTTCGAGCGCTTCGCGGAGGTCGAGTGCGGTATCGCGCAATGAGTCGTAGCGCAGCGCGGGCTCCTTCCGCAGACAGCGCCGCACGACGCGGCGCAACGGCTTCGGGATCCGATCGAGCGCCGGCTCGCGATGCACGACGTTGTGCAGCGTGTCCGCGTATTGCGGCGCGGAGAATGGATTCGTACCGGTGAGCAACTCGTACAGCACGGTGCCGAACGAGAAGACGTCGGTGCGGTGATCGAGCGGCTTGCCTTCGACCTGCTCCGGCGACATGTAGGCGGTAGTGCCGACGCGCGAAGTCGGCGTCGTGATGCCTGTCGACCCGCTTCGCTCGCCGACACGCTCCGTGAGCTTGGCGACGCCGAAGTCCACGATCTTCGCGTGATGGTCCGCGGTGACCATGATGTTGTCCGGCTTGAGATCGCGATGGACGATGCCGGCGTCGTGCGCTTTCGCCAATCCTTCTGCGACCTGCGCCATCAGCTCGACCCGGCCGGCGATGCTGCGGCGCCGGCGCATCCATTCCGACAGCGGCACCCCCTCGATGAGCTCCATCGCCAGAAAGTGCACGTCGCCGTCGTGTCCCGCATCGTGAACGGCGACGATCGACGGATGGTTGAGCGTGGCGGAAGCGCGCACTTCGCGCACGAACCGCGCGACCCGCTCCGGATCGGACGTGCGATGCTTCGGTAGGATCTTCAGCGCCACGCGCCGTCCGAGCTGGCTGTCTTCCGCGGAGTAGACCTCCCCCATTCCGCCCTGGCGCAGCAGAGAAACGATCTCGTATCGCCCGACGCGGGTTCCTGCCGGGACGGAGCCGGTGGCAGTCATGCTCAACTCGATAGTACGGTCTTCGCCGGCAAAAGTTGGATAATGCGCATCCACATCACCGCGGAGGAAAGCTCAATGTCCAGAATCGTGAAAGCCGGCCTCATCCAGACTGCACTCGCCGCCGACGTCTCGGAGTCGCTCGAGACGATCCGCAACGCGCAGATCGAGCGCACGCTGCAGTACATCGACCAGGCCGGACGCGAAGGCGTGCAGATGCTCTGCATGCAGGAGATCTTCACCGGCCCGTATTTCTGCGCCGAACAGAACACGCGCTGGTACGACTCGGTCGAGAAGATCCCGGACGGGCCGACCACGAAGCTGATGCAGGAGTACGCCGCGAAGTACAAGATGGTGATCGTGGTACCGATCTACGAAGAGGAGTCGACCGGCGTCTACTACAACACCGCAGCCGTCATCGACGCAGACGGCACCTACCTCGGCAAGTACCGCAAGAATCACATCCCGCACGTGGCGCCCGGATTCTGGGAGAAGTTCTACTTCCGCCCCGGCAACATGGGCTACCCGGTGTTCGACACGCAGTACGGCAAGGTCGGCGTGTACATCTGCTACGACCGCCATTTCCCCGAAGGGGCGCGCGAGCTCGGGCTCGCGGGCGCGGAGATCGTGTTCAATCCGTCCGCGACCGTGGCCGGACTCTCCGAGTATCTGTGGAAGCTCGAACAGCCGGCGCACGCGGTGGCGAACGGCTACTTCGTCGGTGCGATCAACCGCGTCGGATACGAAGCGCCGTGGAACATCGGCGAGTTCTACGGGCAGAGCTACTTCTGCGATCCACGCGGCCAGTTCCTCGCCGTGGCCGACCGCGACAAGGACGCGCTCGTGACCGCGGAGCTCGACTTCGACAAGATCCGCGAAGTGCGCAACACCTGGCAGTTCTTCCGCGACCGCCGGCCGGAGACGTACAACGGGATCGTGCGGTTGTAGTCACTCCAGGCGCGCGAGGTGCCGGTCGAGGAGAAACGGCCCCCCCGGCACAACCGCGGCTGCGATTCCTGCCGCCGCGAGCTTGAGCGAGATCGGCACCTTGCGGATCGCGAGGAGCAACATCACCACGAGCGCGACGAACAACGCGCCGTGCAGCGACCCGACGATCCGCACCGCCATCGGCATGCCGGCGAAGTACTTGAGCGGCATCGCAATCAGGAATAGGACGAGCGTCGAGACGCCTTCGATGATGGCCAGAGCGCGCAGAGCGCGGATGAAAGTCACGGACGGCATACTACCGCTGTTGCGCTTGTGGCTCCTCAGAGGTGTGACGTATCATCATACTCATGGGCAAGGCCAAAATCGCGATCACCGTTGATGAGCACGCCCTTGCGGAGATCGACCGTCTGGTTGAGCGCGGCGTGTTTCCGAACCGAAGCAAGGCCATCGAGGATGCCGTTCAGGATCGAATTGCAAAGTTGCATCGCTCCCGACTGGCCCGCGAGTGTGCAAAGCTCGATACCCGCGAGGAGCAGGCGCTGGCCGACGAAGGCTATGCCGGAGAGAGCGAGTGGCCCGAATATTAAGAGGAGACATTTATTGGGCGGAGCTGAACCCGACGGTCGGTCATGAGCAGGGAGGCCAGCGCCCCGTTCTCATTCTCAGCCACGATATTTTCAATGATCGCTCCGGAATCGTGATTGCCGTCACCATCACCAGCCAGGAGCCGCGTGCGAGTTTTCCGCTGGCGCTGGAGATCACGACGGCAAAACTGCCGAAGCGCTCATGGGCTCGCATCGGGCAGATCCGGACGCTTTCGGTAAATCGGCTTGGAAAGCGACTCGCCCGCATCGCGCCGGAAGAGCTCGAGCGGATCGTCGAAGGTCTCAACGAAATCATCGCGTAGCCCGGCACATCGCTTGCCTTTCTCCCACCCGGAGGACTCGCATGAGCAACCAGAACAATCGCGGCGGCGATGACGCCGCATCCAGCAACACGCCTGCGGAGCCGGATCGTAAGCATGAGAGCGGCGGAAACATGGGCGCGGGCAAGTCCGGCGGCAAGAGTTTCGGCGCCGAGAAACCGGAAGTCCGCGATGACAACGGCAGCCGCGAAGCCGGGCGTGACTGGGACGGGTAAACTACGCGTCCCATGACGGACGAGCGGTACCCGATCGGTAAATTCGAACGACGCGATCCACTGAATCCGGACGAGCGCCGCGCGATGATCGACACGATCGCCGCGGCGCCCGCCCGTCTTCGCGAAGCTGTCGCCGGTCTCGACGGCAAGCAACTCGACACGCCGTACCGCGAGGGCGGCTGGACCGTGCAGCAGGTCGTGCATCATCTTCCCGACAGCCATCTCAACGCGTACGTGCGGCTCAAGCTCGCGTTGACCGAGGATGATCCGCTGATCCGGCCGTATGACGAGGCGCTTTGGGCAGGCCTTGCCGACTCGCGCGACACGCCGCCCGAAGTCTCGCTCACGCTGCTCGAGTCGCTGCATGTGCGATGGGTGACGCTCCTGCGCTCGCTGCGCGACGAAGACTTCCGCCGCACGCTGCGTCATCCCGACCACTTCGGCATCCTCACGCTCGATTGGCTCGTATCGATGTACGCGTGGCACAGCCGCCATCACGTCGCGCACATCACCGCACTCCGCGAGCGGATGGGTTGGTGATCGGACAGCTGGTGAGCGCGCTCGAGATCAAGATCTGCTGCATCAGCTCGCACGAGGAAGCGCGCACTGCCATCGAAGCCGGCGCCGACATCCTCGGCCTCGTCTCCGCCATGCCCAGCGGCCCAGGTGTCATCGACGAATCGCTGATCGCATCGATCGCGTCGTCCGTCACCGCGCAGACCTTCCTGCTTACGTCGTTGTGCGAGGCCGATGAAGTGATCGCGCAGCATCGCCGTTGCGGCACCAGCGGCATCCAGCTCTGCGACGCGATGGCGGAAGGCAGTCTCCCGCGATTGCGCGACGCGCTGCCGCTCGTGCGGCTCGTACAGGTCATCCATGTCACCGGCGAAGCGTCGTACGACGAAGCGATGGTCGCCGCGCGCGACGCCGACGCGCTCCTGCTCGACTCCGGCAATCCCGCGCTGAGTGTGAAAGAGCTCGGCGGCACCGGACGCGTACACGACTGGAGCATCAGCCGGCGCATCTGCGCGGACGCTGGTGTGCCCGTATTTCTCGCCGGCGGCTTGCGTCCGGAGAATGTCGGCGACGCCATCGTCACGACCGGCGCGAAGGGCGTCGATATCTGCAGCGGCGTGCGCACTGCCGGCAGACTTGATCCGGGCAAACTCAAGCGCTTCATCAGCGCCGCGCGCTCGGCGTAGCGCATTCTTCTGCTGGCCGGTTTCCTGCTACTCCGTGTGGGGCCATGGCGCGGGGACACATCCTGGTCGTCGAGGACGACGACAACGTTCGACACCTGCTCGTCGACTATCTGACGGAACACTCGGCGTTGCGCGTCGACAGCGCACGCGACGGCGCTGACGCGCTCCATCGCGTGCACGTGCAGAAGTACGACCTGGTCCTGCTCGACGTGATGATGCCGCACATGACCGGCATCGATTTCCTCGATTCTCTCCTCGCGCTCGAGTCCGATCCGTCCGTCGGCTCGCTGCGAAAATTACCGGCGGTCGTCGTCGTGACCAGCGCATCGACGGAGCAGATTCCACGCGGGCAGATCGAAAAGCGTTTCCCGACTCTCGTGCGCTCGGTACTGCGCAAGCCGGTGCAACCGGCCGAGCTCGACCAGTGTCTGGAGAAGTGGCTGCGTCATTCGACGGGCTGAGAGCCCATCGCTCCGGACGCGATTGCATCATCGATTGCCCGTGCCACCGTATCGCGCGCCAGATCGCCTTTGTAGATCACGCTGGCCGCACGCGCGAGGATCTGTTCGCGTTCGTCGTCGTTGACGAAGCGCGACGTCACCACGACCACCGGTATCGCCGACGTCTGCGGATCGCTCTTCAGCCGCTGCAGCACTTCGTGGCCGCCGATGCCGGGCATCATCAGGTCGAGCAGGATCACGTCCGGATGTTCGCTTTGCGCAAGCGCGATGCCGGCGAGGCCGTTGTCCGCCTCCAGAATCACCGACTGCGCGCGCCGCGCGAAGCTGACGATCGTGTAGCGAACCGTCTCGTCATCGTCGATCACAAGGATGCGTAGCGCTGCTGGCGCTGCCGCTGCTTCGCCTGCCGCGGGATAGCGGATCGGGATTTCCGCCCAGAACGTCGAGCCGACGCCGGGCGTGCTGCGGACTCCGACCGAACCGCCGAGCAGCGTCGCCAGCTTGCGCGTGAGCGGCAGGCCGAGGCCGGTGCCTTTCTGCCGCGCCTGCAGCGGATGCTCGACCTGCGAGAACTCTTCGAAGATCCGCTCCTGATCCTCGGCCGCGATGCCGATGCCTGTATCCGCCACGCAGAATCGCACCGCGTCGCGATCGGTCAACACCGACGCCGATACGCGAATCTCGCCGACCTCCGTGAACTTCAACGCGTTCGAGATGAAGTTGCGCAGGATCTGCGAGACCTTCCCCTCGTCGGTCACCATCGTGGGCAGATCTTCCGGTTCCTCGAACAAGAGCGACAGCGAACGATTCACCAGCAGCGGCCGCAACATGCCGCGCAGCGCGCTGAAGAGATTCGCCACCTCGACCTCGACCGGCCGCACCTCCACTTTCCCCGCCTCGATCTTCGCGAGATCGAGCAGGTCATTGACCAGCGACTCGAGATCGCCCGCCGCGCGCGAGATCAGCGACACCTGCTTTCTCGCTTCCGGCGGCAGCTCCGCTTCCCCGAGCAGGCGCGTCAGCGCGAGGATCGCGTTCACGGGCGTGCGGAATTCGTGGCTCATGTCCGACAGGAACCGCGTCTTCATCTCGTCCGCGTGCCGCACGCGGTCCGCTTTCTCATCCAGCTCCGCGTACAGCGCGAGCACGCCGCGATTCGTGTCCTCCAACTCCTGATTCAAACGCAACTGATCTTCTTCGCGGCGCTCCAGCTCGGCGAGCGCGATCATCAGGTCGCGGTTCTGCTGCTGAATTTCTTCGAGCGGACTCTCCGGACGCTGACGCGCCAGCTCATCGACGATCTTCGTGATGCGTTGCGCCGTCACTCTCTGTGCGCCGGAAGGCAGCCGCTTCTTCATCGTGACCACCGTTCCTTTTTCCGGAGCGGTGGTGATCTGCACGTCGTCCATCAGCCGCCGCGCGCCGAGGATGCCCAGGCCCATGCCGGTCTCGGATTGGTAGCGGCCGGCCAGCACGTCATCGAGGTTGGTGATGCCCGGTCCGCGATCGCTCACGTTGACCGCGATGAACTGCGAGTGCGCATCGGAGTCGATGCCGAACTCCACGCGCCCGCCGCCGGCGTAGCGCAACGCATTGCGCGCGATCTCCGACGTCACCGTGGCGATGCGCGTCTGGTCCTGCTCCACGAATCCGAGCAGCGCCGCGACCTGGCGCGCGCGGCGGCGCGCGGCCACGACGTCGTATTCGAAGTGGAGCGAGATCGACGACAGCGGAACGATCATGATGCCTTCGCGACGACGACCGTTGCGTCGTCGGTCCCGCGGCAGAAGTCGCGGTAGAGAACCGCGGCGATGAGCGCCGGCTCGCGATTCATCAGGCCGGGATAGGCCGATTCGTTCCAGCTCGCGGAGACGCCGTCCGACTGCAACACCAGGACCGAGGATGCGGTCCAGGGATACGAGAACGTCTGCACGCGGCGCATCTCGTGACCGACGATCCCGTTCTGCGATACGACGCGACGCGTGCTCGCATCGTCGATGACCGCACCCGCGATGTTGCCGACGCCGACGAAATCGACGCGACCCTGGGCGGCGAAGATGCGCGCGATGCCGACCGCCGCGCCGCGCGTTGCACGCAGCGCAGCGTGCGCGTCGTTGAGCAGGCGCTCGAGCTCGTGCGCCTCGCCTTCGCGAAAAACACGAATGGCGGCATTCGCGGCAAGCGCCGCGGCCGGACCGTGGCCGAGTCCGTCGACGACCGCGATGGTCGCGACGTCGCGCCCGATCATCGCAGTCCACGCGTCGCCCGGCTCGGTTTCGCTCGGCTTCGCGAGGTTGATGCCGCCGAGGGTGATCCGCGGAGGTGCGAGGCCGGCTTGCACGCGCGACGATTCGTCGGCGATGCGGCAAACGAGCACGGTTCCTTTGTCGCTCGTGAACACGTCGAAACTCGTCGCGGCGCGTTGAATCGCGCCGAGGCCGGTGCCCGGGCTGCCGGTGGTCGAGTGGCCGTCGCGCATCGCCAGGCCGACGTTGGCGATGCCGCCGCCTTTGTCGAACGCCGTCATCGTCAACGCTGGCGGTTCGTCATCCGAGCCGAACAGTATCGAGCCACCGCCGCCGTGTTTGACAAGATTCGTCGCCAGTTCAGTCGCGATGAGCGCCGCTTTCGCCGCCACCGTTTCGCTCAAGCCGAGTTGCTGCGCGCACTGCGTGGCCATGCGTCGGGCCGTCGACACTTCACTGCCGTCGACGACGCGCACGATCGAGCCGGATCGGGTCATGAGGTGCCGTTCCAGCGCGTGATCGCGACGCGCGTCCCCTCGCCTGGTGCGGAGCGGATCTCGAATTCATTCGAGAGGCGTTTCGCGCCGCCGAGGCCGAGGCCCATGCCGCCGCCGGTGGTGAAGCCGTCGCGCATCGCGGCATCGATGTCTTTGATGCCGGGACCATGGTCCTCGAAGATCAGGCGCAGTCCGCGGCGGCCGTCGCGCTCGAGCGCCTCCAGCGTCAGCTTTCCGCCGCCGCCGTATTCGACCATGTTGCGCGCGAGCTCGCTGGCCGCGGTCACGATCTTCGTTTGCTCGACGAGGCTGAAGCCGAGCTCCACCGCGGATCGGCGTACCGCGTGGCGCACGCTGACGACTTCGGACGATCCGTGAACCTCGACGGTTTCAGTCTTCGAGATCTGCATCCGTCGGCTCCAATTCCGGCATCGCTTCGCGCGCGATCGACTGGAGCAGTTCCATCCCCCGCTCGATGTTGAGCGCCGACCGCACGCCCTTGAGCGACAGTCCCAGCTCCACGAGCGTGATCGCCACCGACGGCTGCATGCCGACGACCACGGTGTGCGCGTCGAGGATGCGCGCCATCGCTGCGGTGTTGGCGAGCATGCGGCCGATGAAGGAGTCCACCACGTCGAGCGCCGAGATGTCGATCAGCACACCCGCGGCGTGATGCTTCACGATCTGCGAGGTGAGGTCGTCCTGCAACGTCAGCGCGGTGCGGTCGTCCATGTCCACCTGAATCGAGACGAGAAGAAATCTCCCCATCTTCAGGATCGGGATCCGCTCCATCACGACTCCTTCGCCGGAACGCGGCGGCGGCCGACGGTGAGGCCGAGACGGGTGAGGGCGATCGCGAACGCATCGGCGAGCGTGGCCTTGGTGACGACATCGTTGATCTCGACGCCGAGGTGCACGATCGTCTGCGCGATCTGCGGACGGATGCCGCTGATGATGCAGTCCGCGCCCATCAGGCGCGCGGCCGCGACCGTCTTGAGCAGATGTTGTGCGACGAGCGTATCGACCACGGGGACGCCGGTGATGTCGATGATCGCGATCGACGAGCCGGTGTCGACGATCGCCTGCAGCAGACTCTCCATCACCACTTGCGTACGCGCGCTGTCGAGCGTGCCGATGAGCGGCAGCGCGAGCACGCCATGCCACAACTCGACCACGGGCGTGGAGAGCTCCATCAGCTCCTGCTGCTGCCGCGCGATGATCTCTTCACGGCTGCGCTGGAACGTTTCCGTCGTGTAGAGCCCGAGCGAATCGAGGACCTGCGTGACCTGCCACATGTTCTGCACGATGTCGCCGCCCGATCGCTGCAGCAGCTCGAACAGCGGCTGCTTGAGCGAAAACACGAACGTGGCTGTTTCGACCGGCGTGAAGCCCTGCCGCGCACGCGACCGGGAAACGGTCGCGAGGAGGTCGCGCACGGCCGACCATGACTCCGAGTTGGTGTCGGTGCTCCCCCCGCTCTGCATCGTGCGTACGAGCGCCTCGAGAAACTCGCGCGACTGCTGGTCGAGCTCTCCCGCTTTGAGCAGATTGTTGCGCAGCGAGAGATCTTCCTGCTGCCGCCGCACCCACTGGCCCACGAGCTCGTTCGCGTTCGCGCGCAACAATGCACCGAGTTCCGTCCACCGCGTATCCGTCATGCAAACCTCTCCTGAGAAAAACCGGCTGTTGCTAGCAAGTGGGGCGCCAGCGCGATCTCGATGTAGCCTTCTCCCCGCGAGCGGGGAGAAGGCTACCTGCGTGCATGCGTTAGCATTCGCGGGCGATGCCGGTACCCCGTTTCATCACCATCCATGGCCATTTCTATCAGCCCCCGCGCGAGAACCCCTGGCTCGAGGCGGTCGAGACGCAGGACTCCGCCTTTCCATGGCACGACTGGAACGCCCGCATCACGGCCGAATGCTACGAGCCGAACGCCACCGCGCGCGTGCTCGACGCCGACGACCGCATTCTGCGCATTGCCAACAACTATGCGTCGATCAGTTTTAACTTCGGTCCCACACTTCTGAGCTGGCTCGAGACCTGCGCGCCCGAAACGTACGCGGCCATCCTCGAAGCCGACCGTTTGTCGCGCGATCGCTATTCGGGTCACGGCTGCGCGATCGCGCAGGCCTACAACCACGTCATCCTGCCGCTCGCGTCGGATCGCGACAAGCATACGCAGGTGCATTGGGGCATCCGCGACTTCGAGCAGCGCTTCGGACGCAAACCCGAAGGGATGTGGTTGCCCGAGACCGCCGTCGACATCGCATCGCTCGAAGCGCTCGCCGCGGCCGGCATCGCCTTCACGATTCTGGAGCCGCACCAGGCGAAAGGTGCCGTCGATCCGACCATGCCGTACCTCTGCCGCCTGCCGTCGGGCCGCAGCATCGCCATCTTTTTCTACGACGGACCGATCTCGCGCGCGGTGGCGTTCGAGCAACTGCTCGCGCGCGGAGAGAATCTCGCTCATCGATTGACCGGCGCATTCAACGACGCGCGCAAGCATCCGCAGCTCGTCAACATCGCCACCGACGGCGAAACGTATGGACACCACCACCGCTTCGGCGACATGGCGCTCGCCTACGCGTTGAAATTCATCGAAGACCAACGCCTCGCGAAGCTCACGAACTACGCCGAGTATCTGCACGCGCATCCGCCCACGCAGGCGATCGAGATCGTGGAAGGAACGTCGTGGAGTTGTTCACACGGCGTCGAGCGCTGGCGCAACGACTGCGGCTGCAATACCGGCGGCAGCCCCGGCTGGCACCAGCAGTGGCGTGGGCCACTCCGGACGGCGCTCGACTGGCTGCGCGGCGAAGTCGACGCGATCTTCACGCGCCACGGCGCGCGTTTGCTGCGCGATCCCTGGGCCGCGCGCGAGGACTACATCGACGTGATCCTCGATCGCTCCGACGAATCGCGCGCGCGCTTCCTCGCCAGACACGCGATCGACACCGCGAATACAGTCGCCATCCTCGAGCTCATGGAGATGCAGCGCAACGCGATGCTCATGTACACGAGCTGCGGCTGGTTCTTCAGCGATCTCTCCGGCATCGAGACCGTGCAGGTGCTCCACTACGCCGCGCGCGTGGTGCAGCTCGCGGAACGCATCGGCGGCAGCGCGCTCGAAGCAGAATTCGCGAAGCGGCTCGAACGCGCGCACAGCAACGACCCGGTGCGCGGCACCGGCCGCCAGATCTACGAACGCGAAGTGATGGCCGCGCGTCTCGACCTCTCGCGCGTAGCCGCGCATTACGCGGTGCTGTCGCTCTTCGCGACGTTCGACGTCGACGAGCGCATCTACTGCTACTCGGTCACGCGCAGCGATTTCGCCATCCACAAGGTCGGCGGCGCGCGTCTCGCCGTCGGCTCGATCGCGGTGTGCTCCATCATCACTCGGGAAACCGCCCACTTCGAATTCGCGGTCCTGCACCTCGGCGACACGGAGCCGACGGGCGGCGTACGCGCGACGGACAGCGATTACGAGCACGTGCGAGGCGCGCTCATCGAGGCGATGGCGCAGGGCAGCATTCCTCTCGTGATCCGTCTGCTCGACACGCACTTCGGCGAGGCGCCGGTCTCGATCCGTTCGCTGTTCCGCGACGAGCAGCGGCGCGTTCTGCACGAGCTGATCGAGGCCACGCTCGACCAGGCCGAGTCGACGTTCCGCCACCTGCACGAGCGCTACGGTCCGCTCATGCGCTTTCACAACCGCCTCGGCATCCCGGTCCCAAAGGTGCTGCGCATGGCCGCAGAGTTCGACCTCAATCAGCAGATCCGCCGGCTGCTCGAGCGCGACATCGCGTCCGCCGAGATCGAGACGCTGCTGCGCGAGGCGCGCGACGAAGGCGTGCCGCTCGACGAGACCACGCTGGTCTCGTTCAGCAACGCCATCGAGCGCGCGTCGGAACGTTTTCGCGAGCGCCCCGACGATCTCGACCGGCTCGAGGAATTTGACGCAGTGGTATCGCTCATCCGCGACGCGAGCCTGAACATCGATTTGCGCCGAGCGCAAAACCGCTACTACCGCCTGCGCTCCACTGTGCGGCCAGCCATCGAAGCATCGGCCACCGCCGTCCCCGCTTCGCGTGAATGGCTCGAGCTCTTCGACCACCTCGGCGAGAAGCTGTCGATTGCAGCGGTGTGACGTCGTTTACCATCGCGCCGATGCATACTTCGATCGACCCGGCCGCCGACTCGCGCCGCGCCGCGGGCGTGCTGCTCCATCCGACCTCGCTCCCGGGCAGCTACGGCGTCGGCGACCTCGGCGATGAGGCGGTGGCGTTCCTCGATTGGGCGCAGAGCGCCGGCATGCGCATCTGGCAGGTGCTGCCGGTCAATCCTCCCGGCTACGCGGCGTCGCCGTATGGATGCTTGTCATCGTTCGCGGGAAATCCGCTGCTCATTTCGCCGCAGCGCCTGTTGCAGGAAGGGCTGCTGAGCGTCGACGACGTCGTCGAGGCTCCGCGTTTCTCCGATGAGCACGTCGAGTTCGATCGCGTGACCGCGTACAAATCCGCGCTGCTGGAGACCTCATGGAATCGTTTCAACGAAAGCGCGAGCGAAGAGGTGCTCGCCGCCTTTCACGCGTTCGTCGCCGCGCCGGAGCAGGCGGAGTGGCTGGACGACTACGCGCTGTACATGGCCGTCAAGATGGCACATGGCGGCGCGCCGTGGTGGCAGTGGGCGTCAGCGTTGCGCACGCGCGAACAGAAGGTGCTCGATCGTGCGCGCAGCGAGCACGCCGACGCGATTCGCTTCTGGCAGTACGTGCAGTTCCTCTTTTTCCGCCAATGGAACGTGATTCGCGACGCGGCGCACGCGCGCGGCATTCGCATCATGGGCGACGTGCCGATCTACGTCGCGGGCGACAGCGCCGACGTGTGGGGCAATCAGGAGCTATTTCAGCTCGGCGAAGATGGACAACCAACGGTGGTCGCCGGCGTGCCGCCCGATTACTTCAGCGCGACTGGGCAACGCTGGGGGAATCCGCTGTACCGCTGGGACGTGATGCGCGAGCAGAACTATCGATGGTGGATCGAGCGCGTGCGCACGAATTTGCGCCTCGCCGATGTCGTGCGCCTCGATCACTTCCGCGGTTTCGCGGCGTATTGGGAAGTGCCGGCTGATGAGCCGACCGCGGTGCACGGGCGTTGGATGCCTGGTCCGGGAATCGCGCTGTTCGAGGCATTGCGCGAAGCGTTCGGTGTCGAGTTGCCGCTCGTCGCGGAAGACCTCGGCTTCATTACGCAGGACGTTCACGAGTTGCGCCGCGCCACCGGATTGCCCGGGATGAAGATCCTGCAGTTCGGCTTCGAGCTCGACAACGACGCGCATCTGCCGCATCGTCTCGAGCGCGAGACCACCGTCTATACCGGCACACACGACAATGACACGGCGCGCGGCTGGTTCGATCACGCGACCGAGGGCGAACGCGAAGCCGCGCTGGCGTACCTCGGCGCGAAGGATGCCGAGGAGATCGCGCCGGCGCTCATTCGCGCGGCGTACACGTCGGTCGCACAACTCACGATCATCCCAGCGCAGGACATCCTCGGTCTCGGCAGCGATGCGCGCATGAACACGCCCGGCAACCAACACGGCAACTGGAGCTGGCGCCTCCCGCCCGGCGCGCCGACGCGCGAGAACGCGGCCTGGTTGCGCAGGCTCGCGACGCTCACGGGCCGTACATGACGCGGGCGGTTATGGAGTGCGCTATCCGGCAGGAAACACGTCGTGAACGTCGAGCGAGAACCCCGGCAGGAGCGGCGAGGTGATCGCGCCGCCGGTCTCGACGCTGATCTCGCTGATGCGCGTAAACGACTCGCCCATGCGGCGACAGATCTTCACGACCTCGATGACGGGATCGACAACGGTGACGTCCGACTGGACGACGGAGTCGTCGGCCAGAACTACGTCGAGCGGTGAGACCACCGCCTCGCCACATCGCTGCTCGCGGCAAGAAATGCTCGAGCGCCGCATAGAGCCTCCGACGATTCGCTGGTGACGGGTGTACGGCGACGCATTCACAACCAGCTCCCCTTCGATGCCAAAACCAGGAACAATCGGCAGGATCCGAATTCGCAGTCTGTCGGGATCGATCGTAATGAGTGCACCGCGCTCGAGATGCGCTCGGTTTCCTGCAATGGCCGCCACGACAGTCTCGCCGATCGTTGATGGTAGCGGATCTTCAACACGCGCCTGTATGACGCTCGGTCCGCGAGGCATGGGTCACCGCGAGGATGTTGCCGAAGTCAAGATCGTGCGTAAATACGATGAGACGATGCTCTCTCGCAAACCCATGATCTCCGAGTCGAGAGCTTTGAGATCGCCGGCATCAGACCCGTGAACGCCTTCGATCTGGCGTCCGTAAAAAACACGACCCACGCCGGGGTCAGATTCATGTCGACGAGTATTTTCACTTGTACAACAACGGCACTTCGAACTCATCCGCTCGCCAGGCGGCATATGCGAGTGCTTCGGCGATGTCTTCGTTCTCGAGGTAAGGGTAGAGGCGAAGGATTTCTTCGCGTGCGTGACCCGCCGCGACTAGACCGACGACCGTACCCACGGTTACGCGAAGGTCGCGGATGCAGGGACGGCCACCCATCCTGAGCGGGTCCGCTGTGATGCGAGTCAACGGCTTCATGATCTAAGTGCAACGGCCCATCAGCTTCGCTACGCTCGTTCGAGGATTGCGACGGGGAACGTCGCGAAAATGTCTCGCAATGCGACGCGATCGCCTTTTACCGCCTCATCCGTGAACGCGTTTCGCCAGTTGCCGCCGATGGGCAGCGCGCGGTCGCGCCAGACATCGCCCACGGGGAGTTGTGGGGCTTGCACGAGTTGGGTAGTGAGGCGGGGGACCGCGACGAGCACGTTGTCGCCGCGGGTGAATGCGACCACATTGGGGGTGCCGGTTTCGACGGCGCGATAAGCTCCACGGAATGCGTCGAGGTTTCGTGCGCGCGCGGCGAGGCTGAGCGCGGTGACGAAGAGTTTGATGCGGCCGTCCTGCCAGTGATCGAGCAAGTCGGCGGCGGGCGGCAGATCGCGCAGGAGTTTCCAGCGTTTCTCATAGTCGACCGGCCGGCGATTGTCGGGATCGACGAGGCTGAAGTCCCACAGCTCGCTGCCCTGATAAAAATCGGGCACGCCGGCGCTGCATACTTTTACCACCACTTGTGCGAGCGAATTGAGAAATCCGTGAAACGCGACGCGCTGCTGAAAGGCGCGGAAACGCGTCATGAACGGCGCATTGTCGAGAATACCGGCCGCGAAGTCCTGAAATGCTTGTTCGTATTCACTATTCGGCACGAGCCAGCTCGAATGTGTCTTCGCCTCCCGCGCCGCCTTTTCGAGATACGCGCGCAAGCGGTCAGGCACACTCGCCTCGTCGCTCTCGTCGAGTGGCCACATTCCGACCAGCGTCTGATACAGCATCCATTCTTCATTCGCATGCGGGACGCCGTCGCGCTTCGATGCAGCATTCACGCGCGTCCACTGTTGCACCTCATCGCGCCACTCGTCCGCCAGCTCCGACAGCACATGAATCCGCGCCCTTACATCCTCGGCACGTTTCGTGTCGTGCGTCGACGTCGCGTTCATCGTATGCGGCCAATCATGTGCAATGCGCTCGTTGCGCTCGTGGAGCTCCGCGACGGCGTCGAAATCGCCATGACGTCCCGGTGCGGCGCCGACTTCATTGAGCGACAGCAGACGGTTGTAGTTGTAGAACGCCGTGTCCTCGACGCCCTTGGCCATCACGCGCCCCGTGAACTGCTGCCAGCGCATGACGAACTGCAGCCAGTTTTCGCGCTCGCCGCTGATGTACGAAGGCGGCTCGAGCAACAGCACGTGCTCGACGAAATCAAAGAGTCGCGCGTCCACCTTGCGCGAGCGCTGCCGCGCCTGCTCGATGGCCTCATGAATGCGCGCCCGATCCGCGTCACTCACCGGCGACTCGCGGACGTACGTGCGATAAACGGGCATACACGCGGTCACTTCCATCACGGTGTTCGCAAGGTCGCTCGGCGCGAAGTCACGCGCATGACGGTGCTTCTCGGCGAGCGTGCCGAGGTTCAGACCGAGGGAGTGCATCTCGCCGAAAAAAAGCTGCTCGATGATTTGCTTCTTGCGCTCATACACGATGTCCTCATAAGACGCCGTGACGCCGCTGTAGTCCTGATACGCAGCCGTCAATCGCGTAAGGCCGGCCGGATCGACGAACAGCGCATTGGCCGTGTCGAGAAAGTCATAGCCGCTCGTGCCCGCGCAACGCAGCGAGGCAGGCAACGCCTCCCCTTCCTCGAGAATCTTCTCGACGACGACATACAGCGACTGCGCCTCATCGGGATTCCCGTGGCGTAACTGCAGCTTCGTCAGATACGTCATCGGATCGAAAAGGCCGTCGATGTGATCGATCCGCAGTCCGGTCACTTTCCCTTCGCTGACCAGTTCCAGGACGAGACGATGGTGGACGTCGAAAACCTCCGGGTTTTCCACCTTCACGCCGACAAGATCCGTGACGTCGAAGAAGCGGCGATAGTTGATGGTCTCGCTGGCCACGCGCCAATACGCGAGCCGGTACCATTGCACCTCGAGGAGCTGGTGCAGCAGGTTGACATCCTCATTGAACCGGGCGATGGCACGATCGAGTGCGTTGCGAAACGCCGCGGTTTGCTCGCGCACGCGCCACAACGTCTCCTTGACGAAGCGGCTGTTGGAGACGGCGTTCTGCACGAGGTCGTGGACCTCCAGTGCCAGACCCTCTTGCGGAAGCTCGGATACACATTCGCGTAACACGAGGTGATACGACTGCGGCGCCATCGGCAGGCGCTTGTCGTAATACGTGAAGAAGAACCCATCGGCATCGAAGCCGAGGCGAAGCTCGCCGGATTCGAGCGCTTCCCCGTAAAGACGGCCGAGGATGGGGAGCATGACCTTGTCGTTTCGCCAGTCGATGTCGAAGAAGTGCGAAAAGCGCGACTGCAGCCCGTTCTCCAGAACGCTCATCCACCACCCGTTCTCGGCACTCGCGGCCATGTGATTGGGCACGATGTCCAGGAGCAGGCCCATCTCATTGTGCGAGAGCGCCTCGTGCAGGCGATCGAAATCGTCACTCGTGCCCAGTTCCGGATTGAGCGTGCTCGTGTCGATGACGTCGTATCCGTGCGAGCTCCCTTTACGCGCGCGCAGCAGCGGCGATGCGTACAAATCGCTGATCCCGAGAGCGCGCAGGTACTCGACCATCTTTCGCGCATCGTCGAAAGTGAACTGCGCGTTGAACTGGATGCGATACGTGGCAGCCGGAACGCGAAGCATCAAGACGTCCAGACTCCGAACGCGGACGGCGGCAGCGTGATCTCCTGCCCGTCGATTCTGCCGCCGCCGTCGAACAATATCTGGAACGACGGGCTCTCAGGCCGTCGGTCATCGACGGCCGACGGGCTAAAAGCCCGTCGCTCCAGGTCGAACGGCTGCGGCAGCGTCTGCGGACGATCTGAGAAATTGAACGCGACCAGCACGTCATGGCGCCGCATAAGGAGCACGGCCCGTTCGTCATCCGCATGCGTCTGCACGGCCGACAGGTCGAGGTTGCGTAAGGATGGTGTGTCGCGACGCAGCGCGAGCAGCGTTCGATAAAGCTCGCGCAGCGCCGCATGTTCCTTCCGCTCGAGCAGCGACCAGTTCAAGCGCGACCGGCGGAACGTCTCCTCATCGTGCGGATCGGGCGGCTCGCCGCCGCTCCAGTCGAAATCGTCGAACTCCTCGCGCCGTCCCTTGCGCACGGCCTCGATGAGATCGGGATCGGAGTGCGACGTGAAGTATTGAAATGGCGCGGTCTCGCCGTACTCCTCTCCCATGAACAGCATCGGCAGAAACGGCGCGAGAATGGTTACGGCCGCCGCGAGTCGGACTTTTGCCGGCGGCAGCAGCGCAGCGATCCGGTCGCCCAACAGCCGATTGCCGACCTGATCGTGGTTCTGCATGGAGATCACGAATTTCGCACCGTCCGAGGTTTTCGGAGCCAGACCGTATTTGCGACCGCGATATGGCGAATGTTGGCCAGTGTAGAGATAGCCGGTTTTCAGCACGCGCGCGAGATTGCTCACCTTCGGCGGGAACCCTTCGTAATAGCCGTCGCGCTCCCCGGTCAGGAGCGTGTGCAGCGAATGGTGAAAGTCGTCCGCCCATTGCGCGTCGAAACCGAGTCCGAGCTCATCCTTCGGTGTAATGACACGCGGGTCATTGAGATCGCTTTCCGCGATCACCTGCACACGCCGCCCAAGCTCTTCGGCACGCTGATGGACCGCGTCGCAGAGGTCCTGCAGGAACGGCTCCGCCGAATGATCGACGATCGCGTGTACGGCGTCGACGCGCAGTCCATCGAAATGAAACTCGTCGATGAACTGCAGCGCGCTGTGAATGAAATACCAGCGCACATCGTCGCTGCGCGGTCCGTCGAAGTTCAGCGCAAGGCCCCACGGCGTGCGATAGCGATCGGTGAAATACGGGCCGTATTCGCCGAGGTAATTGCCTTCGGGCCCGAGGTGGTTATAGACGACGTCGAGGAGGATGGCCAGGCCGCGTTGATGACATGCGTCCACGAGACGCTTCAACGCGCGAGGACCGCCGTAAGACGCCTGTACCGCCGATGGGTAGGTCCCGTCGTAACCCCAATTCCGCTCGCCAGGAAATTGCGCGACCGGCAACAACTCGACTGCCGTAATGCCGAGCTCCTTGAGCGCGTCGAGCTTCGGAATGATCGCGTCGAACGTACCTTCGTCAGTGAACGTGCCGACGTGCAGCTCGTACACGACGTAGTCCTCGAGCGCGATGCCCTTCCACTGTGCGTCACCCCAGTCGAAATCGACGCCGACCACTTCCGACGGGCCGTGTACGCCCTCCGGCTGATGCCGCGATGCGGGATCGGGTCGCTCTTGTCCGCCGATCACGAACAGGTAGCGCGTGCCTTCCCCACAATCGTCGACGATCGCTGAGTGATATCCGTGACGGTCTTTCGTCAGAGGTACGCGGCGCTCCCGCGGACTGACGATGTGCAACTCGATCTCATCGCGCTGCGGTGCCCATACGCGAAACTCACAGCGATCGGCGTCGAGCAGTTTTGCGCCGAGCGCAATGCCGATCGGCGTCGGCGGATGGCTCTGCTGTCCAACCGCGGCCGCCGGCGGAAAGGTTTCGGATCCGGGTACTGACGTGGCTTCGGTCTGATCAGGCAACGGCAGGTTCCTCTGCTTCGAGTTCCTCGGGTACCTCGGAGTTCCTCGGAGTGGATTCTTCTTCGACTTCGGGTTCCGGTTGCGACAAAAGGAAAACGGCGGCCAGCGGCGGCAAGGTAATCGTTGCAGACCAACGCCGGCCGTGCAGCGGAATCGGCACGGCGTCGACGCCGCCGAGGTTTCCCTGGCCGCTGCCGCCATAGAGCGCCGCGTCGCTATTGAGGATCTCCGCCCAATGACCGCCGCGGGGAAGGCCGATCTGATAATTGTGACGCGGGTTCGGCGTGAAGTTCAGGACCACGACGACCTGCTCGTCCGGCCGCGATTTCGAGCGGCGCACCAGAGATACGACACTATTTTCCGTGTCGCAGCAATCGATCCATTCGAAGCCCTCCGGCGACATGTCCAACTCGTGCATGGCCGGCACGTCGCGATAAGCCTTGTTGAGGTCCTCGAGCCAGCGATTCACGCCGGCGTGTAATGGATGCTGAAGCAGTTCCCAGTCGAGGCTGGCATCGTGATTCCACTCGCGGATCTGACCGAGGTCGCCGCCCATGAACAAAAGCTTCTTGCCAGGATTCGCGTACATGTGCGAGAACAGCAGCCGCAGATTGGCCATCCGACGCCACTCGTCGCCGGGCATTTTCCCGTACAGCGAGCCTTTGCCGTGGACGACTTCGTCGTGCGACAACGGCAGCACGAAGTTTTCCGTGAACGCGTACATCATCCGGAATGTCAGGTCATTGTGATGGAACCTGCGATGGATGGGATCCTTCGCGAAATAGCGAAGCGAATCGTGCATCCAGCCCATGTCCCACTTCATGCCGAAACCGAGGCCGCCGACGTAGGTGGGCCGCGAGACCATCGGCCAGGCAGTGGACTCTTCCGCGATCACCTGCGCATCGGGATGAACCTTGTAAACGTCTTCATTGAGCCGGCGCAGGAAGGTGATGGCCTCGAGATTCTCGCGGCCGCCGAATTCGTTCGGCACCCACTCGCCCTGCTTTCTCGAATAGTCGAGATACAACATCGATGCGACCGCGTCGACGCGCAATCCGTCCGCGTGATACTCGTCCAGCCAGTACAAAGCACTGGAGAGCAGGAACGCGCGCACTTCATTGCGCCCGTAATTGAAAACGAGCGAATTCCAGTCCGGCTGAAATCCTTTGCGCGGGTCGGCGTGCTCGTACAGGTGGGTACCGTCGAAATACGACAGGCCGTGTTCGTCGCTCGGGAAATGCGACGGAACCCAATCGATGATCACACCGATGCCATGCTGGTGCAGCACGTCGACGAGATACTTGAAATCCTGCGGCGTGCCGTAGCGGCTTGTCGGCGCGAAGTATCCCGTGCCCTGGTAGCCCCACGAGCCATAGAACGGATGCTCCATGACCGGCATCAGCTCGATGTGCGTGAAATTCATCTTCTTCACGTATTCGGCAAGCGGCTGGGCGATCTCGCGGTAACTCATCCAGCGCCAGGTTCTGCCGTCGTCGTCCGAGACGCGGCGCCAGGAGCCGAGGTGCACCTCATAGATGGACATTGGCGCGGTGTAGCTGTTGCGCTCCTTGCGCCTGCTCATCCAGTCGCGGTCGCTCCAGTTGTAATCGAGATCCCATACCTTCGATGCCGTGGCGGGTGGCGTCTCGTGATGGACCGCCATCGGGTCCGCTTTATTGACGCGATACTGCCCGTCGAACGAAACGATGTGGTACTTGTAATTCGTGCCGCGGCCGAGCTCGGCGATGAACCCTTCCCAGATGCCCGAGGCGCCGCGCGCGTTCAATGGATGCGACTCGGTATTCCAGTCATTGAAGTCGCCGACGACGCTGACGCGCGCCGCGTTTGGCGCCCATACGCCGAACATCACCCCGCCCGGCACGATGTGACTGCCGAGCTTTTCCCATAATTTGTGATGCGTGCCTTCATTGAAGAGGTGCAGGTCCCAATCGCTGAGAAGCGACTCGGGACGAGTGGGCTCGGGTGTGACCTGGTCGATCGTGTGCTCGCGGATCGGAGCGCCGGCGTCCCGCGCCGGCTGATGGGACGGCGTCCCGCGCCGTCGCTTCTCGGGGCCGGCAGCGCCGGACGCTGCCGGATCAGCCAGCGCGGGACGCTGGCGCTCCGCGTCGTTGATGATCGGGCCGGCGTCGCTGATCGACGCATCGGGCGTCGCCACGACCGATTCCGCGCCTGACAAAGCTTCGGCCTCCGCTTCGATGGTCACGCTCGGCACGACGTCCGCGCCGACGGCCTGCAGTTCTTCGATCACTTCCGCGGCGCGGCTCTTCGCGGGCGCGCGCTTCTTCGTCGGAGCGGCGACGGTCTTCGCCGCCGTCCGCTTTGTCGTCGTCGTTGCCTTCTTCGGCGCTGAATCTTTCTTCTTACGAACCGCCATTACCCTTCCTTCGAAACAATTTCCGGACCGCTCGACTGGAGCAATTCACCTGCCCGCAGCCCATTCACTTTCACGAGCACGCGGCGGATCGATCCGTCCGCGCGCGCGTCTTCCAGACTCATCCTGAACTTATGCCGCCAACTGTGTTCCGGCACGCCCGGGACATTCTGCGGCTCGAGCTCGCCCCACAGGTCCTCGAGGTTGAGCAGCACGATCTCGGCGTCGCTCGCGGCGAGATACGACAGCACCGCTTCCAACGTCTTCTGAGGATTCTGCGACGGCCCGTCGACGAGCGACTGCACGATGCCTTGCTTCATCCGTTCACGCGTATCGCGCTCGCGTTGCGCACCCACTTCGTCGAGCAGCCCCATTGCGACGCGATCGTCGACGTCCTTCGCAGTCCACCATGCAGCGAACGTCGGCATGTCGTGCGTGTTGATGCTCGCCACGGACGCGGCCGGCGGCGGCTGCAGCGGCGGCGATGCTGGCTGCGCTTCGTACTGCACGACGTACATGCGCCGCAGGCCATGGCGGTTCATCTTCTTCGGCACTTCCGGCGGCACGGTACCGAGGTCTTCGCCGACGATGACGCAGCCGTGGCGGCGCGATTCGAGGACCAGGATCGCGTAGAGCTCATCCGCGCGATAGCGCACGTACACCCCGTCCTTCGCGCCGTGGCCTTCCGGCACCCAGTACAGCCGATGCAGTCCCATCACGTGATCGATGCGCAGGATTCCGGCGTGCGACACATGGTGCCGGACCGCGGCGCGGTAGTACTCGTACCGATCGTGGCGGATGGCATCGGGGTCGAACGGCGCGAATCCCCAGTTCTGTCCTTTCGTGAAAAAGAGGTCGGGCGGCGCGCCGACCGAAACACCACGCGCGAAGACGTGCGCGTAACGCTGCGCATCATATCCACCCGGATTCACGCCGAGCGGAAAGTCGAGGTACAAGCCGGCGCCGAGGCGGCGCGCGGCGTTGGCGACCTCGCGCATCTGCTGCGCCATGCGGTACTGCACGTACAGGTGATAGCGCGTCTCCGCCGCGTCACCACCTGCGCGGAACCGGGCGTAGTCGTTTGCGTGGGATGCAAACTGCGCGAAGACGGCGTCGCCCGCGAACCGTTCCGCGCAACGCATCAGCACGCGACGCTTCTCGCGGCGCACGGCGGCGTAGTCGACCTCGCGCAACTGCTGCAGGTGCACGATCGCACCGGCATCGGCGTCGTTGGGGTCGAACTCCGGCAGGCGCGTCACATCGAGATACATCTCGTTCCAGAAGAGACGGCTGACGGGCGAATACGGGCTCGGCTCGTCGTCGAACGCAGCCAGCATCGGCAGCGTGGCTACGACGCCGCCACCGTGATGATCGATCCAGCTCGCGTACTCCATGAGATCGCCGAGGTCGCCGGCGCCCCAGCTGCGGCGGGTGTGTGCGGCGTAGAGAGGCGCGAACACGCCCCATGTCTTGTCGCGCGGCGGCGCCGCCTTGAGCGGCGATGCGATGACGAATGCTTCATGGTTTCCGTCGATCGTCAGCGTGTGATAGCCAGGCGGGAGCGGTTGATCGAGCGTGATCGTGCCACCGAGCACGTCGATGCGGCCCGAGCGCCACGACCCATCCTCGAGCGCGATGTCCCACTCGACGACGGTGTTGTCGGGCAGCTCGACGTCGATCGTGCGATCGTTGCCCCACAACACGACCACCGCCTCGACGAGCGGCGATTCACGTCGCAGCTTCGCAACGTCGTCGATCGATGCTCCGGCCCGCTTTTCGATCGCCGCGACGAGCGCTTCGCGGCTGGCGTGCTGCTTCGTGCCGGCCGCATCCGTGTATGTAGTTTCGATTGAATACAGCCGCGCCAGGTCGCGCAGTGCTGGAGTCCGCATGTCGGTGCCAGTCGATTGCGAAATCGGCGCCGAGCTCTGTGCTCTCTGTGGTGATCCGATACACCACAGAGAACACAGAGGACACGGAGTCAGTCACCTGCGCATCTGCAACATCTGCGCGGCTACGCTCACCGCGATTTCGTGCGGATGATTCGACCCGATGTCGAGCCCGACAGGGCAGAGAAACGCCTTCGTCGCTTCCTGCGGCAGGCCCGCGTCGAGGATGTCCTGTCGCAGCCGCTTTGCTTTCGCGTTGCTGCCGATGACGCCGAGGTACGGGAACGTGCGCGTGCGGAGGATCTCGAGCAGGATCGGCTTGTCGGTCGTGTGGCCCATGGTCATGAGCAGCACGAATGAACCTTCGGGGATCGACGCGACCTGCGACGGCATGTCGGTCGCCAGCACCTTCGTCACTCTCGGGGACGACGGTATGCGCTGCAGCCACTCCTCGCGCGGATCGATGCACGTGATGCGGCAGTCGAGGCGGGAGAGCACTTCGATCACCGCATGCGCGACGTGCCCGGCGCCGAAGACGACGATGTTCCAGCGCGTGACGTTGAACGCTTCGAAGTAGACGCGCACGGTACCGCCGCAGGTCATGCCGATGTCTTTCTCGAGCGACCACTGAAAGAAGCGCGTCTTCGGCGAGGTGTCGTCGGCGAGCATCTGCTTCGCCTGTTCGATGCAGCGCACTTCGATCTTGCCGCCGCCCACGGTGCCGAACGCGCGGCCCTCCGGCGTGACCAGCATCTTCGCGCCGCGGTCCTGCGGCGTGGAGCCCATCGTGTCGACGACGGTCACCGCGACGAACGGCGCGCCCGATTCCGCAAGGTCGTTCAACGCTTCGAAGAAGGTGGTCATGGCGCGCACAGAAGTTACCATCCCGCCATGCGAATCCGCAGCACGCGCGTCATCGTCGGACCACGAATCATCCCGGCGACGATCGTTCTCGAAGGTCCGAAGATCGCGGCGATCGAAGCACACGGACAGGCCGACGTCGACTACGGCGATCTCGTGATCATGCCCGGCCTCGTCGACTCGCACGTGCACGTGAACGAGCCGGGACGGACGGAGTGGGAGGGCTTCGCGACTGCGACCGCGGCTGCCGCGGCGGGCGGCATCACGACCATCATCGACATGCCGCTGAATTCCATCCCTGCGACGACGACACTGGCGGCTCTCGAAGCGAAGCAGCGCGTCGCACGCGGCTCGGTGAATGTCGAGCTGTGGGGCGGCGTCGTGCCCGGCAACACACGCGAGCTGCGGCCGATGCTCGAAGCAGGCGCGCGCGGCTTCAAATGTTTTCTCGTGCACTCCGGTGTCGACGATTTCCCGAACGTCGATGAACGAGAGTTGTACGAGGCCGCAAGGGAGCTCGCGCCGACGCGCGCGCCATTGCTCGTGCATGCGGAACTACCCGAGCACCTGCACGAGCCGCACGGCGACGCGAATGACTACGCGACGTTCCTCGCATCGCGTCCGAGCGCCGCGGAAGACGCGGCCATCGAGTTGCTGCTCCGCGTTTGCCGCGATACCCGCGCACGTATCGTCGTCGTGCATCTCTCTTCGGCCGGCGCACTCGACATCTTCCGGCGCGCGCGCAAAGAACACCTCCCGCTGCACTGCGAGACCACGCCGCACTATCTGCACTTCGACGCGGAGTCGGTCCCGCGCGGCCGCACCGAATACAAATGTGCGCCGCCGATTCGCGAGCAGGAAAATCGCGAGCGGCTGTGGGATGGGTTGCGCGAGGGGTTGATCAACATGATCGTCAGCGATCACTCGCCATGCACGCCGGAATTGAAGCGCGGCGATTTCATGAGCGCCTGGGGCGGCATCTCGTCGCTGCAGTTCGTGCTGCCGATCGTCTGGACGAACGCGCGCGCGCGCGGATTCACGCTCATCGATCTGATGCGCTGGTGCAGCTACGGTCCGTCGCGCATGGCGCGCCTCGATAAGAAAGGTGAGATCGCCGTCGGCCGCGACGCGGATCTCACCGTCTGGGATCCGGACGAGACCTTCATCGTCACGCCCGAAATCATCCGGCACCGCCACAAAGTCACCCCCTACCTCGGCGCGAAGCTCAGCGGCGTCGTGAAAGCGACGTGGGTGGCCGGAGTAAACTCCGCCGCGTGAGAGACCTCATCGACCTCGCCAGCGAGCGCCTCGGCGGCAGCGTGCTGTATGCGAACGACGATTTTTTCGCCGAGAAGGAAAATCTCCTCAAGCCGTCCAAGGCGATCTGGAAAGAGCATGAGTACACCGACCGCGGCAAATGGATGGACGGTTGGGAGAGCCGCCGCAAGCGCGTCGTCGGACATGACTTCGCGATCATCCGGCTCGGACTGCCCGGAGTCGTGCACGGCGTCGTCGTCGACACGGCGTTCTTCCGCGGCAACTATCCGGAGTCGTGCTCAATCGAAGGGACGTCGATGCGCGTCGACGCGTCGGTGGAGGAACTGCTCGCGGCCGAATGGCGCGAGTTGCTTCCGCGCTCGCCGCTACAGGGCGACAGCGAGAACGAGTTTGCGGTCGCGCGCAACGACGCGGTCACGCATCTGCGCTTCAACATCTTCCCCGACGGCGGCGTGGCGCGGCTGCGCGTGTACGGCGAAGTCGTTCCCGACTGGCGCATCGCCGGCGGTCTCGGCAACGAGATCGATCTCGCCGCGGCCGAGAACGGCGCGGACGTGCTGACCTGCAGCGACATGTTCTTCGGCCCGAAGCACAACCTGATCATGCCGGGGCGCGCGCACAACATGAGCGATGGCTGGGAAACGCGGCGCCGCCGCGGACCGGGGCACGACTGGGTGATCGTGAAGCTCGCGACGGAAGGTCACGTGCGGCGCGTCGAGATCGATACGAATCACTTCAAGGGCAACTATCCCGATACGGCCTCGCTGGAAGGTTCGCGCCCTGGCGAAAACAACGCTGCGTCGTGGACCGAGCTCCTCCCGCGCACGAAGCTGCAGGCGCACACGCGCCACTTTTTCATCGACGAGCTCACGAGCGACGGCCCGTTCACGCATCTGCGCATGAACGTGTATCCCGACGGCGGCGTGAGCCGGCTGCGGGTGTGGGGCCGCGCCACGATCGAGGGCCGCCGTGCCGCTGCGGTGCGTCGCGTGAACACGCTCTTTCATCCGCAGGTGCTGCGCGCGGTCTGTGCATCGACGGCGTGGATCGACGCGATGATCGCGGCGCGGCCGTTCGCGTCGTGGGATCAGATGATCGAGACATCGAACCGGATTTGGTTCTCGCTGCCTGCAAGTGAGCACCTCGAAGCGTTTGCCGCGCATCCGCGCATCGGCGAGCGCAAACCTGGTTGGTCGTCGCACGAGCAATCCGGTACCGCGAGTGCGTCGCAGGAAACGATGGCCGCGATCGCCGCGGGAAATGTCGCGTACGAACAGAAGCACGGATTCGTGTTCCTGGTCTGCGCGACCGGCCGCGGTGCCGATGAAATGCGCGCGAACCTCGAGCAACGCTTGCAGAACGATCGGGAGACGGAGTTGCGCATTGCGGCCGAGGAGCATGCGAAGATCACGGCGTTGCGCCTGGAGAAGCTGGTGCTCTGATGGCCGGAATCACGACCCATGTGCTCGACACCGCGAAAGGCCGCCCCGCGGCGGGCGTGGCCATTACGCTGTTTTCCGGTCGCGATGTTTTGTTCGACGGTGTCACCGACAACGACGGCCGCGCGCGCGTGCTGGAACCGGATCGCGTGAAGCCCGGCGTCTATCGCATCGTGTTCGACACCGGCGCCTACAACCCCGGCGGCTTCTTCCCCGAGGCGACGATCGTGTTCCGCGTCGATGACGTCGCGCAGCACTACCACGTGCCGCTGCTGCTCAGTCCTTTCGGGTACGCGACCTATCGGGGAAGTTAGTCTGCGCGCGGAACCACCGCACGACGACATCCAGGCTCGAGCTTGCGAACTTCCGTGGGCCGCGTCCATCGAAGCTGTCCTGCATCGAGTCATGCAGCAGAAAAAAAATGATCCATTCGCGGGATCACGGTAAGGGTCGCCAGTTGTGGTCGGTTGAGGTTGACCGCGTTGACAATCAGCTCCTGCTCCTCGCGGTCCATGATCCAGTCGTGGTCTCCGTAGACGACCAGGGTCGGCACTGTCACGCGTGCCCACTCGGATGCGAGGTTGAGCTGTTGCAACTGCTGAAAGAACGAGGGCGGCCGGCCATACTGAGATTTCGGATTTCCCTCCCACGCGATCGCAAGGTCGGGCGACTCGCGCAGGATCGCCTCGGGTGTCCGGCCTTCGTTCAGGTACGCGTCATAGAGCCGCGCGACCGCCTTCATGCGCTCGGACACCTGGTCTGGTTTGAGACGCTTCAACGTCATCCGGCGGCGCTCGAAACTCATCATGTGCTCGAACCACGTCCGAGACCATCCGCCTACGGACACAAATCCGGCGGCCGCCGGTTCGCCGGGGACCAGCGGAGCCACACCGCCCCCGTTACTCAGGCCGAGGACGAACATGCGGCTGCGGTCGACGTCTGCTCGCGCCGCGAGTTGCTTCCACGCCGCGCGATATCCCTCGAGCTCCGTGCGGAAGTCTGTTTCGGCGCAGTTCCCGTCGCTTCCGCCAACTCCTGGTTTGTCGACTCGCATGACGACCAGGCCGGCATCGCGAACGACGCCATTCAGGAACTCGATGAACCCATCATTCGGATCATCCGCGTTCACCGAATCGCAGCTCAGCCAGCCGACCACGAGCAGCGCCGGCTTCGGACCTTCGGCCGACGGCGTCGACACGACGGCCTGCAGCTGCCCGACGCCTGGCAGCGTCACGACTTCGCGCGAGGTAGTCACTGCTGCAGACGCCGGCAAACACCATAGTGCGAGCAGATATCGAGCGAATCTCATCGGTTCCAACGTAAGCCGATGTGCAGCGCCAGTTGTCCCGAAGCCCGCAAAAAGATGTGACGCGATGTGACAGCGCCGCCCGCGGTCGTTGCAAAGATCAGCTAAACCGTTCGCAACGACGCTGACTTGCCTTGCCGTGCGCGAGAGCCGGCCTGCGCGTGTTATCGTCGTCTCATGCGACCGCTCGATACTTCGGAGCGCGCCGCGGCAGTCCAGGACGACCTTCATCGCGCCCTTGGACCGGAAGCGCGCATGCAGATGGCGTTGAAGATGAGCGATCTCGCACGCGAATTTTCGTTCGCCGGTATCAGAGCGCGCCACCCCGAATCCACGACCGTCGAAGTATCACGACGACTGATCGAGGAGTTGTACGGAGTGGCTCTGCCGCGGTGAGCGCCGATGACTTTTTTCGACGCGTGATCACAGCGCTCGATCGGGCCAACGTCCCATACATGGTAACCGGATCGTTCGCGAGCTCAGCGCATGGTCGCGCGCGAGCCAGCTATGACATCGACATCGTTATTGCGCCAACCGACGAACAGCTCCGCGCACTGATTCGTGAATTTCCTGCCGATCGATATTACGCCGATGAAGAAGACGCATTCGAGTCGAAGAAGTGGGTCTCACAGTTCAACGTGATCGACTTCTCTTCAACATGGAAAGTCGATCTGATCTTTCGCAAAGACCGCGAGTTCAGCCGGGCCGAATTCGATCGACGGCGGCTGCATACCATTGAAGGAATGCGAGTTTACGTCGCGACGCCGGAAGATGTTCTGATCTCGAAATTGGAATGGGCAAAGATGGGAGAGTCCGACCGGCAGATTGAAGACGTGGTGGGAATCATTCGCATTCAGGGTTCTCAGCTTGATATTGCCTACATCGAGCGGTGGGTTCGCGAGCTCGCTCTCGAAACTCAATGGCAGAAAGCGTTGGCGAGATCCACGGTCTGACCGCGTCGTTACGCCCTCCGTCCTGCGAGGATCTTCACGAACGACCTTGACCGCAGCTCTTCCAACGTCAACCCCGTCGCGAGCGCTTCTTCCTCGGTCAGAGCGCCGCTGTTGATGCCGCGGATGAAGTAGTTCAGGAGGCCTTGTCCGGTTGCGGCGTCGTCGAAGACGTCGCCGACGAGGGTGGCCTGGCCGGCTTTTTCCATGAAGTTGCGGAGGCGTTCCGTTGCCGGCGCGAGGCCGCTGAGGAAGAACGAATACACGGCCGCGTAGCGCGTCGGGAGTTGGGCGGGGTGCAGGTCCCAGCCTTGATAGTAGGCATGCACGAGCGAGTGGCGGATGTGATCGACGTGCAGCTTCCACGCGCGATGAACGGTGTCGCGGTCGCCGATCGGCAGCACGTTCGTCGCGCCGTCGGAGAGCCAGATGCCGGTGCCGGCGTAGGCGATCTGCATCATGTGCCGTGCAAAATCGCACGACGGATGATCCATGCGCTGCTCGGCCGCCGTGATGTTGCAACTGGCCGTGTAGTCGTATGTGCCAAAGTGCGCGGCCACTGCGCGGCCGCGCGCGGCATCGAGGAACAGCGGCAGGTTCGATTCGCCGCGCGCGCTGAGGATGGATTGCGTCGTCTCGATCATGAACTCCAGCCGCAGCGTCATCGGCGCGAGGCCGAGGCGCCGCTCCATCTCATCGAAGACGTCGGCGAGCAGCGTGACCTGCTCCGGCAACTGAATCTTCGGCAGCGTGATCACGAAATTCGGCGGCAACTTCCCGCCGGTTTCGTCAAGGAGCGTGGTGACGACGATGTCCATCGTGCGCAGGCCGCGGCGCATCAGCTCCTGCGTGAACGGCTTGATGCGAATGCCGGAAAAAGGCGGCAGCGTCCCGTTGCGCATCCCCTCCGCGAGCTCGCGTCCGACGATCTCGGCATGGCGATCCTCTTCGTCATCGGGACGATTGCCGTAGCCATCTTCGAAGTCGGCACGGAAGTCCTCGACCGGCTCGCGCTCGAGCTTCTCACGCACGCGCGCCCAGATCGTCTCCGCGTGCGCATCGTCGACGCCGATCGCGCGTCCGAACGTGAAGGCATCGACACCATGCTCGTCGAGAATCTGCCGCGCCTTTTCGCCGAGTTTGCGCGCAGTGTCGGACTTGAACAGATGCGCGCCGCCATAGACGGTGTGCACCGGCTGCCGTTCGCCCGCGTTGCCGGGGAAGCGACTCGTGAAAGGGGCGAGAGCCGCTGTTAGCGGCGTGGCCAGGGTTTCGTGTTCCTGAGCGTTCAGCGTTGTCTTCATAAAGTCTCAGAGTCTCAGAGTGGCAGAGTCTCAGAGGGTCGGTGGCATGTGCGCCTCTGAGACTCTGAGACTCTGCCACTCCCGCAGTCATTGTTTGCGAACGATATGCGCGATCACCCATCCAACGATGGTGAGCACCGACAACACGATCCAGTTGTCGCTACGGCCGTACAGCGAGACCGGGTAGTGATTGCTGATCATCATCATCACAACGGGGATGACCAGATACGTGTTGTGCTTCGAGCGGAACTTCGCGCGCTCGGCGAGCACCGGATCGGGCTCGCCACCAGAGCGCGCGGCGGCGACCATCTTTTTCTGCGCGGGGATGATGCGGCTCCACACGTTGTTCGCCATCAGCGTGCCGAGGACGGCGCCGACATGAAGAAAGGCGGCGCGGTTGCTCATCACGTGCGGCAGCCACCACGAGAGCGCAACCAGCAGCGCAAATGAGATCGCGATCGCCAACGGCTCGTTCTTCGCGAGCGGCGAGAGCCACAGCAGGTCGTACACGATCCAACTCGCAAACAGCACTCCGACGCCGATGCAAGCGGCCACGGTGAACGACGGCTTGCCCGGCTCACCATCCACGAGCGCGCCGCCCATGTAATAGACGAGGATGAGCAAAAGTATGCCGCTCAGCCACGTGATCGCCGCTTCCCACTTGAACCAATGGAGCGTGTGCGATGGCGAAGGACTCTTCGTCTTATTGACGACGTAGAAGCCGCCGCTGTGGACCATCCACACCTGATCGGGATCGCTGGTGTGAAAACGCCGGTCCAGCCAGGTGAAGTAGTACGTCGCGCCCACCCACATGATGCCGGCGAACACGTGCGTCCAGCGGAAGGCGAGGTTCAACCATTCCTGCAGTGTGTAATTCATAGATGTTCGTGCCTCGTGGGAACGAGTCGCAGAGTCTCAGAGTCGCAGAGTCTCAGAGGGGTCGGCAGGCACGTCCTCTGCGACTCTGAGACTCTGCAACTCCGACACTGCTTCATCGCGATGCCGTCGCCCCTTTGCGCGAGTACTCCGTCAGTCGCATCAAAATCTCCTCATTCGTGGCGGGGATGCGCAGCCTGGCGATGTCGCCGTTCGACACGAAGCCCAGCGCGTGTTTCACGGCGCACCAGGCCGAGATGGCCATCAGCAGCGGCGGCTCCCCGACCGCTTTGCTGCCGGCTACGTTCACCGGGTTGTCATGCTCGATCCAGTTCATCGTGAACTCGGGGGGCAGGTCGTTAATGTTCGGGATCTTGTACGTCGTCGGCGAATGCGATAGCAGCTCGCCGCTCGGCGCGTATCGCAGATCTTCGGTCGTCACCCATCCCAACCCCTGAATGAACGCGCCGACGAGCTGGCCGCGATCGACGCCCGGATTGATCGGCTTGCCGATGTCCATCAGCACATCCGCGCGCAGCACTTTCAACTCGCCCGTGAATCGATCGATCAAAATCTCGGCGCACGCCGTCCCCATCGTGAAGTAGAGGAACGGCGTGCCGCGTCCGCTGGTCCAGTCCCAGTCGAGGCGCGGCGTGGCGTAGAAACCGCGCTCGCCGAGGGAGACGCGTTCCTGATAGGCGAGCTTGATGAGCGCTTCCCAGGAGAGCGACTCGCCGTAATGTTTTGCGACTGCGTCGAGCCGCTCGCGGATCCGCTTGCACGCATCGACCGCCGCGCTGCCATTGAGATCGGCGGCGCTCGATGCGGCACTCGCGGACGTGTTGTTGTTCTTTTCCGTCGACGTCTGCATCACCACCACGCGCTCGAGGTCGACGCCGAGCGTGTCCGCGACGAGCTGGCGGATCTTCGTGTTGACGCCCTGTCCCATCTCGGTCGCGCCGGTCGAGACCTGCACGCTGCCGTCGAGATAGATGTTCACCAGCGCGTTGGCCTGGTTGAGGAACTTGGTGTTGAACGAGATGCCGAACTTCACGGCCGTCATCGCCAGCCCCTTGAGGTGCGTCGGCGACGTCTTGTTGAACTCGCGGACGGCGTTCATGCGCGCGCGGTAATCGCACTTCGATTCGAGCTCGGTGAACAGGCGCGGCAGGGTGTTGCGCTCGACGACCTGTTCGTACGGCGTGGTGTTGCGCGACTCGACGCCGTAACAATTCGCGCGGCGCACATCGAGCGCGTCCTTCTTGAGGAACGCCGCGATCTCCTCCATCACGTTCTCGATGTTCGCCACTCCCTGCGGTCCGCCGAATCCGCGGAACGCCGTGTTCGGCGGATTGTTCGTCCGGCAAACCGTCCCTCGGATTTCGACATGCGGGATGTAATACGCGTTCTCCGCATGCGTCATCGCGCGAGCCATGACGGCCGGCGAGAGATCGGCGTACGCGCCGCCGTCGGAGTAGAAGTCGACCTTGAACGCCGTGATCTCGCCGGTGCGCGTGAAGCCGACGCGATAGCGGTTCTGGAACGCGTGACGTTTGCCCGTCACGTGCATGTCGGTGTCTTTGTCGTAGACGATGCGCGCCGGCCGCTTGGTCGTGCGCGCGACGAGCGCCGCCATCGCCGCCGGATGCGTAGCCTGCGCTTCCTTGCCGCCGAACGCGCCGCCCATGCGTTTCGTATTGACCACGACCTGGCTCATGTCGATGCCGAGGAGGTGGGCGATCACTTCCTGCACCTCGGTCGGATGCTGCGTCGAGGAGTGCACGGTCAGGGAACCGTGCTCGCCCGGCACGACGAGCGCGGCCTGCGACTCGAGATAGAAATGGTCCTGCCCGCCGTTGCTGAACGTCCCTTCGAGCACGTGCTCGGCGGATGCGAGCGCGCCGCCGGCGTCGCCGCGGCGGATGTAGCGCGTGTCGCCGATGAAGCTCTGCGCGGCGATCGCGTCGTCGATCGTCAGAATCGGTTTCAGCTCTTCGTAATCGATCCTGATGGCGCGCTTCGCGGCGAAGATGGCTTCGCGCGATTCCGCGGCGATGACCACGATCGGCTGCCCGCGAAACGTGCAGACGTCGACCACGAGTAGCGGCTCGTCGTGAATGATGGGACCGAGCTCGTTGTGAATGAGGTCGTGGTGCGTGTACAGCGCGACGACACCGGGCAGCTTCGCCGCGTCGCCGAAATCGATGTTGCGGATGCGCGCATGCGCGAACGGACTCCAGACGAAATCGACGACGAGCTCACCCGCCATCGGCGGAATGTCGTCGATGTAAATCGACTCGCCGGTCACGTGACCGCGGGCCGAGTCGTGCGGAACGTCTCTCCCTATGTAGATGACGCACCTCCCGGCGCGCATTCGTAATAGAACCTGCAGAGAATATTCTCGGCGAGTTGCAGGCGGAACTCGCGCGAGCCGCGCACGTCGGTGATCGGCGCGATCTCTTCGCGCGCGATCTCGCCCGCGCTCGTGAAGGTCTCGAGCTTGAACGGCTGCCCCGCCAGGAACTCTTCGGTCTTCGTCAAGCGCAACACGACCGGACCGACGCCGCCGTACGCGATACGCATCGAGTCGACTTTGCCGTCGTTGCGACGCATGAGCATCGCGGCGGTGAACGTGGAGATGTCGAGATGGCTCCGCTTCGACACTTTGTACAGGCGCAGCGTTTCACCGTCGCGCGGGAGCGGGATGTTTATGCGCGTGATGATCTCGTCGGGACGCAGATCGAGTTTCTTGTAGCCGAGGTAAAAGTCGGCGATGGAAACCATGCGGGCGCCGCTGGTGCCGGTGAGCTCGAGCGACGCGTTCGTGACGAAGAGGAACGGCAACGTGTCGGCGATGGGCGATGCGTTGGCGATGTTGCCCGCGAGCGTGCCGGCGTTCTTGATCTGCGGCGAGCCGAAGCGGTCCATGATTTCGACCATCGACGGGATCAGCTCGCGGATGGCCGATTCGAAACGCGCCAGTGAGACGCGTCCACCGGCAATGAGTGTGTCGCCCTCGACGGAGATGTCGGAGAGGCCGTCGATGCCGTCGAGTGAAAGCACGGCCGCGGGCGTGAAGTTGCGTTTCGTGCGCCACACGCCGAAGTCCGTGGCGCCCTGCACGATCACGGTATCGGGATTCGCATGCTTGAACGCGATGGCGGATTGGAGATCGCGCGGCTTCGCAAAGTGATCGAATGCGACGGCTTCATTCTCGACTTCGTTGATGGCCTCGAGAATTGATTGGCCCGGATAGAGCTCGTCGATCTTCGGCTGATCGACCGCTTCCTTCGCGGCGTTGATGATCGATTCGTAGCCGGTGCAGCGGCACAGATTTCCGGTGAGTGCGCGGCGCGCGTCGGTCGCGTTCTCCTCGCACATCCCGGCCATGGCCATGATGAAGCCGGGCGTGCAGTAGCCGCACTGCGCGCCATGGCAGCGGATCATCGCGTCCTGCACCGGCGTCAGCTCACCGGTCGGCGTGAGTCCCTCGACGGTAACGACATGCGCGCAGTCGAGTTGAAACATGAACTGGATGCACGAGTTGACGGCCTTGTAGCGCAAGGTGCCGTTCTCGCGGCGGCCGACCAGCACGGTGCACGCGCCGCAATCGCCTTCCTCGCACACGATCTTCGTGCCGGTGGCGCGTTGGTCCTCGCGCAGAAAACGCGATACGGTCTGAAACGCGCGCGCGCCGCCGATGCGGTGCGGGACGCCGTTGATGTGGACGAGGACGTAATCGCGCATGAGGTAGGCGCGATTGTACGACCCCTCATCCGCCTTCGGCACCTTCTCCCCTCGCCGAGGGGAGAAGGCTACTCAATGACGCGCCCGCGGATGAGGGGTCAGTCGATCTTCACCAATTCCAGCTCGAACGTCAGCCGCTTGCCGGCCAGCGGATGATTCGCGTCGAGCTGCATGGTCTCCCCTTCGAGCGCCGACACCTGCACCGCGCTGCTGCTGCCGTCGGGGAATCCGACCTGCAGCATGTCGCCGATTTCGATGTCGCCTTCCGGCATCTGCTCTTTCGGCACCGTGAACACGAGCTCTTCGCGCCGCTCGCCGTACGCGCTCGACGGCTCCATGCGCTGCGTCTTTTTCTCGCCGGGCGACATCCCTTCGATGGCCTGCTCGAAGCCGGGGATCACCTCGCCGCCGCCGATCGTGAACGAGATCGGCTCGCCGCCTTCGGACGAATCGAACTCCGTGCCGTCGTCGAGCGTGCCTCTGTAATGTACGTGTACGGTGTCTCCTTGCTTGGCCTGCATGACCTGTCTCCCTAATCCACCCACTTCGCGATGAAAAGATTCGTCTCCCGCCCCTCGGGATTGGCCCGGTTCGACGCGAACACCAGCCACTGCCCGTCGGCGCTGAACATCGGGAAACCATCGAACGCAGGTGCGGTGGTGATGCGCTCCGACTCGCTGCTGCCGTCCTTCGCCATCATGAAGATGTCGAACTCGCGGCCGCGCGGATCGAGGACATTCGATGAATAGAGGATGCGCTTCCCATCCGGCGTGAAGTACGGCGCAAAGTTCGCGGCACCGTTCTTCGTGATCTGCCGCGCGTTCGTGCCGTCCGCGTTTGCGACGTACAACTCCATCTTCGACGGACGCACGAAGCCTTCCTTCAACAACGACTGATACTCGGCCAGCTCCTTCGGATCCGTAAACCGCGATGCGCGCCACACGATCTCCGTGCATTGCGCGTTGTAGAACGCGCCGCCGTCGTAGCCGGGCGTGCTCGTCAGGCGGCGCACATTGGTGCCGTCGTCGTTCATTTCGTACAGATCGAGATCACCTCCGCGCACCGACGTGAAGATGATCTTCCCGCCCTTGTGGCACCACGTCGCTTCCGCGTCGTAGCCGAGCTCGGAGGTGATGCGTTTGCGGTTCGACCCGTCGGCGTTCGCGATGTAGAGATCGAACGACGGGTACACGCCCCAGATGTATCCGCGGCTGCGATCGGGTGGCGGCGGGCAGCCGGGATCGCTCGCATCGGTCGACGCGTAGATGATGCGATCGCCCGCGGGATACGAGAAGTAACCGCACGTCGTGCGACCCTTCCCGGTCGACACGAGCTTCGTCTCGCCGGTGGTGAGGTCGAGTACGTATTGCTGATCGCAACCTCCGCGCTCAACCGTCGACTGATAGATCAGCTTTTTCCCATCCGGAGAAAAGTACGCCTCGGCATTCTCTCCGCCGAACGTGAGCTGGCGGATGTCCTTCAGATGCCGCTCGCCATCGAACGTTTTCTCGAATGGTTTGCCGGCTTTGATCTGCATCGGCATCGCGTGGCCGGCGGGCTGAGAGCCCGCCGCTCCAGATGGGCGGGAGCCTAACGTCGCGCGCAGCGTGAGGCGTTCACCGTTGCGCAACACGACCACGTCAACGGTCTCGCCCGGCTTGTGATCCTGAAGCGCGTACGTCATGTCGTACAGGTTCTCGATGCGCGTGCCGGCCATCGCCACGAGCACGTCACCGCCGCGAATACCCGCCTTGTCCGCCGGACCGCCGGCGCGAACGTCCGACAGCTTCACGCCGCCGGTCGAAGCTTCCATCGCGGTGAAATCGGGAACGGTGCCGAGGTAGGCGCCGTAGCCGCGACTGTCGCCCTGCATCGCGGGGGCGGCGGCCGCGCGCGCGTACGTCGGGGTGATCTCGGCACGCGCGAGTGCAGCAGCAACGCGCGCGGTGAGCTCCGCGACCTTTGCGGCACCTGCGAAATTCACGGCGTCTGCATCGTCATCCGGCGTGTGATAGCGCTCGTGAGTGCCGGTGAAGAAGTGCAGCACCGGGATCTGCCTCGCATAGAAGCTGGTCTGATCGGACGGACCGTAGCCGTCGCCGCCCGGAAAGACGTTCAACTTCAACTCGGTGCCGAGGCGATCGAGGAGCGGTTGCCATTCGGGCGCGGACTCGCTGCCGAGGGCGACGACCTTTTCGCCGCTCATCGCGCCGACCATGTCGAGATTGATCATCGCCTTGATGCTCGACAGCGGCACCGGCGCATGCTCGACGAAGTACGACGAGCCGCCGAGGCCGACTTCTTCAGCGGAGAAAAATGCCAGGACGATGGTGCGGCGGTCCCTCTGGTCGAACAGCAACTCGCGTAAACGTTGTGCCGCGACGAGCACCGCTGCGGTGCCGGAAGCGTTGTCGTCCGCACCGTTGTGAATACCGGTGTCGTTCGGACGCATCGAGCCGCGTCCGCCGTGGCCGAGGTGATCGTAGTGGGCGCCGATGACGATCGATTCGTTCTTGAGTTTGCCGCGTCCTTCGATGATGCCGGCGACGTTGATCCCTTCGGCGAACGTCGCCTTGACGTCGACGGTGCCGGAGAGCGTCGCGTCGAGCACGCGCGAGCGCGGTTTCAGGTCGGCATCGACGTCCTTCTGAAACTGCGCAAGGTCGAGCCACTTCCGCGCGGCCGATGTCTTCACCTGGATGACCGGAATGCCGGCCGGACTCTCCGGTCCGTCGTTCGCGAGCGCGGGAAGTTTGTCTTTGCCTTCGTCCTGCAGTGGTCCGGTCACGAACACGACCGCAACCGCGCCGCGCTCGCGAGCCTGCATCGCTTTGTAGCGCATGGCGGACCAGCGGCTCGGACGTTTGCCGTCGAAGACCGACTTCTCGTCGCGTTCCTGCGGCTCGTAGCGCAGCATCAGCGCCACTTTGCCTTTGAGATCGACGCCATCGAGCTCGCGGTAGTTGAGCGGCGCGGCTTCGATTCCGTAACCGACAAACGCAATGCGTCCGGAGAATGAGCCGGAGCTCGAGAATCCGAGCGGCGTCCATTCATCGGCTTTCAGTCCGGAGATCTCGTTTTTCGTTCCGAGCTCGACGCCGATCTTCACCGGAAACGTCTGGCGATGGGACTTGCCGAACGCGGGATCGATCTCCATGGCGCGCAGTTCGCTCTCGATATAGGCGGCAGCTTTGGCGATGCCTTTGGTGCCTAGGCCGCGACCTTCCAGCTCGTCGGAAGCGAGATAGCGGATACGCGTTTCGATGGTCGGGTGAGTGGCTGGTGGAACGAGCAGGATCAGGACGGCGGCGAGAAGTTTCACCTCACCATCCTAAAACGTATGCGAACACGAGGGGCGCAACGATCGACGCGTCGCTCTCGATCACGTGACTGGGCGTGTCGACGCCGAGCTTGCCCCAGGTGATCTTCTCGTTCGGCACCGCGCCCGAATACGAGCCGTAACTGGTCGTCGAGTCGCTGATCTGGCAGAAGTAGCCCCACAGCGGCACGTTCGTGCGCTGCAGGTCCTGGTGCAGCATCGGCACGACGCAGATGGGAAAATCGCCGGCGATGCCGCCGCCGATCTGAAAGAAGCCGATCGAGCTTTTCTCCGATGTCGTCGTGTAGTACTCGGCCAGCTCGATCATGTATTCGATACCGGTGCGCACGGTGTGCACGTTCTTCACGTCGCCGCTGATGCAGTGGCCGGAGTACATGTTGCCAAGCGTCGAGTCTTCCCATCCGGGCACGAACATGGGGAGGTTCTTCTCGGCCGCGGCCACCATCCAGGAGTTCTTCGGATCGATCTGGTAGAACTCGGCGATCGAGCCGTCGCGGATGATCTCGTACATGAACTCATGCGGGAACAGCCGCTTGCCCTGCTGGTCCTTGTCCACCCAGTGCTTGAGCACCGCGCTCTCGATGCGGCGCATCGCTTCGCCTTCCGGGATGCACGTGTCCGTGACGCGGTTCATGTGCCGGTCCAGCAGCAGCTTCTCGTCGAGTGCGGAGAGATAGCGGTAGTGCGGTACGCGCTCGTAGCAATCGTGTGCCACGAGGTTGAAGATGTCTTCCTCGAGGTTCGCGCCGGTGCAACTGATGGCCTGCACTTTCCCCTGGCGAATCATCTCCGCCAGCGAGAGGCCGAGCTCGGCCGTCGACATCGCCCCCGCGAGCGTGACCAGCATCTGACCGCCATTCGCGAGGTGCTTGTTGTAATCCTGAGCGGCGGCTTTCAATGCGGCCGCGTTGAAGTGGCGGTAGTGGTGGTCGATGAAGTTCGTGATGGGACCCATGGCGGCGGATCGTATAACGAGTCTCAGAGTCTCAGAGTCTCAGAGGGGATTTGGGCCACGACGCGCCTGAGACTCTGCGACTCTGCGACTCTGAGACTCAGACTCTGCGACTTCGCGGCACGCCCGTCGAACTGACAACAATCTGCAAACGCCCCTTGCGCATCGCGCGATCTGATGCTAAATTCTCAGCACATGCTAAAAAAGCAGCAATTCAGCAGACGCGAGCGCGAGATCATGGACATCATCTTCAGCCGAGGAAAGGCGACGGCGACGGAGGTGATGGAGGGGATGGCGGAGCCGCCGAGCTATTCGGCCGTCCGCGCCACCCTGCGCATCCTCGAGCAAAAAGGTCACCTCAAGCATCAACATGATGGCCTCCGCTACGTATACACCCCCACCGTCAACCGGGAACGCATTCGCCTCTCGGCTCTCGACCAGCTCCTGACCACGTTTTTCGACGGCTCGGCCGCGAACGTCGTGGCCACCCTGATCGAGCGCCAGAAGGACACCATGTCGGATGACGAGTTGAAGCAGATCGGCGAGCTGATCGCCCAAGCCAGGAAAGAAGGACGCTGACATGACTACGATCTTCGAGCTCGCCGCACGGCTCCAGGCCGCGAACGCCGCGGAAGAGATGCTGTTGATGCTGGTGAAGGCCACGTTGATCCTGCTGATCGCGCGGCTGCTGCTGGCCGCGCTGCCGCGAGCGTCCGCGGCGACCAAGCACATGATCGCCACGGCCGCGCTCGTCGCGGTCGGCCTGATGCCGGTGCTCTCCGTCATCGTCCCTGCCTGGGAAATCGCGGTCCAGCCGCGCGCGACGAAAGCCGAAGCCTCGGCCGTCGCCGGCGACACCGACGCGACGCGCCGCGAGCGCACCATCGGCGTGCGCGACGACGAGTCCTCGTCGACAGGCCTCTCCACGGCTGTCGCCGTCGTGAAAGCGGTCGCGCCGGAACCGCTCACCGCACTCGAGCGCGCCTCCACCGTCGCCAGCGCAACCTGGAAAGGCCTCATCGTCCTCTCCCTCGCCTTCGCGGCACTGCTGCTGCTCGTGCACATGGGCGCGGGCATTGCCGGCGTCTGGTACGTCGCGCGTCATGCTGAAGAGCTCACGCACGATGTCGCGCTGCAGCAGCTCGACCGCACCCGCGATCAGCTCGGTCTCGGCGTCAACGTCCGCCTGCTTCGCTCCTCGCGCATCAGCGTGCCGGTGCTGTGGGGCGTCTTCAAACCCGTACTGCTGCTGCCGCCGGACGTCGTGACGTGGCCGGCCGAGCGCCTGCGTGTCGTGCTGATGCACGAGCTCGCGCATCTGAAGCGCTTCGACGGCATCTCGCTGATCCTGACCCGCATCGCTGTGTCCCTGTTCTGGTTCCATCCGTTGGCCTGGTCGCTGGAACGTGCCGGTCGCAGCGAGTGCGAGCGTGCATGCGACGACCTCGTGCTCGCTGGCGGAACGAAGCCGTCGGAGTACGCCGATCACCTCCTGGCGATCGCGCGTTCGATGCCGACGTTCGATCCGTTCCGATCCGTCACGCTCGCCATGTCACGTAAGTCGCAGCTCGAGGGTCGCCTGCTCTCCATCCTGCAGCCACACGTGGCACGACGAGTGTTCAGCGGGCGCGGGGTCGCCATCGCATGCGCCCTCGCAGTCGCGGTGATCGTCCCCGTCTCCGCGTTGCGTCTCATCGCGGAGCCGGGCGGACAGAAGGAAGCGAAGTTCGCCGCGAAGGAAGACAAGGCCGAGCAGAAGGTCGAGAAGAAGACCGACTCGGAGATCACGGTCACACCGCACATCGAGTCGCTCGAGGATTACTTCCTGGCGAAGCTCGGCAAGCGCGGCGATCGTTTCGCACGCACGCCGAAGAACGCGGAGGACTGGTACGAGCGCGCGTACGATCTCTACAGCGCGGACCGCTATGAAGAAGCGGCGACCGCGTTCCGCCGCGCTGCCGATGCAGGCTATGCCCCCGCGAAGTCGCTCTACAACGCTGCCTGCTCGTACGCACTCCTCGGCGATGCCGACCGCGCCATTCCCACGCTGACCGAAGCGATCGACGCCGGCTGGGATGACATCGACAAGATCGCGGACGACTCGGACTTCGATCCAATCCGCTCCGATCCTCGCTTCGCGGCCGCCATTCGCGACTCACGGGGCGAGGTCGTGACGCGCCGGCTCACCGAAACGACCGAGAAGTACAACGATCTGAAAACCGGCAACGGTGACGAGGACGACTGGTACGAAGTCGGCCTCGATCTGCTGCGCCTGCGCAAGACCAATGAGTCGATTCACGCGTTCGAGCAGTCCATCGCGCTCGGCCAGAAGTCGGGCGCCGCGCACTACAACATCGCGTGTGCGTATTCACTCGCGGGCGACGTGCGCAACGGCATGGCCGCTCTCGAGAAGGCCATCGAGAACGGGTACTCGAGCGAGGAGAAGTTCCGGAACGACCCGGACATCGCTCTGCTGCGCAAGCAGCCCGGCTTCGAAGCGCTGATCGAGAAGGGGAACGATCTCGAGCTGCGCGGCGACGACTTCAGCATCCGCCGCTTCCTCGACACGCGCGACAACTGGCGCGACGCGCAGAAGCATCACCAGTTCATGACCACGAAGTACCCGACCTCGGGCCGCGCCTGGTTCAACCTCGGATACACGGCCCTGCAGGCGCGCGACTTCGACACCGCCATCGCCGCGTACAAGCGCACGCTCGATCTCGGCTATCGCCCGGGAACCTCGGCGTACAACACCGCGTGCGCGTATGCGCTGATGGGCAATCGCGACGCGGCGTTCGAATGGCTGGAGCGCGCGAAGGCCGCGAATTTCGAGGTCGAGGATTACGTCGATCACGACGAGGATCTCGAGTCGCTGCACGACGACCCGCGATGGGACAAGTTCGTGGACGGTCTCGATCGCCACGAGAAACATTTCTGGAAGGGCAGGAAGCACGGCAAGAACAGCTAGTGGCGTAACCTTCTCCCAAGGCCGGATGAGGGGCCGCTCCTCGTCCGCATGGAGAGCCCCTCATCCGCGCTTCGCGCACCTTCTCCCCTCGGCGGAGGGGAGAAGGCTACTTAATAATCACCGCGCAGCGTACGGCCTCACCCGCGGGAGCCACCGCCGCACATTGCGGCGGTACTCCTCGTACTCGTCACCGAACAACTCGCGCAGCTTCGGCTCCTCGTACAACATCACGAACGCGGTGAAGAACAGCCAGGCCAGCGGCGCTACGATGAGCATCTCGCGTGTCACCGAAGGAAAGAGCAGCGCCTCGCCGACGAACACGACCCCGAACGAGAGGTACATCGGGTTGCGCACCCAGCGATAGAGGCCGCTCACGACGAGCCGGCGCGGCGGATCGAACGGCGCGGGCGTCCCTTCACCCGACCAGGCAAAGTCCCAGATGCAACGCAGCGCGAACGGCGCGCCGAGGAGCATGATGGCGATGGCCCAGGTGCGGTCGGGCGACAGCACGACGTCTTTGCTGGCCGCGATCCATCGCGGCACGAACCAAAGCCACAAGCTGACGAATAACGACGATACGAGCAGTGAACGCACGATCACGAACAGCCGTTTGCTCATGGCTTTAACATAGGCCCTGCCGCTGACATCGTCGATGATCGCCTCAACTGTCGTCTACTCCGGACTGGCCCTCGCCTTTACCGGGTTCGTCTGCCTGATCGGCCGCAAGCGCGGGGCCTTGGCCATGATTGCCGGCGGACTCGCACTCACGATCGCCGGCCTGCTGCTGCCGGCGCGTGAATCGCGCATCGCCCGCGTCGAATCGCGGCTCGATGAGTTCATGCCGGTCTGGCAGTTCAACGAAGTGCACTCGATGTACATCGACGCGCCGCCCGCGCGCGTGTATGAGGCCATTCGCCACGTGCGCGCCGACGAGATCGCGCTCTTTCGAACGCTGACGTGGATCCGCCGCTGCGGCCGCGACCTGCCGCCCGGCATTCTCAACCCCGGCGAGGCGTCACTGATCGATGTGGCGACGTCGACGACGTTCATCTTTCTCGCGGCCGACGCGCCGCGAGAGCTCGCGGTCGGCACGATCATCGCCCGTTCGCAACCGCGCGAGCTCACCCCGCAACTCTTTCGCGAAACACTTCCGCCTGGATTCACGCTCGCCGCGATGAACTTCATCGTGCGGCCCGACGGCGCGGGCTCGCTCGTCACCACCGAGACGCGCGTCTTCGCGAACAGCGATCGCGCGCGGCGCCGCTTCGCGATGTACTGGCGCGCGATCTATCCGGGCAGCGCGCTCATTCGCCGCATGTGGCTGCGCGCGGTCGCACGCCGTGCCGAAGCGCCCGCGTAGAATCGCGCCATGCACATCCTCGGCGTGAACCACATCAACCTCGCAGGCTCGGCCGAGCTCATCGAACGCTGCCGCGCGTTCTACATCGAGGTCCTCGGCCTCACCGAAGGCCATCGGCCGCAGTTCATGAGCCGCGGCTTCTGGCTGTACGCCGAAGATCAGCCGATCGTGCACCTGCGCATCAAAGAGGAAGGCCGGGACACGCGCGGGACGAACGCGCTCGATCACATCGCGTTCACGTGTGATGGATTCGACGCGGCGATGGAGCGGCTGCGCGAGCGCGGCATCGCGTTCACGGTCGATCCGGCGCGCGACACGAAACCGGCGCAGCTTTTCTTCGAAGACCCTTCGGGCCTCGGACTGGAGCTGCAGTTCCTGTGAACGACGATCGCGTCCGCTTCCACGTCTACGACGTGACGATGCGCGAAGGCGCGCCGCCGCGCGTGGCGCGACTCGCGGAGCTTTTGCAGACATCGGAAGACGAAGTGATCGCGGCGTTGCGCAGACTCTTCGCGGCGCACATGCTGGTTCTGCAACCCGACGCGGACGAGATCCTGATGGCCGGTCCGTTCTCCGCGGTCCCCACGCCATTTCGTGTGACGCTGGACGCGTTCACCTGCTATGCGAACTGCATCTGGGACGCGCTCGGCATCGCCGCCAACCTGCGCGCCGATGCGGACATCGACACGAGCTGCGCCGACTGCGGAACGGCGACGCGCGTGCGCGTGCGATCGCATGAGCTGCTCGACCGCGACGGGTTCATGCACTTCGCCCTGCCGCCGCGCGCGTGGTGGCAGGACATCGTCTTCACGTGAAAGACGATGCTCTTCTTCCGGTCGGAAGAACACATCGATCGCTGGTGCGCGACGTGGCGGCTCGCGAAAGGCGCCGTGATCCCGCTGCCGAAAGGATGGGAGCTGGCGCGCGCGTGGTATTCGGAAGATCGGCGCGAGCCGACGTGGCGGCGGCGCACGCTCGAAGAGACCGAGGAGGTATTCGCGCGGCTCGGGTTTACGTCGGAGTTCTGGAGTTTGCGCTGAGCGTTTCGACAACGGCGACCCACCGCCGAGAGTCTCGTCCAGACGGCGCGGAGGAGCTCCTGATACTTCTCGCGCGCGGACAGCGGGATCCACATGAATGTTCGCGGCGCGATCGATCGCCAGAGACGAGATCACCTGAAGGCGCTGCGCGAGAGACCTGCGGCGTGATCACGTTCATCAGCACTCATCGCGAGCGGACATTCGATGACGACGATCTGATCCTGGCGCAGGACGTGGCGCAGCGGACCGCGCCGGCGAAGCGAGCAACTCGTCATCCGGCCGGCCAGGTCGTTCCTGCGCCGGCTCGGCGTAGCAGACCGACGTCTTGTAGCGTTGTGATCCGATGTGATCCGCGTTTCGCGGATGAAGCCGCTTCCGATGGCCGCTCGCTTGCGTGCAAACCCTTCCCATGACGGACCGGCGCCGGCGTTACCGTGCCCTTGTCGTCGAAGACGATCGGGCGATCCGCGAGCTGGTGAAGGTCGTCCTGGAACGCGAGGGATTCATGGTCGAAGCGGTCCGCGAGGCGACGTCGGCAATCGAGCTTCTGCGGACCGTGCAATACGATCTGTTGATCCTCGATTTGATCCTGCCGGTCGTCGGAGGCGAAAAGGTCCTTACATTTCTCTCGGACGCGCGCCCGGCCACGCTTCGCCGCGTCATCCTCACCACAGCATCACCTCGCCAGTTGAGTTGCGAGTTTCTGGAAAGGATCTGCACGCTGCTGGAGAAGCCGTTCGATATCGAAGCGCTCGTATTGATTGCACGCGAATGCGCCAGCGGTGAAGCCGCATGACTGTCCCGCGCCACAGACACGTTCTGTTACCGAGGCGACATTCGCGATGGCGGCGCGGCCTCGAATCAAGCACTTACGGTGGTCGCGCCGTTGCTATGAAGACCCGGCAGGAGACCGGGTCATGCAAACCAACCTCAGCGTTCTCGTAGTCGACGACGATCACGTCATCCGCTCGCTGGTTCGAGTGGTGCTCGCACGAGCCGGATACACGGTTGCGACCGCGCGCGACGGCGTGGAAGCTCTGGAGATGCTGACCGGCGCTCACTACGATGCGGTCATTCTGGACGTGATGATGCCGCGGCTCGATGGGCTCGGCGTGGTCGAGAGGCTCGAGCAGACCGCGCCCGCGATCCTCGACCGCACGTTATTGCTCACGGCCTCGAACCTGCGGCGCCTGGACGAGCTTCCGGTCTTCGGAGTGATGGCGAAGCCGTTCGAGATGGAAGAGCTGCTGCGCCAGACGCAGGCATGCATCGCGAACGGCCGCGTGGAAAACCGTGAGACCGGAATGGCGATGCAGATGCTATCCGGCAGGCCGTCCGATCTTCTGTTCGCTTTCGCGCTCGGGGAAAGGTGAGCCGCGCTCCTTCTCCATCTGCTCGAAGATGGTCTTTGGCTCGCACTTTTTTCCGTCGTTCGACCATGACAATCGCGCCTGCGAGTCGCGGGCCAGGGAAGTACCTCCGAGTACCTCGGAGTGCCTCGGAAGGAGTGGAAGGGCTCTTTGCTTCAAAATCCCTCCGAGGAACTCCGAGGTACTCCGAGGTACTCCTCACTGCACTTCGAGCGGCACCGTCACTCTGCGTTCGTCCGTCGAGCCTTTTTTGCGCACCGTAACGCCCAGCTCTTTCGCATCGTCAGGGAAGCGTTCCAGCGCGAACACGTATTTGGCCACGGCATCTGACGCGCTTTGCGACACGAGCGTCGCGTTCGGGACGATGTCGAACGCGAGCTCCTCCGGATCGGCGTTGTAAATGAAAAGCGCGAAGAGGCGCGGCTCACCTTTACGCAACGTCGGACGCGCCGCCGGAATGAACGGCTCGCCGCCGATCGAGAAGGGATACGGCGCATCGGCCTTGTCGCGCGTCGCCTTGACCATCACCCAGTCGTCCGGCGGCTGAAAGAACAGCGGCCGCATCACCGCGACGTCGTTGATCGCAGGCACGTTGAGATCGATGCGGCGAAAGCCTTTGGCATCGCTCTCGGTGA
>DASPNA010000102.1:0-61099 GCA_035626775.1 Thermoanaerobaculia bacterium
GGTGATTCTGCCGAATGTGCGTTCTTCGCCGGCGCGCACGTGTTCGATGCGGAGCGCGAGATCCGGCGTGCACCAGGCGATCACGGCGTCGCGGTGGAAGCGAAGACGCGGGCCGGTCATCGCGGATTCGAGGAGCTCGATGTTGCCCTCGACGGCGCTCATTGCTTTAGCTGCCGCGATGTCGTCGAAGGGACGTGTAGTCAGGATCGTCAGCGGCGAGGCGATGAGCTCCGACATCTGGAGCGAGGGGCTCTCAGCCCGTCGAGGCATCGGACGGGCTAAGAGCCCGTCCCTCCAGATGTCCATGGTGATGACGTCGCCGGGGACGAGTGCGTTCTCGAAATCGAAATCCGAGTGTCCCAGTACGTTCCAGCCGCCGGGCGTGTCGATGGGATAGAAGGCGGCGACGTTTCCCGCCACCGCAAACGTTCCGCGCGCAACAGGACGCGACGTCGCACGCCGCGGCATCGCCCACTCCTCCGGCCAGCCGTCGAGATAGCCGAAGCCACCGCGAAATCCGAGATAGCGCACCACCAGGCGCAGCTTCGCCACGCGCGCGAAAAACTCATCGCGCGGAACGCGCGCGAACAACTCCGGCAGGTCCTCGCCATCGAACGCCACGCGCACGCGTAGCTCGCGCGGCTCGCGCGTCTGCGTCGCTGACGCCGTGTCGCCGTCCCCGCGAATCACGTATAACGACGAGTGTCCGACGATGCACGCGACCACTCCCGGCTCGGCGCGCACGCGCGCGGCGGCGGCGTGCAGTTCGGCGGCCGTGACGTCGCCGAGCTCGATCAGTTCAGCGTTATCTCCGGCACGCGCGCGATGCATCGCATGGTGATAACGTCCCCGCTCATGAATCGCAAGCACGAAGAGCTCCTCGACGAAATCGCGCGGCAGGCCATGATCGACAAAGGCCTCCAGCCCGACTTCGACGCCGAGGTGCGCAGGCAACTGGCCGGCATCACCGGTCCCGCCCGTGACGACGTCCGCGACATGCGCGACCTGGGCTGGTGCTCGATCGACAACGACGACTCTCGCGACCTCGACCAGCTCACGTGGGGCGAAGACGCCGGTAACGGCAGCACGCGCATCTTCATCGCCGTCGCCGACGTCGACGCACTGGTGAAAAAAGACACGCCCATCGATCGGCGCGCGCAGCACAACACCACCTCCGTCTACACCGCGGCGCGCGTGTTCCCGATGCTCCCGGAGAAGTTGTCGACCGATCTCACGTCGCTGAACGAAGACGAGGATCGCATGGCAATGGTTGTCGAGATGACCGTGCGCGACGACGGCTCCGTCGAAGACGGCGGCGTGTACCACGCGCTCGTGCATAACCACGCAAAACTCGCGTACGACCGCGTGGCGGCATGGCTGGACGGCGAAGACGAGGAGCCGGAGAAGGTCGGAAAGGTCAAAGGACTCGCGGCGTCATTGCGTCTGCAGGACAAGGCCGCCGATCGCATGCGCGACCTGCGGCACGAGCACGGCGCGCTCGATCTCGAAACGATCGAGGCAAAGCCGGTGATCGTCGACGGACAAGTTGTCGATCTGCAGCAGTCGAAACGGAACAACGCGCGATTGCTGATCGAGGACTTCATGATCGCGGCGAACGGCGCGACCGCGCGGTTTCTCGCGAAGCATGGCTTCTCGAGCATCCGCCGCGTCGTACGCTCGCCGGAGCGTTGGGATCGCATCGAGCGGATCGCCGAGGAGCTCGGGGAGCGCTTGCCGCCGGAGCCGGATGCGCGCGCGCTCGAGGAGTTCCTGCGCCGCCGCAGGAAAGCGGATCCGGTGCGCTTCCCCGATTTGTCGCTGGCCATCGTCAAGGCGATGGGCGCGGGCGAATACATCGCCGAAGAAGCGAGCGACAAACCGATCGGACACTTCGGTCTGGCGGTGAAGGATTACACGCACTCGACCGCGCCGAACCGCCGCTATCCCGATCTCATCACGCATCGCCTCGTGAAGGCGGCGCTCGCGGGGAAGCCGCAGCCGTACAACAACGACGAGCTCGACGCGCTCGCCGAGCACTGCACGGCGCAGGAGGACGCGGCGAACAAGGTCGAGCGGCAGGTGCGCAAATCGGCGGCAGCCTACATGCTGCGCTCGCGCGTCGGCGATCGCTTCGACGGCATCGTCACCGGCGCCTCGCAGAAAGGCACGTGGGTGCGCATCTTCCGTCCACCGATCGAGGGAAAAGTCGTGCGCGGATGGGACGGTCTCGACATCGGCGACCGCGTGAAGGTGAAACTGCTGGACGTGGACGTCGACCGCGGCTTCATCGACTTCGGACGCGCGTGAGCGCAGCGTGGATTCGGCGCAGCTGCAACCATGAAGGTGGCCAGACGGGCGCCCGTCTGGCCACGTTTGCGGTCTACTCCCGAATGAACTGAATCTGCTTGGCGCATTCCGCACATTCCCGTGCGATCCGGCGCGTTATTTTGGCTTCCATTTGCCAGGCCTTTCCGCCGACAGCGCGCAGGTCCATGATTACGTTGCCGCCATTACGCAGAGTTTCCTTGACCGCCGCGCCGCTTGCCGCAAAGATCTCGCGCTCGGTGGCTCCCGGCGGTAGTTCTGCAACTGTATTCGCGCCGAACTGTGCTGCCTTCTTCATGAGGGTTTCTCTACTGCCCTGCCCAGTGCCCAGATAGAGGACAGGTTTTGCACCCCTGGCCACGGTCCGCGCGACGTGTCCGGCCAGAAATGCTCCCAACTGGTCGGCTGTCTTGTTCAGCGCAAAATCCCAGGCCGCGCTTTCCACGGCGCCGTCGAAGTCGCCGTCCACAGTCGCCTTGAACCAAGCCTCGGCAAACGGCATCGTTCGCTCGAACGCCGCCCGGAGAAACTCCGTGAGGATGCTCAGATCGTGCACAAACCGGTCGTGTTCTTCTCTTTGGGCACACCTGTCGTCACAGTCCCAGCCGACGATGTTGCCTTCTTCGTCATAAATCGGCGTCGAGTACTTCCCGGGCTCCTGGTCGATCGGTTGTGGTGCAGTACCGTCCTGTGGATCTTCGCGCGATAGTCCGGAGGGGTCCGTCCATCGGAGCGGGTTGTTGGTCACATACGCGTATCGATTCCAGCTCTGCGGCGTCCGTGGCTGTCCGCTGGCCATGAGCGGGTCAACGCTGATAAATCGACCTTGAGCGTTGGCGTAATAACGTGCACGGGCATAATCCAGCGAGATCTCGTGGTCGCGTTCGTAGCCCGTGAACTGTTGTCGGACGCCGTCGAACGTCGCGTACCCCCGACTGGCCGTTCTGCCATTCACCCCGGTGCTGATCTCCTCGCCAAACGGCAGGTAATCATGCCGACTGACTCCTTCGAGCGAGCCACTCTGATCGAAAATCAGACGCGGCGTTCCGGAGTAGTCTGCGACTAACCAGCGCAGTGTCGCCTGAGGCGGCGGCGTCACAATATCCGTACGGATGATTGTCAGCGCGACGCCAGTGCTGTCGTTTTCGATCGTGGCGTTCGTGCCGTCGCCAACGGATACGTCGATGGAGTCGCCGGCCCTAACTGCGCGCGAGATCGCAAATGGCACTTTCACGCCATAACCGCTCACGTGACCAGCGAACAATGAGATGCCGTTGTGATGGATCGCTACATCGGTCGAGGTCCCGGCCTTGTCCAGTCCCTGGAAGCGACCGGAGATTCGGTACGTTCCCGCAGTCGGGGCGGTCCAACGGATCACGCTGCGCTGGTCGGCGGCGCCGGGGTGAAGATTCAGTACATCCGGAGGATGGACGACCGACGGAGCGGTCGGATAGGTGTAGTTGGCGTCTGTGTTGTTGTAGAGGAGCTGCGGACAACACGCCACGCCTGCACGCCAGGCATTGGTCCCGGCGCCGTACGGGGTGCTCGCGCTCGTGTATGGAGTAAACGCCGCGCTGCCCGTCGCGCGATATCCGTACGACCACGGGCCGTTCGAGTTCGCCACCGCGGAAAAATCGGCGACGGCATCCCCGCTAAAGGCGCTTATCGTGACGGCGACGCCTGTACTATCGTTCGAATTGGTGTTGTTCGTGCCGTTGCCTACGGAAATCTCGATGACATCCCCTGCTGCTACGGAGCGCACGAGTGAGAAGGGAACTCTGGCCCCATACCCACTCACGTTTGTTGCAAACAAAGAAACGCCGTTGTGGTGGATGCTGCCGTCAGTGGTCGTACCAACGGTGTCGATCCCTTCAAAGCGGCCGGTGATCCGGTACGTCCCAGCAGCCGGAGCAGTCCAGCGAATGACTCCGCGCTGATCGAGAGAGGCTGGATGTACGTTGAGTACATCCGGCGGATGTACGACCGAGGGCACATTGGGATACGTATATGCTGCACCGGTGTTATTGACGACGATTTGTGGGCAGCATGCCGTCGAAGCCGTCCGCCACGCCTCGGCGCCCGGACCATAAGGCGTAGCCGCCGCGACAAATGCGGTAAACGGCCCGCCGGATGTTCTGTACCCATAAGACCAGACTCCAGACGGATTGGTGTCGGCGGAGAATTCCGCCACGGCATCGTGGGTGCCGCCTCCTGTCTCCGGGAGCGTTGCGGTGAAGACAATCTCCCCCGTCCTGTAGCCATATTCCACGCGTGGTGAGGTCGGTTGAGCGCCGGCATCGTATTCGGCGATCAGGTCTCCGCCGGCGTACACCTGCCAGCGCTCCTCACCGCCGCCGATACGGCGGACGCGGTTGCCTTCTCCGTCGTACGCGAAGAGCACGGTCGCGCCGGTGTTCGTCGTGGCCGTGACGATCCGTTGCTCGCCGTCGAAGGTTCGTGCGCCCGAGCCGCTATAACCATCGAACACCAGGTTGCCGGCACGGTCGTACCGCATGGCGCGCTGACCCTCGGCGCGGCCGAGATCTCCAGGCGCATAGACTCGATTGGTGGCCGGATCCACGGCAAACTGTGGCTCCGAAAACCCCGTGGTTGCAGCGGCGTTGATGGTGCGGTTTCCCCATTGATCGTAGTCGTAATCCTGAACCGACGTCGTGCCCGCAGTCTCACTTACGCGTGCCAACCGATTCAATCCGTCGTAGTTGTACGACTGCGTCATGAGATGAAACTTGCTCTCGTCTTCGTCGTCTTCAGGGATCCAGATCATCTGCTGGCGCAGGTTCCCGTTATTGCGCGGGCCGCTCGTGACGCGCTGCTCCCATGTCGGATTGTCCACATACGCGTACAGGAAGGCGCCGCGGTTCCAGGACGTATCGTTCGGAGTGGTCCCGACGCGGATGGCCTCCAGCTGCCCGCGCACGTTATAAAAGCGTTTGTGATAGACGCGCGCGGTTGTACCCAGCCACTCCTGAGCTTTCTGCCCATATCCATCGTAGGTAATGCCGCCGGCGTATGTGCGGACGATGCCGCCGCCAAGGTTACCGCTCGCGTTGATGAGGCGTCCGGCGGTGTCATAGGCGTAAGTGATCTTGTTTCCGGAGGGGTAGGTTTGTGAAAGGAGGTTGCCGGCGAGATCATAGGTCCGCTTTACTGCGAACGGCGCGCTCCAGGTACCGTTGAGAGCAAACTGCTGGGAGATCGACGTCTGCCGCCCAATGGTGTCGTATGCAATGGCGGTGCGGCGTTCCAAACCAACTCTGACGCCGTTTTGGAGCGTCGACACTTCCTGCGTCCATGGCTTGCCAATGCCGTTCACGGCGCCATCGTAGGTGGTGTTCACTTCGGGAGTGCCATCGGAGTAACGGGTGCGTACGACACGTCCGAGGCCGTCGAAGGTGTAGTCGGTACGCACGCCGCGCGGGTCGATGCGCGCGATGAGGTTCGACGCGTCGTACTCATTCGCGGAGGTCCACTGCGCATTGCCCGTGAACGGATCGGTACCGGCCAGCGCGGTGTTGACTGCCTGCTCCGGCAGTCGGCTGCGGATGAGCCGCGACAGCAGGTCGTACATGAAGAAGCGCTGCTGGCTACCCTGGACAACGGACCGAAGATTCCCCACCCCGTCGTAGTCATATGTCGTGAGCAGCTTCAGACCACCTTCACGCGCATCCTCGACGACCTCCACAAGCCGTCCCAGGCTGTCATAAGTCGATCGCTGCACTTTATTGTCAGGATCAGTCGAGGTCTGGGACCGGCCGCTATAAGCGACGTGATGCGTCGCGTTGTCCGGCTTGGCGACAATCCTGATCACGCGGCCGAGGCCGTCATAGACTGTCTCCCGCCAGCGGCCGGAAGGGTTGACGGCGCTTGCCGATCCGGCAGAGTTGTACGGACGGGATCGGCGGCTTTCGCGCCCGAGCTGGTCGTACTCGATGTCGACTGTCGCATAGAGTGCGCCGGCCGCTCCGCGCGTGCCGCTCACATGCTTGAACGTGCGACGGATGCGGCCCAGACCGTCGGTGAACTCCTTGGTCCACTCCGACTTCGTGGCGTCGATCTGGGTTTCTTTCTCGACCGCATACGTCCCGGACGGATTTCCGCTCTGGACCGCGTATCGATAGATCGTCGTCCGCCCGCCGGGAGGTGGCACCGTCCGTGTGAGCCGGCCGAGCGGGTCGTTGTACTCATGCGATGTCGTCTCGCCGTTTTCATCGACCTGGCGCGTCAACAACGACGTGAAATAGTCGTAGACCGCAGAAGATTGCTGTGGGAGCCCCGAGACCGCCGTCCCGGTGGCACTTGTAGTGGGGACGCGGGAGATCGTAATGGTTGGCAACGCAAACGTGTTGCGTGCAATGCCGTCCGAGTATCTGTCGCCATATTTTGCACGAGAGATCCGCTGATGGCCATCCCACGCGCGACGAGGATTCCCGACTTTGTCGTATTGCGTGTGCAGCTCAAAGGCTGTCCCCGCCGACGAGACGAGACCGCGCACGGTGGTCACGTTGCCGCGACGAGGAGTTTTCGGATCAGACCACCCGACGACCGACACGGCGGTGACCTCATCGTCGTGCGGTGATAGAAGCGGATAGGCGGCCTCGTCGTATCGTTGCTCGCTCTGCTTGTTGAGAACGGCCGCGCCGGACGCGCCGGGAGAAAATATCTGCACGAGCCGAACGAGGTTGCGCAGGTGCGGCGAAGCGAGAGTGCCGCCCGTGTATGCGATATCCGACAGGAACTCGCGGTGAGTATGCCGTAGTAAAGGACCCGGTACACCGACACCGTAGTCGAACTCACGCAGATCGACCATATTGTTGAACTGGTCGTACGCAAACGTCTGCTTCGATACTTGATTCGTATCCAGGAGAGTGACGATGGTCTGCGTGATCTGGGGGTCATTGGCCTTGGCGGAGTCGGACGTTTCTGGCTGGGCGAGCCGCCACGTCGTACCAACCGCCGGCTGCTGCCATGTGTGCTCCACGCGACGACGCAATACCGCTGCGCCATTGACGACGTCGAACGCTTCGCTTCTGTACTCTTTTCCGTTCTTCCAGGAGACGTATTCGATGGGTCCTGTGGGGCCGAGGTTCGTATTCGGGCTGCCGTAAAAGAAATGCCTGCTGAAGGCAAGGAGAGTCCCGGCAGGACTCTCCACGCGCACTGAAGCCGCAGCGCCGGTAACGTATCGCGTGATGCTTTCCAGGCTGTTGCGATTCGAGGCGTCCAGGTAAACCCGACGCGTGGTCAGGCGCTTCTCGATCTCCGATTCCGTGTGTTCGTAGATCCAGTCGTACTCGATGGCTCCGCCAGTCGGGAGAACCACGCGGGTGAGATCGCCGTACTCGCTGTATCGGAAGTGGTACGCACGACCGTCGGTCAATTCGACGCGTGCGACCTTGCGCGGGTTGTAGTGAGCGGTGTCGCTTCCACCCAGCATCTGGGGAAAGAGAGAGCGGTAGGTCTTCGTAATGATGCTATCGCCGGACTGCGTGTTCCGTAGTAGATCGCCCAAGCTGTCGTACCAAACGCGGATGACCCGTGATTGTCCGGCGTAGCCTTTGAACGAAATCTGGTCGTACGGGATCGATCCCGCCGCGGGAACGACGTCGAAACGCCTGCCCAGTGGATCGATCGCGGCCTGCCCCGTCCAGGTAATGGTGTTTCCGTTGCGATCACGGAGCGATGAGACTGCTCCTCCGTCGATTCGATATCGCGTCCCATCTTTCAGGAGTAGCTCCCCAGACGGGCCGAACTGCGAGATCACCTGAGGCATGTCGCCGTCGTCTCGATAGTCGGAAATCGGTTCATCCGAAATGAACGTGGCTGAAGTGCCGTCCGTCGAGACGAATACCGTCCCACGTGACGGCGTCACGTACTCGTCTCCCCGCTCCGGATACCACGTACCGGCAATCGGTTGCCCATTGGTCAGTTTGTCGCGCAGTTCGAACTCAGTGCCGTTCGGCGACTGGAAGGTGAGCCGTGTCAGCGTCCGCATCGAGATCTCACGAAGCATGGTGCTGCAGCCCTCACCGACGCCGTCACAGCCTCTCGTGTCGTAGGCCCGCCCATCCTCGACCACCGCCCGGCGTCCCGTGAGGCGTCCAGGACCATAGTCGGGCTCGCGTTCATCCCACCAGACGCCGATTGGCGTGTACTTCGGCTGTGAATTCGGCGCAGTGACCGCGATCAACTTCACGCGCCAGTTTTGCTCGATTGGCAATTTCATCATGTAGCTGGCCTGGCCTCGACCCCCGACAGCCACGAGCGGAACCGTGAAGTTCAAGTTGCCACTGAAAAAGCTGACGCTCTCGAAATCACTCAGTGAATACGCGCCGGCAGGCGCTCCCGGCGCCAGGCCTGGCGGGGTTGTGCCATCGGTATTCGTGCCCGCACCCGCGTCCATGCCCGCGAGACCGAGTAGGAGTAATAGACACCCGATCAGAACGCCGCGAGACGCGAACCGAGGAGTGGGGACCAGCCAGCATCGGGTTTTGGACTCAAAAGTCATTCGTTGTCCTTTTCTCTGAGTGAAGAGAAGGAAACACAGATTGACCGAGTCGCCCCCCCCCCAAAGAGGCATTTCTTGTAACATCCGCATGTTTGCCGCGAAGCGGACGAGCACCTGGCTGCCGAATCTGATCACCTGTTGGCCGACGGCGGGCGCGTTGAACGACCTAGACGAAGTGCGGGCCAGACGATCCCGACATCGGCCACCGGGCGTTCCGCCAGCACGAAGAACAGCGGGCCGAGGAGATGCGTGAGGACGCGCGGTGCGAGCCCTCGCATCGTGTCGAGGTTCCACGGCGACACGGCCACGGCCGTCGCATAGAGCACGAGCATCGGCACGATCACGATCGCGGCGAGTGCGTGTCCGCGCCGCGCGAAGATCCACGCGGTCGCGATCAGGATCATCACCAGGCCCCAGTCTTCGAGTGAAATCACGTTCGCGAACAGACGTCCGATGGAGCCTGCGAACCGTTCGATGTGCGATGGGACGTCGAGCATCGTGCGCGCGAAGTTTTCTTCGTCGGACCGCTCGATCCGCGCGCGCCAGATGACCAGGTGTGCGATGGCGATGACCGGCAGCACGAGCGCAATGGCGATGCGTTTGCGAAAGACGAACGCGCCCGCGACGAGTAGCAGCAGCGCGAGGGGCAGGCCTTCGTTTTTCGTGAGCGCCACGCATGCGACCCAGAAGCCGAATCGGATCGGCGCGCCGTTCTCGATCAGCTCGAAGAAGGCGCACGCGACAAAGGCGCCAAGGGCGATGTCGACGTAGGCGGAGAGCGCGCCGGAGGGGTCGATGAGGATCTGCGGCAGCCAGAGAAATGTGGCCGCGATCCAGCCACCGAGGCGGCGCCGAAGCTCGAGCGCGAACGCGACGGCGAAGAACGCGAAGAACCAGCGCGTGTGCCGATCGTCGAGATCACCAGCGAGCGTGAGGACGACAGCGGCATCGAGCGGCATCAGCAGCGGGTATTCATTGCGCGGGGTCGCGGCGGTGCGGCCCTGGAAGAACGGGCCGTCGATGGCTTGCTCGTGCGCGATGGCTTTGGCCTTCAGCATCCAGAACGCGCGTCCGTCGTAGTCGCTCAGCGGGAGGATCGTGGACGTGAAAAGGAGAAAGGCGATGGCGAGCGCGATGAAGACGTCAGGCAAGTGGAGCGCCGGCGTCCTCGCCGGCTGGCTCGGGAGCGTCTCGGTCCCGTTCCCCGATTCGGCGGCGGGACGCCGCCGAGCCAGCCGGCGGGACGCCAGCGCTCCGGCCGCGATCGCGAGCGCGATCACGGCCCAGAACATCGGCACGTGCCACACCATCGCCACGAACAGCACGATCCCCGTCACGCCCGTGCCGGCGAGCCACACATTCGCGCGCGGGACCGCCAGGCCGACCAGCACGAACAACAAGACGCCGATCATTCCGGCCACAGGAACCTCGTGCTCCCATCGCTCATCTTGGAAGAGGTGAACGAGAACAACGGCTGCACGGCATCGACGGACGTACCGGTCGACACGTGCAGCGCGCCGGCGGCGATCACTTCTTCGCGGCCATCGATGCGCGCGATGACCGGCGACGGACCAGGATTCAGCACGAACAACTTCTCGCCGCCGGCGAAGCGATGCGGCAGCGGCGGCACCTGCGTGACGAGCGGCACCGGCGCCGCGACTGCACGTGCGCGATTCACGAACCAGAACGCCGCGCGCACCGGCCGATCGGCATGTACGCGCAGCCACCCGGTGGTCATCGCGCCGAAAATCTCATGCACGACGTCGTTCAGGATCAATTGTCCATCGAGCACGTACGTCTTCGTCGCGCCGGACGGCATCAGCGTCAGCATCACCCGCGTCCCGCGCTCCCCCTCGATCACCGCCTGGGTCATGTAGCCGTCGCTGCCCTGCAGCGCGGCCACGATCGGCACGATGAATTCGCGATGTGCCTGCGACGACACGCGCGGCTCTTTCACGATCGTGCGCCGCACCGGTCCGTAAGCCTCCGTCACAAGCAGCGGACGCCGCGGCGCCTCGGCCGGCATCGCGCCGATGTAGAGACGCGACGCCCGCGGGTAGAGGTGATAGTTGATGAAGACCCCGCGGTCGACGGCGTTCGGGCCGAGGAGCAGCACGTTCACATCGCCGGGCGGCAGCGATTTTTCGACGGCCCGCAATGACGGATACATCTCCGTCAGCTCGCGATTGCGGCGCTCCTCGTACGGCAGCGGCGCGAGCTCGACCGCGCGCTGCAGCAACCGCACCGCGCCTGGAAGCGAAAAGAGAAAGGAGGCGAGAAAGACGCTAACGTTCAGCCAGCGCCACGATCCGGTTTTCACCGTCGAGCGTGATGAGCTTAGCGCGATGCGTGAGCGTCTGGCCGTCGTGCAGCACGCCCCACGAGAGGATGCTGATCACATCGCCGGCGCGCGCGTGCGGCACGATCACCTCGCCGCTGTTCTCCTCCGCCTCTTCCGCGAACGTGGTCGTGCGCTGCCCGGTGGCGTGATGCACGAGCTCCACTTCCTCGAGCGGCAGGATGTTCGCCGCGCGCAGGATCACAGGATCGACGCGCAGCGACTGCCCTTCGGCGCGCGTGACGGTTGCATTCTGAATGGCGGCGCGCACGAGGCGGCGCATCATCGCGGCACTCTCACGTTGTCGATCAGCCGCGTCTTCCCGACGCGCACCGCGCCGACCACCAGCACCTCGCGCTCGAAATCCATCGGCGGCGCGAACGTGAGCGGATCGACAACCGTGAGGTAGTCGACGTCGACGCCGCCTTCTTCAGTCACGACGCGATTCATCAGTTTCTCGAGATCGGCCACGCTGTGAATGCCGTGCGTGATCGCCTCCTCGCAGGCACGCAACGCGCGATATAGCACGGGCGCCTTCGCGCGCTCGTCGGTCGAGAGATACGCATTGCGCGACGACATCGCCAGGCCGCCGTCCTCGCGCAGCGTTTCTCCGAACACGAGGTTCACCGGCAGATCGAGATCGCGCACCATGCGCTCGATCACCGCGCACTGCTGCGCGTCCTTGCGTCCGAACGCGGCGACGTCCGGCTGCACGATGTTGAACAACTTCGCCACGACGGTGGCCACGCCGTCGAAATGACCGGGCCGTCGCTCGCCTTCGAGCGGCTTCGAAACGCCGCCGACGGTGATCATCGTCGACGCGCCGGCCGGATACATCACCTCCACCGGCGGCAGGAACAGCACATCGACGCCCGCGCTCTCGAGCATCGCGATGTCGCGTTCTTCATCGCGCGGATAACGCTCAAAGTCTTCGTTCGGTCCGAACTGTTTCGGATTCACGAAGATCGAGACGACGATGAATGTCGCACCGGCGTCGCGCGCAACGTTCACGAGCGAAAGATGCCCCGTGTGCAGAAAGCCCATCGTCGGCACGAAGCCGATGGTGTTCCCGCGACGGCGGGCGGCTGCGAACAATGAGCGAGTCTCCTCGATCGTGCGGGTGATGTGCATGCTGTGGAGTGCGGCAGCCGCAGCTGCCGCTTTGACTTTGCGAGCGAAAGCGGCAGCTGCGGCTGCCGCGTTCCATAGCTACTGCGCCTTGGGCATCTCGACGACCACGCCACCATCATCGCGCGATGCGTACAGCCGCTTCAGCTCCTCGTCGCTGGCCATGTGGAACGACTCCTTCTCTTCGTCCGGAAACGCACCGCTTCGCACATCCGCGAGGAACGTCTCCAGCGCGGCCTGCATGTCATCCGCGATGTGCGCGTACTGGCGCACGAACTTCGGCTTGTGACCGTCGTAGATGCCGAGGACGTCGTGGAACACCAACACCTGGCCGTCGCAGGAGGGGCCGGCGCCGATGCCGATGGTAGGGATGGTGATCTGTTCGGTGATGATCGCGGCGAGCTCGCTCGGCACGCCTTCGAGCACGAGTGAGAAACATCCGAGTCGCTCGAGCGCGACCGCTTCGTCGATGAGGCGCTTCGCGTCGTCAGCGTTCTTGCCCTGCAGCTTGAAGCCGCCCATGGCGTTCACCGACTGCGGCGTCAGGCCGATGTGCCCCATCACCGGCACCTCGGCATCCAGGATCGCTTCGATCGTTTTCAGGCGCCTCTGCTTTGCGCCTTCGATCTTCACCGCGTGCGCGCCGGCCTGCACGAAACGGCCGGCGTTGCGCACGGACTCCTCGATCGAGACGTGGTACGAGAGGTACGGCATGTCGCCGACGATGAGCGCCGACTTCGTGCCGCGCACGACGGCGCGCATGTGATGCAGCATGTCGTCGACGGTGACGCTGAGCGTGTCGGGGTGACCGAGGACGACCATGGCCAGGGAGTCGCCGACGAGGATGATGTCGGCGCCGGCATTGTCCGCGACGCGCGCGCTCGGATAGTCGTACGCGGTGAGCATCCCGATGCGCGACTTGCCCTTCATCGCGCGGATCATCGGGGCCGTGATCTTCTTGCGGGACTCGGTCATCGTCTCCTCCCTGGTGGGCCGGGAGGAGCGCGCACGTGTGAGCTCGGGGCGCATTGCGCCCGTCACTCAGCACTCACGTCGTTCGTCTCGGTCCGTCGACTCAGGATCCAAGCGGTACGTAGTACTGGGTGCCTTTTTGAGCATTGCGAACCTGTTCGACCAGTTGTTCGAAATGCTCGGGTGTGTTCACGAAATCGATCTCGTTCGTGTTCACGACCAGCAGTGGCGTCTCATCGTAACGATAAAAGTAATGCGAGTATGCCGCGCTGATCTCTTGCAAATACGATGACGAGATGGCTTTCTCGTAAGCCCGCCCGCGCTTCTTGATGCGCTTGAGCAGTGTATCAAGACTCCCCTGCAGGTAAATGACCAGCTCCGGCTTTGGCACCTGATCGAGCAGCAGGTCGTACAGCCGGTTGTAGATCATGAGCTCGGAATCGTCGAGGGTGAGGTGCGCGAAGATCTTGCTCTTCGCGAACGTGTAGTCCGCGATGATCAGCTCGGTGAACAGGTCGCGCTGCGCGACCTTGTTCTGCTGATCGTGACGCGCCAGCAGGAAGAACAGCTCCGTGCGAAAGGCCGCGCCGCGCTTGTCTTTGTAGAAGTCGTCGAGGAAGGGATTGTCCGCGTCCTCGAGCACCTTCGTCCCCCGAAACCGCTTCGCCAGCAGGTTCGTCAGCGACGTCTTCCCGACGCCGATCGGACCCTCGATGGCGATGTGGCGGAAGGGAAGGGCGGTCATTTGGGCGCAAGAATAAACGATGAATCAGTTCCTCGGAGTTCCTCGGGTCCCTCGGGTTCCTCGGAGGCGATATCGGAGTCGTCGAGGATCTCACTCCCCTCCGAGGAACCCCGAGGAACCCGAGGAACCCGTTGTGATACAACCGCCCGCCCATGCTCGCGATCGAAGAATACAAATTGCCCAACGGCCTCCGCGTCGTCCTCAACGAGGACCACTCCGCGCCGCTGGTGGCGGTCAATCTCTGGTACCACGTCGGCTCGAAGAATGAGCGCCCCGGCCGCACCGGCTTCGCGCACCTCTTCGAGCACATGCTGTTCTCGGGCTCCGAGAACGTCGGCAACAACGAGCACTTCCGCTACGTGCAATCGGTCGGCGGCGTGCTCAACGGCTCGACGTTCTTCGACCGCACGAACTACTACGAGACCCTCCCCTCGAACTACCTCGCCCTCGGCCTGTGGCTGGAGGCCGATCGCATGGGCTGGTTCGTCAACGCGCTCACGCAGGAGAAGCTCGACATTCAGCGCGAGGTCGTGAAGGAAGAGCGCCGCCAGCGCTACGACAACGTGCCGTACGGCACCGCATTCGAGCGGCTGTTGCGCCTCGCGTACGATCCCGACTACTCGTATCACTGGCCGACCATCGGCTCGATGGCGGACCTCGAGGCCGCGTCGCTCGACGACGTGCGCGACTTCTTCCGCGTCTGGTATCGCCCCGACAACTGCACGCTCACGATCGTCGGCGACTTCGCGCCGGATGAGGCGAAGCGGCTCGTCAATCAGTACTTCCTCGACATCGAGCCGGGCAGCTCGTTCCCGGAGTTCGCGCTGGAGCGCAAACCCGCCGGCCGCGAGATCCGCGAGACATTCGCGTCGCAGGTGCAACTGCCGCGGCTGTATCGGCTGTATCACCTGCCGAAGATGGGCGAACGTGACTGGATCCACGCCGACCTCCTGACGACCACCCTCGCGTCGGACAAAGCCAGCCGGCTCGATCGTGTGCTCGTGCACGAGAAGCAGATCGCGCAGGACGTCGCCGCATATGTGCTGCCGACCGAGGCGACGGGCATTCTGATGTTGCAGGCCACGGCGCGCGAAGGCATCGCCATCGAGGATGTCGAATCGGCGATCGATGAAGAGGTGATGAAGCTTGCCGTCGAAGGCGTCACCGACGATGAGCTCACGCGCGCGAAGAATCGCGCCGAAGTCGAGTTCGCACATCAGCTCGAAACCTTCGATGCGCGCGCCGACCTCCTCGGCATGATGTCGACGTACTTCGACGACCCGTCGTTGATTCAGCGGTGGCTCGATCCGTATCGCGCGGCGACGAAGAACGATCTCGCGCACGTCGCGCGGAAGTATCTGATCCCCGAGAACCGCGTCACGAGCGTGTTCGTGCCGGAGAGCGCATGACCCAGATGTTCGATCGTTCTGTCGCTCCGCTTCCGTCCGAGCCGCGGCCGTATCACTTCCCGCACATCACGCGCGTGACGCTGCCGAATGGACTGCGCGTGCTGGTCACGGAGAATCGCAACGCGCCGCTCGTGTCGCTGCGCGCGCTGGTGCGCTCCGGCGCCGATCACGACACCGCGAAGACCGCCGGCCTCGCATCGATCGTCGCGGACATGCTCGATGAAGGCGCAGGGGCACGCGATGCGATCCAGCTCGCCGAGGACATCGGCACGCTTGGCGCGTCGCTCGGTACCGGCGCCGACTGGGACGCGTCATACATCTCGCTCGATGTGCTGAGCCGCAATACCGCGCCGTCGGTTTCGATCTTCGGCGACGTCACCGTGCGGCCGACGCTGCCGGAAGACGGACTGGAACGTGTTCGCGCCGAGCGGATCAACGATCTGCTGCAACAACGCAACGAGCCGTCCGCGATCGCAGGAAAACGCTTCGCCAACCTGCTCTACGGCACGGGCGCATACGGGAACTCAGTCAGCGGCAACGCGGACAGCGTCGCGCGCATCAAGCTCGACGACGTGCGCACGTTCTACGAGCAGCACTATCTTCCGAACAACAGTTCCGTCGTCGTATCCGGCGACATCGACGCCGCCGCCGCAATCGAGCTCGTCACGCTCGCCCTCGGCACCTGGACTCCCGGCGTGGAGCCGCCGCGGCCTGTCGTCACGTCACAGCCGATCGGCGCAGCGAAGATCTACGTCGTCGATCGTCCGCAAGCCGTCCAATCCGAGATCCGCGTCGGCCACCTCGGCGTCCCGCGTTCGTGCGAGGACTACTTCCCGCTGTCGGTGATGAACGCGATCTTCGGCGGCGTATTCAACTCGCGCATCAACCTCAATCTGCGCGAGCGTCACGGCTACACGTACGGCGCGCGCTCGCAGTTCGCGTTCCGCCGCCAGGCCGGCCCGTTCGTGATCGCGGCGCCGGTGCGCAATGAAGTGACGCGCGAATCGGTGTCGGAGATCGTCGGCGAGCTGCGCCGCATCCGCACGGGCGACATCGACACGCGTGAGCTCGAAGACACGAAGAACTATCTGATGGGCGTCTTCCCCGCGACCGTGCAGACCGCGGCCGACATCGCCAGCCGCCTCGTGGACATGGAACTGTATGGATTGCCCGAGGATTACTTCGACCGCTATCGCGAGAACATCGCGGCGGTGACGAAGGACGAGATCACCCGCGTCGCGAACAAGTACCTCGATCCCGATCGCATCCTGATCGTGGTGGTCGGCAGCGCAAGCGCGATTCGCGAGCCGCTCGGGACGCTCGGGATGCCGATCCACGAGCTGGATATCGACGGCAACGCGTTGCCCGTCGGTTGAGGCGTACTGTAGCTACGACTATGCCGGCGAGCGCATAGGCGTGACAGAACGTCGAACGCGAACGTATATATACAGAGCCTTGCCATCGCACTTCCTGACCGGAGGATGATCGTGCGCGTTCAACAAACCATCCTGGGTATCGCATGTTTGCTGATCATTTCCGAGAGGGTGATCGCGCAGTGCGCGTGGCCCGAAATTACGCAGTTCGACGTCAGCACGCCGGACGCGAAAGAGCAGGCACGGTGACGATCGGCTGGTCGATTCTGCCGGCAGCGTGTTGTCCGAACCGCTACATTCATTCCGAGGGACCCAATTTCTGGGTTCACGACTTCGTTGCCCAACCTGTCGGCTCGTGGCCTTACTTCTACGACGTGTCATGCGCGGCGCCCGGACTCTATGAGTTCATGGCCTGGGCGAACTATGGAGCGCACAACTGCGGCGTATATTCGCCTACGGTCCGTGTGCCGTTTCTCGTATCGCCCGTCAACAAGAACCTCAAAGTGAGCCTGCGAAGATTGCCGCAAACGGGGAAAATCGAGGCCACGGTTTCCTATACCTTTCATCCGAACCGACCACATAACATCAACCTGGCGATCTCGTCATGGAGAGATGATCAGGGAGTGCTGCATACGACCGGTCCGCATCTGGCCTCGCATACAGCGCAGACGGACACGGGCCAATGGGTTCACGAATTCACGCCGCCCTCGTCCGCCCACTGGATGCAGGTGCGCGCGACCGCACCCCGCTGCAACGGCATCAGCGAGGCCTACGGCGATGTCAATTGCGCCACGTGTCCCGTCGGCGACCCGGTCTCGGTCGAAGACGGTGCGGTCACAATGGAGGACAACGATCCCCTCCCGTCGATGTTGCGCGGAACAGGGCTGCAGCGCACCTACATGAGCAGCGAGGGTGCGGCGGGTGCATTCGGCCGCGGATGGTTCACGATGTTCGACCGCATGTTGGCCACCGCCGCCTCTGCGGAAGGGCACGCCGTCACGTTGTCGACCGAAATGAATACCTTGATGACCTTCACCGGCCCCATCGGCGGGCCGTATGTACAAGCAGCTCCGCGTGCCGACGGGAATGCGGCGACACTGAAGTACAACGCATCGCTTGCGATCTACGAGCTGAGACGTCCGGGCGACACGATCGTATCGCGTTACAACTCCAGCGGGCGGTTCGTCGGATGGCGCGATCTTGCCACGGCCCGAACGGGCACCATCGCCTACGATGCCGCCGGGCTGCCTTCATCGGTCTCGGATTCCTGGAGTGGCCTGACCTGGACCGTCACGGCAGATCCGACCAGCCGGCGAGTCACATCCATTGCGATCTCCGGCACTCCAACCATTGTCTGGGACTATGCCTATGACGGCACCGGCAATCTGCAATCCGTGCAATTGAACGGTGCTGCGTGGCGGACGTACGAGTATGAAACAACCGCCTGACGGCCGCGCGCGACGCACTTGGCAATCTCATCGAGTCCCATACCTATGACGCCTATGGAAGGGCTACGTCATCTCTCGGCCCGTCCGATGAGATCACCCTGATCGAATACGACCTGCCCGGTGCGAATCCCGGCGAGACGATGACGCGAGTCACCACAGCAGACGGCGGTACAACGACGTTCGTCCTGAAGTCGCAGGGCACGACGTGGCAAACCATCAGCACCACAGGAGGGTGTTCGAGTTGCGGCGCAAGAGACCGCGTCTACACACATGATCGCGAAGGCCGCGTCCTGCGGGAACAGTCGGCCGATGGAACCATCACAACGTCCACATACGGCACTGACGGCAGACTCGTGTCGAAAACGGAACATCTCAAAACCGTCGGTTGTGATCCTGCGACCGACTCGAATCGTTGCCGTCTGAGTCCGGCCGCTCTGGCAACAGCGCAGCTCGAATCCACCGTTGCCACCATCACCACGAAATACGAGCGCAATGATCCGGCATGGCCGGACAAGGTCACGGCACTGGTCAGGCCCAGTCTGCGTGCGTCGAAATCGCGGCGCGAAGCGTGTACGTACCACCCGGTGAGTGGAGTTGTTACGAGCGCGAGTGTGTGCGGCTGGGCCCCGACCGGTCAGGCTTGCAGCGAGCGTGCGACGATCACCACTGTTTATGAAGCGGCAGGTGAAGGCCTTGCGCCTGCGTTCGATCCCGGCGGCACATTCCAGACCGCGTGGCTCGCCTTGCCGCAACCGGCGTTGCTCGTCCGTTCCGTCAATGGCCCCGCACGGACGCCGAGGACGTCACGGAGTTTGTCTACTATCCGGTCGACTCATCGGTGCCGGCGTTGCTCCGAGGACATTTAGCGGCCACAAAAGACGCGGCTGGTCAGATCACCCGCTACGAGACGTACGACGTTTTCGGCAACCCGACGCGCGTCATCGACGCCAATGACGTCGCGACCGAGCTCACCTTCGATCTGCTGGGCCGGTCCGCGACGACGACGATCAAGGGTATCGCCGGTTGCAACACGGCGGCCGATCCATTATGCGCTACAGACCTCACCTCCACACGCACATATGCACCGCTCGCGGGACCATTGGCACGTGAGGACCAGCCGCGTGGTGGTGTCACTTCGTACACCTACGACTCACGCGGCCGTATCCGGACCGTCTCACGCGGTCCGGCTCCCACGGATCTTCGCGAACGGATCGATACGAGCTATGGCGCTTCGGGAAAGAAGGCCCTCGAGCGGACGCTCGCATTCGAAGGCGGGGACTGGGTCGAAAAAACACGCGAAGCGTTTGCATACGATGCGGAGTCCCGGCTGCAAACCATTATGCATGCCGACGGTGCGACGATGCACTACGACTACGATCACGACGGCCGCATCGCGTCCGTGCGGGACGAGCGCCACGCTGCTCCGAATACGTTTTATACGTACGACATCGCCGGACGCCTGTCCACGGTTACTCAAACGCTCGCCGGCGCGCCAGCCGGCGTCATCGCCACGAGTTACGATTACGACGTCCACGGCAACATGACTTTGGTCACCGATCCGAACGGCAACGTCACGGCCTATGTCCACGACGACTTTGGCCAGATGGTCTCGCAACAGAGTCCTGTTACCGGCACCACGACGTATGCGTATGACAGCGCCGGTAATCTGACCCAGACCACCGATGCGAACGGCGCCACGACCACCCGGACGCACGATGCGAGCAATCGGATTCTGACGTCGGTGTCGGCGCGGTCGGGCACGACGGAAACGGTTTCGTGGAGGTACGACGGAACCGGCACGGACACGTACGGCATCGGGCGTGTCGCAACAATGGACGACCCGAGTGGAATCACCTCCTATGCCTATGACCGTCGCGGCCTCGTGCGCCAGGAGAACCGCACGATCCGGGGATCCACATATGTGCAGGGCTACGGATACGACGCCGACGGGAATCGCACCTCCATCGGCTATCCCTCGGGCCGCGTCGTCACATACGCGCACGACTATGCGGGCAGGCCGACCGCGGCCGCGGGAACGCACTCGGGACAGACCACGTCCTACGTCACGGCGGCGATGTATCTTCCGTTCGGCCCGATGAAGTCGCTGAGCCTGGGCAACGGCACGGTGGAAACTCGGACGTACAACTCGCGTTATCTGCCGCTGACCAATACGCTCACGGCGGGCCTGATCCCGCTTGCGCAGTACACCTACACCACAGATCCTGCAGGAAACATTACGGGTATCATCGATCACCTGGATGCCGGCTACAGCCGGACATCCGGGTACGACGATCTCAATCGTCTGACTTCCTGGAACACGACGTCCTTCACATATGACCGGATGGGGAACATGCTCGCTGGCGGCGGCAGGAGTTTCACGTACCAGGGCTCGACGCCGAAGATCAGCTCGGCCACGGGCCTGGAGACGGCGATGACTTATGACGCCGCGGGCAATGAGCTGAAGAGTCCTGCCGGCGATCCCGGATGGCCGGCGGCCGTGTACTCGCCACGCAACCTGCTGGAGTCCCAGTTCGTGCGCGCTTTCGACCGCTGCTATGAAGAACACGGAAGCGCCTGCATCCAGCCGGACCCGGCCGAAGAATGGCTGTCGCACGTCTATGACGGCCGCGGTGTTCGTGTATTGACCTTCAAGAACATCGTGAGCGGGTCGATCGGTCCCGAACCGGAGCCCGAGATCTACTTTTATACTCCGGAGTTGAGCATGCTGAACGTGATCTCCCGGTCCACCAGCCGCACGGCGGACGTGATCTGGTTCGGCGGCCGCCCCGTCGCCGATCACGACGCCACCGCGGTCCGCTATACATTCACCGACCACCTCGGGACGCCGATCCTCCAAACCACTGCTGCCGGCTTCGTCGTCTGGCGGATCGAATACACACCGTTCGGCGAAGTCCACGCTCTCCGCGCCGGCGAAGCGGCCGACGATCAACCCCTTCGCTTCCCCGGCCAACAGGTTGCATTCGCCACGCCGACGGGAGAAGAGAACTACAACATCTTTAGATGGTACAGAGCGGGTGGGGGCGGTATACGCAAAGTGATCCAATTTCCGCGGTCGGGACCGGTCACTTTGAAGATGGCCGTTTGAAGACTTGGTGGGGACCAGGTCGATATCCGGGGTTGACAAACACGGTCGAGCGTTCGGCGGCGATGCAATCCGACACCCACGGATACATGTATGCGGGTGCGAATCCGACGAACGTGACCGATCCGCTCGGCTTGCAACCGGCGCAATGTCAGGTGTCGTTCCTCAAGACAAAGCCGTTGCCGGGCGGCTTCTGCCCATATTTCGGAACGTGCCAAGGCTTGGTGTATCCGACGGTTTATCTCGTGGGTGGATTGGCAAAGTTCGGCCGCTGCGATATCTGTCCAATCGAATGCCAGTACTTCGCGGAAATCCTCCCGATCATCGGAACGATTTCCCGATGGGGTATGAAGTGCTCGTGGGCTTGGTGAGAATGAATGGGCCTGGAGCTTACGATTACCAATAACCAGCCGCTCCACTTCATGATCAGTGCGTCAGAGGGACAGCCGTTCGTCGTGTCCTCCTTGCTGATCGTGAATCGAGACGGCCGGCCGATTTGGGAGTTTGTCCGGGACGACTTCGAAGCTTGCGAGATGGAAGTATCGGAAGAAGTTGTAACGGTACTAACTGACGAGTTTCGCGCACTCCTGCAGGAAGTCGAGCTACCTCGACCTGCACCGGTCGGGCATGAGGCCAAAGTCCAACTTGAGGTTACTTATGGTGTTGTGCCCCGCGGATACAAACAGAGCATTCCCGACGGTAATGCGCCCGAGTTGAAGGCGGGCAAGTATCGAGCTGTAGTTTTTGCATCGGTCGGCTCTGCGTCAGAAGCGTTTGAGATCGCGCGGTAGAGACGATCGCATTCAAGCGACCGTCGATCGGATGAATCTCGTCTGGAGTACAGCGAAAGTGACCGGCGAAAAAACTGGCGCGCGGTCACTTTAATCTCGGCTGGAGGACAGTGAAATCCGATCGAAAGTCGGAAAAAATGATCTGGCGACTTGGCGCGCGCGGGATGATCGATCCCCCGCCCGCCCTCGCCGTCGGCACGGCGTTCGCTACGCGCGAAAAAGGTGAGCGATCGTGCACGCAGGCGAACGCCGCGCCGTCGGCTTCCCGCCCCGCACGCCGGTTCAGTCGTCGCATCGTGCACGCTCCGCCCGCCCAACCCTCGCGAATGCACGTTCATGGCCTGTGGCAGACGTGGCCCGCGGCTTCGTGGCCACGCGCGCTTGCGCGCGCTCGTGCAGCGAGAGATGCAGCAGCAGCGCGAGTCGCACTGTTGGGCGGGCCACGCAGCCAAGCCTGATCTTGGGCGGACTCGGTTCGTCGCGGCCGCATGTGAGCCGCCCTGCGCTATCGCGCGCCACCGGGCGCTGCACGGTTCGTCATCATCATCGAACGCTTCCAACGAGCGGCACGCTCCACCCCCGCAGAACGTCCGGCGTCCCCACGCCGGCCGCTCTGCTCCACGCCCGAGGACGACGTCGCGCAAGCGCGATCGTTCATCGCGTCGACGCTGCGCAACTGAACGCGGGGAGAGTGAGCAAGAAATCGCCGGCGCTCGCTACGCCGCGCGTTGCAGCCGAACCAACCGCTGATTAATTCATGACGACAGTCGAGTTGTCGCAGCACACGATCACGCTCGAACCGCCGCAGCGTCTGTTGATGCTCGAAGTGACGAGTGAGGAGCGTGGCTTTGTCTGCGGATGTTCCCCACTGGCGGAGTAGAGGTTCACGATCTGAGGCTCGTCAGCAAAACACCGGTTCCCGTTTCGACGACGGGAGCCGGCGGCGGCACGAACTTCGATGCGTTCGATTCGATGGGAATGATGCGTCGGCTGAGCGAAGCGTTTCCGCTGCTCGCCGAGATCGACGTTAGGAATGTTCCGCACGAGTACGACATCACCTTCGGAAAGGTGGCGTCTCCATTCCACTTCGAGTCCGGTGAGCGGTATCACATCAGCGGCGTCGGCGAGCACGTGTGGGAGGCGACCGCAGTTGCGAAATAGCTTGGTGTAGGTGACTTCATGCGTTTCGAACGTGAGCCGAAGTCCGCATGCCGAACCCGTATCCGCAGCGGAACTGAAGGAAGGATCGGCCTGCTTCTGCTCGGAGAAAAGGTCCGCTCCTGATGGCCGGCTCCGGGCAAACGCCCGAATTGAACTCTCCCGATACCGCAAGCAAATGCGAGAAGACATGTCCTCAGAAGTCGAATCGTGTGGATGGGTGAGCGCGTGAAACTGTTGGTCGGTCTGTTCGCGGTGCGGTCCTGCCGGTGGCACGCTCGCCTGCTCGCGGCATTACTCTCTGCGGCGAGCACGGATGTTCGTAGAGTTCCATCGGCCCTCTACGGCACGACCCTCAGCGGTGCGCCTCCAGCCAGTACCACCCCCGCCGCCACGATCGTCTGCGCGAGCAGCAACGCCATCGAGATTCCATGCAGCGCGCCGAAGCGGCGGCGCACGGGGTCGGTGCGATCGAGCGCCGAGATCGGCACCGGCGACGATGCGCGGATCGAGCGGATACGCAGGTCGACGAATGACTGGGACGCCGCCAGGACGATGGCGAGGAACAGCACGATCAGGATCAGCGGACGCGCGCGCCGCAGTTCCAGGGCGAACAACGCCAGCGGCGCTGCGAGGGCGATGTAGTGCCAGCGCGTGAGCATGGCGCCGACCACGTCGGCGGCGATGGTGGTGTTGCCCGCGGCGCGAAACGCAGCCTGCGCGGAGAGCATCAGGAAAAATGCGCTGCCCAGCCAGAGAGCGGCGATGAGACGGTACATGCGGGGCGGAGTCTATCGCGCAAACAGCGCCGCGATCGCGTCGCCGTATGGCGCGCGCAAGACGCCGCGCTCCGTGATGATCGCGGTGATCAAGCGCGCCGGCGTCACGTCGAACGCGGGATGGCGCACGCGAATCCCCTCCGGCGCGACGCGCGCGCCGTGGATCTCCACGACCTCCTGCGCGCTGCGCTCTTCGATCGGGATCTCCGCGCCGGTCGGGCAATCGGGATCGATCGTCGACACCGGCGCGGCGACGTAGAACGGAATCCCGTGCGCATTCGCGAGCACGGCCACGGTGTATGTGCCGATCTTGTTCGCGGCGTCGCCGTTCGCGGCGATGCGGTCCGCGCCGACGATCACCGCGTCGAACTTTCCCTGCTGAAAAAAGTGGCCGGACATGTTGTCGGTGATCAGCGTGACGTCGATCCCATCGCGCTGAAGTTCCCACGCGGTCAATCGCGCGCCCTGCAGATACGGCCGCGTTTCATCCGCGAACACGGCCACGTGCTTCCCCGCTTCGACCGCGGCGCGGATCACACCCAATGCAGTGCCATAGCCGCCGGTGGCGAGTGCGCCAGCGTTGCAGTGCGTGAGGACCGTCGACTGCGCGCCGAGGAGTTGGGCGCCGAAGGCACCCATGCGGCGGTTGCCTGCGATGTCCTCTTCCAGGATGCGCTCCGCTTCCGCAACCGGATCGCCCTCGGCGCGGAGCATCCGATCGACAGCCCACGCCAGATTCACCGCGGTCGGCCGCGCCTGCTTGAGCTCTGCCGCCGCGCGCGATAAATCATCGCCGCGTCGCGCGGCCATGGCCATGCCGAACGCGGCGCTCACGCCGATGGCCGGCGCGCCCCTGACGACCATGGTGCGAATCGCGTCCGCGACTTCCGACGCGGTCGAGCACTCGATCCACACTTCCTCGCGCGGCAGGAGGCGTTGATCGAGGAGGGACAACGTCTTACCGTTCCAACGCAGAGGAGTGACGTTCACGTCGATATACTAGCGCGCGCAAAATCTGCCCCCTCTTCTGCGCTGAGGGGGCGTAGGAGATTCAGATGGTCAAGGTTGGAATCAACGGGTTCGGTCGCATCGGTCGCAACGTCCTTCGGGCGTGGCTGGAAAAGAAGCAGGACATCGACATCGTCGCGGTGAATGACCTCACCGACGCCGCCACGCTCGCGCATCTGCTGAAGTACGACTCCGTGCACGGCACGCTCACACAGTCGATCTCGCACGGCGCCTCGAGCATCACCGTCGACGGCGAAGAGCTGCGCGTGTTCTCGAATCCCGATCCGGCGGCGATCCCGTGGGACGAGCTCGACATCGACATCGTCATCGAATCGTCGGGCCGCTTCACCGACAAGGCCAAGGCCGCGAAGCATCTCAAGAAGAGCGTCGAGACGGTGATCATCTCCGCGCCGTCGAAAGACGCCGACGCCACGTTCTGCATGGGCGTGAACGAGCAGGATTACGACCCCGCGAAACACACGGTCATTTCCAACGCCTCATGCACGACGAACTGCCTCGCCCCGATGGCCAAGGTGCTCCACCAGCAGTTCGTCATCGCCAAGGGCCTCATGACCACCATCCATTCGTACACGAACGATCAGGTCATCCTCGACTTCCCGCACAAGGACCTGCGGCGCGCGCGTGCGGCCGCGCTGTCGATGATTCCGACCTCGACCGGCGCCGCGCAGGCGGTGGGCCTCGTGCTGCCGGAGCTCAAGGGCAAGTTCGACGGCATCTCCGTGCGCGTCCCGACGCCGAACGTTTCGCTCGTCGATCTCACGTTCGAAACGGAAAAAGAGACGAGCGTCGACGAGATCAACCAGGTCCTGCGCGACGCCGCGAACGGCCCGCTGAAAGGCATCCTGGCGTACTCGGACGAAGAGCTGGTCTCGATCGATTTCAACCACAACCCGCACTCGTCGATCGTCGACACGACGTACACCCGCTCCACCGGCGGCAACGTGCACAAGGTGCTGTCGTGGTACGACAACGAGTGGGGCTACTCGAATCGCGTGCTCGACCTGATCTCGCACGTCGCCAGGGTGCGTAAGGGCTCGCTCACTTCGAAATGATTCGCATCCGGACTCTCGATCAACTCGACATTGCTCCGGGTGCGCGCGTTTTCTATCGCGTCGATTACAACGTCCCTCTCGAGGGCGCTCGCATCACCGACGCCACGCGCATCGAGGAGACGCTGCCGACGCTGAAGATGCTCCGCGAGCGCGGCGCCGCCATCATCCTCGCCTCCCACCTCGGCCGCCCGAAAGGCGCGCGCAACGAGAAATACTCGCTCAAGCCGGTGCGCGACAAACTGGCCGAGCTGCTCGAGCACGACGTGCAATGGGCTGATGACTGCGTCGGCGTCGATACGTCGCAACTGAAACCGGGGGAGTTTCTGCTGCTCGAGAACCTGCGCTTCCACGCGGGCGAAGAGAAGAACGATTCCGCGTTCGCCGCGCAGTTGCGTGCGCAGGCCGACTACTACGTCAACGACGCCTTCGGCGCGTGCCATCGCGCGCACGCATCGATCGACGCGCTGCCGCGGTTGATGCCGGGCGAGAACACCGCCGGCGGTTTGCTGCTGGCGAAGGAACTGCAGTTCCTGCAGAAGGTGACCGACATCGAAGAGCGTCCGTTCGTCGCGCTGATGGGCGGCGCGAAGATCGCGGGCAAGATCGAGCCGCTCGAGGCGCTGGTCAAGCTAGCCGACAAGATCCTCATCGGCGGCGGCATGGCCAATACGTTCCTCTCCGCGCGCGGCGTGCCGATGGGCGGCTCGCTCGTCGACAAGGATTCGCTCGACGTCGCGCAACGCATCATGGAGAAGCACTCGCGCGCGGAAGTGGTATTGCCCGAGGATCTGGTCGTGGCGGATTCGCTCGACAATCCGACGGAGATCGAAGACGTCGAAGTCACGGAAGGACTCACCGCCGACGCGAAGGCATTCGACATTGGTCCGTCCACCGTGAGGCGCTACGAGAACGAGCTCAAAGAAGCGAAGCTGATCTTCTGGAACGGGCCGATGGGCGTGTTCGAGAAAGAACAGTTCGCGAAGGGCACCATGGCCATGGCCAGCGCGGTTGCTGCGGCGGACGCGGTCACGGTCGTCGGCGGCGGCGAATCGGTCGAAGCGATCAAAGCTTCGGGATTCGCGCATCGCATCACGCACATCTCCACGGGCGGCGGGGCGTCGCTCGAGTTCATCTCCGGCGCTGCGTTGCCTGGCGTGGAAGTTCTGCGCGTGCAATGAGCACCGAGATCGAGGTGAAGTTTCCGCTCAAGGACCGCAACGCGCTGGTGCAGAAACTTCATGAGCTCGGAGCGAAGCGGCTCTACGCGGAGACGTTCGAGGACAACATCGTGCTCGACCGCCGCGGCGAGCTGCGCACGAAAGGCGCGCTGTTGCGAGTGCGCAAGTTCGGGCGGTACGCGCTGGCGACGTTCAAGGGACCGATGGCGTTCGAGGCCGGCGTGAAGACGCGCGAGGAAGTGCAGACCGGCGTCGAGAGCTTCGAGCTCGCCATTCAGCTCTTCGACTCGCTCGGCTTCAAGCCGGTGTTCCGGTATCAGAAGTTCCGCGAAGTGTGGCGCATGCGCGAGGTGGAAGTGGTGCTCGATCGCACGCCGATCGGCGACTACTTCGAGATCGAAGGCGTGCTCGACGTCATTCGGACCGTGGCCGAGGAACTGGGGATGAACATGGAGGCGGGGATTCGCCAGACGTACGCCGATCTGTATCGACAGGCGCGGCGTATGCGCGCGGACCTGCCGGAGAACATGGTCTTCGCACCGGACCAGTTGTCGTGAAGGGCTTCATCCTCGCCGCCGGATTCGGCACGCGGCTGCGGCCGATTACGTACACGCTGCCGAAGCCGATGGTGCCGCTCTGCAACAAGCCGCTCATCGCCTGGGCGGTCGATTCGTTTCTCGCGGCGGGCGTCCGCGATCTGATCGTCAACCTGCATCACCTGCCCGAGGCGCTGCAGGAGTTTCTGCGCGCGGAGTACGCGGGGCGCGCGAATTTTTTCTTCTCGATCGAAGAGGAAATCCTCGGCACCGGCGGCGGCATTCGCCGAGTGAGGCCGCAACTCGAGAATGAAGAAGAATTCTTCCTCGTCAATGGCGACACGATTCAGTTCCCACGCTGGGATGCGTTGCGCGACGCGCGACGCACGAACGACGCACTGGCCGCGCTCACGATGCGCCACGCACCGGAAGGCGACAAGTTCACGTCGGTCTACTTCGACAATGGCCTCGTGACCGGCTTCGGCAGCGGCACCGGCGAGGCGATGATGTTCGCCGGCTCGCACGTCATCAGCACGCGCGTCTTCGACTTTCTGCCCGATCGCGAATTCTCCGGCATCGTGGAGCACGCGTACGTTCCCGCGCTCGCGCACGGTGAGCGCCTCGCCGGCGTCGTCGATGACGGCCTGTGGTTCGACATCGGTACGCCGCAGCGCTACCTCGCGGCCTCGCGCGGATTGCTGGAGGCGATGGTGCGCGGTGATCTTGCCGTGCCCAACGGCTCACGCCTCGCCGGCAATTCACTCCTACCTGGAGCGACGGGCTCTCAGCCCGTCGTTCGTGCGCCTCGACGGGCTGAGAGCCCGTCGCTCCAGATAGGGCGCTCGACCGTCGGCGCGCGCAGTGTCATTGAGGGCGAAGTCGCCGACAGCATCGTGTGGGAGGACTGCCGCATCGGGCCGGCCGTTCGTTTGGACAGATGCATCGTCGGTCACGGGGTTGTGCTCGAAGAGGGCGAGCATCGCGACGCAGTCATCGTGCGCGACGATCCGCGGATTCCGGCGGAGTACATCAGGCGCGACGGCAACGTAATCGTGCCGTAAACACATTCTCAATTCTCAATTCTCAATTCCCAATTCCGTCCTCTGGTCCCACCGGGTGTACCATCAGGGAACTCCCATGGCAGCACCAGGTCCCGATTCCGCGCGCAGGCGCGTCATCTCGGTCTTTCTCATTCAGGGTCTGGCCGGGCTGATCGTGATGCTATGGCTGACGTGGCTTCGCCACGATCAGACCGTGGGAATCCTCCGCGCGCTCGGCGATGACGGGCTCATCCTCATCCTCATCTTCGTCCTCTTCGCCACCACGCTCGCGCTCCTCAAATTCGAGCTCACCGACCTTGTCTACGTCGCGCTGGTGATCATCGCGTTCATGTCGATGTTCCCCATCCTCGGCGGCGTGCTCTCCGCGTGGATCGCGGTCGGCGTCTCGCTGGTCACGCGGATCCTCGCGCTGCAGCAGATCGGGCCCGCGCGCATCGCGCGGCAGGATCCGCTCACCGACTACATCAAAGCGTTCGGCCTGTTCGGCACATACGGCATCCCCGTGGTCGTCGCTTCCGCCGTTTACGAATACCTCGGCGGCGTGGCGCCGGTGATGAACGCCAATCCCGTCGAAGCCGCGCGGATCGCGGCCGGCGGCGCGGCGCTGATCATCATGAACAGCGTGCTGATGTTCTGGCCGCAGCGCGCGTACGGCTACTCGGCCGAGAAGATGCTGAAGGTCTACGTCGTCGACAGCGGCATCTCTTTCGTCGCGCTGCCGTACGCCGTCGTCACCGCGCTGTCGTACGGCACGATGGGCTGGGGCGGCGTCGTCGCACTCGCATTTACGGGCGCCGTCGCCAATTACATCGCACGCAAGCTCGCGCTCACGCGATCGAAGACGAACGACCTGCTGTCGCGCCTCGCCTCGCTCACGAACATCGGGAAGACCATCTCCCTGCGCTTCAACACCGACGAGCTACTGAAGGCGATTTACACCGAGTGCAGGACCGTCATCGACTGCTCGCTGTTCGCGATCGCGTTGCTGGAGGAGTCCAAAAACGAGCTGGCGTTCGAGCTGGAGATGCGCAACGGGACGGTATTGCCCAAGGAGCGCATCCCGGTCGGCGAAGGGCTCAACTCCTGGGTCGTTCAGCATCATCAGCCGCTGCTCCTCGGCAGCACGGCGGAGGAGCGGCGCTTCGGGCTGAAACACGTCGAGGATACGAAGCCGACCGAGTCGTGGCTCGGTGTCCCCATGATCGCGCGCGACCGCGTCCTCGGCGTCATCTCCGTCGAGAGCTACAAGAAAAACGCGTTCACCTCCGAGGATCTGATTCTGATGACGGCGATCGCGAACCAGGCGGCGGTGGCGATCGAGAATGCGAATCTCTATCGCGATCTCGAAGGTCTCACGTATGCGCTCGAGCATCGCGTCATGGAGCGCACGAACGAGCTGCGCGAGACGAACCTGCGTCTTCTCGCGGCGGACCGCTCCAAGAATCAGTTCCTCGCCAACATGTCGCACGAGCTGCGCACGCCGCTCAACTCGATCATCGGATTCTCGAGCGTACTGATCGAAGCGACGCGCGGTCTCGTGCAGCCGCGGCTGCATCGCTTCCTCGAGAACATCCACACCGCGGGCAACCATCTGCTGGAGCTGATCAACGACATCCTCGATTTGTCGAAGATCGAAGCCGGGAAGATGGAGCTGCGCACCGATCAGTTCGATCTGCGCGAAACCATCGCGGCGTGCGAGCGCGTGATGAAGGGCTTCGCGTCCGAGGCGAAGGTGCAGATCCTTTCACAGCTCGACCCGGCGTTGCCGCCGGTGCGCCTCGACGAGGGGCGGCTCAAGCAGATCCTCTTCAACCTGCTGTCGAACGCCGTGAAGTTCTCGCCGCCGTCGGCGGTCGTCGCGATTCACTGCCGCTTCGTGCCGCGCATCGACTCGCCGATCGGCTTCGATACGGTGCGCATCGACGTCACCGATCAGGGCATCGGCATCCCCGCGGATGAGCTGCAGCGCATCTTCGTCGAGTTCTACCAGACCGAAGACGGACGCCGCGCGCGCAACGGCGGTACCGGCCTCGGCCTGTCGCTCACGCGCAACTTCGTCGAACTGCACCACGGAAAGATCGAGGTCAGCTCGAAGCCCGGACACGGCTCGACGTTCACGCTCTACCTGCCCATCGACTTCATGGAAGCGGCGCGCGCCGCCGGGCCGTCTTTGCTCGACGTGACTCAGCCGCAGGCGCGGGTATAATCCGCGCCCCGAATGCGCGCACGTCGCGCGCCGAATCCCGCCACGCAAAGGAAAATCGATGTCCAATCGTACGTTCACCATCATCAAGCCCGACTCCGTCCGCAAGGGCAATTTCGGCAAGATCCTCAGCCGCCTCGAAGGCGAAGGCTTCCGCGTCCTCGGCATCAAGAAAATCGCGCTCGCGCAGCGGCAGGCCGAGGCGTTTTATGGCGTGCATCGCGAGCGGCCGTTCTTCGGCAGCCTCGTCGAGTACATGACCTCCGGCCCCGTCTACGTCGCCGCGCTGGAACGCGACAACGCAGTCGCCGAGCTGCGCAAGCTCATGGGCGCGACCGATCCCACCAAGGCGGACGCCGGCACGATCCGCAAAGAGTTCGGCGAGTCGATTGAACAGAACGCGATCCATGGCTCTGACTCGGACGAGAACGCGAAGATCGAGATCAGCTTCTTCTTCGCGGAATCGGAATTGGTGTAACCGCCCCTCGTACCCTTCTCCCCTCCGGAGAGGGGAGAAGGTGCCGCAGGCGGATGAGGGGTCCTCACTATTCGCGGATACGCCTGGAGATGCCCACCGAAATCACGACTCCGTTGTTCTCCACGACGTCGCGAAAGACCGGCATGCTGTACGAGTAATACCGCGCCGCGACAAACGGAGCCCACGCGCTATTCGCGCGCCATTCGAGTCCGGCGTCGACATTGAACGTCGTGTCGGACGATGAATCCGAGTGCACGAAGGTCGGTCCGGCGCCCACCCAGAACATCCTGTTGTCGGAACGGAACAGCCGGCGAACGTTGACGTGTGCCGCGGTCACGCCATGTCCGCCGCGGACAACCTCGAACGCAGGCGAGAACGACCAGGTACGACCGCTTACGTCGACGCCAACACCACTCACGAGGTCGTGATCCGAATTTGCGAATACGCCGGCGCGCGCGCTTGCCCACACCTCGGCATGCAACGGCATAACAATGAAGCACATGGAAAACAGGGTCAGGAGCGATTTCATGCGCGATATACGGGTCGCCCGCGGCGATCGTCGCGCGGCGAATGCACGCGCCCGCTACTCGCTGACGATCATCGCGGACATCCCGCTCGCCTCGAGGGACGCCCGCGCCGCCACGGCCTGATCCCTCGTCGTGAACGGTCCGATGCGCACGCGATAGAGGTCTTCGCGGTCGATGAACGCGCGGTGTCCAATCGAGGTCAGGCGCTCCTGCAAAAGCTTCGCATTGGCCTCGACCGCGAACGCGCCGACCTGCACCATGAACTGCCTGACCGTCGGTGATGTTACGCGCCGTGCCGCGGCGGTTCTGCGTTGCGAATCGTAGCTGCTGGCGGTCGTCGCTTCGCCTGCGGCGACCGGAACGTCTTCGAGCGTGCGGCCGTCGGAGCCGACCTGCTTGCGCGTGATGACGTCGCCGCGCTGGGTCTCGACGGTGATGCGATCGACCACGACCGGCTCCGACGACGCCGGCGCCGGCGCGCTTGCCGGTGCGGCCGAAGGCAGCGGGAATTCGACATTCGGCGCATCGCTCGGCGCCACCACCGGCACCGTCTTCGGCGCGTCGGCAATCGTCACATCGAACGGCGCGGGAGGCTCGCGCTCGCCGCTGCCGACGCGCACGACCTTGATGTCAACGCTACCCACGCCCGGCTCGATCAGTCCGATCTGCTGCGCCGCGGCATACGACAGATCGATCACGCGATTGCCGATGTACGGCCCGCGATCATTCACGCGCACGCGTACCGTCTGCGTCGTCTTCGGATTGGTGATGTCCAGAACGGTGCCGAAAGGGAACGTGCGATGCGCCGCCGTGAGCAACGACGGATCGAAGATCTCGCCGTTCGCGGTGGTGCGCCCCGCGAACTCCTCGCCGTACCAACTGGCGATGCCGTGCAGGATCTCCTGCGGCATCGCCTGCTGCGGACTCGACGTCGAGGCGCACCCGTACGCCAGTACGACCAGTGCTGCCACGACTGCGATCCGCGATTTCATACGCGCAACTCCGCTGCGTCGGTGACGATGTTCGTGACTTCAGCCTCGATGATCGGATCGATTTCTTCGATCAGAAAGCGCTCCGTCTGTCGTGCCGCGAGACCAGTGTAATCCTCCGGCCGCGAAAGGCGTTCGATCGAAGCGCGGTCGATGCCGAAGAGCTCGTCCGCGGCAATGCGGTCGAAGAGGTCGTTCTCCGCGGCGCCCGCTTTGAGCGCATCCGCGGCCGCTTTCGCGTGAATGCGAATCCGCTCGTGCAGCACCTGCCGGTCACCGCCGCGGCTAGCCCCTTCCATCATCAGGTTCTCGGTCATGAGGAAGGGCAGCTCGCGACGCACGTTCGATGCGATCACGTCCTCGTGCACGACGAACCCGGCGGCGATGTTGTCGTAAATCAGCGCCACCGCATCCGCCGCAAGGAACGCCTCGGGGATGGCGATGCGCCGGTTCGCGGAATCGTCGAGCGTACGCTCGAACCACTGCGTCGCCGCCGTAAACGCGGGATTGAGCGTGTTGACGATCAAGTGCCGCGTCAGCGCGTCGATCCGCTCGGCGCGCATCGGGTTGCGTTTGTACGGCATCGCGGAGGAACCGATCTGTTCTTCCTCGAACGGCTCTTCGATCTCGCGCAGGTGCTGCAGCAGGCGCATGTCGTACGCGAACTTCGACGCCGACTGCGCGAAGCCCGAGAGCACGTTCACCACCTGCGCATCGACTTTGCGCGAATACGTCTGGCCCGAGACCGGATAGCTGCGGCGCATCCCGACCTTCTCCGCGACGAGCTGCTCGAGCCGATGCACTTTCGCTTCGTCGCCGCTGAAGAGGTTCAGAAACGACGCCTGTGTGCCGGTGGCGCCTTTGACCCCGAGGAGGGCGAGTTGCGATTCGCGGAAGTCGAGGTCGCGGTAGTCGAGGAGGATGTCGTGCAACCAGAGCGTCGCGCGCTTGCCGACCGTGGTGAGCTGCGCGGGCTGGAAATGCGTGAACGCGAGCGTCGGCGTCGCGCGCCACTGCCACGCGAAATCGCGCAGCTTCTTCATCAGATTGAGCAGACGGCGACGCACGATGCGCAGCCCTTCCGCCATCTGCAGGATGTCGGTGTTGTCGGTCACGAACGCGGACGTGGCGCCGAGGTGAATGATGCCTTTCGCGGAGGGCGCCTGCAGGCCGAAGGCGTGGACGTGGGCCATGACGTCGTGGCGTACTTCGCGCTCGCGCCTTTCCGCGTCTTCGAAGTTGATCGTCTCGGCGTTCGACTTCAGCTCCGCGATCTGCGCGTCGGTGATCGGCAGCCCCAGCTCCTGCTCCGCTTCCGCGAGCGCGATCCACAGCCGCCGCCACGTGCGGAACTTGTAATTGGGCGAGAAGAGGTAGGACATCTCGCGCGAGGCATAACGTTCGGTGAGGGGGTTGGAGGCGGAGTCGTACTTCGAGGGTTGAGACACGGGCGAATTATGCCTCGGCGATGAAATGGATTTTAAAGTCACGGGACAGTATTAAAATAATCGCGCGATAATTTTAAAACCTCGGCGAAGATTAAAAAATGGACCGTTCCAAATTCACGTCCTCCGCCTCCGGCCATCTTGTCGGCGTGACGATCGGCGGTCCCGACTGGTCATTCATCCCGCAGCCCCTCCCGAGAACGTGGGCGATTCCGCTCAAACTTTGGCCGCTTCTCGCTTCGGCAAAAGAAGAGCTCGCCCGACTCGATGGAATTGGCCGAATCTTGCCGCGACCGGAGCTTCTCCTGCGTCCACTCCAGAGCCGTGAAGCCATCCGTTCTTCGAGCCTGGAGGGCACGTACGCGTCGGCCGAAGAGCTGCTGCTGTTCGAGCTCGACCAGCAGGATCGCTCCGGACCCGCCGACCGCGTCAACGACTGGCAGGAAGTATTCAACTACGCGGAAGCCGTCCGCCTGGGAACGGAGTTGCTCACGACGCTGCCGCTGTCGCTGCGACTCATTCGAGAAATGCACGCGAAATTGCTGACGGGGGTCCGCGGACGCGACCGGGCACCGGGCGAATTCCGTCGCAACGAGGTTCATATCGGCAGTGATCGCCGATATGTGCCGCCGCCCGCGAATGAATTGCTGCCGCGTCTCGACGACTTCGAAAAGTTTCTAAACGAAGCAGAAGGCATCGATCCGCTCGTTCGCACATACATCGCGCACTACCAGTTCGAGGCGATCCATCCGTTTGTCGACGGCAACGGCCGCGTCGGTCGTGCGCTGTTGTCGCTGTGCGCGTACAAATGGTGCGGCCTTTCCCGCCCGTGGCTGTATGTCAGCCCGTACTTTGACAGACACAAAGACGAATACATCGACAGGCTCTTCGCGGTAAGCGCCACGGCGGCGTGGGAGCCATGGCTCGAGCTTTGTTTCCGCGCCACCATCGCCGTCTGCCGCGATGCGGTCCGGCGATGCGAGCAACTCGCGAAGCTGCGCGAGGAGTATCACGCGAAGGCGGATCGCGCGAGCGGCCGCATGCATGCGTTAATTGAGCAGTTGTTCACGAATCCCTTCGTGCGCGTGACCGAGGTTCGGCACCGGCTGGGCGTGACCTATCCAACCGCGAACAGCGACATTGCCAAACTCGTTGAGCTGGGGATTCTCGAAAAGCTCGACCGCGCGTACCCGAAGGCGTTCTTCTCGCCGGCGATCTTTGATGCTGCTTATCGCGAAGATGACGCGCCTGTCGCTTGACACATTGCGAACATCTCTCGACACTAACCCCCGGCATGCTCTCGTCGGTCTCCGTTCACGATTCGCGTCGCGCGACGCACGTCACGCTCAAGGCGGTGGTGCTGCTCGCGGCCGTACTGTCGATCGTGTTCGCGGTCTCGTTCTTCTTCAGCGACCGCGGCTTGCCCGAGCTGCAGCACGCGCGCACGCGCGTTGCGGAACTGCGCCGGAACATCGCGCATCTCGAGGCCGAAAACACGCGCCTGCGCGCGGAGATCGACAGCGTGAAGCGCTCCTCCTACGCCATCGAGCGCATCGCCCGCGAAGACCTCGGCATGTCGCGCAAGGGCGAAGTCGTGTACATGCTGCCGAAGACGCGCCCGGCGGGCTAAGAGCCCGCCGCTCCAGACTTCTCGAGCAGCTCCGCGTACGCGTTCAGCACGCCCGCGAGGATCGCGATCTGCGCATTCGCCTCGGACCACTTCCGCTGCTCGATCGCCTCGCGCACGCCGGGCAGCGTCTTCACGCCGTAACCGGTGTAGAAGCCCGGCGCGTAGACGTGATGCCGATACCACGGCCGCCCCGGCAGTCCTTCTTCGCGACTGAGCGCGCGCTCGAGACGCATCACCGTGCGATCGTTGCGTGCTGTCTCCGCGTCGTACGCACGGGCGCTTTTCTGCAATCGCGCGGCCGCATTCTGTAACGGCGCCAGCTCGAGATGCGGAACCGCGTCGTCTTCCTTCGGCGCGATGAACGGCTTCAGCGGATCGGCCGCAAGCTCCATCGTGCGATCGCGCAACTGGCGATTCTTTTCCTCCGACTCCGCACGCGTCTTCTGCGCAAGCTCGATCACCTCGCTTGCATAACGCGAGACCGCATCCGCGAGGGTCGACGCTTCGAACGGCAGAAAGTCCGCGTTCGCGAGACGCAGCATCATCCGGCCGGTCGTCTTCGCCTGCACGATGCCGTAGTCGAAGTTCGGATCGGCGAAACGAAGGTAATGCGCGAGCGAGTCGTACGCCGAGTGATAGACGCCGTACTCGCCTTCGCCGCCATAGCCGATCGACAGCGACGCGATCGCAGCGTGTTGCAGGAACGGCGAGTAATCGGAGCCGGAGCCGAGTGCGTCCAGGCGAATGCCGGAGCGATCGCGAATCTCGCGGCGATCGTCGGCACCTTCCGCATTCACGAGATCGTATGCGCGGCGGCGTTCGAGCACGGAGACCTTACGCTGCGGATCTTCGACGTCGCGTGCGACTTCATTGACGAATCGCTCGAGCGTGTGCGAGCCGCCCGCATCGAGAAAGCCGCGGTAGTTCGAATCCGAGTTGATATAGACGACGGCGTGCTCTTTCAGCTCGGCGAGATGCGTTTCGACCCATTCCGTCGATCCGAGCAGGCCCTGCTCCTCACCATCCCACGCGGCAAAGATCAGCGTGCGCCGCGGACGCCAGCCGCTCTTCGCCAGCTCGCCGATCGCGCGCGCTTCTTCCATCAGCGCCACCATTCCGCTGACGGGATCGAGCGCGCCGTGCACCCACGCGTCGTGATGGTTTCCGCGCAAGATCCACTGATCGGCGAGGTCGGTGCCGCGCATGCGCGCGATGACGTTGTACGCGGGTGCGAGCTTCCAGTCGAAGGCGAGCTTCAGATGCACGCGCGCGGGGCCGGGGCCAAGGTGATAGGTGATGGGAAGCGCGCCGCGCCATTTTTCCGGCGCGACGGGGCCGCCGAGGGCGCGGAGGAGCGGAAGGGCGTCGCCGTAGGAGATGGGGAGGACGGGGATTTTCGTGATCGTCTTCGCGGCGCTGCGGTCGAGGCGTTTCGCATCGGACGTCGCGCCGATGCCGGGCGTGAGCGGATCGCCGGGATGGAACGGCATGTCGGCAACCGACCCGCGCTGCGCGCTCTGATCGCTGCGGAACGCGCCCTTCGGATACGCGTCGCCTTCGAAGTAGCCGTCGTCGCGCGGATCGGAGTAGAGGATGCAGCCGATCGCGCCGCGCTCGGCGGCGACCTTCGGCTTGATGCCGCGCCACGACTGGCCGTAGCGCGCGATGACGATCTTGCCGCGCACGCCGATGCCGTTGCGCTCGAGCACTTCGTAGTCTTTCGGCACGCCGTAGTTGACGTAGACCAGTTCTGCCGTGACATCGCCGTCGGTTGAGTACGCGTTGTACGGCGGCAGCATCTCCGCGAGCTGATTCGACGTCGCATCCTCGGCGAGCGCCGGCTCCACGAGCTTCGCCACGTACCGTTCCGGCGCGATGAGCTCGACGAGGCGCGTCTTCGGCGTGGGGAACAGCACGTCGAAGCGTTCGATGGCAGTGTCGTATCCCCACGACTTGAAGAGCGACGCGATGTACTCCGCATTCTCTTTGCCGTATGGCGAGCCGAGGTGGTGCGGGCGGGCGGCGAGGCGCTTCATCCAGGCTTCGAGGTTTGCACGCGAGAGGTGCGCGTCGAACTTTACTTCGAGCGCGTGTTGTCTGGCGGGGTCCGCGAAACCGTGGATGGTCTGTTGCGCGGTGAGGGTGGTCGTGAGGAGTACAAACGCAAGGATGCGGCGCATGAGCGCGGATTCTATTGGAACGCCGGCGTCCCGCCGGCTGAGCAGGCGGCGTCTCGCCGCCGTGCTGAGCGCCGGGACGGGAGCGGGACGCTCCCTGCTCAACCGGCGGGACGCCGGCGTTCCACATACAATCCAGGCCTCGGATGTGCGGGATCAATGGCGTCTTTGCATTTGCGGCCGGCGCGGCGCCCGTTGATCGCGAGGAGCTCCTGCGATCGCGCGAGTGCATGCGCTCGCGCGGGCCCGATGCCGCTGATGTGTGGGTGTCCGAGGATCGGCGGGTCGGCCTCGGGCATCGGCGCCTGTCGATCATCGACCTCTCCCCCGCCGGCGCGCAGCCGATGCGGCGCGGCGAGCGCGTGATCATCTTCAACGGCGAGATCTACAACTATCAGGAGCTGCGTGCGCGTCTTGAAGCGAAGGGCCGCACGTTCACTTCGCATTCGGACACCGAAGTCCTGCTCCAGCTGTACGACGAAATGGGCGAGGGCATGCTCAACGAGCTGAGGGGCATGTTCGCCATCGTGCTGTGGGATGGCCCGAAGCGGCGCATGTTCCTCGCGCGCGATCCGTACGGCATCAAGCCGCTTTATTACGCGACGGACGGCGGCACGCTGCGTGTCGCGTCCCAGGTGAAAGCGCTCATCGCCAGCGATCGCATCGATAAACGATTCGAGCCCGCGGCGGCGGCGGGCTTCTTTCTGCGCGGCACGGTGCCGGAGCCATTCACGATGTACCGCGCCATCCGCGCGCTTCCCGCCGGCTCGTACACCTACGTCGACGCGAACGGTTTACGCGAGCCGCAACAATACTTTTCGATTGCCGCGACCTTGCGTGATGCGGTCGAGAACGCACACAACGTCAGCGACGTCGAACGCCGCAACTTCGTACATGACGCAGTGCTCGAATCGGTGCGCTATCACCTGGTCGCGGACGTGCCGGTCGGCGCGTTCCTCTCCGCGGGGATCGACTCGACCGCGATCGTTGCACTCGCGCGCGAAGCGGGTGCGACCGACTTGCAGACGATGACACTGCGCTTCGAGGAGTATCGCGGCCGCGACAACGACGAAGCGCCGCTGGCCGCGCTCGTCGCGCGCGAGTACGACGTGCGTCACACCATTCGCGACCTCGCGCGCGAAGACTTTCGCAACGAGCTGCCGCGCATCTTCGCCGCCATGGACCAGCCGACGGTCGATGGCCTCAACAGCTACTTCATCAGCAAAGCCGCCGCGGAGATGGGACTCAAAGTCGCGCTCTCCGGAACCGGCGGCGACGAGCTGTTCGGCGGCTACACCTCGTTCCGCGACATCCCGCGCTGGATGCCCGTCACCTCCGTGCTCTCGCGCATCCCCGGCCTGGGCGAAGGCGTCTATCGCCTCAACCAGGCGCTCGCGAAACGCAGCCGCCACATCAGTCCGAAGATGGGCGAGATCCTCCGCCACGGCTCGTCATACGCTGGCGCGTATCTCGTGAAGCGCGGACGCTTCCTCATGTCCGAGCTCCCCGGCGTCCTGGGCGCCGACATCGCGCGTGAAGGCCTCGAGCGACTGGACCTCGTCGCACTGATCGAGCGCACGGTCACGCCCGATCCCGGCACTCCGTACGCTCGGGTCGCGGCGCTCGAATCGTCGCTGTACCTGCGCAACCAACTGCTGCGCGACATGGACTGGGCCAGCATGGCCCACTCGCTCGAAGTGCGCGTACCGCTCGTCGACGCGCACCTGCTGCGCAAGATCGCGCCGGTGCTGGTCACGCGCAAACAACGCGGCAAACAGATCCTCGCAAACGCGCCGCGGCCGCCGCTTCCGGAGAGCGTTCGCGCACGCCGCAAGACCGGCTTCACGCTGCCCATCCGCGAATGGCTGCAGCAGGAAGGCCGCGTCGAATTCGGCAAGCGGAGCTGGGCGCGCAAGGTGTACGACGTCATGTTCTCGAAGGAGCACGGTTACTGGTGACTGCGAGGCGCTGGACGCTGCCGCTTTTCATCGCGGTGGCGTTGCTGCATCTCGCGCCGATCGGTTCCGTCCGCTATCTCCCCACCGGCGACGGCCCCACTCACATCTACAACGCCTGGGTGCTGCACGGCCTCGCCACCGGCGACGCGCCGCCAAACATCGAGCGCGCGTACAAGATCGACCGGAGGCCACACCCGAACTGGTCCGGCCATGTGCTGATGGCCCTGGCGATGACTGTCGTTTCGCCGCTCTTCGCGGAGAAACTGCTCATCGCGTTGATCCTGATCGTCATGCTCGGCGGGACGTGGTTCCTCGCGACCTCCGTCGATCCGCGCAACGACGTCTACGCATTCCTCGCGTTCCCGTTCACGTGGACGCAATCGCTCGTGGCCGGCTACTACAACCACTCCCTCGGCATCGGCCTTTTCCTGATCATCCTCGGCATCTGGTGGCGCCGCCGCAACCGGCCGACCATCGCATCGATCGCGCTGCTCGCGCTGCTGCTGGTGCTCTGCAACTTCACGCATCCGATGGCCACGCTGCTCGCGTGCGGCGCGATCGTGCTGCTGTCGCTGCTCACGCGGCGGTTCGCGCAGATCGTCGCGATCGTGCCGGTGATTCCGCTGCTGGCGATGTTCGGCACCACGAGTGAATCGAATACCGGCAAATCGCTGGTGTTGTCGATCGACTGGAACGCCGCGGCGATTCTGGCGCGCATCGATACGCTGTTCGCGTTCAATCACGACATCAAGCCGGTCGCCATCACGATCGCGGTGCTCTACGCGGTACTGATCGTGTTCACGCTCGTGCGCGGTAAGCGGGGCGAGGCAAACGCGATCGGAATCCTCGCGCTCGCGCTGATCGCGATGATGTTCTGGATTCCCGCGGCCGCGGGGACGCGCGATCTGTTCACCGGGCGCATGCAGCCGTTCGTGTTTCTCATACTGCCGGCGTGGTTCGCGCCGCTCGAAGGCCGCCGGCGCATCGCGCTGGCCGCGCTGCTGACGATCGCCGGCGTGATCATGGGCGCATTCGCGTTCGAGCGCATCCGCCGCTTCGGCCGCGAGCTCGAAACGATGATCGCCATCTTCGCGCCCATCGAGCGGAACACCACGCTGCTGCCGCTCTTCTTCGAGCGCCCGATGTCCGCGTCGCTCGTGCCGCTCTTCCCGCACTTCATCAGCTACGTCGCGCTCGAGAAGCAACTGGTCGATCTCGCGAACTACGAGCCCGCCACGCATTACTTCCCGATCGCCGATCGCGGTCCGGCACTCGGCTCGCACGCGATCGACACGAATCCCGGCGGCATCGATCTCGCGCATCCGCTTGCGCGCGCCGACTACGTCGTCACGTACGGACATCAACGCGACTTCGCGCCGAACCGCGGCGCGCTGCATGCGCATTACGCGCTGATCCACGAGGCAGGCGGATTTCGCATCTATCGCCGGCGTCCGGCGGCGATCACCACGCGTGAGCTGGTACTGCTCCCGCTGGTCGGCACGCGCGACATCGTCTACGGGACGAACGGCGCGCAGTGGAAAGTCGTGCAAACCCTGCACAACCGCGCGTCGCATCCGCTGCGCGTGATCTTCCGGCATTGTCCGGAGAACTTCTGGTGCGACCGAGACCTCGCGCCCGGTGAGATCGCGTCCGTTGAGACGACCGGCCGCCGCTACGCGTTCATCGACGTCGCGCACGGCATGAGCGATCTGCTCGGCATCACCACGACCGTCCGGCGCATCGACGTCGAGCAGCCGGAGACGTCGATCACGATCCCTGCTGTCCCCGAGCGCGACTTCATCCGAGGTGGCGCGCGGATCGCGGCAATCGACACGCGCGGCATGAAGGTGAGCGTGCGCCTCTACGTCGTCGGGGATCGCGCGCATAACGACGTCACTTTGCGTTTACGTGGCGGCGACGGCACGGTCATCGCGCAACGTCACTTCATCGTCGAAAACCTCGGCGTCTATGGCAACGCCGAGTTGCGCAGTGAAATCAGCGGCGCGGAGTTGCCGGCTTCCCTGACCATCGAGATCGACGTCGCGGACAGCGTACGCGTCTGGGCGTTCGTGACAGCCACGGATGAGCGGTCGGGCCGCACGAGTCTATTGAGTGCGGCGGCAAAGCCGCCGCTTTCTACGCGGAAGCACTAGCTTGCGCCGATCCCGCGCCAACCAGCGTTGCCGCTTTGAAAAGCGGTAACTGTCGTTACCGCACTCCAAAAGTGCTACGGTCCCCGCGTCATGAAGCGCGCCGTGTTGATCGCTCTTCTGCTGGTCGGCGCGATCCGCATCGCATCGACCTACACGACTTTCTCCGAGACCGCCGACGAGCCGATGCACCTCGCCGCCGGGCTGCAGATACTGACGCATCAAACGTACTGGCTGCAGTTGCAGAACCCGCCGTTGCCGCGCCTGTTGATCGCGCTGCCGCCGTATCTCGCGGGTGCGCGGTGGGATGGCACGAGCGGCGATCCCATCAAGGAAGCGATCGCGACGTTCTACACGACCGGCCACTACAAAACGCTGCTCGTCCTCGGCCGCGTCGGCACCCTGGTGTTCTTCGTCATCGGCGCGCTCGCGACGTGGGCGTGGGTCAGGCGCGAGAGCGATGAGCTGACGGCGCTCGTGGCGCTGCTCTTCTTCACGACCCAACCATCGATCCTCGGCCACTCCGGGCTGGCGACGCTCGATACCCCGGGTGTGGCCGGGATGGCCGTGGCACTCCTGGCATTCTCGCGCTGGGTCGAACGCCCCACGCTCGCGCGCGCAGCGGTCCTCGGCGTTGCATGGGGCTTTTCGATCAACTGCAAGCTGCTGTGCCTTGCGTACGTTCCGATCGCATGCGCCGCGATTTACGCAGTGCGTCTCGCGAGAGATGAGCAAACACGCGCGCGGTGGCGCAGCATCTACACCGTTGCTGTCGTGCCGCCGCTCGCAGCTCTGCTGATCTGGGCGGGTTACGGCTTCAGCTTCAACGCAGACACCCTCGTGCCGGCGCCGGCGTTCGTCGAGGGCATCGCGCAGATGATCGAAGTGAACCGCGCCGGCTTCCCCAGCTACGCGCTGACGCGCTGGAGCAATGAAGGCTGGTGGTGGTATTTCCCGCTTGCGCTCGCGCTCAAGACAACCATTGCAACGCTATTGCTGTTCGTCTGTGGATTCTTTTTCGCACGCCGTAACGCTGTCTTCTTCGAGGCGGCAGCGGCAGCCCTGGCGATCCTCGGTTGGTCGATGACCACGCATGTGAACATCGGCATCCGCTACATCCTCCCGATCTACGTGCCGCTGTCATTCGCAGCCGCGATCACGGTGAGGCAGTTCCTCGGGTTCCTCGGTTCCTCGGGTTCCTCGGGAGAGACCGCGGATGTTCAGCCCCTCCGACGAACTCCGAGGTACCCCGAGGTACTCCGAGGAACTGTTTTCGTGCTCCTTGCCTGGCACCTCATCGCGTCGTTCGCCGCGCATCCGGACTACCTCGCGTACTTCAACGAAGCGGCCGTGCGCGATCCGTCGTATTACCTCATCGACAGCAATCTCGATTGGGGACAGGACGTCCTGCGATTGCGGAACGAAGTGCGGCGCTTGAAAATCCCGGCGCTCGGCGTGGCGTTGTTCGGTCCACCCGATCTCGACAAGCTCGGCTTTCCGCCGCACCACTGGGTCGACCCGATGACGCCGACGACCGGCTGGGTCGCGGTCAGCGACGGCGTATATCGCTGGGGGCGCCCGTTCGGCGGATACGCGTGGCTGGCGCGCGCGGACTGCAGGCGGATCGGAAAATCGATCCGCCTGTGCCACATGCAATGAGTCAGTTGACGCTCGCCGCTTCCGGCTCGAGCGAAAGATCGAGCACGCCGTCCTCGAATTTTACGAACACCGTGTCGCCCGCCTTGAACTTCCCTTCGAGCAGCCGCATCGCCAGCGGATCGATGATCTCGCGTTGCAGCGCGCGCTTGAGCGGCCGCGCACCGAACGCCGGGTCGTAACCCTCGAGCGCGAGGTGCTCCTTCGCCGCTTCGCTGATCTCCAGCGTGAGGCCGCGGTCCTGGATCACCTTCTCCAGCTTGCGCAACTGAATCTCGATGATCTTCTTGATCTGGTTCAGATCGAGCGAATGGAAGACGATCACGTCGTCGATGCGGTTCAGGAACTCGGGGCGGAACTTCTGCTGCAGCTCCTGCTCGACCATGCGGCGCATGTCCTCATCCGACAGGTTGCCCTTCGCCGCCTCGTGGATGTATTGCGACCCGACGTTCGACGTCATGATGATCACCGTGTTCTTGAAGTCGACCACGCGTCCCTTCGAATCGGTCAGACGGCCGTCGTCGAGGATCTGCAGGAAGACGTTGAACACTTCCGGATGCGCCTTCTCGATCTCGTCGAAAAGCACCACCGCATACGGCCGGCGGCGGATCGCTTCGGTAAGCTGCCCGCCCTCCTCGTAACCGACATATCCGGGAGGCGCGCCGATGAGCCGCGCCACCGCGTGGCGTTCCATGTACTCCGACATGTCGATGCGGATCATGGCGTGCTCGTCGTCGAACAGATACTCCGCGAGCGCGCGCGCCAGCTCGGTCTTGCCGACGCCGGTCGGACCCATGAAGATGAATGAGCCGATCGGCCGCGTCGGATCCTTGAGACCGGCGCGCGAGCGGCGCACCGCATTCGACACCGCGCGTACCGCCTCTTCCTGGCCGACCACGCGCCGGCGCACGTTCTCTTCCATGTGCACGAGCTTCTGCACTTCCGACTCGAGCATCTTCGTGACCGGCACACCCGTCCACCGCGACACGATCTCCGCGATGTCCTCCTCGGTCACTTCCTCGCGCAGCAGCGCACCTTTCGCCTGCATCTCCGCGAGCTTCGCGGTGAGCGAGTCGATCTCGCGCTGCGTCTGCGGGATCTGTCCGTAGCGCAGCTCGGCGACGCGGTTCAGCTCACCTTCGCGCTCGAGGCGGTTCGCATCCTCGCGCACGTCATCGAGCTGCTTCTTCAGATCGTTGATCTGATTGATGACCGCTTTCTCGTTTTCCCACTGCGTCTTCAGACCGGAGGCCTGTTCCTGCAGGTTGCCGATCTCCTGCCGCACCGCTTCGAGACGCGACTGCGAAGACGCGTCCTTCTCCTTCTGCAGCGCCTGTTCTTCGATCTGCAACTGCGTCAATCGCCGCGTCAGCTCATCGATCTCCTGCGGCATCGACGTCAGCTCGACACGCAGTCTTGCAGCCGCTTCATCGATGAGATCGATGGCCTTGTCAGGCAGGAAGCGGTCCGCGATGTAGCGATGCGACAGCGTAGCCGCGGCCACGATCGCGGAGTCGCGGATCGTGACCTTATGGTGCACCTCGTAACGCTCCTTGAGGCCGCGCAGGATCGCGATCGTGTCCTCGACCGTCGGCTCCGGCACGAGCACCGGCTGGAAGCGGCGCTCGAGCGCGGCGTCCTTCTCGATGTGCTTCTGGTACTCGGACAGCGTCGTCGCGCCGACCGCGCGCAACTCACCGCGCGCGAGCGCCGGCTTGAGCAAATTCGAGGCATCCATCGCGCCTTCCGATGCGCCGGCGCCGACGAGCGTGTGCAGCTCGTCGATGAAGAGGATGACTTCGCCTTCGCTCTCTTCCACTTCCTTGATGACCGCCTTGAGCCGGTCTTCGAATTCGCCGCGGTATTTCGCGCCGGCGATCATGGCGCCGAGGTCGAGGGAGATGACGCGCTTGTTGCGGAGGCCTTCGGGGACGTCGCCTTCCATGATGCGGCGCGCGAGACCTTCGACGATGGCGGTCTTGCCGACGCCCGGCTCACCGATGAGCACGGGATTGTTCTTCGTGCGGCGCGAGAGCACCTGGATGACGCGGCGGATTTCTTCGTCGCGGCCGATGACCGGGTCGAGCTTGCCGCGACGCGCGAGCGCCGTCAGGTCGCGTCCGTATTTTTCGAGCGCCTGGTATTTGTCCTCCGGATTCTGATCGGTCACGCGCTGCGTGCCGCGCACCGACTGCAGCGCCTTGAGCACCGCGTCGAGCACCACGCCGTGGCGGCGCAGCACCTGCGATGCGGTCGTGCTCTTCGCGTCGGCGATCGCGAGCAGGAGATGTTCGGTCGAGACGTATTCATCGTTGAACTGCTCGGCGGATTTGAATGCCACGTCGAAAATTTTTCTCAGCGAGCTCGAGGCGCCCGGCTCCGCGGATGCACCACCGACTTTCGAAAATTTCGCGGCCTCGGCCGCGACTTCGGCCTCAATTACACCGGGATTGACGCCGAGCTTGTTCAGGATCGGCGCGACGATTCCGCCCTCCTGACGCACGAGTGCCAGCAGGAGGTGCTCCGGGGCCAGCTCCGGGTTCCCGGCGCCGCGCGCAAAGTTCTGCGCCTCGGCGATCGCCTCCTGCGCTTTGACCGTAAGTTTATTGAAATTCATTGATTTACCTCACATTGAGTCTTTCAGACTCAGATACTGAAACCGCAGAGGATCACCGGGCATTTCCGCGTGCATGAAAAGCGCCGTGCTCTGTTTCCGCTGTGGCCTCTGTGGTGAAAAGAAACCACAGAGAGCACAGAGAACACGGAGCGAGAAGCCTCTTTTTGGCATTGTTATTGTGAATACACATCGTCGCAGTCTCCCGCTGTACCCCTTCAGCAGTTCCACCACCAACGACCAATCGATCGGGAGAGAACGATGATCCGCACGACTACCAAGGCAGCAGCATTCGCTGCATGCCTCCTTGCCACCGGCGCATTCGCAGACACCTATCCCAACTCCGTGAAGTACAAAGACACCGGCGTCCCCAACGTGACCGCCGTCACTTCCATCGCGTCGATCGAGGCGCGTGCGCTTCTCAATCGCGATGACACCACTGATGTCGAAGTCACCACGGGCAGTTTCGAAGGTGATGCGCCTTCCGGCTATGTCACCAAAGTGAAAGTCGGCATTCCGACCGCTGATGGCATCCAGCCCGTCAACTTCAATCATCCCGAATCGCCGGCATTCTCCGGCAACGTCTCCGGCGTCATCATCGGCGACATCGTCACCATCGACGCGCAGGTGCGCGGCCTCAACAACGGCACCGATCACGCGGTGGCGCAGGCGACGGTCGCGAAGCGTCCGGACCTCGCCGTGCAGTCCCTCAGTCCGCCCGGCGTTGCCATCACGAACAACGTCGCGACCGTGCGAACCACCATCGTCGAGCGCAACCGCAGCGTCGGCGCACGCGCGAACGTCCGGCTGCTCATCGATGGCGTGGAAGTCGACCGTGCGGAGAACATCTGGGTCAATGCCGGCGGGCGCGTCACCGTCACGTTCGCGCCGATCCTCGAGGCCGAAGCGGGGTGGCACAACTTCACCGTCGTGGTCGATTCGATGAACCCCGGCGACTGGAACGATGCCGACAACACCAGGACCGTGGAGGCCGAGGTCTACAACGTGCTCGGCGAGTTCTACAACTGGTCGGCGTCCGCCAGTGAGGAAGAGTTCGAGCTCTACGACTATCAGAAACGCTCGTGGACCGAGCGGACGCGCCACGAACAAGGCGTGCGGCAGAGCTTCAGCTTCGACGGAGTCATTCGCGCCGCCGTGAATCTCGGGTCGGTCACCGTCACCGCGTCCGGCACGACCGACGGCAACGCTCTCTTCACGAAGTCGTGGAACGACTTCTTCGTCTTCAGCACGCCGGTCGGCAGCACTTGTGCGCGCTCGAGCGAGTCGCCGTTCATCCGGGTGTGCCGCGATCGCAACGGCGTCGTCGCCGTCGAGATCGAATACGGCAACGATGACGCGGTGTATCGGAGCTGGGGCTGGGCCACGCGGCAGAACCCGTTTGCACCCGAGGAGCCGATGTTTACGTGGGACGACACGCGTGAGTCGCACACGCTGCAGTCGCGCTTCGGCGCGACCGTCGCGCTCGATTTCACCGTCACGGACGGCACGAACCACTGGACTGCGGAGCCGTTCCTGGCCTCGCTGACTTCTTCATCGACGTCGTCGAGCTCGCCGTATGCGTGCAATTTCGATTCGTTCACGCAGGAGACGATCTGCCGCGAGCGGCGCAACGCCTCGAACATGCGCAGCGGTAGCGCGAGCGGCACCTCGCAGTAGGAGGAGAGCCATGAAACGGGCAATCATCGCAGTCGCCTTGCTCGCTCTCTGCCTCCCCACCGCGTTTGCGCAGGAAGACGACCTTGGTCCGCAATTCGTCCCGAATCACATCAAGTATCGGGACAGCAAGCCGAACGCGAGAGGCGCCGGCGAGCTCGCCACGGTCGAAACGCTCGCACTCCTTTCGCGCAATGGCACGGCACAGCTCGAAGTGACGACGGGGAACCTCGATACCGGGGAGCCGTCAGCAACCGCAAACATCACCAAGGTGCAACTCAAGCTCAACGACGTCACCACGAACTTCAATAACGTCGACAGCGGAAGCTGGTTCACGCTCCCTCTCGGCGCCGTCGAACGTCACACACCGTTCCAGGCGCACGTGAATGTCATGGGACTCAACGGCGGTAATACCGAAGTGGTCGTAGTCGACGACAAGGTGCGGCGGCGGCCGGATCTGCGGATCGTTGCGGTCGATGCTCCGGGCGCGATTCGTGTCGGTCAGCCGTTCTCGATCGTCGCCACCATTCGTGAGCTCAACGGTGATACCGGCGCGCGCACGAGCTGCTATCTCGAAACTCAGAATGGCGTGCAGCTCGATCGCACCGACGGCATCTGGGTCGATGCAGGTGATCAGGTGCAGTGTGTCTTCTCGCAAACGCTCGGCACGCTCGGAAAACACACGTACTTCGTGAAAATCGGCGCTACCCGGCCGGCCGATTGGGATCCGCGCTTCGAGCTCCAGGGACTGACGGTCCTGGCCACGACGGACAAACAGTGGGAGCTCACCGCCGCGCAACGCACGGTCGAGCAGACCTACATCGAGACCTTGTCGAGCAACTCCAACTTCTACACCAGCGGCGGGTCGACCGAGACCTTCGACTCGATGCAGTTCAATGCGGTGATCGACGAACCGATCGATCTCTCGACGATCAGAATGTCCATCGCCGAGCGAACCGACGGTCAGCTCATCTACGAGTACCCGGTCGTGGGCGGCTTCCCACCGAACACGACGAACGCGCCGTGCAGGCTGTCGGATCGCAAACACTCCGTCTATCTGCTCTGCCGATTCGGCGATGGACTGGCGTTGAACGCGATCACCATCGGTTCGAGCGCCGTGTATCTCACGCAGTTGTGGATGGCGCAGTTCGATCCGGAGACTCAACAGAACGTCTACATCCCCGTGTTCACCATGCGACAGACGTCGAAGTTCGGCGCACCGCAGCGGTACGGCTCGACGTATTCGCTGCACATCACGTTGACCGACGCCGCGAACCATTCCTGGGAAGTCTCGCCGTTCATCAACCTTGTGCCCTACGACACGTCTGTCGAGTCCGGGACCAGGTATCGCGGCGAAGAGCCACACGTCTACCGCGTCGACGAGACGTATCACGAGTACGGCAAGACCGGCAGCGCTTCGCTCGACTGACGTGCAAGAACCACGGCGGCTCATGCCGCCGTGGTTCCGACCTATCGTGATGCCAAAGCCGTCACCGCGGAGTACGACGCCGCGCACCGGCCTTCAATCTCACTCCCGCCCACCGTCCTGAAATCCCCTTCCCTTGCCGGTCGTTTCCTCCAACGATAGACTCGCCCTCCGTCCACGGGAGAACCTCATGAGCGTCCAGCCGCTGTATCCCACTGCAGTCCAGACCGAATCCGCACTCTTTGAAAGCATTCTCGAGCTGATCCGCCGCACGTCGACGCAACTGCCCGACGACGTCGTCAGCGCCGTCACAGGCGCGCGCAAGCAAGAGGAGAAAGGCTCGAACGCCGACGTCGCGCTCGACGTCATCGGCTGCAACATCGTCCTGGCGCGCGACAGCTCGCTGCCCCTCTGCCAGGACACCGGCACGATCCTCTTTTACGTGCACACGCCGGTCGGTTACGACCAGCTCGCGTTCGAGGAGACGGCGACAGAGGCGGTGCGTGCGGCCACGAAGAAAGGGTATCTGCGGCAGAACAGCGTCGACAGCGTCACCGGAAAGAATACCGGTGACAACACCGGCCCCGGCTCACCGGTCTTTCACTTCCATCAGTGGCGCGAGCCGCACGTCGAAGTGAAGCTGATGCTCAAAGGCGGCGGCTGCGAGAACATGAACGCGCAGTACTCGCTCCCTCACCCCGACCTCGGCGGCCGCGACCTGCGCGGCGTCGAGAACGCCATCCTCGACTGCGTCGTGCAAGCCCAGGGTCAGGGCTGCGGCCCCGGCATCCTCGGCGTCTGCATCGGCGGCGACCGCGGCACCGGCTACGGCCACGCGAAAGAACAGTTGTTGCGCACGATGGATGACCCGAACGACGATCCCGAACTGGCGGCGCTCGAAGCGCGCGTGGTCGAAAAGGCGAATCAATCCGGTATCGGGCCGATGGGCTTCGGCGGCAAGACCACGCTGCTCGCGTGCAAGATCGGCAAACTCAATCGCCTCCCCGCATCGTTCTTCGTGTCGATCGCGTACATGTGCTGGGCGTTCCGGCGACGCGGAGCGAACCTGGATCTCGCGGGGAACGTGACTGGGTGGCTTTACTGAAGTGGTTCCTCGGGTTCCGGGTTCCTCGGGTTCCTCGGGGGGATAGGTATGAGCTCGTATCGTGATCTGAGCGTGTGGCAGGATGGGATGACTTTGGCTGTAAAGATTTACGCCGCCACCAAGATGTTTCCGGCAGAAGAGAGATTCGGAATTGTGCAGCAGATGCGACGCGCGGCCGTGTCGATCCCGTCGAACATCGCTGAAGGGTACGGGCGCCAGACACCGCGTCAACGCTACAACTTTCTCGAGAACGCACTCGGTTCGGTGTTCGAGCTCGAAACGCAGACAGAGCTGTCGTCGCGTCTCGAGTTTCTTTCCGCCGATCAATTCCAGCCACTCGCCGACACGATCCGCGGCATCGGCAAAGGCCTCACGGCTCTGATGCGTTTCGTTGAAACCGAAGCGCGAAAAGAAAAGAAACGCTTTGCCACCCCGAGGAACCCCGAGGAACCGAGGAACCCGAGGAACCAGCGATGATCAATCTCACCACTCCCATCGACGAAGCCACCATCCGCACGCTGCACGTTGGCGATACCGTTGCGATCACCGGCCGCTTGTACACGGGCCGCGACGCGGTTCACCATCGCATTCATGAAGGTGTGAAGCCGCCGGTCGATCTCGAGGGCCACATCATCTATCACTGCGGGCCGGTGATGGTGAAAGAGGGCGATCAGTGGGTGTGCAAGGCGGCGGGGCCGACCACTTCGTCGCGCGAGGAGCCGTATCAGCACGAGGTCATTCGCGACTACAAGATCCGTGGCGTCATCGGCAAGGGCGGCATGGGCGAGAAGACGCTCGCCGCGTGCCGCGAATACGGTGCGGTGTATCTGCATGCGATCGGCGGCGCGGCGCAGGTCTGCGCGGCATCGATCAAGCGCGTCGACGGCGTCGACTGGATGGATCTCGGGTCGCCCGAGGCGATCTGGCATTTGTGGGTGGAAGACTTCATGGCCATCGTCACGATGGACGCGCACGGGCAGTCGCTGCACAAGCAGGTCTTCGAGCAGTCGAAGGAACGCCTGGCCGCGCTCAAGGCCTGAGAGTTGCGTGCATGCCGACCCGGTATGCGAATCGAAAAAGACACTCTCGGCGAAGTGCGCGTCCCTGAGGACGCGTTGTACGGCGCGCAGACACAACGCGCTGTTGAGAACTATCCGATCAGCGGATTGCGCGAGCATCCCTCGTTCATCCGCGCGTTCATCCTGCTCAAACGCGCCGCGGCGCTGGCGAATCGCGAGCTCGATGCGATGGATGAACAAACTTCCAACGCGATCGTCGGAGCGTGCGATCGCATCCTCCGCGAGTTCGAGCGCTTCCGCCCGCATTTCGTCGTCGACGTCTTCCAGGCCGGGGCCGGCACCTCGTTCAACATGAACTGCAACGAGGTCATCGCCAATGTCGCGAACCTCTCGCTGGGGGGCAAGCTCGGCGAATACAAGCCGGTCCATCCGAACGATCACGTCAACATGTCGCAGTCGACGAACGACGTGTTCCCGACCGCGATCCGCGTCGCCACGCTGATGTTGCTCGAGCGCCTCGGACCGCAACTCGATCGACTCCGTGAAGCACTCGACGCAAAAGGCGACGAGTTCGTGGACGTCATCAAGTCCGGCCGCACGCATCTCGCGGACGCGACGCCGGTGACGCTCGGACAGGAGTTCAAGGCATACGCATCGGCGGTGCGGCGCGCCACACGTCTCCTGCGCGAATCCGCCAATGAACTGCGCGTCCTCGGCATCGGTGGCACCGCCGCCGGCACAGGCATCAACACACCGATCGGCTATCGCTTCGTGGTCGTGCGCCATCTCGGCGAATCGACGGGCCTCGAGCTGCAATCGAGCGACGACCTGCGCGAGGCGATGCAATCGCAATTATCGGTCGTGGCGGTGTCGGCGTCCTTGCGCAATCTCGCACTCGAGCTCACGCGCATTACGAACGACCTCCGCCTCCTCGCCTCCGGGCCATTGACCGGTCTCGCGGAAATCAACCTGCCCGCCGTGCAGCCCGGCTCGTCGATCATGCCCGGCAAGGTCAATCCCTCGCTGCTCGAGTGCATGAACCAGGTGCTGTTCCACATCATCGGCGCCGACACGGCAGTCGCATATGCATCGCAAGCGGGACAGCTCGAGCTCAACGTGATGATGCCGCTCATGGCGTTCGAGATCACGTTCTCGATGGAGATCCTCAAGAACTTCCTGCCGGTCTATGTCGACAAGTGCGTGCGCGGCATTACGGCCAATCGCGAGCGCTGCGAGGCGTATTACGCGACCTCGCCGTCGCTGGCCACGGCGCTCAATCCGATCATCGGTTATGCCGCTGCGGCGGAGATCGCCAAGGAGTCGGCACGCACCGGTCAGAAGATCCCCGATTTACTGCGCGAAAAAAATCTTTTATCCGAAGAGCGGATTGCGGAGATCTTTACGCCCGAATTTCTTGCAGGACAGGCGGATCGTCGACGGGACTAGCGTACAATCCGCGCACTCCCCGTCACGAATGCGACTGTTCATCGCCACGAATTTCCCGGCCGTGGTCCTGCGCCACCTCAACGAGCGTGTGACGAAGCTTCGTCCGCGACTGCCGCCGGCATCGTGGGTTCGCGAAGAAACACAGCACCTGACGCTCGCGTTTCTCGGCGAACAACCGGAGGCGAACGTCGACGCAGTCACGCCGGCGCTCACAGAAGCGCTCGGCAGGGTCGGTGCGTTCGAAGCGCGACTGACGGGCGCCGGTTTTTTTCCGAACGCGCGCCACGCGCGCGTCGGCTGGATTGGATTGAAGCCCGAAGATAAATTCGTGACGCTGGCAACAACGGTACGCGAGGTCGTCGAAAAGCACGGCGTGAAGCTCGATGCGGGTGAGTTCAAACCACACCTGACGCTGATGCGCATCCGCGATCCGTGGCCACCGGCATCGATCGATCTCTACACGAAGTCATTGCGCGATTACGAGTCGGATCCGTTTGTCGTTGATGCCGTGACGCTGTTTTCCAGCCAGCTCAGTCCCAAAGGCGCCATTCATACCGTGCGGCAGAAGTATCCTTTGAAGGGGAGCGTGCCTATGTAGCCCTCTCCCCGCTTGCGGGGAGAGGGTGGCCGAAGGCCGGGTGAGGGGCCGACGATTTGACCCCTCATCCGGCCTTCGGCCACCTTCTCCCCTCGTCGAGGGGAGAAGGCTACAGAGGCCAATAAACCCATGAGCATCGCCGACAATCCCGATTATGCCGAGGGTGCTTATGACGAGTTGTCGTTCTGGAGTGCGCGATTCGGCGCTTTATTGTTCGAGCATCTCGAACTGCGCCCGAACGTCGACGGCCTCGACGTCGCGTGCGGCACCGGCTTTCCGCTCTTCGAGCTCGCGCACGCGCATGGGCCGTCGTCGCGCTGGACCGGAGTCGATATCTGGCCCGCGGCGATCAAACGAGCGCGGCGGAAGCTGGCCGTCTATGGACTGAGCAACGTCGAATTGCACGAAGGCGACGCCGCTGCATTGCCCTTTGACGACGCCACCTTCGACCTCATCACGTCCAACCTCGGCGTCAACAACTTCGCCGATCCACTGGCGGCGGTGCGCGAGTGTCATCGCGTCGCGCGACCCGGCGCGCGCATCGTCATCACCACGAATTTCACCGGCCATCTCGCCGACTTCTATGACATCTACCGTAAGACCTTGCGCGAGCTCGGCCGCGAGAACCTGATTCCAGCGCTCAATGCGCAGGAAGCGCATCGCGGCACGCGCGACACCATCGAACAACTGCTGCTCGACGGCGGTTTCCGTATCGCGCGCATCGTCGAGAGTGAAACGTTCCTCTCGTACGCCAGCGGCACGGCGATGCTGCGTCACCCGCTGGTCGGCTTCTTTCTGGAGGGTTGGCGGACGGTGACGGAAGACGCGGATGTGTGGGAAGCGATCGAGGCCAAGCTCAACGCCGCGAGTCCGCTTCGGATGAGGGTTCCGATGTTGTACGGCGAGGGCGTCCGGCAGTAGCTCGCGATTTCGCAACCTCTTTGCCGCGCAACTGTCCACAGGCCGCCGCGATGTCGCGTCCCTTTGAGCGCCGCACGGTCACGCGCACGCCATTCCGCACGAGTGTGTCGACGAAGCGATCGATCTCGCGATCGTTCGGCCGCTTCATCCACTTCGGCAGGTTCGCGTCTTCATTGAACGGGATCGCGTTCACCTTCGCGTGCAAGCCACGGATCAGTTTCGCCAGCGCCACTGCGTCTTGCGGCGAATCGTTGTAGCCCGCTAGCAACACGTATTCGATGGTGATGTCGCGCCCTTTCTCGAGCGGGAAGTCGCGCAGCACGCGCGTCAATTCGTCGAGCGGATACTTCGACGTGATGGGCATGATCTCCTCGCGCCGCTTGCGATCGGGCGCGTTGACGGAGATGGCCAGGTTCGGGCGTCGCTCCAGTTTCGCGAGCGCTTCGATGCCGGGAACGATGCCGGACGTCGAGACGGTCACGCGGCGCGGCGCGATGTTGCGATAGAGCACGTCCAGCGTAGTGACCACGTTCTCGAAATTCAGCAGCGGCTCGCCCATGCCCATGAACACGACGTTCATCTGCTCCATCGGCACCTGCTGCTCGCGCTGGATCGCGTAGAACTGGCCGAGCATTTCCGACGGCGTGAGGTTGCGGCCCGCGCCGAAGAAGCCGGTCACACAGAACGTGCAGCCGACCGCGCATCCCGCCTGCGAGGAAAGACAGATGCTGATGCGATCGCCGATCGGCATGAACACCGACTCGATCTTCTGCCCGTCGGCGAGGCAAAACAGATACTTGCGACTGCCATCCGCCGCGGGCTCGGTGCGCGTCAGCACCTCCGGTTGCGCGACGGTGAAACGTTCCGCGAGCGTCGCGCGCACGTCCTTCGGAAGGTTCGACATCGCGTCGAACGAATCGACGCCGCGATGCAGCCAATCCTCAATCTGCTTCACGCGGAACGCCGGCGACACGACCTCCGCGAGCGTCCGCTGCAAATCCGCGGGCGCGAGGTCGTACAGATTGAGGAGAGAGGTCACGGGAATCGCGTCATTCGTTGTTTTCAGACGCGGCCGGCAATGCGAGTGGCTCGACGCGGCGCGCCGACTTCACCTTGCGCGTCGGATCGATGCCCAGCGAACGAAGCATCGAGAGGTCGTTCACGTTGATGCGAAACTGCACTTCGCGCGGCGGAGTGGCCGGTACCGGCACTACATCCTCGGAGGCTTCAGAGTCCTGTTTGTTCAGACCGATGGTGGCGTCGAGCACGACGTAGAGGTCGTAGCCTTCGTCGCGGATTCGCTGGATGTGCTGGTTGACGTCGTCGGAGCTGGAGATGGATTCGTTGATGGCCGTGCCGAGGTCCTGCAGAAGCTGCTTGATCTTATCGTCCAAGAGACCTCCGGTTACAAGCACGTAAACTATTGATATTCAGCAGCTTACCGTTACGCGCCTGAAGAGAGATTATCCAAACGGCACGGCTCGCGGTCAATATTCCGAATTGCTTCCGAGCGGCGTACACTACTTGTCCTCTCCGTTTCCGCCCGGCTGCAAACGATCCGCCACTGAGCTCCATAGTTCCGACCAGTATGCGAGGTACTTCCACCGTCCCCACCGGTTGTAGCGCCGCAGCATCGTCGCGTCGCTGACGCGCCGACCCTTGTGATACGTCTCGCGCACGAAGCGGCGGAACTCCGAGTCGACCGCGATGTAGTCGTGACGGCCGTCCATCGCCAGCAGATGCGCGGCGCCGTACGGACCGATGCCGGGCAGTTTTTGGTAGTGCTTGAAGAGGTCTGGTGTTGAGTACCTCGGAGTCCCTCGGCGTACCTCGGAGTTCCTCGGAGGGGAGGAGCTTTCGTGTTCGTCCCCTCCGAGGTACTCCGAGGTGCTCATCAGCGCCGCTAACGCGTGAATGGATTTGGCTCGATATCCGAGGCGGCAATCGCGCTGCAGCTCTTCCGGGGAAAAGCGCAGCACATCTTTGGGATCGGGAAACGCGCCGTCGCGTCCGCACCTGGCGACGAACAGCTCGTTCATGCGCACCGTCTGCGACCACATCGTGTTCGTCGTGGTGATGATCTTCACCGCGTCTTCCCAGAGCGTCGTGCCGCAGAGCAGACGTCCGAATCCGGCAGCGTCGACCCATGCGTGACGTTCAGACGCGCGGCACATCGCGGCGAATTCGCTCACGTCGACGTCGAGCTGCAACATCCGCGTGATGCGCCGCGTCAGCTCATCGCTCGGCGCAGCGCCTGTGACGCGCAGCTTGTTGCCGCGCTGCTCGATTGCGAGCTCGACGACGCCTTCGCGCAGCGCCTCGCGGCGCCGCAAGACGCGCTCCTCGCGCGACCAGCGAAACGGGGCGAGCCGAAACCAGCCGTGAGACTCCACGGTCTGTGCGAAGGCGAAATGGGGAGGGAGGGAAAAGTTGGAGGCGACGGCCGGAATCGAACCGGCGGATGAAGGTTTTGCAGACCTCTGCCTTACCACTTGGCTACGTCGCCTCGTAAAGGAAAGCGAGTGTAGTGAACGACCCATGGAGCGTCAATATTCGCCGCGGACGGGTTCCTCGGGTTCCATGGGTTCCCTCGGAGTCCCTCGGGGGAGATACGATTTTCCGTCCCCTCCGAGGAACCCGAGGAACCCCCGAGGAACCCCGAGGAACCCGAGCTACTCGTCCTCAACGGAACATCAAATTCATCCATCCCTATGTACCCTCGGGCGCGAAAGGAGAATCGTCCATGGATGAGCTGAACGTTCCCAACGGTTCCGAGTGGCTCGGCGAGGCGCTGCCGATCGAGGTCGACGAATCCTACGAAGGCGCGACCAGGGGCAAACTGGAGGGCCCGCGCGACAGGCAGAAAAAGCACGACTGAGACATCGCCGGCCCGTCGCATGCTGAAATTGCGAATTGGTCTAGCGGACCTCGCGGCGGACTGGCAGCCTTACCGGGACGGCTGGGCTTCTTCGGCAAGCACGATCGAACCGTTCGTCAATCCATTCATCGAGGCGCTCGCTGCCGCGGACCGGAGCGGGCGCTTCGTGTTTTGCGTGCGTGAGCGCAACGCGCTCGAATCGGTCACCATCACCATCGATCCACGCGATCAGACGTTGCGCATTCGCGCGGGCTCGTGGGGCACGGCGCCGCTTTATCTGATGCAGGACGGCGACACGCTCCTCGGCAGTTGGGATCCCGCCGAGTTGTACGAACGCCTCGACCCCGCCGCGCTCAATTTCGAGGCAGCGGCGCCGTTCATCGCGGCGTTCGCGCATCCGTATTCGCGCCGCACGATGTTCGACGGCGTATTGCAACTGACGGAACGCAGCGTGGCGCGATGGTCACCGCACGAACCGCTGACCATCGACTATCCCGAGCCGATTGCAGTGCCGCGGCCGCGCACGTTGCGCGAAGGCGCCAATCCGCCCGCGATCGCACTCGAGATCCTCACTGCGTCCATGCAGCGGTGGCTCGTCCCATCCGGAACGACGGGCCCTCAGCCCGTCGGTTCCGAGCTGAGCAGCGGACTGGATTCCGCCATCGTCGCCGCCGTCGCAACAGACTTCACATTCCCGCTCCAAACCTACGGTCTGCTCCAAAACGGCGAGCCCGGCATCGGCCAGCGATTGCGACGTCAGGAGCTCATCGGCCGATTCGCGTTCGTCGACACCGCAATCGATGCGCATGAGTTTCCGCCGCTTGCGCATGGCGGCGCGCGCATCGTGCCGTGGGAGGAAATCTATTACGACGCGGCCGCGGCAATGCTGCGGAGTGCGTCGCGCAATGGGATGGCCGCGATGCTCACCGGCATCGGCGGCGATGAGCTGTGCCTGCTGCATCGCAGCGAGGACGACACAAAAGCTGAAGCGGATGCGGAACCACCCGCATTTCTCACGCGCCGTGCGCGCGAAGCGTTGCGCGATGCGCGCCTCGACATTGCGCCGCGTCCCGCCATCGCATACTCATCGCTCGAAGGCCTCGCGGCGTCGGCGCCGCTTTACCTGCATCACGGGATCTGGCCGATCGCCCCGCTGACGACGCCGGAGCTTTTCACGTTCGCGCGCAGCCTGCCGGCCGAATGGCGGCGCGGCCGGCGGCTCTCGCGCGAGATGCTCGCGCGTCGCGGCTGCTCGCGGCTCGTCACACATCCCCATTCGACCGAGACCTTCTCGCCGCTCTTTCGCCACGGATTCGCACGCGCGGCGCGACCGATGGTTCGCGAGTTGTTCGCAGAATCGCATCTCGCCGACATGGGTCTCGTCGACGCACACGTGCTGCGCGCGACGTACGACGATTACTGCGAAGGCCGCGTCGGCGACGACTTCAATGCGCTGCCGCTGTACGCCACGGCGGTGCTCGAGCTCGCGCTGCGGCGCATGTGCAGCGAGGTCGCGGCGTGAATACGCGCATCGCGTCTTTCCTCGACCGCGTGTCGATCCGCGGCAACGACGGACCGCTCTACGGACGCGAGATGTCGGTGGAGATGTTCTTCGGCGCGCTCGCACGGCACAGCGCGGGACCGCATCAGCTCTTCTGTTCGACACCGGAGGCGCGTGCATTCATCGAGCAATTGAAACTGCAAGCGCATCCGATCGACGACCTCTTCGAAGACTTCGGACGCTTCCCGTTCGACGCGTGGCATGACGCCGATGCCAATCTCGGGACCGCGGTGCGATTGCGTGCGACGTACTCGAAACGCCTTTATCCGGTCACCGCCACGCCGCACGTGCTCAGCTATCAAGGCCTGCTCGACGGTTGGATTCTCAACACGCTGCTCGCCGACGTGCGGCCGTGCGATGCGATCGTCTGCATCAGCCGCTCCGCGAAAACCGCGATCGCGAACCTGCTCGCGCACGTCGGCGATCGTCTGCGCGTGGCGCACGGCGGCCGGTATCCATTCCGCGGCCAGCTCGTGGTGCTGCCGTATTCGATCGACACGGAACACTTCCGACCGCGGCCGCGAAAGAAACGCGACACGTTCGTGCTGCTCTGGCTCGGACGACTCTCTGCCGTCGACAAAGGTGACCTCGTTCCGCTGCTGTGCGTATTTCGCAATCTCGTGCGCGCGTTCCCGACGCGCGAGTTGCAGCTCGTCATCGGCGGGACCGGGACACCCGAATATGTCGCCGAGCTGCGCAACGCCGCGGCGGAATTCGGCGTCGCCGATCGCGTCCACTTCCGCGGTGCGGTCGAGCCGGAAGAACGGCACCTGCTGTATGCGAACGCGGATGTGTTCGTGTCGCCCGTCGACAACATGCAGGAGACGCTCGGCAACACGCCGCTGGAGGCGCTCGCGTCAGGCGTGCCTCAAGTGGTCGCCGATTGGGACGGCTATCGCGACATGGTCGTCGACGGCGAGACCGGCTTTCTGATCCCGACATACTGGGGTCATGTCGACGCCGACGAAAACCGCCGCGCGGGCATCTACGACGGCGATGAGCTGCGCGATCACTTCCGGCTCGCACAATCCGTCGCCATCGATCTCGGCGCGATGGAACGCGCGCTGTCGACGCTCATCCGCGACGACGCGCTGCGCATGCGCATGGCCGAGGCGTCACGCGCGCGTGCGCTGTCGACATTCTCCGAGCCCGTCATCATGCGACGCTTCGATGAGCTCTGGACGCACCTCGGCAGCATCGCGAAGCGCTTGCCGTTCACACCGGCCGCGCACTACGCGACGCCATCGTTCGTCGAGCACTTCGGCCACTACGCGACCGAGCTGCTCGACGAGAACACGAAGGTGATCGCGACCGGCGAGCCGTTGCGCGAACCGCATCGAGATCTGGGGCTCGACATGAATGTGCTCGAGGAGATTCTGCGCAAAGAGACGCTGCGCGGCGTCGATCTGCGACACGCAATGTGGCTGATGAAACATGGGATGTTGAAAAGAGGAGCGCGATAGCGGCGGCCCCTCACCCGGCCTTCGGCCACTCTCTCCCCGCAAGCGGGGTGAGGCTACCCACGTAGCCTTCTCCCCTGTGCGAGGGGAGAAGGGGTAGTGTCCCGATAGTTCTGCAAAAAGAAAGGGCCAAAGAGGTCTCCTGTAAAGTTCAAGTCGCCAAACAAAAACGAGAACAGGAGAGAACTCGATGGCCCGGAAGAATGCTAACGCCGAAGTGACGGATGTGAAAT
>DASPNA010000103.1:0-2894 GCA_035626775.1 Thermoanaerobaculia bacterium
CCGCATCCTGTACGCCTGCTGGAAGAGCCGCACCGCCTACGACGAAGCGCGCTACCTGCAGCAACTCGCCAGGCGAGGCTCACCCCTCGCCTCCGCTGCCGCATGACTTGACACGGAGGCTCAGATGTCCGGAGGCCTCCGATCTACGTCGGCGGAGGCGGCGGCGCGAGCAGCTTCTTCCGTTCGGCTTCGATCTCCGCGAGGCGTTTTTCCACCAAGTCTTCGTCCACCTCGTCGCCGTACTGTTGGTCTGCCTCTTGTGCGAGCATCCCCTCTTCCTGTTCAAGCTCCTTGAGGCGCTTCTGCACGGCTGCTGCTTTTTCCGCCGCGGCTTTCTCCGCGGCGATGCGGCGCGCGGCTTCGCGCTGCGTCGCGGGTGACGGTGGCTCGACGGACGGTGGCGGGATGACTGGCAGCTCGGTCGTTCCGGAACCTTGCGCGATGCGGCCGCGCGTCATCGTTGTAGTCAGGCTGATGACGCGGCGCTGGCTCGGGTGCACGCGCGCGGCGACGGCGCGTTTCGCGGCGCGCACCATCGGCGAATCGGTCGGCTCGACCACGACCGTCTTCACGAGCGGTGGCGGTGCGTCGGACGTCGTCGTGGTCGCCGGCGGGGGCGCGGATTGCTGCGCGTACGCGTGTGCTGTGAGGACCAGGGCGGCGACGAAGATGAGGTTGCGCATGGCGGACTCCTGCCCGTCATTGTAGGTCCGGATGGCGAGGCGTGCAGCGCCGGATGTATCCGCAACGACACTCCGTAGTCCTGCGTTACGTGAAACCGCGAGGTGGCTCAGGCGCCGTTCTGCCGATCCGTTGGTCTGTGCCTGTTTCTGCTGCCGTTCGCGGCGTTCGGCGCAAACGTTACCGTTGGTTGTGCCGGAGGGACACCCGGTACGCACCCGTCGGTAAACGCTGCGCTCGCGTCGCTGGATTCGCAGGACCGACGATCACCGTTTCCGGCACCTGCACGGAGAACATCGTTCTCAATCAGCGCGAGCGGCTCACGATCCAGGGCGCGCTCGAGGCGCGCAACTGCGGCGGACTCACGCTCAGAAATCTGACGGTACGCGGAATCCACCCGCACCGCGGCGGCGCTGTTCAGAGGCACGACTCCGACCATCACCGGCGCGACCATGGAGACCACCGCAGGAGGACTCGCGCTCGATCTCGTGGGCATTTCGGACGCGACGATCGGCGGCTTCAACCTGGCGGATGCAGTGACCGTTCGCGGTGGTGCGCGTTGTGTTTCCTGCGGTGCGTTTTTTGCCGGCGGTGTGACGCTCGGAGTAACTCCGACACCAAAATGTCGTCGGGCCTTCACTCGAGGGAGATCGTCGTTAGACAGGCCACATCGGCTTGCAGAACCATCATGCCGGCTCGCGCGTCCAGTTCCGCCGCGCTCGCCGGCCTGTCGCTCGATGTGCGCCACCGTTCGTCACCGCAATCCCGTTGAAATTGTTCCCGACGACATTCGGCTTGCCGGATGGCGGTGTGCTCGGCCGCTGTCCAAAGAACGAGACGCGGCCCGTCACAGGGTTTCCGCTTGCCGCAATTTCAAACGTGTTCCATTGGCCGACCAGCACGCGAGAATGACGAGCGCCGGAACGGCTCGCGCTGGTGTCACGCGCTGCTCCGCAGGTGAGGATTGGGACGGTACGGAGTGCGGCAATGCGTAGCAGCCGCATCGGATCGTTGAGAAACTTCTTCCTTGCCCAGGCTGCAACGTTGGTTTTACCTTCCGTGATCGCTCGGACGCCGCGGGAGCGCCTTTAGTTCCCGAGAGAACTCGTGCCGCCGCTCGGTGTACGATCCGAGGCGCTCGAGAACTTGCCGCATCTTGCCGACCTTTTCTGAGGGCACAGCGTTGGGCCGGTGCAGCACGTGAAAATCGGGATCGAGCTCGACGTTGATCGCTGGTATTGACGGGATCAGGTGGGTCTCTTCACTGCTGACGACGCGGATTTCGGTTTCCACGATCGCACCATCCTGAACGGTGACGCGGATCGGCAGATCCAACGTGTAGGCCGGTTCGGTCTGCCGGATAGTCACTTCCACGGCCTGATCAACATTTCGCCACGTGAACGTCCATGAGGGCGCTCCGACACGATGAAACCACTGGTCATAAAAGGCCGACAAGTCAACTGCCGCATGCCGTTCTAGTTCCGACAGGAATTTCCACCATGGCATCGTCTGGTATGGAGAAGCATTTGTCGTTTTGCGAAGCGCGTCGCGGAACCGTTCACGGCCCACGCTGCGCGACAACATGTGAAAAACCATGGAACCTTTGGTGTATGCCAGATCGCTGTGCCCGGGCAGTCGTTGCAACGCGCCGATCGGATGGTCGATGCCGCCGTCGACGAGCCGGAAGTATGCTGTCGCGCTGTAGATCGGATCAGGAGGATAACCAGAGATCCTGCTTTGTCTGGCCAGATCGGATCCGCCGAGTGCTTCCACGACTCTCTGCGCGCCATACTGGGCGAGCGCTTCCTCCATGAAGCGTCCACCCGGTCGCGTAAAGCTCACATAGTGTGGAAACCACATGTGTCCGACTTCGTGAGCGATCCATTCCCACAGCAGCGAAATGTCGGGCACATCCAAGGAACGGTGATTCAGCAGGATGAAGCCCTGCAGAGCGGCGGCGTTGAAGCTCGCCGCTGTCGCGACATCGCGAGGTATCTCGACGAACGAGAGCTCTTCGAACGGATATGTTCCAAACTCCTTCTGCAGGACCGCGACGATCGCGGCGACCCCGTCAAGCCAGGTGCCGGCATTGTTGCGCTCACTCAGGAGATACGCCTTCAAAGGAACGGCGGCGGATCTCTCGTGCACATGAAACGCGCCGGCAACGAAAGCGAAATACGTTGCGTATTGCACGTGATAATCGATGACGCGGT
>DASPNA010000104.1:0-36531 GCA_035626775.1 Thermoanaerobaculia bacterium
TCAAGTACAGCGAGACCGCGATCAAGAGCGCGGTCTACCAGTCGAACCGCTACATCACCGATCGCTTCTTCCCCGACAAGGCCATCGACATCCTCGATGAAGCCGGCGCGAAGGTGAAGCTCCGCCGCGTGGCCGACACCCAGAACCTCCGCCGCCTCGAGGCCGAGACCCGTTCCATCGTCAAGGAGATGAAGAAAGCCATCTCCGACAAGGACTTCGAGAAGGCCGTCTTCCTGCGCGAGCGCGAGATCGAGCTCAAGGAAGAGATCGAGCGCTTCAAGCAGGAGCGCGAGATGGTCGGCGACGAGATGATGGAGGTCACCCAGCGCGACGTCGAGGAGATCATCAGCTCCTGGACCGACATCCCGGTGACGTCGATCGAAGCCGACGAAGCCGCGAAGCTGATCAACATGGAAGAGATCCTGATCCGGCGCATCGTCGGACAGGACCGCGCCATCCGCGCGATCTCGCGTGCGATTCGCCGCTCGCGCCTCGGCGTCGCGTCGCCGAATCGCCCGATGGGCTCCTTCATCTTCCTCGGCTCATCGGGCGTCGGCAAAACTGAAGTTGCACGCCGGCTGGCGGAGTTCCTCTTCGGATCGCAGAAGCACCTGGTGCGCTTCGACATGTCGGAGTACATGGAGAAGCACGCGGTCTCGAAGCTCATCGGCTCGCCTCCCGGTTACGTCGGACATGAAGAAGGCGGCCAGCTCACCGAGCGCGTGCGGCGCAATCCCTACTCGGTCGTGCTGCTCGACGAGATCGAGAAGGCGCATCCGGACATCGCCAACATCCTGCTGCAGATCCTCGAGGACGGCATCCTCACCGATTCGCTCGGCAACCAGGTCGATTTCCGCAACACGCTGATCATCATGACCAGCAACCTGGGAACGCGGCACCTGGCGACGAAAGGCCATATGGGCTTCCGCGAGAAGGGCGACGAGGTCGATCAGAAGTCGGCCGAACAGCTCATCCACACGGAGCTGAAGCGCGAGTTCTCACCGGAGTTCATCAACCGCATCGATGAAGTGATCATCTTCAATCCGCTCACCGATGCGGAGCTGCGTGCGATCTGCCAGTTGCTCATCGACGACGTCAATCTCGCCATCCTCCAGAAGAACGTGCAGATCTCGGTGGACGAGTCGGTGGTGGCGTGGCTGCTCGCGAAAGCGCGCGAAGAGTCGAACTCGGGAGCACGTCCGCTGCGCCGCGCCATTCAGCGGCACATCGAAGACGAGCTTTCGGAGTTCATGATCCGGCACAAGGACGCGGTGCCGGAGCACATCGACTTCACCATGAACGGAAACGACGTGCTGCTCGTGCCGCGCCCGGTTGAAGAGCCGATCGCGAACTAGCGACATCGACTTTGCGCTGAGCGCGATTACTCGCGCCGGCTCGATGAAGGCGTTTGACGCGCCGCGACTGCAGGCCCGGCCACGCCACTGATCATCGCGCGCAGCTCCGGCGCGGCTTCCGGCTTGGCCAGCGCGCGCGCCCAGATCACGGTCGCCGAATCGGCGCCGGACAACGTGTGCCGTCCCGCTTCGAGGTAACGCGGTCCGTCATACGGCTTGCCGTCGAGCAGCACAGGCGATGAGCTCGCGCTGACGACCGCGTACGTCTGCGGCACCGCGATCTCGAACTCGTTGCCCTGCACGTTCGTCCCGCACACGCGAATCGATCCCGGCCCCACAAAGTAGCGATTGAGAAAGTCCCGCGTGCGCGGCGGAAGATGCGTCGAGTCAGCCATCGCTGCGCAGCATCCCTTCTCGATGATCTCCTCGGGACCCTCATCGGCGAGCAACCCCTGCTCGGTGAGCGCGCGCCCGACGTCTTCATAGATGTAACGCGTGGCGCGGCGCCGGAATACCGCGTCGCCTTTGAGGTCGAGCACGTAGTCGTTCGGAGCCGTGAGCTGCACGGCGGCGTCGACGAATTGATGGCGGGTCGGCTCATGGATGCGCCAGATGCGCGCGTCGATCGCGCTCGCGATGGTTGCAAGCGCGAGGATGAGTGCAACGGAGCGCCGGCGCGGGACGCCGGCGCTCCAGTACGCGATCGCGAGCGCGGCCGGCGGCGCGAGCGGCAGGAAATCCCGCGACGTGAGAATCGGCCAGAACGCGAGCATCACCGCGATGAACCAGCACGAGAACAGAATCAGATGCATGGTCGCGTACTCATATCGATCGCGAACCTTGCGTCCGAAGTAGACGATCGACGGACCCACGATCGCGAATCCGATCAGGCCCGCGATCCTCCGTGCCGCGCTCACCGGCGCCGCTGCATTGAAGAACAGGTTCGCGTAGAACAAGTCGTCCAATGCGCCGAATGCGGCCATGACGGCGAACACGATCAGCGGCGGCAACGCGCCGCCCGCAAGAATCTGGAGGGACGGGCCAGCCCGTCCACCGCGGTCGACGGGCTGAGAGCCCGTCGCTCCAGATGGGAACGTCGCGTACGCGAGGAGATGTGCGAGCACCAGCGGCACCGTCTTGATCGACGCGAGGAAACACAGTCCCATCGCCACGCCGGCCCAGAACCAGCGCCGGCGTACGACGAGCGCGAGCGCGGCCAGCCAGAAAAAGATCCACAACGTGTCGTTGCGAAATTCAGCGCTTTTCGCCAGCCACGGCGGCAGCACGCTGAACGTCAACGCCGCCACCGTCGCCGTCCACGCGCCGTACAGCGGCCGCGCCGCGACGTACACCAGCCACGCGCAGGCCACAGCGAACGGCAGGATCGCCAGGCGCATGAACAGAAAGACCGTCGAGCTCTCCGGCATCAACGCCATCACCGGCGCATAGAGCATGTGCAAGAGCGGCAGGTGATTGTCGAAAACGTCGCGGTATTGCACGAGGCCTTGCGTCCAGGCCCAGGCGACGTGCAGATGCTGCGGCTCATCCGAGTCGATGCGGCGCACCACCGTGAACCAGAGGCGGATCGCGAGCGTTGCAGCAATCGCAATCCATAGCCAGATTTTTTGCACGACCTGTTCTCTCCCGCAACAGCGATGCCCAGTCACGCGGCTTCACGCAAGAGGGTTCGGACCATCACTGCCATGCCGCGTCGGGATTTGCAGACAGACCATGTCTGATGTGCCGTACACTCGCCGCTCCATGCCGCTCGTCCAAGTTACGCTCCGCAAAGGGAAACCGTCCGAGTTTCTGCAACAAGTCGGTAGCGCCGTCCACGACGCGCTCGTTGCGCACGCGAAAATCCCGGCCGAAGATCGCTTCCAGATCTTCCATGAAGTCGAGGCGCGAAACATCGTGGCCGATCCTTCGTTCGCCGGTTCCAGTCGCGTCAGCCGCTCCGAGGCGATGCTGATCATCCAGATCACGCTCAACGAAGGCCGCTCCGACGACGTGAAGAGCGCGCTCTACGCCGACATCGCCGCGCGCCTCGCCGCGATCGGCGTCCGCGCCGACGACGTCTTCATCAATCTCCTCGAGGTGAAGAAACAGAACTGGTCAATGGCCGCCGGCGCGATGACGTACCCGTCCTGAGATCCAGCCGGTCCGCGGTTTTCCGTTCACGCCATACATGCGCACGCGGATCGAGCGATCCGTGATCTCCACGACCGCGAAGCCAACGCGCTCGCGCCGGATCTCCTCGGGGAACACAGTCGACGTGCGCAGCTTCACCGGCGGAATCGGCGCGGATCCAGCGCCGCTGACCAGGTGCAGCATCCTCCCGCGCAGCAACTCCATGTGATGGTCGTGGCCGCAGATGTAGAAGTCGGCCCTCGTCTCGCGCAGCACCGGGATCAGCTCGCGCATCCGCTTCACTTCAGCGCGAGGAAAGTAGCCGTGATAGCCGGACGAGATCACCGGATGGTGGCCGACCACGATCCGCCATGGCGCGCGTGAGCCGGCGAACGTTCTGCGGATCATCGAGGCAATCGGTACGTTTTGACCGCGCACCCACGGCGTCGTATCGAGGAACGCAAAATCGGCTACCGGAGTGCGCATCGCGTACTGCGGCGCCGGGAAACGCCAGTGCGGAATCGCGCCTGTCGCACGAGTTTGCGCTTCCGGCACAGCTTTGCCGCAGTAGTCATGGTTCCCGAGGACCGGAAAGATCGGGATGCCCACGCGTGTGAGGGGCCGGGCAAGGCTCCATCGCGGGTCGTCCACCGACGTCACCCCGCAAGGGTAGAAGTTGTCGCCAGTCAAGAGGATGGCGTCGAGCGGCTGTGCGGCGTGGACGCGCGCAATCGACTTCGCCAGCGCCTCCGTTCCTTTGCCTGTGTCGCCCGCGACCGCGATCCGCAGCGTCGCTGTCCGCGGCGCGAGCGTGACCTCCGGAAGTCGGGCGGACGCGAGCGTGGCAAGGAGCAGCAGGCCGAGGGTCATCAGTGGCGAAGTGTAGAATGCGCCGCGTTTTCCCGGTGTTCAGCTTTTCCGCGTGACCTCTCCCCCGAGTCGCGCGTCACACACAGACGAACGTCTCCGTCGACGGAACCTTATGAATCGATTGATAGCGATGCTCCTCGTCGTGCTCCTCACCGGCACGCCGAACTGGGCGCAGACGAATACGACGCCACAAGAGCAGCCGAAGCCGCGTGCCGGGACCATCCTCGACACGCCGCAGTCCGGCCGCATCACCGACGCGCCGACCCCGCCGCCGCCCGCCGCCGCGAGCAATCTCTCCGGCCAGACCATCGAACGTTTCGAAGTCGTCGGCAACAGCTCCGTCGCCAGCGACACGATCCGCGTCTACCTCGGTGTCAGCCCCGGCGATCCGTACAACCCCGAGCTGCTGCAGAAGAACTTCATCAACCTCTGGCAGACCGGCCTCTTTGACGACATCAAGCTCGAAGCCGACAAAGGCGACAGCGGCGTCGTCGTTCGCGCCGTCGTCAAAGAACGGCCGCGCATCGCGTCGGTCGAATACCGCGGGAACAAGCAGCTCAACGCGCAGAAGATTCAGGAAGCGCTCGAGGGCGACAAGATCGATCTGCACGTCGGCAACACGATCGAGCAGACGCTCGTCCGCCGTGCGGCCGAGTCGATCAAGCAGGCGTACTCCGAGGGCGGTTTCGAAGGCGTGCAGGTCGACGCCATCACCGAAGACCTCGGCGAGCCGGGCGAGAAGAAGATCGTCTTCGTCATCAACGAAGGCGTGAAAGCGAAGGTCGCCTCGATCGACTTCGTCGGCAACAAACGCTTCTCCGATCGTCGCCTGCGCGGCGAGATGAAGGAAGTCCAGAAGCACAATCTCATCACCTGGATCCGCAAGAAGAACCTTTACATCCCGTCGAAGCTCGACGAGGACCTCGAGCACATCAAGAACTTCTATCAGGACCACGGCTATCAGGACATCGCGTTCGGCGATCCGCAGGTCACGACCCACAAGAAGCGCGTGCGCATCACCATCCCCGTCAAGGAAGGCGAGGTCCATACCTTCGGCGACGTCACCGTCGGGGGCAACACGGTCTTCACGAACGAGCAGATCACCGGCAACTGGCCGCTGAAGAAGGGCGAGACCCTCCGCCGCAAGCCGGTGCAGGCGCGCATCGATGCGTTCGATGAGGCGTACCGCATGCGCGGCTACATCTACGCGTACCTCGATCCGGAATTCGTCGACAAGGGCAACAACGTCGTCGACGTCAACCTGCGCGTCTTCGAAGGCGAGCAGTTCCGCCTCGGCCGCCTCGAGTTCGAGGGCAACACCACCACCAAAGACAAGGTGCTCCGCCGCGAGATCTTCCTCGAGGAAGGTCAGATCATGGACATGGAGACCTTCAAGCAGAGCCTCTACAAGCTCGGCCAGCTCGGCTACTTCAAAGTCACCGAGAATCCCGACTTCAAGGTGAATCCGGAGTCGAAGACCGTCGACGTGACGGTGAAGGGCGTCGAGGAAGGGAAGAACGACATTCAATTCGGCGGCGGTTACTCCGAGGGTGGCGGCTTCTTCATGCAGGCGCAGTTCGCAACGCGCAACTTCCTCGGCGAAGGCGAGAACTTCTCGCTCGGCTATCAGCGCGGCGAGCGCACCAACTACTTCAGCATCTCCTACGCCGATCCCTGGTTCTTCGACACGCCGAACAGCCTCGGTGTTTCGGTGTACAACCGCGAGACCGTGCTGCCGCGGGCCTTCGGCTACGAACAGCGCGGCAAGGGCGGATCGATTGCGTACGGCTATCGCCTCCGCCGTTTCGACAGCATCGGACTGATCTACGGATTCGAGCGCGCGCACAGCATCTACGAGACGGTGGAGACGCCCGACGAGAACGGCAACATCCCGGTGCCGCAGATCACGGATCTGCACTTCACGACGTCGACGCTCGTGCCGTCCTACCGCTACGACTCGCGCGACAACCCGTTCGACACGATGCGCGGCGCGCGCATGAACGTGAGCCTGGCGTACAGCGGCGGCCCGATCGGCGGCACGATCAACATGTTCAAGCCGACCATCGCCGCGACCAAGTTCCATCGCCTTGGCCGGCGCAGCGCGATCAGCTTCAACGTGGAAGGCGGTTACATCCTGCCGTTCGGCGACGATGATGATTGCGCGTATTCGTACGACGACCTCTCGCGCAACATCACGGAGCTCTGTATTCCGCCGGCCGAGCGGTTCCTCGTCGGCGGCGAGTCATCGGTGCGCGGCTTCCAGTACGGCACGCTCGGACCGTTCGAGAACTATCCGAACTACGGTCCGCGTCCGGCGGGCGGGTACAAGTACCACACGTACAACCTCGAGTACATCTACCGCGTCAACGATCCGCTGCGCCTGGTGTTGTTCGCCGACGCGGGTAGGTCGTACGGCTATAAGGAAGACTTCGACTTCTCCAAGCTGCGCTACAGCTTCGGTGCGGAGATGCGCGTTTTCCTGCCGGTCTTCCAGTTCCCGTTGCGGTTCATCTACGCGATCAACCCCTCGGAAGAGTTGGGCGACGATTTCGAAGAGTTCCAGTTCACGATTGGGAATACGTTCTAAATGGCAGCCGCTTAACCACGGTTGTCCAAAGGTCAAGAAGGAGACTCCATGAAGAAGTTCCTGGTAACGGTTGCGGTGGCCGCTCTCGCCACCCCGATGTTCGCGCAGAACGCGCCGGCGCGCGTGGCGGTAGTCGACGTTCAGAAGGTCCTGACGCAGTCGGCGCCCGGCAAGGCCGCGTACGAGAAGCTCAAGAAGATGCAGGACGACCGCGTCGCGAAAGCGAAGCAGATGGATGAAGAGGCGCGCAAGCTCGAGTCGGATCTCGCCACGAAGCGCATCTCGCTGGCCGAGGACAAGCTCGCCGAGATGTCGAAGCAGCTCGCCGACAAGAAGATCGCCATGCAGCGCTTCGCGCAGGATGCCGACCGTGAGATCGGCGAAGCGCGCGACAAGGAACTGCAGGCGCTGCAGAACAAGATCGAGCCGGTCATCGACGCCATCGGCAAGGAGATGGGCCTCGCGCTGATCTTCAACAAGTTCGAGTCCGGCCTGGTGTACGCGTCGGATGCGGTCGAGATCACCGACACCGTCATCAAGCGCTTCAACGAAGCCGCGCCCAGCACGGCCGCCGCCGTCAAGAAGTAACGACGACGCGCAGCCGTTTCGAAAAAGCCTCCCTCGCGGGAGGCTTTTTCTTTTCTAGCGCCGCAGCAGGAAGACGCCGCCGAATGCGAGCGCGACCGCGAGGAGGAGCAACGCGGTCTCGCTGGCGGTCGGAGCATCCAGCGTCGGCGCGCTGCCGATGACGAGACCGTTCGCGTCGTTGAGCTGGAGCGGCCGGCGCGAGAGCTCGCGAGCGTCATCGCGCATCGACGCGCGCAGCAGGAACGCGTTGGAAGGATTGCAGATGTCCGTGATCGCGATCCACAGGACCTGCCCGTCGGGCGTTAAGGCGATTTGCGCCGGCGCGTAATCAGTCGAGCCGAACCCGTACATGCTGATGTCGGCCACGGTCCGGATCACGTTGCCCGCGACATCGTGCAGCACGATCTCGTCGCCGATGGCGATGAGCACTTCGCCGTTGGGACGCGCGTAAATGTCGAAGACCTGCTCGAAGCCGAATGGCGGGATGGCAGGGATCGGCGCAAAGTCGGAGAGCGGCATGCCGGTGCAGGCGTTGAAGCGGCCAATCGTGCTCGACTTGAGATAGTAGATCGTGCAACCGTCCGCCGCGGCTTCGATCAACGTGAAGTCCGACGCTCCGGGAAGCGGATACACGGCTTCCTGCACTCCCGCGGGCGAGATCACGCTGAGACTCTCGCTGAAGTCGATGGTGAAGACCCTGCCCGTCGGTGCAACGCTGAGCCTCGTTGCGCCGCCACCGGCAGCGAATACCGTGTGAGTCCCATCCGGCTGGAGAATCACGATCTGGTCGGAGCGCAACGCGAACACCGGTTGTCCCGGAGCCGACGCGACCATGTCCACTTCCGTACTCTCTTCGACTCGATTGGGGTTCACCCATTCGACCACCGGTATCCTGAGCGGCAGGATGAAGCAGGCACCCAGCACCTGCCCACCCGAGATCACCGCTTCGAATCTCTGTTGCTGAGCGAGGAGCACGGCCGGCACGAGAACGACCACGGCGATGAGAACGGTCGCTCGAAGATGACTCTTTCTCATGAAAAACCAATCTGATCGCGATTTGTAATGCTGTCAATGCATAATTCTGGCGCCAGCCGAGCCGGAATCCTCAATCCATTACAATCCGCCCCCGCATGCCCGCCGTACCTCTCTCGGACATCGTCGCATTCGTCTCCGGCCGCTATGACGGTCCGGCAGGCGTCGTGATCGACGGCGTCTTGCCGCTCGCCGAAGCGGGGCAGCGGCACATCAGTTTCCTTTCGAATCCGAAGTACGCGCCGCAGCTCGAGACCACCCGCGCGGCAGCCGTGCTGGTGGCCGAAGATCTCGCCGGAAGCGATCCGCGGTGGATCCGCGTGGCCAATCCATACATCGCCATGGCGCGAACGGTCGCGCGGTTCTTCGCTTCGCGTCCTGTCCCGAGAGGGATCTCCACGCAGGCATCGATCGCCAGTTCGGCGAAGCTCGGAGCGAATGTCGCGGTGGGCGCGTTCACATCGATCGGCGAGAACGTGACGATCGGCGACGACGTCGTGATCTATCCGAACGTCACCGTCGAAGACGGCTCGGTGATCGGAGACCAGTCGATCATCTATCCGCAGGTCTCGATCTACTACGGCTCGCGCATCGGGCGGCGCTGCATCATTCACAGCGGCGTCGTGATCGGCTCGGACGGATACGGCTTCGCGACCGACGACGCGGGCACGCATCACAAGATCCCGCAGGTCGGCATCGTGCGCATCGAAGACGACGTCGAGATCGGCGCGGGCACGACCATCGATCGCGCGGCGCTCGGTGAGACCGTGATCGGTGAAGGGACGAAGATCGACAACCTCGTGCAGATCGGGCACAACGTGAAGATCGGCAAGCGCTGCCTGCTCGTCGCGCAGGTGGGCATTGCCGGCTCGACCGAGCTCGGCGAGAGTGTGCAGGTCGGCGGGCAGTCGGGCTTCGCCGGACATCTGAAGATCGGCGATCGCGCGCGCGTGTATTCGAAGAGCGCCGTGTTCGCCGACGTGCCCGAGGGCGTGTGGGTGCGCGGCATCCCCGCGGTCAATCAGCGCGAGTACGTGCGGCAGCAGCGAGAAAAAAAGAGATGACCATGCTGAACATCATCGAAATCATGAAGCTCCTGCCGCATCGCTATCCGATGCTGCTGATCGACCGCGTGCTGGAGCTCGAGCCGGGCAAGCGCGTGGTCGGCCTGAAGAACGTCTCCGCGAACGAACAGTTCTTTCAGGGACACTTCCCCGGCGCGCCGATCATGCCGGGAGTGCTCATCGTCGAGGCGATGGCGCAATGTTCGGCCGTGCTGTTCCTGCACGACCTCCCGGATCGCGAATCGAAGCTGTTCCTCTTCGGCGGCGTCGACAAGGCGCGCTTCCGCAAGCCGGTCGTGCCCGGCGATCAGCTCATCATGGAGTGCGAAGTGCTGCAGCGCCGCGCCAGCACCGTGAAGATGAAAGGCGTCGCACGCGTCGACGGCACGGTCGTGGCCGAAGCCGAAATGCTCAGCGTGATGACGGACCGCCCGCAATGACGAACATCGCAGAGACCGCAGTCGTGCATCCCGACGCCGTCGTCGCCTCCGACGTCGAGATCGGACCGTACTCCGTCATCGGCGCATATGTGACCATCGGCGCAGGCACGATCATCGGACCGCATGTGCGCATCGAAGGACCGACCATGATCGGCGAGCGCAATCGTTTCACGGGGCAGGCCTCGATCGGAACCGATCCGCAGGACCTGAAGTATCACGCCGAGCGCACCGAGCTCCGCATCGGCAACGAGAACGTGTTCCGCGAGTTCGTCACCATCAACCGCGGCACCACCGGCGGCGGCGCGATCACCACTATCGGCTCGAACAATTTCTTCATGGCCTACGCGCACGTGGCGCACGATTCCCATGTCGGCTCCAGCACGATCTTCGCGAACAACGCCACGCTTGCCGGGCACGTCGACGTCGGCGACTTCGCCACCATCGGCGCGTTCTCCGCGGTCCATCAGTTCTGCCGCGTCGGCGATCACGCGTTCATCGGCGGCGGCTCGATCTGCACGCAGGACGTGTTGCCATTCGTGAAGACGGTCGGCAATCGCCCCGCGAAAACGTACGGCATCAACACGATCGGTCTCGAGCGCAAAGGCTTTTCCGAGGAGACGATCGAGGCGCTGCAGCGCGCGTATCGCCTGCTGACGCGCTCGAAGCTTCCGCTGCAGGAAGCACTCACGCGCATGGAGACCGACCTCGGGTTCGTATCCGAAGTGCGGTACTTCGCGGAGTTCATCCGGACGGCGAAACGGGGCGTCATTCGATGACGCGAGCCGAGATTGGTAGCCTTCTCCCCTCTGCAAGGGGAGAAGGTGCGCGAAACGCGGATGAGGGGTATCAGGCCACGGAGCGACCCCTCATCCGGCCTCCGGCCACCTTCTCCCCTCTGCCGAGGGGAGAAGGCTACCCGGTTGATGAGGGATCCATTCGATGACCACCCGCGTCGCCGTCATCGGCACCGGCTACCTCGGCCGCCTGCACGCGCGCGTGCTCTCCGAAATGCCGGAAGCGAACGTGGTCGGCTTCGTCGAGCAGAACGACACGATCGCGGGCGAAGTCGAATCGGCCTTGAACATCAAGCGCTTCGACAGCGTTGCGGCGATCGCGGGCGAGATCGAATGCGCCGTCATTGCCACGCCGACGACGTCGCACTTCGACATCGCGCGCGAGCTGCTCGCCGCAGGCGTCGATGTGATGATCGAGAAACCGATCACCGCTACCGCCGATGAAGCGCGGCAACTGATCGAGCTCGCGGACAAACACGGACGCATCATTCAGGTCGGTCACGTCGAGCGCTACAACCCCGCGATCGTCGCCGTCGCCGATCAGGTCCGCGTCTCGCGCTACGTCGAAGCCGAACGCCTCGGCGTCTTCGTACCTCGCTCGCTCGACGTCGATGTGCTGCTCGACCTGATGATTCACGACCTCAATCTCGTGCTCTCGCTGCTGCGCCAGAAAGTCGTCGAGATCCGCGCGGTCGGCGTGCCCGTGCTCACCGACAAGGTGGACATGACCAACGTCCGCCTCGAGCTCGAGAACGGCGCCGTCGCGAATCTCACGGCCAGCCGCGTGTCGCAGGAGCGCGTGCGCAAGCAGCGTTTCTTCGGCAGCGACTTCTACGTGTCCGTCGACACGAAGGAGCAGGAGGCGAAAGGTCTCCGCCTCGTCGATCGCGCGATGCAACCCTTCGACCTCAACATCGAGAAGAAAGAGCCTCTGCGCGCGGAGAACGACGCGTTCCTGAAATGCGTCCGCGAGCGCACGCGGCCGATCGTGTCGGGCGAAGACGGGCTCGAAGCGGTGGAGCTCGCGTCGCGCGTACGCGAAGCCATCGATGCCGCGCTGAGGAGATTCAGGTCATGACTGAAATCAGTGTCGGCATCATCGGCGGCTCCGGCGTGTATCAGATGGAGGGTCTGACGATCCTGTACGAGCGCACGATCGAAACGCCGTTCGGCGCGCCGTCCGATCCGTACGTCATCGGCGAAGTGGACGGCATCGGCGTCGCGTTTCTGGCGCGTCACGGGCGCGGTCATCGCTACACACCGTCCGAGCTGAACTACCGCGCCAACATCTACGGCTTCAAAGTCCTCGGCGTACATACGATCCTCTCCGCGAGCGCGGTGGGATCGATGAAGGAGGAGTATGCGCCGACCGACATCGTCTTCCCGCACCAGTTCATCGATCGCACCCGCCACCGCTCCGACACGTTTTTCGGCAACGGTATCGTGGGCCACGTCGCCTTCGCCGATCCGATCTGCGCGGGCGTGTCGTTTCTGATGGGCGTGGCGGCGCGCAACGCAGGTGCGAAGGCGCACATGGGCGGCACCTACGTTTGCATCGAAGGGCCGCAGTTCTCGACGCGCGCGGAATCGAACGTGTATCGCTCGTGGAACGTCGACGTGATCGGCATGACCAACCTGACCGAGGCGAAGCTCGCGCGTGAGGCGGAGCTGTGCTACGCGACGATGGCGCTCGTCACCGATTACGACTGCTGGCATCCCGACCACGACGACGTCGACATCAACCAGATCCTCGACTACCTCCGCGCGAACGCAACCATGGCGCAGACCATCCTGCGCAACTCGATCCGTCCCGCCGCGACGCGCAAGCGCGACTGCGCGTGTGCGAACGCGCTGCAGTTCGCCGTCATGACCGATCCGGCGGTGATTCCGCCGAAGGTCAAGGACGACCTCGCTCCCATCATCGGCAAATACATTTCGTAAAAGGAAAAAGACCCATGTCCATCCTTGTCGTCGGAAGTGTGGCCTTCGATGCCCTCGAAACTCCGTTCGGAAAGGTCGACCGGTGCATCGGCGGCTCCGCGACGTATTTCTCCGTCGCTGCGTCGTTCTTCACGGAAGTCGATCTCGTCGCGGTCGTCGGCGATGACTTCACCGAAGAAGATGCGTCGATCTTCAAGGGCCGCAACATCAACACCGAAGGGCTGCAGCGCGTGCCGGGCGAGAAGACGTTCTTCTGGAGCGGCGAGTATGGCTACGATCTCAACGTCGCGAAGACGCGCGACACGCAACTGAACGTCTTCGCGAACTTCACGCCGCAGTTGAGCGAGCGGCAGAAGAAACCGGACGTGCTCTTCCTCGCGAACATTCAGCCGGAGCTGCAGATGGACGTGCTGCGGCAGACGCAACGCCCGCGGCTCGTCGCACTCGACACGATGAACCTCTGGATCGAGATCAAACGCGACGCGCTCGCGCAGGCATTCAGCCAGGTCGACCTGGTGATCATCAACGAAGCAGAGGTACGGCAGTTCACGAAGGAGCCGAACCTGATCAAGGGCGGCCGTTCGATCCTCGCGCTCGGACCGAAGACGCTGGTCGTGAAACGCGGTGAGTATGGCGTGCTGATGATTACGCGGGACGCGATCTTCGCGGCGCCGGCGTATCCGCTCGAGAACGTGTTCGATCCCACCGGCGCCGGCGACACGTTCGCGGGCGGTTTTCTCGGCTACCTCGCATCGCGCCAGGAAGTCCACGATCGCGAGCTGCGGCGCGCGATCATCTTCGGCAGCGTGCTGGCGTCGTTCACGGTCGAGAAGTTTTCGCTCGACCGCCTGCGCGAGATCACGCTGCGCGACGTGAACGAGCGCTATCAGGATTTCCGCGCGCTGACCCGCTTTGACGACGTGGATTAGAACAGTACCTCGGAGTTCCTCGGAGTACCTCGGAGTTCCTCGGAGGGGATTGGCTCATCTCATCTCCGTACCGGTACTCCCGAGGAACTCCGAGGTACTCAGTCGTTGTACACAACCTCGCCTCCGACGACGGTGTATCGCACCTTCGTCTTGTGCAGCTCGTTCGCGGGCACGGCGAAGAGATCGCCGTCGACGATCGTGAAGTCCGCGAGCTTGCCCACTTCGATCGTGCCGCGCGAACGTTCCTCGAACGCCGCCCAGGCGGCGTCGCTCGTAAAACCCCGAACCGCTTCGGCGAGCGTGAGTTTCTCGGTCGGATGCCAGCCGCCCGCCGGCCATCCTTTCTGATCCTGCCGCGTCACCGCGGCGAGCAAGCCGAAGAAGGGGTTCACATCCTCGACGGGAAAATCGGAGCCGAGCGCGAGACGTCCACCGGCGTTGAGCACGGTGCGCCAGGCATACGCGCCTTTCGCGCGCTCGCTGCCGAGGCGGGCTTCGGCCCAGTACATGTCGGAGGTGGCGTGCGTGGGTTGCATCGACGCGATGATGCCGTGACGCACGAGCCGTGGTACGTCGCCGGGCGCGATCACCTGCAGATGCTCGATGCGGAAACGATCCTTCGCGCTGACGCCGGCGTTCGCGTACGCATCGATGACGTTGCGCACGCCGCGATCGCCGATCGCGTGCGCGTTCACCTGAAATCCGGCGGCGCGCCCGCGGCTGGCAACATCCTGCAGATGCTCTGGCGTCGCGAGCATCAATCCGCTGTTGGCCGGATCGTCGCTGTACGGTGCGAGCAGCGCGGCGCCGCGGCTTCCGAGAGCGCCATCGGCGTAAAGCTTCACCGCGCGCACGGTGAGACGTCCGCCGTAATCAACGAGCGGCTTGTTGCGGAACCAATGCTCGAGCAGCGTAGCGTTGTCGGCGAGCATCGCGTAAACGCGGATCGGAAAACGCTTCTCGTCGATGAGCTCCTGCACGGCGATGATCGTTTCCGCGGTGATGCCGGCGTCGTGGATCTCGGTCAGTCCGTTCGCGGCGATGTTCTGCGCGGCGGCGAGCACGCGTGCCTTGCGCTGCTGCGCGCTCGGTGCGGGCATCGCGTTTTCGACGAGGTCTGTAGCTGCGTCGATGAACACGCCGGTCGGAATGCCGTTCGCGTCTCGCACGATGCGTCCACCCTCGGGATCGCGCGTCGCCGCGGTGATGCCTGCCGAGCGCATTGCCGCGCTGTTCGCGAGTGCGGCGTGACCGTCGACGCGTGTAATGAACACCGGATGATCGGGCACTGCCGCGTCGAGTGCCGCGAACGTCGGGAACTCCTGGACCGGCCAGTCATTCTGATCCCAGCCGCGGCCGGTAATCCATTCGCCGGCGGGCGTCGCCGCAGCACGCTGCTTCACGCGCTCGATCACTTCTTCGTACGACGTCGTTCCGACGAGATTCACGTTATCGAGCGCGACGCCGAGCCCGTAGAGATGTGCATGGGCGTCGGTGAGGCCGGGCAGGATCGTGCCATCGAGCACAGCGATGACATTGGACCGTGCGTACTTGCGCTGGAGCTTGGCAGCAGGCCCGACTTCACGAATCGTCCCGCCGCTCGTGTAGATTGCAAAATTTTTCTGCGGCGTCTGATTCGCACCGGCCACGACCGTGCCGCCGACGTAGAGCGTGCCGCCCTCACTCGGAACGGATTCTGCTGAGGGTTGAGCGGGTGCACAGGCGAACAGAAGCATGAGCGGGAGCGCAGCGAAAGTTCTCATCGCCGCGGAATGCTACACGCGGGGCTCCCGTTTGGTGAGTACCCTATGAAAATGCGCAACGTGATCGCGGTCACTCTCCTTGTCCTCGCCTCGACCTCCGCGTACGGCGAGCGCAAGTTTTCCGCATCCAGCGTTCCCACCGCGCGCATCAAGAAGCCGGGCAAGATCGTGATCTCGAACGATCACCGCTCCATCACCGCCACCCGTTTCCTCGGCAACATCAAAGAGGCGCTGGTCTCGATCCGCAGCTCGCGCACGATCGCGTTCCGCCCCTTTGGCTCCGAAGTCTTCAACTCGCGCGCGTCGGTGAAAGTGCCGGCCGAGTTGTCGTCGGCGATCGAAGATGCGTCGCGCATGCACGGCGTCGATCCTCGCCTCGTCGCAGCCGTTGCGCGTCGCGAGTCCGCCTTCCGTGCCGATGTCGTTTCGAGCGCGGGGGCCATCGGCATCATGCAGCTCATGCCTGACACGGCCAAATATCTCGGTGTTCGCAACGCGTACGACGCACGCGAGAATATCTTCGGCGGCACGCGCTACCTGCGCACGCTGCTCGACACGTTTGACGGCGATCTCGATCTGACCCTCGCCGCGTACAACGCCGGTCCGGGTGCCGTGGCGAAGTATCGCGGTGTGCCGCCCTATCGCGAAACGCGCGCTTACGTGGCGGCTGTGCGGAAGACGTACGAGCAGTCGCTGGCGAATTAGTCTGGAGCGACGGGCTCTCGGCCTGTCGAAATGACCAAGGGTCGATGGGCTGTGAGCCCGTCGCTCCAGGTGGCCCTCAGTTCGAGTACCACTCCGCGATTCCCGTCACCAGTCCCCCGCGAATGAAGACGCTCGTGTGGCGCGCGCACATCTCCGACACCTTGCACATGTAGAAATACTCGGTGTCGCCGAGCTTGCGCAGCGCGGTTTCGGGTTCCGCGGCGGCGTCCGGGCGCCCCATTTTCTCGATGACCATGATGGTCGAGCTGCCGAGCTCCACGCCTTTGCGGTGGCGGATGTCGATGACGGGAAGATCCTCGACCCTGCGGCACGGCTGTTCTGCCGATAAAGCCACGCGCCACGGCTTCCCGTCTTTCTTGTCCATCGTGATCAGGAAGTAGCGGCCGCCTTCGATGCGATAGCAGCCTTCCTTGCGCAGGCCAGGGAACTGCGTCTGCAGTTCCGCGAGCGGCATCTCGATCAACTGATCGAGATAGAGAGGATCCGCCGCGCGGCTGTCGAGCGCGGCGAGCAGCAACGACACCAACGCGAGTACGAGTCTCATCCTTCGCCCCACTTCAGCTTATTGCGTAAGACGTCGAAGTAATTCTTATCGGGTGACTGGACTAAGAGTACCCGTTCTTCGGACTTTCGTACGCATACGCGGTCGGCATCGCTGATCTCGAAGCCTTCCTGGCCATCCAGCGAGAGGAAGATGTCCTTCGCGTCCGGCGTGGTCATGCTGATCTCGATGTCGAGCTCGTCGGGCAGCACGAGCGGGCGGTTGGTGAGCATGTGCGGGCAGATGGGCGTGATCACCACCGCGCCCATGGTCGGATAGATGATCGGTCCGCCGGCGGAGAGGTTGTACGCGGTCGAGCCGGTGGGCGTGGCCACGATCAGTCCATCGCCTCGGAACGTCGACACGAACAAACCCGCCACGCTCACACGCATGTCGATGATGCGCGCGACCGCGCTTTTGTTGATGGCGATGTCGTTGAGCACGCGATAGCGGTTCGTGTCATCACGCCCGGGACCAGCGACATAGACCTCGAACGTCACGCGCGGCTCGACGTGATATTCGCCGGCCAGCACGCGATCGAGCACCTGCGGGAACTCTTCGACGCGGATCTCGGTGAGGAAGCCGAGCGTGCCCATGTTCACGCCGATGATGGGCACGTGATCGGGCGCGTGTCGCGCGACGGAGAGCAGCGTGCCGTCGCCGCCGAACGTGATCAGGAGATCGCTCTGCCGCCCGAGGTCCGCTTTCGTGGCGGTCTCGCTGGTGATGCCCGCCAGTTGCGCGACATCCTCGGCGAAGATGACGCTCAGGCCGCGGCCGCGAAGCTCATCGCCCACTTTGGCCGCGAACTCGACCGCGTCGGGCGATGTCGTCTTCGCTGCGATACCGATCGTGCGCATTTGTCTCTCCCCCAAAGCTCGGGTGGGCTTTACGCTTGTGTTGTGCCAGTAACCCGGCGCACGTCCTCGGCATCGACCACGATCCGTTCGCCCGCGCGTTCGGGGCCGAGGAACAGGATCGGGTGCAGGACCTTTTCGAGGATCGCGCGCAGCGCGCGAGCGCCGAGGCGTTGTTTGATCGCGGCGTTGGCGATCTCGTAGAGCGACTCGCGCGTGAACTCGAGCTGGATCTGATCGAGCGCGCAGAGGCGCTGGTACTCGGGGATCATCGCGTCGCGCGGCTCAGTGAGAATGCTCACCAGGTCCGACGGCGAGAGGTGGTGCAGCTCGACGCGCAGCGGCAGGCGGCCTAGGAGCTCGGGGAGGAAGCCGTACTTCACGAGGTCTTCGGCACTGATCTCACGCGGCGGCGGTGCGGTACTCTCGAAAAACCCGACGCTGCGGCCGTCCGGCGCCTCTTCCATCTCCGTGAACGAGCCGGCGCAGATGAAGAGGATGTTCGAGATGTCGATCTCAACGTAATCGTGCTTGTTCCAGTGCGCGGTGACGTTCATCGGCACGAACAACTTCTCGCCCTCGAGGATCTTGAGCAGCGATTGCTGCACGCCTTCGCCGCCGATGTCGCGCTGGCCTGAGCCGGTACGTCCGCCGTTCGCGCGACGCGCGATCTTGTCGATCTCGTCGATGAACACGATCCCGTTCGCGGCTTCGTCGGCGTTCTGATTGGTCGCGTAGAGCAGGCGGCCGATCGCAACCTCGACGTCTTCCCCGTAGTAACCCGCCTCGGTGAACGCGGTGGCGTCGTTGTATGCGAACGGCACGTCGAGCACGCGCGCGAGCGTGCGCGCCAGATACGTCTTGCCGCTGCCGGACGGGCCGATCAGCAGGATGTTCGATTTGCGGATCGAGACGTCGCCGCCGAACTTCAGATACTCGATGCGCTTGAGGTGGTTGTACGCCGCGATGGCGAGAACTTCCTTCGCGTGACGCTGACCGACGACGTATTGGTCCAGTTGCTCGAAGATCCGCCGCGGTGTGACGTGGAGGAAGCGGTAGATGTCGCGCTTTTCCTTCATCAGGCGGCCGGCATCGAGTATAGCGCAAGATTTTTTGACGTCGCGCTGAGTGTCGTTCCGGCGTAAGCCGTGTGCCTCGCGTGATTTAGCCGTTGTGCCGCAATGGCTGCCCGCTTGAACTATGCCTCCCGCGAAAGGAGGTGGTGCTGAAGCGAAGGACGCGCAACCAAAGAGACCAGTGACACGCGGTTGGTGTGGAACTCAACCGAACGAACAGTGACCGAAACCCTCCGATCAACCAACAACAACCAAAGAAAGAAAGGAGTCAAGACCCATGCGGAAGTCCCTCCACATCTTCACTCTCACCATCGTTCTTCTCTCGATCTCCATGGCAGCGATCGCGGCCGACGCGCCGACCGGAGTCGTGAACATCAACACCGCCGACACCGCGCAGCTCTCCCTGCTCCCGCGTGTCGGTGAGAAGGTCGCGCAGCGCATCGTCGAGTACCGCACCGAGCACGGCCCGTTCAAGAAGGCCACCGACCTGATGCAGGTCAAAGGCATCGGCGCGAAGACGTTCGAAGGCCTCTCGTCCTACGTCTCCGTCGAAGGCAAAACCACTCTCTCCGGCAAGGTCCGCACCGCGCGCAAGCCGAGCGCCAGCAAGCCCGCCACCGCGGCGTCGAACTGACGCCGTCCTCAGGCACCCTCACCCCAACCCACCCGGGGCTGCCGCTCGGCGCGGCAGCCCCGATTCAAACAACGGTCAGCCGCTCGGCGCGGCGGCGCCGATTCACTCGCAGCGACTCAGAAGGAGAACGTGTGTCTGCACCCGCCTCAGGAACCGCGCCTCACGATCACACGCTCGGCCTCGTACGTCTGGATCACGGACAGCGCGCTGCGGCGCAGCACCTCGTCCGTGAACGCGTCGGTGAGAATGCGGCCGTCCATGTCGCGGCCGATCGGCAGGCCGGCGCCGAACAGCAGCGTCGGCACGACGTCGACGACACGCGCGCTCGACGGATTCTCGCGATGCGCGGCGTTCGGGCCGGTGACGAGCACGAAGCCATCGTCGGCGCCGATCACCTCACGCGTGACCGCATCGCGCCCGAGCGCCCAGACATTGGCCGGCAACTTCGGCGGCGTGACGGCGTGCGGCGAGCACACGACCAGCAGATGGCGCGGATGCTTGCGCGCGATCTCGCCGAGCGCGCGATCGAGTTGTTGCACGTACGCGCGAACGGCGTCGCCCTTCACGGTCCCGCGCGGCGGGATCTCGTTGAGATACACGCGTACCGCGCGCTGCGCGAATTCGAAGCCATCGAGCTCGATCGCGGTCAGCGTGGCATCGCCGCGCACGGCGGCCGCCGCGCCGAGATCAGTCGCGAGCGCGGAGAGGATCTCGGGCCGCGCGCGCCCCGTCGCATCGAAGCGTTTCGCCGCGGCTGCGATCTGCGCGGACTGTTGCGGAGGGGTCTTCACCGAACGCCAGCGAACGACGTTCGCCGGCAACTGCAAACGATGGAACAGCGCCCATACCGGGAGTGCATCCCCGGACGGCAGCGGCGCGGAGATGCGCTCGACCGGCGGGATCAAACCCCACGCCCGAAAGCCGACGCCGTACGGCAGCAGCAGGAACGCTTCACGATTGAGGGGCGTGCGATACGAGAAGCGACCGGTCACGCCGTGCCGGTATGGCAGCTTCCCGGTCGCGAGCGACGCCCACAACGACTTCGGACTGGTGGTCGGGAACGGCTCGAGCCGCGTGAAGTACGCGCTCTCCGTTGCCCCGTCGAGCCAGGGCACGAGCCCTTCGCCTTTCATCGTCACGATCCAGTCGTACGGCAGGTTGCGGATCGCGACGAGGATGACCGGCTGGCGTTCCGCGACCGCGCCGATCGTCGACACGACCACTTCCTTCCGATCGGTGCGATAGCTCTCGCGGCGCTGATAGAGGAACACGGCGGACACCGCGATCAGCACCACGCCGATGATGAAGATGATGCGCGAGGTCTTGCGGTCGGCGTTGCGCTCGAGCACCCACAACGCGAGCAATACGAACGCCGTGGCCGTGATCACGATCGTCGCCTTCGACAGGATGCGCACCGCGCCGACGGGCAAATACAACGCGATGCGCAGCAGCTTGAGGTGCATCCAGTAGATGAACGACGAGACGAACGCGGCGCACACGACGAAGCCGAAGCCGTGCGTCCGATACGGATCGGGGCGGCCGAGGAGGCCGACGCGGAGGGCGCGGAGTCCCCAGAGGGCGGAACCGAAAAGCAGTCCGCACGTGATGCCGTACACCAGCGTGACCAACGCCAGGCGTCCCGGCGTGATCTCCACCTGCGGGTTCAGGAAGTACAGCAGGTGCGCCATGTACAACCCGAAAATCGCACCGGCGAGCACTCGCTTCAGATAGGCCCAGCGGATCGGCATCAAAGGAAGGGGCGGCCATGCTGACGCCGGCCCGCCTCAGAGAATACACCGGCCCCACGGGCGTCCTCGATCTGTTGCGTGAGCTCGGCTATCCGATCGCGCCGATCGAAGTCGATCCCGCGGAATGGCGCCGCGGAGGCGTGACCATCCCGTGGAACGCCGAGGCGCGACTGACGCTGGCCGCGCGGCTGCCGCGCTTCGACCTCTTCCTGCTCACCGGAAATGTGGCCGAAGAAGCAGTGTCGCAATTCATGCACAGTTACCGCTTCTATAATGTGCAACAAAAATCAGCGCTTGCGTATCTACACGGAAACGAGTTGGCGATATTCGACCTTTCGGCGAGTCACGCGCTGCGGCGCCTGAACGTCGATCTCGAGCATCCCAGTGCCCACGCCGTCGACCGCCTGAACCTCCTGCAATGCGACGAGCAGTCGCTGCCGCGCATCTACGACCGCGCGCTCGATCGCGAAAGCGTGACGCGCGAGTTCTTCCAGCGCTTCCGCGACGCGGTAGGCGACGTCGCCGATGCGCTTGCTGCGGCCTTTCCGGGGGAAGACCGTGGCGCGGTTGACGGTCAGGCGCTGCTCATCCTCTCGCGGCTGCTCTTCCTCTCGTTCGTGCAGGAAAAAGGTTGGCTGAATGGCGAACGCCGTTTCCTCGTCGATCGCCTGGAGCGCGAGATCCGCGCGGGGCGCGAGTACTTTTCCGGCGTGCTGCAGCCGCTCTTTTTCGGCTGCCTGAACCGGCCGCTGCACGAGCGCACGGTCGCGGCGAAACGCGTGGGACGCGTGCCGTATCTCAACGGCGGCCTGTTCGAGCCCTCACCGTTCGAGCATCGCCATGCCGAGATTCACCTGCCGAATGACCTGATGCGCCGCGTCATCGAAGGCGTGTTCGAGAAGTTCGATTTTCGCCTCGACGAGACCGACGCCGCGGGCACGCACGTCGATCCGGAGATGCTCGGCAAAGTGTTCGAGTCGCTCATGGCGGCCGACGAGCGCGCCGCGAGCGGCAGCTTCTACACGCCGAAAGAAATCGTCGATGTGCTGGTCGAGCGCGCGATCGCGGAATGGCTCGGCGTCGGCGGCATCGAGAAACTGGAGCAGATCACGATTCTCGATCCCGCGTGCGGCTCCGGCGCGTTTCTGCTCGCGGCGCTCGGCGCCATCGAACGGCTGTGGCGCGCGCGTGCCACGGAGGTTCCGCACGATCTGCGGCGCCGCATCGTTGCGAGCTCGCTGTACGGCGTCGACCTGAAACCGGAGGCGGTGCGCTTGTGCGAGCTGCGCCTCTGGCTGGCGATCGTGTCGGGAAGCGATGCGACGATCGACACGGTCGAGCCGCTGCCGAATCTCGATCGCAACATCCTGCAAGGGAACTCGCTGCTCAGTCCCACCGACTTTCTCGGCGACGGCCGGCTGAGCATCTACGCCGACTGGCTGCATGCGCTGCGCGCGCAACGCGATCTGCTCGAGCGCTATCGCAACGCGCCGCATGCGCAACGGCCAGCGTTGTATCGGCTCATACGAGGCAACGACCAGCGCTTCGCATCCGAGCTGCTCTCGCGAAGCATCGATGAAGCGGAGCGGGAGCTGCAACTCGCGTGTGCGCCGCAACGCGATCTCTTCGGCCGCGCGCGTCCGGTCGATCCGGAGCTCTGCCGCGAGCTGCAGCAACGCATCGCGGAGCAGAAGAAGATGCTCGAAGCGATCGAGGAAGGGACCCTCGATTTCTTCTCCTTCGATGTGCACTTCGCGCATGTCATGGCCGCCGGCGGCTTCAACGTCGTGGTCGGCAACCCGCCGTGGGTGCGCAACAGCCGCATTGCCCCGCGCGCGAAGCGGATGCTCGCCGATCGTTACGGACTCTTTCGCGGCGAGCGCCACGGAACCGCGTTTCATCAGCCCGATCTGTCGGTCGCGTTTTTCGAGCGAGCGCTCTCGCTCGCGTCGCCCGATGGCGTCGTGGCGCTGCTGATGCCGGCGAAGATCGTGAACGCCGGCTACGCCGGTCCGCTTCGCCGAGTGGCGCGCGACCGCGTGATCGCGATCGATGACTGGAGCGACTCGCCGCGCCGCCGCGCCCTGTTCGACGCCGACACGTTTCCGCTGGGCATCACGTGCGGCCAGCCACAGTCGCCTTGTCCCCTCCGCGGAGGGGAGAAGGTGCCGGAGGCCGATGAGGCGTCCTCCGTCCGCATCTCCGCGGGCGACGAAACATTCGTGCTTCCGCGCGCCGCTCTCGCGGTCGGCGGCCCGTCGTCTGAATGGGCGCTCGTGCCGCCCGCGATCGCAGCGATCGCGCGACGCCTGCGTGCCGCCCATCCGACGCTTGAGCAAAGCCTCGCCCGCAAGCCGTTCATGGGCGTGAAGACCGGCGACAACCGCAGCTTCTTTCTCGACGCCGAGCGCATCACGAAAGGCGAGCTCGTGACCACCGACGGCGTCCGCGTGCCTCTCAGCGCTGTGTGCCGCTGTGTGCGGGGCCGCGACGTGCAACGCTGGACGACGCTCGCATCGCAGTGGATGCTCTGGCCGCCGCCGCACGGCTGGCGCAAGCCGCCGAAGTGGGTGGAGACGCTGGCGGCGATGCGCGGTCTCGAGCCGTCGGACTTTCGCTTGTCGTTCGTGCGCGCGGAACACGTCGGAATCAAGGTGGCCTGGAAGGATCTCTCGCGCGGCGTCGCGGCGGCCGTGCTGCCGGACGTCGTACACGTCAACGAGATGGCGTTTCCGCTCGTGCCGAATCAGACGCTGTATGCGATCGACGCGGTCTCGCTCGATGAGGCGTACGCGATCGCGGCGATCCTCAACTCGACCATCGCGGGCGCGTTGCTGATCGGTGTCGCGGAGCGCGCGAAGGACGCGCACTACCGCTACTTCGGCAGAACCATGGCCGCCCTGCCGTGGCCGGATGCGCGCGATGAATGGGAGCGGCTGGTGCGCCTGTCGCGACGCGCACATCGCGGCGAGGACGTGAGCGAGGCGATCGACACGCTGGTCGCCTGCGCGTACGGAGTGAGTGCCGAGGAGCTCGCGCTGTTGCGGGAGTTCCTGGAGCGACGGCTCGGTGCTCGCTGAGCACCAAGTAGACGCCGCCGATCGCGCGATGGAACTGCTCCGCACGCGCGGCGGCGTGCTGCTCGCCGACGAAGTCGGTCTCGGCAAGTCGTTCGTCGCGGCGGAGGTGATGCGTCGCTTCGAGGGCGATGCGGAGCTGATCGTGCCGGCGGCGCTGGTCGACCAGTGGCGGGAGACGCTAGCGCGGTTCGATCTCGATGTGCGCGTCTTCACGCACGACGGCATCGTCAGCGATCCGTTCGTGGCCACGCCCTCGCACCGGCTGGTCGTGGTCGATGAGGCACACGGGTTTCGCAATCCGCGCACGCAGCGGTACGCGGCGCTCGCGCGGCGCACGGCTGGCGCGCGCGTGCTGCTCGTGACGGCCACGCCGGTCTGCAACTCCATCGGCGATCTGGAGGCGCTGGTGCGATTGATCGCGCGCGATGATTTGCTCGCCGACGCCGGCGTGCCCACGATCGACGTCGCGTTCGCGTTGCGCGACGTGATCATGATCGATGCAATCGTGAACGTGTTGATGATCCGCCGCGATCGCAGCGTGCTGCCGCCGGAACTGCGCTTCGGCGCGCTCGAGCGCAGCGTCGTCCGGCATCCCGTCATGGACATGCCTGTCATCGACGAGCTGCGCTTTCCGCTGATCGGCGAGCACGCGATGCTCCGCCGCTTTCTGCGGCGGCGGCTCGAATCGAGCGAAGCGGCGCTGATCGAGTCGGTGCGGCGGCAGTTGCGCTTCTACGATCGTGCGCTCTCGGCGATTGCGGCGGGCCGCTCGTTGCCGAAGCGCGACTATCGACAGGCGTTCGCACACGAGGAAGATCGCGGTGCGGTTCAGGACGTGCTGTTTTGGGAACTGTTCGCGCCGCCCGGCGCAGCCGACCCCGGCGAGATTCGCGAAGAGATCATGCGGCTGGAGTCACTCGTCGCCGCGGCGCGCGCATCACCGTGTGAGAAACGCGCGTTGCTCGTGGACCTCGTCGCGCACGCCAGCGAGCCGCTGCTGATCTTCACCGGCGCCGTCGCCACCGCGCGCGATCTGCAGTCCGTGTTGCGCTGCGGGTTGGTGACGTCTCGGGAGCGATCGCGCGATGCGGTGCTGCACGCGTTTCGCGCCGGACGCATCGACATGGTGGTTTCGACGGACATGGCGGCCGAGGGGTTGAACCTGCAGCGGGCGGGAATGGTGGTGCATTACGACTTGCCGTGGAACCCGGTGAAGCTCGACCAGCGCAACGGCCGCGCGCATCGCATCGGCCAGCAGCGCGCGAGTGTGCGCGCTGTCTACTTTGTGCCGCAGTCGCGCGAGACCGCGATCATGGAGATTCTCACGCGCAAGAATCGCGTGCGCAGACGTGTGCTTGCGCCGCGCGAAGCCATCTGGAGCGGCGGGCTGTCAGCCCGCCTGCCCGCGCGGCTCGTCAGCGACAGTGCCTTTGCCCGCCTGCGCGCGGCCACGCAGCTCGCGTTGCCCGACGTGCTTGCGCGGCGGCACAAAGCGGGCATCGACCAACTCATGGACGAGATGAGCCGCGAGTATCTCGATCAGCGGCGGCTCGATGATTTGCTCGCGCTCGTCGCGGTGGAAGCGTAAGCGCGCCGAATCACCTCTTCGGCAGGTTTGCCCTCGAAGTCGTAGTCGTTCCCCTCGACGCGGCCGTGATCGGGATACGAAAACCACTTCCACGGATACCCGCCCAGTACCCAAGGCCGCGGCCATACCGTTTCGAAGAATGCCTCGTACGCATTGGTCTGAGCATCGAGATCCGCAGCGGCATCACGCGGAATCTCCCACTGCCGCCACGCCGCTCCCTTCGCGCTGCGATAGCCGATCTCCGTGAACAGCACCGGCTTCCGTTCCCGCGCCGAGAGCTGTTCGAGCTGCTGCAGGATCGGTTGCCACGCACGCACCAGCGCGTCCGTCGATGGCGTCGCGTCCGGCACGAGCGGGAAGTAACCGCTCACGCCGATCCAATCGACCGCGTCCCAGAACGGGACGCCGAAGACCTCATCGAAATTCGCGCCGTAGGTCAGCGGTCCCTTGTAGATCGTGCGGACCCGCGCGATGATCCGCCGCCATTCCGTCTCGTGTGTGGATGCGATCTTCTGCTCGTTGCCGATGCAGAACGCATCCATCTTTGCATCGCGCGCGATCGTCGCGTAATGCTCGGCGAAGCGGCCGTAGTCGTCGAACCACGCGCGCCACTCCGCCTCGCTCCACGTCTCCATGCGCAATTCCGTACGGCCCCAGACGTGCGGCTTCAGCATGACTTTGATGCCGAGCGCGTGCGCCTGCCGCGTTGCGGCGATGAGCGACGTGTCGGTCTCCCATACGCGCTCGCCTCCAAAGCTCAGTTGCGCCGTGCCGCTGTGAAACCCGAACGGCATGAGCGAGATCCAGTCCGCGCCGAGCTCATGCAGTTTGCGCAGCGATTGCGCCGACGCGTCGGAGCCATACGTCCCGCTCCGCGGATTCGCGGCCGCGAAGCTGATCCCGCGCTGTTTCGCGGGAGCGGGCGTGTGGGTCGCGCAGGCCGCAACCAGGATCGCTGCGCAGGCGGCTAGAATCGCTCGCGTGAATCTTCTCATCGTCGACGACGAAGCCTCCCTCCGCGACTTCCTCGGCATCGTATTCGAGGAAGAGGGCTGGAAGGTCGACGCGGCCGGGACGCTCGACGAAGCTCGCGCCGCGATCCAGCGGCTCGAGCCGGACGTCGTCCTGTGCGACCTCATGCTGCCCGACGGGTCCGGCATCGACTTCATCCGCGACGTCAAAGCGAACAGTCCCTCCATCGCCTTCGTGATGATCACCGCGCACACGTCGACTCGCACGGCGGTGGAAGCGCTGAAGGCGGGCGCGGTCGATTACATCGCCAAGCCGTTCGACATCGAAGAGCTGAAGATCATCGTCCGCAAAGCGGTCGAGCGGAAGGAGCTCGAGGACGAGAACATTCACCTCCGCACGGCGCTCGAAGAACGCTTCACGTTCGCAAACATCATCGGGAAGAGCGCGAAGATGCAGGAGATCTTCTCCATCGTCCAGCGCATCGCGAAGACGATGTCGACCGTGCTCATCTCAGGCGAGTCGGGTACGGGCAAGGAGCTGATCGCGCGCGCGATTCATTACAACTCCGATCGCCGCGGCAAGTTCGTATCGATCAACTGCGGGGCGCTGCCGGAGACGCTGCTCGAGTCCGAGCTTTTCGGCCACGAGCGCGGTGCGTTCACCGGTGCGATTCGCGAAAAGCGCGGCCTTTTTCAGGAAGCCGATCGCGGCACGATCTTCCTCGATGAGATCGGCGAGACTTCGCTCGCGATGCAGATCAAGCTGCTGCGCGTGCTGCAGGATAGGATGGTGCGCAAGGTCGGCTCGAACGTCGAAACCGCCGTCGACGTGCGAGTGATCGCCGCGACGAACCGCGACCTCTCGGAATCGATCCGCGAAGGAACGTTCCGCGAGGACCTCTTCTATCGCATCAACGTGATCCCGATCGCCTTGCCGCCGCTGCGCGCGCGACGTGAGGACATCCCGCTGCTCGTCGATCACTTCATCGAGAAGTTCTCGACGCGCATGGGTGTGGAGCGGCGGCGCATTTCCGCAGATGCAATGCGCGCGGTGGAGAAGTATCACTGGCCCGGCAACGTGCGCGAGCTCGAAAACGTGATCGAGCGGATGATTGCGCTCGAGGCGGGCGACGTCCTCACCACGAAGTCGCTCCCCGAACATCTGCTCCTCGGCGGACGGACGCCCGAGGCGACGTTCGAGCTGCCGCAGGATGGGATCTCGTTGCAGGATCATCTCGAAGCGATCGGCAAGATCTTCATGCTCAAGGCGCTCGAGCGCACCGGCGGGGTACAGACTCAGGCCGCGGAACTGCTGCGCATGTCCTTCCGCTCCTTCCGCTACTACGCGAAAAAGTACGAGCTCATCGCGCGCGAGCGGGAGGCGGAGGACGTGGTGGAGGTTGAGGAAAAATGAGGCGGCTGGCGATCCTGTTGCTGCTGATCGGTTGCACCAAGGCCATGCCTCCCTCGACGAAAACGGCGGAGAACACGGAAGCGACCACCGCGACGCAGGCGCCCGCGCCGGTCGCGAGCGGACCGCGCGTGATCTTCCCCGACGGCTTCGTGGTGAACGTGGAGATCGCCGCCGATCCCGAAACGCGCGCGCAGGGCCTCATGTACCGCGATCATCTCGGCCGCGGCGCGGGCATGTTGTTCTTCTTTCCCGAGAGCGGCGAGTACCCGTTCTGGATGAAGAACACGCGCATCCCGCTGGACATGATCTGGATCGATGCGAACCACCGCGTCGCGCACGTGAAGCACGAGGTGCCGCCGTGCCGCATCGCCGATTGTCCGAGCTACGCGCCGAACGCGATCGCGCAGTACATCCTCGAGGTCGACGGGGGTGTGGCCAGGCAGCACGGGCTGAAGGCCGGCGACGCGGTGCGGTTCGAGGGAACGGAAAACGTCGTCGCGCGTTGAATTTTTAGCGGCGCAGGCCGCGTTGCGCCAAATCGAGCCATGTTCCGGTCCAGAGGCGAGAATCTCCGATCCGTCTACATCCTGTTGTTCCTGAACGTCGCGTTCTTTCTGCTCGAGTATCAGGACCGGGAAAAGTACGCGCGCATCTTTTCCTTCGACTGGGATGCGGTCCGCGCGGGTGAAGTGTGGCGGCTGGCCACGTATCAGTTCACGCACGCCGGCTCCGGCTTCATGCAGGCGCTCTCGCTTTTCATCACGCTGCTGCTGCTCTACATGATGGGCACGGCGCTCGAGGAGGAGTGGGGGACGCGGCACTTCGTCACGCTGTTCCTGCTCTCGACGCTGGGATCCGCGGGTGTGGCCGCCGCGACCGGCATTCCGCTGCTCGGGACCTACTTCGTTTACTTCACGCTGCTGTTCGTCTATGCAGCCGCGTTTCCGCAGCAGACGTTCTATCTGTTCGGCATGGTGCCGGTGCGCGTGCGATTGCTCGCGCTGTTCTCGCTCGCGGTGCTGCTGTACGGCGTGCTCGCCGGCGGACAGGCAAACCTCGCCGCACTCGGCGGCGCGGTGATCGCGTATGCGTACTACTACCTCGTGCAGCGCGTGCGGGTGACGTTCGTGGTGATGGCGCCGTCCGCGGGCGATGAGGAGCCGCGCATCAAGATCGACTCGATCGCGATGCACAACGCCGCGCGGCACGCGGCGGTCAAACAGGCGCTGGCAAGCGGTACGGATGCGGAGATCGACCGCCTGATCGGCGACTGCGAGCGGGAGATCGTCGCCGGCGTGAATATCTGTCCACCCGCCGACTACAAGCCGGAGAACGTCGACGGCTACTGCATCCGCTGCGAGGGTTTTGCGGAGTGTTCGGCGCGCCATCTGCGCCTGAACCGCGGCACGCGAACAGTTGCCGCAGCGGCGCTGGTCGTGCCGAACCAGCCGATGCCCGAGGCGTAACGCCCCTCATCCGGCGCCGGCTACAGAGGCCGCGTCATTGAGTAGCCTTCTCCCCTCGTCGAGGGGAGAAGGTGCCGAAGGCGGATGAGGGGATTCCCGCTTGCCGGCTACTCGCCGCCGCCGCTGTCGTTCCCGCCGCCATTTCCACCACCACCACCGCGACGGCGGCGCCGGAAGCGACGGCGTTTGCGCGCTGCTGCATCGCCCGAACCGGCGGCTGCGCCTTCGCCTGCAGGTGCGGCTTGCGGCGGGCGCTCAGGACGCCGCAGGCGTTCGGGGCGCGGTCCGCGATTCTCGCGGCGCGGCCGCGGTTGCTGCGCTTGCTGCTGTTGTTGCGGTTGCGGCGCTGCACCTTCGGCCGCATTCGCGCCCGCGCCACCGCGTCCGCGGCGACGCCGTCTGCGGCGCGACGCCTGCTGCAACTCGCCCGCCGGTGACGCTTGCGCATCGCGAGGGGGCGGCTGCGGCGGACGCGGTCCGCGTCCGGGCTGCTGCTGACGTTGCTGTTGTTGCGGACGTTTTCCGTCGCGCTGCCGCTGCTGCTGGCGGTCGCCGCGCGGCCCGCGTTCGGGACGTTGTCCCGGACGGTCAGAACGCTGCGGACGATCGGGCCGGGCTCCGCGCTCCTCTTTGCCGCGCGTCTTGCCGGTGCGCTGTTCGAACTCGCGCACCTTCCGTTCCATGAACCGCCGCGTCTGCTGATCGAGCCGCGACTTCAGCTCGTCATGCCCGCAGTACGGGCACCGCTTCCATCCCTCGGGATAGGTCTTCTTGCAGCCGGAACAGAGGATGGACTTCGGGAGCGGCATCTCGAATCGGCGCGCATTGTACACTTCGGCGCCGTGGACGAAAGTCGCCGCAAAACGCTGCACGCGCTCATGCAGCTTGCCACCGAAAACTCGCCGAACGCGTGCTTCGATGACCGCCGCGCGGCCGGTATTTTGCGGCGCGAAACGACCGCGGAAGAGCTGCGCGAAATGGGCATGGACGAGAAGATGATCGCCTTCGTCTTCGAGGAAGAAAATGACCGCTAGCTTCACCGTGCGCGTGGAAGCGCGGTTCGAGTCGGCGCACTACCTGCGCGAGTACCGCGGCATCTCCGAACCGCTCCACGGACACTCGTACAAGGTGGAGGCCGATCTGGCCGCGCGCGGCGGTGGCATCGACGGCGATGCGATCGCGGTCGACTTCGTCAGTGCGAAGCGCAAGCTCGAAGCATTGGCCAAGACCCTCGATTACGGCTGCATCAACGACATCGCTCCATTCACCGAGATCAACCCGAGCGCGGAAAACATCGCCGAATGGTTCGCGCGCGAGCTGCAACGAGCACTTGCCGCCGACAGCAACGACGAGAACGCGGCCGTCATCGCCATCACGGTTTGGGAAGGTCCCGTGAACTCCGTCACCTACCGCCCATGAAACTTCCGAACCACACCGCTCTGAAGGAATGGTCGAACGTCGTGGCCGCACTCGGCCGCGGAGAGCAGATCGTGCTCGTGCGCAAGGGCGGAATCGCCGATCCGTCATTCGGAGTCGAGGCTGAACGCTTCTATCTCTATCCGACGTACTTTCACCAGGGCGAATCCGAATCGCGTCCGCGCGTGACCATCACGCATTGGTGCGAGGTCGTTCGCACGTGGACGATCGAGACGCCCGCACAGCTCGAGAGGCTGGCGCCGCTCGTCGTTTTGCCGCAGGAGACGCTCGCCGCGCGCTTTCGTTTTCGGCCCGACCAGGCGCTGTATGTGATCGGCGTGCGCGCCTGGGAACTGGCGCGTCCAGCCGAGGTGGTGTTTCGCGAGGAGTACGGCGGGTGCATGAGTTGGGTGAGCGTCGACGAAGAGATCGACGTCGAAGGTTCGCGACCGGTGCTCAGCGATCGCGAGCTTGCCGCGCAGATCGAGCGCATCGATGCATTGTTGAACGCCGCGGCGGCGTGAGAGCGCAACCGTGGAGCTCATCGCGATCGCGTTCATGCTCGTGGCCGGCGGCGGTCTCGCGGCGTTCGTGGTCGCCGCGATGGCGATCGCGCGCCGCGAGAATGAGCCGTCCGAGGTGGCGCGACCGCAACGCGATTCGGTGGCGGCGTCGCTGCTGTTTCACATCGTGAGCGCAGGAGGCGTCAGCGCGGATGCCGCGATGCGTCAGGTGCGTCGCGGCGCCGGGCTTGCGGCACTGGTCACGCGTGGCATCGACGTCACGAACTGGGCCGAGACGTATGCGCGCTCCGCGTCGCCCGAGCAACGCGCGTTGTTGCTCGAGACGGCGGTGCAGCTCGTGGCGTCGGCGACCGGACCGATTCCGCTGCGCCAATACGCGGCGCTTCTCGACCTCAGCTTCGGACTCGGATTTCAGACCGATGCACTGGCGCGGTTGCGCGAGACGTATGGCTTCGAGTACGTCGACCATGCGAAAGACGCGCGACCGCGCAGCGCGGACCGAGGCGGCAGCGGAACGCCGTTGTTTGCGCGGCCGCAGCGTGCGCGGCCGGAATTGCTGGCTGTTCTGGGAGTGCCGGAGGATGCGACGCGGCAGGAAATCGGCGCGGCATATCGGAAACTCGTCGCGCAGCACCATCCCGACCGCTTTCACGGCGCCACGCCCGAGGAGCAGAGCGCGGCCGCGGGGCGCTTCATCGAGCTCACGCGTGCGTACGAGGAGCTCCTTCGAGTGACAGATTGATGCGCATCAGCATCGGGGATTGACCATTCCGGCAACGCCCTGTATGATCCGCGGCTCGGGAATACACGGCACGTTACTGTTTGTTCACAGCCGGTTTGCCAGCAGTTCCCTCAGTTGACCTTAGTATTTCATTGAAGAGTCGCTTTCGTGGACGGACGTGTCCGGCAGCGATGACGGACGGCCCCGCTCCCGCGAATCAGCAATAACGGGACGTTCCCGCGACTCGATCTCGCAAACCACCTGACTCGTAACGGCTTAGGAGAGCGTGTCGAGTGGGTCGTAACTATTTTATTTGTTCATGCATCTAAGCATGCATGCGGCACGAAGGTTGAAGTTTTTTCGCTGTCGCACGGGGAGAGACCATGAAGAGCGCGGAAATGACTCATGAGCAGGGGTGGGACTTCGAGCAGGCAGCGATGCCCTACGTCGACTCCCTGTACAACACCGCCTATCGCATGACGCGGAACTCCGAAGACGCGGAGGACCTCGTTCAGGAGACGTATCTCAAGGCGTACAAGTACTACGACAAGTTCGAGGAAGGCACGAACTTCAAGGCGTGGCTCTTCAAGATCATGAAGAACACGTTCATCAACAACTACCGGAAGAAGAAGCTGACCCCGCACAAGATCGACTTCTCGGAGATCGAAGAGTCGTACGAGCGGGTGATCCAGAAGAACGCGCCGGACCTGATCCGCGATCCGGAGAGCGAGATCTTCCAGGACATGATGGACGCGGACGTGAAGCGCGCCCTGGACTCGCTGCCGCACGACTACAAGATGGTGGTGCTGCTCGCGGACATCGAAGGCTTCTCGTACAAGGAGATCGCCGAGATCCTCGACTGCCCGGTCGGCACCGTGATGTCGCGTCTGTATCGCGGCCGCAAGATGCTCGAGCGCACGCTCCTCGACTACGCCCGCAAGTACGGCTACATCCGCGGCGAGGCCGAGCCGGCCAAGATGCGCTCGCGGAAAGACGAGACCAAGGGCAAGAAGAAGAAAGACGACGCGAAGTCGGATGAAGCCGAGGTCGTCGAGCCGGAGGAGAGCGAAGAGGAAGTGTTGTTCGCCGCCGGAGAGGAAGAAGAGTTCGAGTTCGAAGTCGAAGAAGAAGAGGAAGAGCAGTTCGAGATCGAGTAGACGATCTGCCCCCTCACCCCAACCCTCTCCCCCCACATGGGGGAGAGGGCAGGGTGAGGGGGCGAGCGAAACGTTGCGAGGGCGGCCGAAAGGCCGCCCTCGCTGTTTTCATCCGCTTTTTGGCCGAGCGGTTGCAGTAGGGCGGTTCCGGTTTGACTTCAGCGAGTGGCGATTCACGGAATTCACCAATCTGCAACGCAGTTGCGCTGACCGTGAGCCGCCACCTCATGCCCACGGAAGGAAACAGGGATGCTCTGTGATGACGTAAAACGCGTGGTTTACTTCTTTCTCGACGGTAGTCTCGGCCATCAGAAGCAGCACGCATTCGAAATTCATCTGAGCAATTGCCCCGACTGCGAAGTCCGCATCACCGTCCACCGCAAGCTCCGTTCATTCGTGCGCCGGCGTCTCTCGCCGGTGTCCGCGCCCGAGACGCTGCGCGTGCGCCTGACGCAATCGCTTCGCACCGCAGAGTAAGCCGACAGACGTCCGCGTGTTGAAGAAGCAGGCGAAGAAGAAATCCGCGCCGAAGGCTCCTCCTGCGGCGACCAAGGCTGTCGCTCCGGCGGCGGCGAGAGAAGACCAGTTGATCCTGGTCTCCTCCAATCCGAATAAGGGCATCGAAGTCGAGCGCATCCTCGGCACGCCGATCCTGCGCGTCTCATTGACGCTGCCGGAGATCCAGGCCGCCACCGTCGAAGAGATCACGCGCTACAAGCTCGAGGTCGCCAAATCCAAGGGCTATGCGCGGCTCGTGGTCGAGGACGTTTCCCTCGGTTTCGACGAGCTCGGCAACTTTCCCGGGCCCTATGTTCGCTGGTTGCTGGAAGCCGCTGGCGGCACCGGATTGGCCGCGATCGCCTATGCGCTCAACAATCGCGCGGCGCGCGCGCAATGCTGTGTCGGCTACTGGGACGGCAAACAGGTCCGCCTCTTTCTCGGCGAAACTCCCGGCGAGATCCTGGTGCAGCCGCGCGGCGAGCGTCACTTCGGATGGGACGCCTGGTTCCAGCCCGCGGGGCAGTCGAAGACCTTCGCGGAGATGACGCCCGAGGAAAAGGATGCGATCTCGCATCGCGGCCGCGCGTATCGAAAGCTCGCGGAACACCTCGCGAGCGAGTAGCGAAAGCGTCTATACGCCCGGACATACCGCGCCGGATTCCGGACACGACGTGTTTCGATTCCGTGACGACGGTTTCCTAACTCGGTGCGTAAGTGTCTCGTATTACAGGATGTTGGAAACGCTCGCGAGCGTAGAGACGAATGGCAGGACCCTTGAAATTCTTGCTGGCAACGAAAGGACGACGCCATGTGGGTTTTCGACGGTGAACAGTGGACGCAGGACGACGGCAGCTTCGAACCGAAGAGCAAGCCGGAACCCATTCGCCCGCGGTATGACGAGATGATGCCTGAGTTGCAGGTCCTCGAGATCGTCCCCGTCGTGCGCAGGAACACCGACGTGCCGCCGCTTCCGATGCCTTGACGCGAATTCGAACGAACCGACCTGAAAACCGGCCGCGTGCGGAACAGCACGCGGCCTTTGTTTTGCGACCTATGGCGTGCGGCAGCGGCAGCGAAGCTGCCGCGTGTTGTGTCGAAAATTCACGTGCGGCAGCGTTACGCTGCCGCGTGTCGAAAGCGGCAGCTGTGCTGCCGCACTCCATAGTCAGCGCGGCGTGGTGCGGCCGAGAAAGTCCCGCACGATCGGTTCGATCGAATCCGATGCGACGTTGAAGATCCGGTCCGCGTGATAGTTGCCCTCGATGTCGAGGATATGCAGCTCCTTCGGCTCGCATGCGGCCTCATACAAAGCCACCGAATGACGATGGCCGATCAACCAGTCGTTCTTCACATGAATCATGCAGACCGGCACGTGGACGTTCGGGATGTCGTCGACGGCGCGCAGTTTCGCGAGCTTGCGCACGCTCCATGCGAAGCGCGGACGGTTGAGTGCCTGCGACAACGCGATGTGCCGGTGAATGGTGAACGGATTGATGCGCGGCACAATCATGTCGAAATCGGCCACGGCCGAGATCAGCAACAGCGCATTCACAGGCAGTTGATGGCGCGCGATGGTCGAGACCGCGACCGCGCCGCCATACGAGAATCCGATCAGCGTGACGGAGGAGATCGTCGCGTTGTTCCGGAGCAGATCGTTCACCACCGCCGCGATGTCGTGATGCTCGTGCAGATTGAACCCGTACATGCCGCCGCTGTCACCGTGACCGCGCGGATCGAGAATCACGGCGCGATATCCCGCCGCCGTCAGGAATCGCGCGAGGTGCACCATCGAGGGATGGCGGCGGTCGCGCCAGAATCCGGGGATCACGAGCACTGCCGAAGGCGACGGAGCGTCGTACACGTCGTAGTGGATGATCGTGCCGTCGAACGAGGGCACCGTCGAGTGTTGCGGTTCGGCCTGCAGCGCCACGGATTTCAGAGAACTGCTTGACATTGTTGGGTCTGTTCTTATCATAACGGCCGACGGAAGGCCCACGTGTGCGCCTTCCATGCCCCGGACGTAACTCCGAAGTAAATCCAGCCAACAGAACATTCAGGCCGAGATACGGTCTGAAATGAATTAAGGAGAGTTCACGCAATGAAGAAGTCACTCGTTCTCACGCTCATCGCCCTGGTCGTCGTTTCGATGTTCGCCGTCGGCTGCAAGAAGGAAGAGGCCGTGACCGACACCGCCGCTACCGACACCTCGATGACGACCGGCGACACCGGCATGACCGACACGATGGCCACCGACACGGGCGCGATGTCCACCGACACGATGTCGACGGACACGATGGGCACCGACACGTCGGCCACCGGCACGATGTCCACCACGGACACCGCCGCGACCGGCACCACCGCCACCACGACCTAGTTTCCGGTTCAACGCAGTGTTGACCGCCCCGCTCCGGCGGGGCGTTTTCGTTTGCTGGCACCCGTGTTGCTCCCACCTCCGCGGGCCGGTGACTCGCGAGCGGAGATGCCTGCGCCGACGGGACCCCAGAGCTGAACCGACGGTCGATCCGACTGTTGTAAGAGACGCAGAGGAGGTGAGCTCGGCACCCAGCAGAACGTGTCCGCAATTCACAACCTGCATTACGAACAGATTCAACAGCAAG
>DASPNA010000105.1:0-17010 GCA_035626775.1 Thermoanaerobaculia bacterium
TCCGGATCGAGCCGATGAAGTTCACCGGGCACGAACGCGATTTCAACGGGATTTTGAACGTCGACGGAACGGATTACCTCGACTACATGCACGCGCGGTTCTACGACGCGAACATCGGACGATTCTTGTCGGTCGATCCAGTGTAGGATCTGAAAGCGGCGCTCAAGTATCCGCAGACGTGGAACCGCTACGCATATGTTCACAACAATCCGGTGAACAAGATCGATCCGGACGGCCGGCTTGCATACCACTGGCATTTCTGGATCACCTATAAGGCCGCTCGCGAGTCAGGCATGAGCCGGCGAGAAAGCATGTCGCTGGCATGGAGGGTGGTAAAAGTCGATCACCGCGAGGGTTCACAAGGCAAGGATGCGCGGGCATCGAACCTTCACGCGATGCGCGGCACAAAGGACGACGGCCGCACGCAGACCGTCAAGGAAGGACGCGCCGGCACGGAAGCTTCAATTGCAGGCTCATTGTACTTTTCCGATCTGGCCGGGGCCATTCATACAGCCCAGGATCGGGCGGCGCCCATGCATGCCGGCCACGTCTGGAAGGGAGCAGGAGCGAATGCGACGACGATCCTGCATCTCATGGGAGATACCGCGCCGGATCTGCTCACGATCGCGATGGCCTACGTGAATACGCTGAATGTCATAAGAGCATCGAACGAAGGCATAGGTGGTAACCTGTCGCCCGCCGTGTACGCTGGGACGGATGAACCCTGACTTCGACGTGAAAATACGACTGTCATGCCGAGACGGTTCGGATCAGGCTACGTCCTATTGACAGGGGCCGCGCTGCTATTGGCCTGTGTCGCGGAACCGCCACGTGGTGAGCGCAAGCCGCTTCCGGGAAGATCGAACGTACTGATCGGGCCGACCGAAGTCTGCATGCCGCCTCATGTATGGTTGTTGCTTCGCAATGCGAACCGCACGTGTGCCCTGCGAATCGATGCGGTCTGGCCGGACGCGGAAGCGATGCATGCTCGGATCGAAGCGGCTGTCTCTGTGAAGGGCCGATGGCGACGCGAGCTGATCGAAGTAGCGGAGTATCCGCTGGTGGGACCTCATCCTCTCGCGTTCCAGCGAGGCAACGTCGCAGTTCCGTGCGGGTCATTCACCGTAGAGTACTCGGGGCCATCGTGTATCGGCTTGTACGCGAGTGGACGCGACAGCGACCACGATCGTGTTGCAGCGGCGCCAACTGCCTGGACGATTCTGGATCACGTCGATCCGAACGAACCGCGCCTGACCTGGTACATGGTCGACCACGACCGGACTATCGAGGTCGAACTCGCCGAACTACCCGGTGGCAGAACGATGCCGTGAGTGGAGAGGAGTCATCGTCAGCGGTTGTCGTTCGTCCGGCGCCTGGATCGGCACCGATGTCTCCTGGCGGCGCGCCCCTGCTGTGACTGTTTGTCACCTCCCCGCCCGAAGCGGTAATAAAACCATTTGGCGAGCGGTCGTAACAGGTAAACACCGTTAAATCCCTGAAATCGACTGTCGGTGGTGCGTGAGCGCGCCTGTCAGGCGAAAACTGGAGGAGCCGATGAATCACCGAATCGCCGTGTATGTCAAGGGTGCGCTTGCCGCAATGGTTCTCCTCGTGGTGCCGGGACAAGCAGCAGCGCAGTGCGTATGGACTTTTCAGACGGCCTCCATTTCCGAGGCCTGCGGCTCCGTCGGAATCGGGACCATGGCGCCGGTGGTCCCTCTGGACGTGCTCGGATGGGCCGGCGCTCCGTCACTGATCAAGAATGTAGCCATCAGCGGGGCCGGCGATCTGTTCATCGGCAATGCGGGGGCCAGCGTCGCACGGACGCGACTGACGAGTAACGGAGATCGCGGCATGCTTCAGTGGAACATTTATTACGACGGCCTCGGCTACCGCTCATTGAATACCACCAAGCCGTCCTATGAACTGGAGCTCAATTCCGTGGTCGACGGCATCTCGTTCCGGCGCTATCCGGCGGGTAACACCGCACTCAACGCCAGTACGGCCGCGAACATCATGACTCTTTCCGGAACAGGCAACGTAGGCATCGGCGTCACCGCACCGCAGGCTCGCTTGCACGTCGCTGGTGACGCGCGTTTCACAGGCACGGTCCGCGGCGCCAATATCCAGGCTCATTTTCAGGACGTCGCGGAGTGGGTGCCGGCCACCGCCGATCTCGAGCCGGGCACCGTGGTAGTGCTGAACACCGCGAAGTCGAACGAGGTCATGGCCTCCACGCACGCGTACGACACATCCGTTGCGGGTGTCGTCTCTTCGCAGCCCGGGATCATCCTCGGTGATGCCGCGTCCGACCGCGAGCAAATCGCCACGACTGGCCGTGTCCGAGTCAAAGTAGATGCCCGAGAGCGGCCGATCGCCGTTGGCGATCTGCTCGTGTCGAGCGACGTTCCGGGAAGGGCAATGTCTTCAGTCCCGATGAAGATCAGCGGCCGCGCTTTTCATCAGCCGGGAACGATCATCGGCAAAGCGCTGGAACCGCTCGCCGGTGGTGAGGGTGAGATTCTGGTGCTGCTCTCGATGCAGTGACGCGTCCGCAACCTTGATTCGATGCATCCAAATCTGAAGGGGTCATTCATGAGACGTTTCGCCGCCTTGCTATTCGTAGCCTGCTTCGCGATTCCTCTGCAGGCACAGTGGGAGACCGGAGCCGGGGACGCGAACGGCACCGTTCGGACCGCCGATCGAGTCGGGATCAGTCCGCAATACACCGACGCAATTTTCCCGCGATTCCAGTTGGAGACCGGGCGTTGGTCGAAGCTGCCCGGCGACATTTACATGGGCAATAACGCGTACGTCACCGGCGCAAGTATCGAAGGCGATCTCTTTGTGGGAAACATCACGCCGACGGCGAGCCATGCGCGCACCAGACTCAGCTCGAATTCCGTGCAGGGCTTCCTGCAGTGGAACATCTACTACAACGGCACTGGCCTGAAGTCGATCGACCCGGCCCGCGCCGGATACGGCCTCGATTTCCGCGCCCTCAATCTGCTTGGACAAGAGACGCCCAATCCATTGCAGAACGGTGTGACCATCAACCGCTACCTTCCGGATGCCAATGGGGGAGTAACAGCCGTTTCCTTGTTGTCGATCGACAAGGACGGCAACGTCTCCGCGAGCGGAACGATCAACGCGAATTATCAGGACGTTGCGGAATGGGTTCCGGGAGAGGGTGACCTGACGGCCGGCACTGTCGTGGTTCTCGATACCAGGAAAAGCAACGCCGTCGTCCCTTCTTCCAAGTCTTACGACTCCCGTGTGGCGGGAGTGATCTCCGATCGCCCCGGACTGCTGCTCGGCGCTGCGGGGGAGTCGAAGTCGCGTGTAGCGACGCTCGGACGGGTGAAGGTCAGCGTCGATGCGACGAAGCGCCCTGTTCAGATCGGCGATCTGCTCGTCACGAGCGACGAGCCCGGGATGGCGATGGTCTCGGAGCCGATCGAGATCGGCGGCGTCGCCATCCATCGGCCGGGGACGCTCGTCGGGAAGGCGCTCGAGCCGCTCACGTCCGGACGCGGACAGATTCTCGTCCTTCTTTCGCTGCAGTGAGACCGATCCCATGCGATTCGTGATTCCGCTCGCATTCGCCTCGTTGGCGGTCGCCTTCACAGCGTCGGCAACCGTGGACGACCGTCTCATCAAGATCAACTCGCCCGCCCGCGCGGAGGCTGTACGCGCGGAGCTGAGAAACTTCATCTGGGGCACTACGGTGCTTCCTTCGGCAACGCCAAAGGCCACGCCGACAGCGAGTCCCGTGAGCGGCCTGGTCCATCCGATCACAAATGCCAGCCTCTTCAAATCGGCGACCGAGAACGGGTTGACGGTGACGGCCCTCGATGTAGTGCGCGATTGCGAGGTCAGCCGGGCGTATTACTTCGAAGCCGCGTCCCCCAACGGTACTGTCATGCTGCTTCACGCGGGACACGACCACATGAATGTTCACCCGCCCGATGATGCGAAGATGCCGGGCAATGACTCCACGCAAGGCGCGCAGCGATTCATCCGCGCACTGCTGCTGGACGGCTATTCGGTGGTTCTCTGTTTCTTGCCGCATTACCGTCCGTACGTCGAGGCGCCGCCCGGTTGTACGCCCGAGGCTCCGGGCGTTTATCCGAATGCTCCGGTGGGCAATGACCCGAAAGACCCGCGGGATCACGCCTGGATGTTCAGGGAGCTCGCCCCCGACAACGAGGCATTGAAGTATTTCCTCGAGCCGGTCGTGCAATGGGTCAACTACGTTACGACGCGTACCAACGCGTCCGGTGCGTTGTTGTTTTCGCGCGTGGTCATGACAGGGCTCTCCGGCGGTGGCTGGACGACCACGCTGGCCGCCGCGATCGATCCACGAATCGTCAGAAGCTACCCGGTCGCCGGCACAATCCCGCTGTACATGCGCCAGTGTCTCTCGTCGGGTGACACCGAACAGTTCGTCGACAGCCTCTATCAGATCGCGGGCTATCTCGATCTTTACGTCCTCGGCACTTACCCCTCCCGAAAGCAGATCCAGATTCTATTGCGGCACGATCTGTACTTCGGCGACGACCCGATCACGATGTTCAAAGGGGGAGGGAAGACGTGGGAGCAGTTGCTGCGGCCGTACGAATCGTTGGTGCGGAACGTTGCCCACTCACTCGGCAGCGGTGCGACGTTTCACCTCGAGATCGATGAAGGGGCGATCGGCCACAATTACTCGCGCAACGGAGCATTCAATGTGATCCTCGGTGATCTGAACGAGGATCGCCCCGGAGTCGGCGCGGCCGGGGGCACGGACATGTTCATTCGGAGCGCGGGCGGACAGATCATCGAGGGTGGGGCGGCCGGATGGTCGAATACCGGATTGTTCGCCAGTGGCACGCCTGAAGTCGTCGAAAACGCGGCTGGCACGCAACGCCTTGATCTTTTCTATCGCAACGAAAAGAACATGCTTCAGCACGTGTTCCGTACCGGCAGCGAATGGAGCTCGCCTGTCGCGCTCCTGCCGGAGACGACGCGCGCGTTGACCGACCCGGTCGCGGTCGCAAATTCGACAGGCATCGACATTGTCGCCACTGCGGCGGTGGTACGAGACGGGATTACCACCAATCCGCTGTTCTGTGCGCATCCGAAAACCCAGCCGCCGTTCCTCGGTGACGACGGAACCACGCGCATCGACTTCGACGTGTATCACTGGACCTGGACACCGTCGGGCCTGAGCGAGCCCACCAACCTGACGAAGGATGGGTTCCTGCTCTACGACACGAAAATCCATCGCGCGCCGGTCGGAATGCCGGCCGTCGTGCAGTTTCAGGGTCAGTTGCACGTCTTCGTGCGTGGCGAAGACGCCGTTTTGTACCACCTGAAACGACAGGGTACGGATTGGGTTGAGCAGCCGATGAGTACATCGGTCCTTGTGAACGGTTCTCCGAGGCCGGTCCTCGTGGGCGGTTTTCCTGTCGCTGTCGTCGCGAACGGCGCGATGCGTGTCTATTCGCGCTCGTTGGAGGGACGTCAGTTGTGGGAGTTCTCCGGCACGGGATCCGGGGTGTGGACCGGGGCTCCAGTGCCGTCCGTCGCGATGACTGGCTCGCCCTCGGCGACCGTCACGCCGACGGAGGTCAAGGTCTTCGTCCGCGGTCTCGACGGAAGAGTGGTCGCCTGTCGGAGGCCAGTCGCCGGAACTCAATGGTCGGTCGATCCGCTCGGCGGATCCCCGACCACCGGTTCACCGGTTGCGACGCAGAACGGTGTCGCCGTCCGGAGCAGCGCCGAGGTCGTCGCGCGACACAACGGGGAGACGTGGTCTTCGAAGTCGACGGTCGAGGCAGTCCCTCTGACGTTCACTGCTACGCGTATCGGCGGAAACGAATCGACTTCGTCGATCCAGCTTGCGTGGACGAAAGCCGCCGCCGACCGCAGCAACTCTTTCGTCATCGAGCGCTCGGACGGCGGCGCGTTTTCCGTAATCGGCCCGCCGGTGAACGACACGAATTTCATCGACACCGTCACCAATGGTCGTTCTTACATCTATCGCGTGCGGTCGGCGACGTCGCCGGCATACAAGGCCGACCTTGCGACGGCGGCGACGTTCGCGGCAATTCCGAGCCGCGGCGCGATCAAAGCGGAAAACCTCCAGGACGCGCGTCGAGCTACGAACATGGTGCGGGCCGTTGCGGAATTGCCTTGGCTGACGTTCCCCGATCCGGCGAAGGCGCCGGTGCGCGCGGCCGACATTACTACGCTGCGCGCCTACATGGCGGAGGCATTCCTTGCGGCCATGCTGCCGGCACGCTCGTTTAGTGCCATTGCCACTAAGGGTCGCGTGCACGCGGACAATTTCACAGAGCTCATCGACGCGGTCAAGTGACACGGTTCAGCGGCAGGACGGTTCGGCGCGTCCTGTCGCGGTGTCCTCACTCGTTCACCAATGTCGCGTTCCGTAACGCCGTTCGGTTGCGCCAGGAGATTCGAATGTCAACAAAATCCATCGGCACTCTTCTTCTTGTTGTTGTGACGACTGTTGGTACCGACGCCTTCGCGGGCCACCTATTCAACGCGAACGCCATCGCAATCTCAGGCGGCGGGCACGCCGCGGTCGCCTCGGTCGCGCTGCCGCATTCGGGTGGGACTGCCGAGAGCGCCATTCGCGCGTATGACGACGGCTTCGTCCGTTTCGCCGAAGCACGATCCGTGGTGCACGGTTTCAAGGATGGCTCTGTCGCCGTCACGACATCGGAAATCACCATCGTCGATCTTTGGTTCGGTGATCGCATCCACGCCGATCGGGTCGTCGCGCGTACGAACGCGCGTCAGTCAGTAGACGATGCGGAGGCGAACATCGATTTCGAAGGCTCGTCGATCGAGAACCTCACCGTCGATGGCGTCGCCGTCGCCACGTCGCTCGACACAGCTTTTTTCTCGGCCCACCCCACGTTCGCATCTCTCGGCGTACCCGGGAGCAGCGTCCGGTGCTCCGCTAATGGACGCGCCTCTTGCGGTGTTGCGCCACGCGGATTACTCATTCGTGGACTGGGCGTGCTCTCGATCGGCGACGTGTTCGTGAAGAACGGAGCGCGCCACATTCAGATGCTTCACCTCGACCGCCGATCGCGCGAAGGACGGGTGCGTTCCGATGATGAAGGCGATCTGTCGGTCGCTGCCGGCAGCAGCGGATCGAATGGTGTTCCGATCTGGCCGTAATTGCGTCACGACGCGTCGCCCAACACCACGAATGCGGCCCAGTAGAACGGATGCCGATATTGCAACTCGCGCATCACCCGCAGTTGGGCGTCGCGTAAGGCGGCCGCTTTGCGAAGCGAGCCGGCAGGCGTCGTCTTCAGCGACTCGTGGAATGCGATCATCAGGTTCGCTGAGCTCCGGCTACTGACCTTCCATTGTGTCGCGACCGTGGCCCGTGCTCCTGCAATGAAAAAGGACCAGGCCATTCCGACCACGCCTTCGCCGGCGCCGATGCGGCCGGTGGCCGTATCACACGCGGATAGCACGACCAGATCGGCGTCGAGCCGGAGAAGTACGATTTCCCAGGTCTCGAGCCATCCATCCTCATGACCGCTGTCGTCCCGCGCCAGGGCCAGGCGCGAGTAAAGAGGATTGCGGTCGTCGAGCAATGCGTGTGTCGCAAAATGCACGACGTCCGCATCGCGGATCGCATCTTTGACGCGGCCCTCATTGGCGTCGTGACCCGTGAGGACCACCGAGTCGCGATAGAAAGCTCCCGCGCTGTCCACCTCGCGCTGCCCATCGGGCAAATCCGCGAGGGTCGCATTGCGATAGAAATTCTTGAAGGCCGTCTGCGTCACTTCGTCGAGCGTCGGATTTCCAACACCCAGATACGAACGCGCCGGCCGCTTGCTGCGGTGTGTTTCGCGCGACATCAACGAGTAAGCGGTGATCGACGGTGCATAAACGATCGGACACCGTTCGATGAGAAAGCGATTGCGCTGATCCATGAGCGCTGCGAAAGGCACTCGCCATAATGGGCCATCCGGTATTACGACAAGACCTTCTGCCCCACGAATATCGTTTTCGACGGGACCGATCAACAATTGATAAACAGCCGCCGCGGAATCGCCGAACCCACCGTCGCGCCGCGTCAGAGCGGAAACGAAACGGTCGATCCGATCTGTGAGTACATTACGATCCACTGCGATCTTGCGGTAAACGACCTCCGTTGCGTTTCGCCGCGCCACGAACACATGCAGATCTTTTTCGCTCGCATAGTAAGAGAGCGCCACCATTCCCGCAGGAAGTTGCTGCAGCATGACCGGGAGGCTCGCGTTCAGCGAGGATGAAGCGAGGGCACGACGCCCGGAACGCGCGTGCAGGCCGTCTAGGAACGTCGCGTGGGCCGCCCGCGCAAGCGCGAGGCGATCGACCGCCTCCTTGATCGAAGCTGGAGTGTTTGCCGAACGAGCTCTCTCCACCTCGATCGCTAGACGCGCCAGTTCCTGTTCGCGTTCGAGCCGGACATCAGCGTCAGCCGTTTCGCCGGACGCGATGACGCCGGGACGGCCGTTTTCCAGCACGTCTCGGAGGACTCTGGCGCGTCCTCGCTCCAGATAGCGCAGCGCATCCGCCGGCGAGCCGAGATCCAGTGCGATATCGGCGGCCAGCGTGTACAGCCGGGCCGTACGATCGGAACCGCGAGCCTGCTGCTGCTCGTCGCCGGCGACCCGCAGATCCAACGCTTCCCGGACTTCGATCGCCTCGAGCACCGCCTCGGCACCGAGATGACAGGAACCGAGAGCGTGATATGCGGTGGCGACCGAATGCAACGCGTTCACTCTCTCGTAATCGAAAAGCTCCGGCTGGGCGAGGCTCTCGAGCGCAACGCGCAGTGCGGCATGGTACTCGCGTCGTTGAAGGTAGGCGGGCGCGAGATAGTGATGCAGCGAGCTCGCCGGCAGAGAGACGATTCTTGCCGACTCGCGCAGAAGGCAGTCGGCTTCGTCGAAGTGCCCGGCATGTGCTTCCATCGTTGCCATCGACAGGAACGTGGCTGCGAGATGAGCTGGTGAGATGCCCCTGGTCACGAATTGGCCGTGGTCGTCGCGCTTGAGCACACGCGCAAACATCTCGCGTGCCTCATCGTAACGGCGCTCTTCCACGAGCACCCATCCCGCGCGCAGGGTCAACGCCGTATGCGCATAGGCGTTGCGTTTCTCGGCGAGGTTGCGCGCGCGCGCATTATGGTAGAAGCCGCGCTCGATGTCGCCTTGGTCGAAGTAGATCTGTGACAACACGGATTCCGCACTGAGCTCGCCGGTGACATCCCCGATTTCGCGTGCAAGCGGCAGGATCCGATCGATGTGACGGCGGGCGGTGAGATGATCTCTGACGTTTGCGGACGCGTTTGCGATCGTATACAGGACCCGGAGCAGGAGCGTCGGGTCCTCCGCACGTTCCGCGTACGCAATCGCGCGCCGCCACGATTCGGTGCGGTCACGCTCCGGCGTGTTTTCTCGAGTTAGGCGCGAACCGCTCCGACGGGACCGGTTGTACCAGGCGCGCGCGAGCACGTCAGGATCGCCGACGGATTCTGCGATCGCAACGCTCTCCTCACTCAGGCGAGCGGCCAGCGCTTCGTCGCGGTCCGTGACCGCATACATCATCACGCCGAGGGCGAGCGCCTCGCCGCCGCGATCGCCGGCGACGGCGGCGATCCGATGCGCCAACGCCGCGGCTTCGCGCGCGGCGTCGAGCTTCCCCGCGTTCAAAAGACCGAGAGATTGCTCGTAGATCGCGCGTGCCACCCCCGGAAGACGCGAAGGCGGAATCGCTTCAGGAAAGTCTTTGACAGCCCCGCCGTCGATCAGTTGAGTGGCGAGCTCCTGGTCGAGAAATTCAATCGAACGAACGACCCACGCGTTCTTCTCTCTGCGGAGGTTCATCCGCAACGGGATCAATTCGAATCCGACCCATGGGTCCTGTCGGTCTCGCTCGGTCTTTCGGATCGAAAGATCCACCAGAACCTCGACCGCGTCGCCGTTGGGTTTCATGTCACGGAACAGAATTTCTTCGATATCGACACATCGCGTGCGGAGAACGTTGCGGACCTTGCGGTCGAAGGCCTCCGTCCTGGTGTCTTCCGATCGCGGAAGGGCGGAGTTGCCATCGTACGCAAGCACGAGATATTGGCGAGCAGCGTCGTTGATTGCTGCGTCAGGCGGGACGCTGAAGAGAAGCAATGCCAGAAGCGTGGTCACCATGGATGGACAGAACGAGCAACATCGTAACCGCGTTCCCGCTGAATTAGCTCGACACTCGGCTGACTCGTGCCGCTGACTTTCGGAGCCACTTGGTTCGATGCGCTCCGAGCTAACCAATATGTCCCAGGCGTCGGCGTTGTGAGATCCGATTCTGACTGCCGGCACATTCAGCGGGCTCAGCGAGGCGATGCCGCTGGCCGTCACTCGGGCGGCCGCTGCGACGAGCGAAGGGCTCCCCGTGTCATTCGAGAGGATCGCAGCAGTGCTACAAATTTCGCGAGCGGTCGGCCTCATGGTCATATTTGGCGCGCGTGGGCGTCGCTAGAGAGTGATGGCCGGAGAACGCCACGCGGACTGGCGCGCTTGATTTGGACTTGAACTCGAGAATGCGCAGTTGTACCTCCTACCTTTGCCCTGCCTCTTCACACTTCCACGCGAATGGTGGCGTTCTCTCGGCCGTCCATGGCACGGTTCCCGGGTGACTAGAGCCGATGCCGTTACGTGCTCGAAATTCGCACGAGAACGCCGGGGCCGGATCGCACATGGTCGTTGTCGCAACACGCCACTCGCGGACGACGGCGAACGAGCTGCAGCAACGTACTCTGCCGGGCTTAAACGACTAGGCCGCCTCGCGGGGCAGGATTTGAACCTGCGACCTTTGGGTTATGAGTTGCTCTCATCGCGCTATGAAGCGGGTGATGCGAATGCAGGTTCGGCCTGATCACTTCCGCGTCGCGCGCCGGCGCGGACCGGGACAGCCGAACCGTTCGGCGTGGGCGGCTTCCGCTTCGGCATAGTGCAGCGGAGTGTTCCGCGTGAACGACGTCGAGGAGTAGGAGCTCAGCACCAGGTCGCGATTGCGTTGCGGCGAGTAGGACTCCAGGTGCGATGCGACATCGCCCGTGACATTCGCGTGGACGTCGAGCATCTTCGCTTCGCTCGTGCAGTCGAGCTGGAGGTCGCCCAGGTGAATGGTGCGACGCCGCGTATTGCGATCGCTGGTCCACGAGATTTCTTTGCGCGTCGCGTCATACACCACGCTCCAGCGAGTGGATCCGCGCTGCGCCACGCTCGCCAGAACGTCGAACGCGCGATCGACAGACGCGTCGCCGGCATTGATCATCATCGACGCGCGCGCGAAACGATCCAGCGAGCCGCCACTCGACGGCGTCGGGCGCGTCCCGCCGAAACCGGAGAACTGCTGCAAATGCGAAAGCGATCGCGCGTAGGTGTCATTCGCCAGCACCGACGCACCGCGGTGAACCACCAGCTCGCCATTCAGAAATTCGATCGAAGCCGAATCTCCGCTCGCATCGGAGACGAGATAGTGCAGCGGCGTGCTGCCCGCGATCCTGGTCTCGCCGATGTGCGCCAGTAGCTCCGCGACAGTGGCATGCCTGTCAAGGTTGTACTGGATCCATTCCAGGACGCGCAGTGGCGGACGTTCGTTGCGCGGATAAACGCTGCCGTCCAGCCACATGAGCGCGACCACCAGCCCGGCCTCGTTCATCCCGTCCATCGGAAACTCGCGTCCCCACTGATTGAACGTGACGCTCGCGTATCTCGACATCCAACTGAGCGAACCCGCCATCGACGTCTTCGACAGGCCGCGGCGATTGGTCATCACATATCCCTGACCGATCTCGAAATCGTAGTTGCGGCCGAAGATGGCTTCTCCGTTTCGCGCCATGCAGAACGTCGTGCACGCGAAGGTCGCCGGTGCGAGGGTCACCACGATCAGGATGAGGATCAGGACTCTCCGCATGCGGGGGCAATATGAGCCGATCGCGCGCCCGAGTCATCCCTGTTCACGCGAAGTTTCCCCGGTCGGTACAATCCATCGCGTGATGATGCGCCCGGCGTTTGCGGACCTTCCGCGCAACGGCACGTTGGAACAAGCGCCGTACGCGCACCTGCTCGTGGCGCTGGCGGAAGCACAAGCCAGCGTGACTCTCCAGTTACAGCGCAACCAGCTTCAGAAGACGATCATCTTCGACGATGGCTGGGCGGTTGAGTGCCGTTCGAACATCGCCACGGAGATGCTCGGACGCTTTCTGGTCAGCAGCGGGAAAGTGCGCGAGTCGGACGCAAACTCCGCGTTCGCCGTCGCTGCGTCGCGAGGTGTGCCGCTCGGCGAGATTCTCACCGAGCGCGGTCTGCTCACACCCACCGAGCTCTATCGCCTGCTGCAGCAGAACCTGGGGCGGAAGCTGCTCGAGCCGTTCAGTTGGACTTCGGGCACGTACTCGATCTCCGGCGATGTACCGCCAGTTGGTTCGGTGCTGCGAGTGAAGGTGCCGCAGCTTCTGCTGACCGGTATTCAGAAGGTGGAGCCACAGGAGAACGCCGATCGGGCCGCGGTCGTCGCGATCGGAAAATACCTCGCCCTCACTCCCGAGCATTCGTTCCTAGGCGAGCTTCGCCTGACGCCGAGCCAGCAGAAAGTGGTCGACGCCGCGCGCCAGGGCCGGAAGTTCGACGAGCTGACCGGCGAGATCGATACCGACGATCTGCACCGTACCGTCTACGCGCTCCTGCTCCTCGGCATCATCGACACGACCTTTCAATCGCGGCCCGAAGCGCCACGGTTCGAGCTCGCCAATCCGTTCGCGGCGGCCGGCGAAGAGAACGTGCCGGTCGAGGTTTCGCTCGATTCCATCGAGACCGAGCCGGAGCCTCCGCCAACCCCTGCTCCCGCACACGAACCGCCGGAAACGGTGCTCTCGGCGTTCCTCTCCTATCGCCGCAAAGATGCATTCGACCTGCTGGACGTCGAGGAGACCGCCGGGGCGACGCAAATCGTGAAGGCGTATCTCGTGATGGCCGACCGCTTTCTCCCTTCGCGCTACCCGGAAAGTGGTCCGGACGGATTGCGCGACAAAGCGCAGCAGGTCTTTCTCGCTGCCGCCCGCGCGTACACCGAGCTCGCCGATCCCGCCAGGCGCGAGGCGTTGGTGAAGCGTCGCGAGACGCTGCGCGAAGAGCGCGCCGCGGCTGCGAAAGCCGGCGCCGCGGCGATGATCGACCCCGAGGCGCTCTGGAAAAGCGGTATCAACCTCACCGCAGCGGGCAACCTCCGCGAAGCGCTGTCATCGTTCGAGCTCGCCGCCGAATGCGACGCCCAGAACGGCAACTACGCCGCCGAGGCCGCGTGGTGCCGTTTCCGCCTCAACGTCACGCCCGCCGCAAACGCACTGAAGCTCCTCAAGAACGCCATCCGCATCGATCCCAACTGTGGCGTGGCCTATCTCTACGCCGGTCAGGTGCAGGCCGTCCTCGGCAAAAAGATGGAAGCCGAGGGGTATCTCGCGCGCGCGGCCACGCTCCTGCCGAATGATCCGCGGCCGGCGGCGGCGGCGAAAGGGTTGCGGTAGAAACGAAAACGGCTACCTCGCGGGTGGCCGTCTGTGATTGAAGATGTTGCTTGCGGGGATAGCCGCGGGAACGACTGCTGATCCATTTTCAGGATGGCATGGACGCGTTGATAGCGACACCGGCAGTGACTCCAAGGCTCGCAGCACGAGTCCTCGCCGCCATCGCAACTCGCGAATCGATTTGGCCTGAAGCTCGATTCGGCCAAAGTGGGTGCCGCGTAATGGCCGATCAGGTCTGCGCGCCCCGTTCGCCCATGCTCGATCGCGTCGAGGAGACGTGAGGTAATGCGTTCGATGCGCGGGCTAAGCTCCTCGATCACGCGGGGCGTAAATGCCTTCTGCACCAGATTGCGCAGGCGGCGATGATCCGGTTGATCGAGGTCCAGCATGTTGCGGCTGAGCGCTCGCAACGGACCCGGCAGCCACGGCGGAGTGCTTCCCCCTTTTCCTTTCGCTTTCCGCGGATCCTTCGCGAACCGTGGATTTCCGAGAATCTGTATGGCGTCCTCGTGCCGCGTTACCAACCAAGCGGACCCGCTGCCTCGGAGCTTCACGCGATGTACACGGTTTGCCGGAGCTCCTTCCACAACTCATACGGATGCGCCTTGAAGGCCGGGCTGGCCAGATCGGGGCAATCTTGTCGTCTCATCTGTCCTCGCGTTTCGGCGAGTCTAAATCGTCGACATTCGGAGTGTCGTGGCGCCGCTCGTCGTCGTCCGCGATCGCTTCCGTCACCACATCGCAAAGCGCGCTCTCAGCGTCCTCGCGTGCCTGCTTCGCCAGTAACGCGCGGAGCGCGGGCGGAGCGACGAACGTCGTAATCATCACCATCAGCGCAACGGAGCTGTAGAGACCCGTCGACAGAAGCCCCGCGGAAAGACCGAGCTGCGCGAAGATGAGACCCACTTCTCCGCGCGGCACCATGCCCACACCGATCACGAGCTTGCGCATCGGCCGGCCGAACGCGGCGTAGCCGGCGAGCAGTTTTCCGACGATCGCCACGAAGGTCAGCAGGATTCCGATGATGAAGAACGGTCGGGTGTGCGTGTTGAAGGGATTCAGCGCTTTCAGATCGACGGCGGCGCCGACCGATACGAAGAAGATCGGAATGAAGAATTGCGCAACGTCGTACACCTCGTGCTCGATGTCGCGACCGCGGTCCGTTTTCGCTAGTACCAGGCCGGCCGCGAACGCGCCGATGATGAGCGCCGACCCGGCTAGATCCGCCAGGTAGGCGAGGCCGAACGCGAACATGATCGAGGCAAAAAACAGCGCCTTCCCGACTCGAACGCGTGCCACGAGCGCGATGAGTCGCGGCGCGAGCATCGACCCCACGATCACCGCAAGGGCGACGAACCCGAACGCGATCGCGAAGATCTTCGTCACGCCAGGAGCAGTCAGTTTTTCGCCCGCGGCGACGGCGCTGATAACGGTAAGCAACACGAGGCCAAGGATGTCGTCGATGACCGCCGCGCCGAGGATTACTTGCGATTCGTCGCTCTTCAGGTGACCGAGGTCTGAGAGGACGCGCGCTGTGATTCCGACCGACGTTGCGGTCAGCGCGGCACCGAGAAAGACGGAAACCGTCGTTGGATAGCCGAGCCACGCACCGACTCCGTAGCCCGCGGCAAACGGCAGCACGACGCCCACGGTCGCGACTGCGCCGGATGCGCCGCCGACCGACAGGAGCCGATTGAGATCGGTTTCGAGTCCGATCAGGAACAGCAGAAGGATGACGCCCAGCTCCGCGAGAACGTGTAGGAGCGGATCGTGGGCATCGATCAAGTGCAGACCGGAAACGCCGATGACGATGCCACCGACCATCTCGCCGAGGACCGCGGGCTGCCCGATGCGTTCCGCCAGTTCGCCGAACAGCTTGGCGGCGGCGAAGATCGCCAGCAGCGCGATCAGAAGCTCAGAGATCCCCATCGAGGACCTCCGCTTGGAAAACGAAGATTGAGCGCGACCACCGGATGCGAGACAGCACCATGTGCCTCCCCACGAGCGGCGGCCCGACCGCTCGACGTCTCCTGCGAGAAAGACTTCGCCCGCACCCGATGTCGCGACATACTAATGCACGCCGCTCCAACGTTGCTCGGCTGCTCGCCACCCTGATCGAACGATCAGGTTCGACCTGCTCGATCCGCCGGGGTCACTGCGAAGGCAGGCTTTGGATCGGTCGTCGCCGATACCTCGTGCACCGACATGAGATCTGGCTCGGTTTTGTCGACTTTCTCGTAGCAGTTGCACGGCCAGCGTTGCACGGCTGGATGCGCTCGGCGCCGTAGACGTTCGCGAAATCGACTTCATCGATCTTGAAGCGGCCGGCGAGCCGCGCGGCCATCCGCTTCATGAACGTGCGCGCCTTGCCAGTCCACGCCGGGGGCAGTTGTACCGCCGCTGACTGCCGGCGATCAGCAGAATGCGAACCGGCGCGGATGGCGCCGCAGGGTCCGGTCGTCGGCTCACGGCTGCGGAGAGGATGACGACATGCTCGTATTCGGCATGTCGCGATCGATGCTCCGCATCCACGGATCCGAGCTGTAGTGCCGGACACAGGCCATCGTTCCTATCCGGCGCCTCTTCTCGGAAACCGATGAAAGCAGATCGGCCCTACGGCGCGACGGCCTCGCGCCTTACTGACAGTCCGGGTGGCCGCACGCACAGCGGCCGTTCTCCATCTGTCCGTTCCGGCATGCGTCGGAGCAATGTACGTCGCTCTGAAGCTCATCGCTCTTGCAGCGGCATGCGTCGTGTTTGCATTTCGAGTCGTTCATCGAGCTCTCCTCGCGAGATCGTTGGTGCAATGCGGCAGCCGAAGTCTCAGAATTTGGCTATGGCCTACGACGAAGATCTGGCACGACGCATCCGAGCGATCCTGCAGGACCGCATGGACATTGCTGAGAAGAAAATGTTCGGAGGACTGGCGTTCCTTGCGGGCGAACACATGTGCTGCGGAGTCGTGAAGCAGGAGTTGATGGTGCGTGTCGGACCGGAGCAGTACGAAGACGCCCTCGGAATGAAGCATGCCCGACCGATGGATTTCACTGGACGACCCTTGAAAGGGATGGTCTACGTCGCCACGGCAGGGCTTCGCACACGGCAGGCGCTCCGAAGCTGGATCATGCGCGGCTTGCGCTTCACCGACTCCTTACCTCCGAAGTAGCGGCAACACCGCGGACCGCGCCTCCGCCGCCGAATCCAAAGCGGGGACTGGGCCTGCTTCTCGAACGTGCCTAGCGCGCGGACGAGCTGGCGGACTCGGTTGCGAACGGCGTTGCGTCATCCTGAGCCTGCCCCGGTTTCGTGGACGGGTTAGTTGTTGGATGTGGTGATCATACGTGGTGGCGCGGCGCTGAACGTTGAAGCGGTGTGCTGAGTGAAGTCTGAGAAGTTGCTAGCGGATGGCCTGA
>DASPNA010000106.1:0-99737 GCA_035626775.1 Thermoanaerobaculia bacterium
CCAGTTCCATCTCGGCCTCCCGCAGCTTCTTCACGATCTGTTCGGGCGCGTGCTTGGTCTTCTTCACGAGAATCCTTTCGCCCCTCTCCGGGCTGTCAGACTCTCATATCAGATGGTCCAGTTTTTCGGGAGCACGCCACGCTGCTCGATCTGCCGCTCTACATCGCATACGGCGTGACGAACGTGCGCGACATGCAGGGCTGCCCGCAACCGGGCGATCCATTCGTCGCGTGCGCCGAAGAGAAGAGAAGGTGGACGGAAGAGGCGGTGGCGGGGATGCGGGTCGGACCGCGAGTCGTGGCGTCGACGAGCTGGATGGCGAATGGACCGGGCATGGTGCAACGGCTCAAGACCGTTCCGCCGTATTTCGACACGGCTACGCCCGATCAGGCCCGCGCGTTCGTCCGGCACTTCGCGGGCAAAGTGGAAGCGATCAAGGTCTATGACCGCATCCCGCGCGACGCCTATTTCGCATTGACCGACGAAGCGCGGCGCCTCGGCATGGACGTCGTCGGACATCGGCCCTACGAGGTCAGCGCCATTGAAGCGGCCGCGCATCAGAAGAGCGTCGAACACGCGCGCTTCATCCTCCACGAGTCGTTCCCCGGCAGCGCGGATCTTCGTCGAGCCGGTGCACCTCGATGGCGCGAAGACCGCCAGCGCATGCTCGATGAGCACGACCCGCGGCTCGCGCAGGCGATCTTCGCCGCGATGAAACAGCACGGCACGTGGTATGTGCCGACGCACCTCACGCGTTGGTCGGACGCTTATGCCGACGACCCGTCCGTCCGCGACGACGACCTGTTGCGCTATCTGCATCCGCTGGTGAAACGGCAGTGGCTCGAAGACATCGACGAACTGCTCGCGAAGGATCCATCACCAGCCGCGCGCGAGACGCATCGTCGCTTTTACAAGAAGGGCCTCGAGCTCACCGGCGCCGCACATCGCGCCGGAGTGAAAGTGTTGGCAGGGACGGATTACATCGTGGCCGGAGCCGACCTTCATCGCGAACTGCAGCAGCTGTCGCTGGCCGGTTTGTCCAATGCCGATGTCTTGCGGGCCGCGACGATTTCACCCGCGCAGTATTTCGAACTGGACCATCGATACGGCACCGTCGATGCCCGCAAGGTTGCAGACCTCGTGTTGCTTGCCGCGAATCCGCTACAGGACATTCGTAACACGCAACGGATCGACGCGGTGATCTTCAATGGCAACGTTTATGACCGCGCGGCGCTCGACCGCATCTCGCGGCACGTCGAACGGCAGGCAGGGAGCTGGACGGTCGCGTGCAAGATCATCTGGCGCTTTGTAAAGAATCCCGGCGCGTATTGATTTTGGAGTGCGGCTGCAAAGCCGCCGCTTTGGAAAGCGGCAGCTCTCGCTGCCGCACTCCAAAAATTTTAGTCGCGGAACGCAGCCCAGGCGGCCTGCATCCGCTCGACCTGTCCGGTCGTGAACTGGTACATGCAGGAGTCCTGTGTGTAATCCATGAAGTTCGTGATCGGATCGACTCCCGCGGCGCCGGGGCACGAGTCGCGTCCGACCGGACAATTGAACGCCGGCGACTGTTCGGCAGGCGTATCGGCGACATAGTCGCCCTTCGCGCCGCAATGGCCGTCGAACGTGTGATAGAGCGCCAGCCAATGGCCGACTTCGTGCGTGCCGGTGTCGCCTTCACTGTAGATCGCGAACGAGCCGCCCGGCAGTGACCGCCAGTCGACGACCACGCCATCGAGATTGGCGAGGTCGCTGTTGAGAATGGACGGGAAATACGCCCAGCCGAGCCATGGGCTGGCGTCGACGAGGTACAGATTGAGCGTGCCCGGACCGCCGCGCCGCAGCGCCGTTTTCGCCTCGAGCTCGACATTCGTGTCGCTGGCGAAAAGCGCGAACCATGTCGCATTCGTCGTGCGCGTCACACCCGCGAGATCGAACGCAAAGCCGCTGTTCGTGCCGCCGGTGCGGCCATTGAACGATTCGTTGAGGACACGGATCTGGTCGCGGATCATTCCGTCGGATACATCGCCGTTATTGAAGCCGGCGCCGCGATTGATGACGTGCACCCACACAGGGATGACGGCCGAGGTCTTGCCCTTCTTGCCGCGGGCGACGTTCTTTTCGAGCGCAGCGATTTCCGAATCGCTCAACTGACGCGTACCACAACGCCCGGGCTGTTGCGCAAGGGCGGTTACTGCGGTCAATGAGATCGCCAACGCGATCGCGAGCCGTGCCTTCATGCTGGTCTCCTTTTCGGGAACGAGTTGTGTTGTAAGAGGCGCCGAAGATATCAGCGCCGCATCCAGAAAACCACCCCATCCTCGGCGAAAGCGGGACGGAAGTTCTTCTGCAGGTACTCCCAGATCAGCGGCGCTCGCTCGCGATTGTGGATGCCGTCGACGTCGATGTAGCCGGTCGGAAAATGGATGAGTGCGGCGCGAACGAGTTTGTTTCGCTCCAGTTCCGCAATCAGCTCCCGTTGCAGCGCCATGCTCTCGTACGCGGGGACCGTCGGATGACGCGCGGGCGACGGGCGATCGAAGATGAAGTACAGCATGCCGATGCTGGCGAAGTCGTAGAACGTCTCGTCCGGCTTCAGCGACGTGCGCAGGAAGCGCTGCACCGCATCGATGCCGGTCTTCGTGCGCGCGTCCGTCACCGCGCCGCGCGCGCGCGGGGGATCGGTGAGCGCAACCGACTCCTGCGGCGCAATCCCGCCCGAACGGCGAATCGGCAACGCGAGATCGAATACGTGCGAGAAAGGCTTCGCCAGGAACGCCAACACGATCGTCAGCGCGATCGCGGCGGGACGCGAATGGCGCCGTACCGCCAGCAAGCCGCCGATCAGGAACGGCGCGAGCGCAAACGCGAAGTAGAAGTGCCGGCGCACGACGAACGATGCGCCGGCCATCACCAGCCACAACGCGATCATCCATACCGCGTCCGCGCGTCGCGCGCGCAATGGCGATGCAGAAAGCGCGGCCGCGGCGCCGATGAGCGCGAGAATCCAGCAGACGATCGCGAAGCTTTCCGTCAGAGAAATGAGGCCGGCCGTATGCGCCAGCGTGCGCACCACGTCCGGCACCGGTAGCGGCCCCTGCACATAGATCCCGCCGGAGCCGATGACCTCGACGAACGTCGTGTGGAAGAAGTCCGGCAGCACACCCAGCACCAGCAACACGAGCAGCAGCGGAACGGCGATGACGCCGATGCCGATGAACAGAGGCACGATCGCGCGGGAGCGGATGGCCGCGATGAGCGCCACGGCCGCCGCGAACGCGGCCAGATCGAGACTGACCAGCGCCGCGATGGTCACCACCGCGCCTCCGATCGCGAACCAGCGCCGCGCGCGCAAACGTGTGGCGACCGCGATGCACGCCAGCGCGAGCACCGGCGGCAGTGCGCGCAGCCATAGCGACGCCGAAGGGAACACCGAGAGCGAGAGGAAAACGGACAGAAGGGCCAGGTCGGCGCTCGTCGTCGCGGCCAGCGTCGCGAAGTAAATCGCGGTCATGGTGAACGCCGCCACGATGCGCCGCGTGGTGAGGATGGCGCCGAGGTTGGGTGAGATGACCTTCATGACCACGAGATCGAGGACGCCGTCGGAGATGAGGCCATGCATCGGCACGACGTCGCGATACGGCAGCTCGCCGCGCGCCATCTCCGACGCGGGCAGCAGCGAATGGCCGTCCTCGAACACATCCAGCGCGGGCGCGGAGAGCAGGCCGACCAGCGTCATCGGATACGCGGCCACCGCGATCGGATACGCGATGTACGCGGCGAAGCGTCGCAGACGATCTTCATTCACACGCGCGAGGAGATACGGCGTGACGACGATCCACGCGAGCGCGATCCCGCCGCCGATGCCGGGCGCGAGCCAGTGCATCTGAAAGAGAAACGCGAGCGGCACTGCCGCGAAGGCGAGCGCAGGACGGCGGCTTTTCGAGAACGCGCCGAACGCGAGTCTCAACGCAAACACCACCATCGCCGCGCGCAGCAGCGTCGCGGCGGGAGTGCGGCCGAAGCCGATCTCGTGGAACGCCAGAAAGACGCTGAGCAACGTCGGAACCAGCACGATGTCGACGCGTGAGAAACGCGGCTGCAGGCGCCGCGCGAACACGATCGCCACGGCGGAGAGTCCGTGCATGACCACGTGGCGGAGCGTGCCGAAATGCATCAGCGTCACGGGCGCCGAGGCGAGGGCGATGCAGAAGGACCAGCTCACCCAGCAACCAGTTCCTCGGGGTTCCTCGGAGGGGATGATCGCCAGGTTTTCCCGCCCCCCCGAGGAACTCCGAGGAACCGAGGAACCCCGAGGAACCCGGGTGATCTTCGGCAGCAGCGGTTTCGCGAGGAGCGCGACGAGGAACGGCAGCACGATGCCGAGCGCGAACTGCATCGTTGGACCCGATGAGCTGAGACCAAGGTTGCGCATGGCGCTGGGAAGGTCATCGGGCCCGGCGGGCCGCTGCAGCCGCGGCATCAGTCCGATCGCGAACGCGAAGCCCCAGAGCGCGAGAGACGCACGAACGATCCACGTCACGGCGGCGGATTCTATCGTGCGCTGCACTGTTGGCTCTGCCGTGCCGCAGCTACGCCGCCGCACTCCGTACTTTGATCACCACTTTCCCGCGCGCGGAGCCTTCTCCCACGTGCTGAATCGCGGCGGGCGCGTCGCTGAGCTCGTAGGTTCGCTCGATCACCGGTGAAATGATTCTTCCAGCCGTGAGCTCCGCCAGCAACGCCAGTCCTTCCGAGTCGCTCTGCGAGATGAATGGAACGACTCGCTGCCTGACGAATGGTGCCAGTGCCGCGGCAGCCAGCAGGCGCGTGGCCGGTGCGATCCAGCGTCCGGCTGGTGCGCCTACGGTGACCAGCGCGCCCGTTCCAGAAAGAACGCGGCGGCAATCATTGAGCGGCTGGTTCCCGCCGATGTCGAAGATGACGTCGTACCGCTCACCGCGCCGCGTGAAATCTTCGACTTCGTGATCGATCACGTCGTCGGCGCCGAGCGAGCGCACGAGCTCGACGCTGCGCGTGCGCGTCACCGCGGTCACTCGCGCGCCGAGCCACTTCGCGATCTGCACCGCGAACGTGCCCACACCGCCACCCGCGCCGTTGATCAGCAGATGCTGTCCGCGCTGCAGCTTCGCCTTGTCGCGCAATCCCTGCAGTGCAGTGAGCCCGGCGACGTTGAGCGATGCCGCCTGCTCGTGCGTGATGCCGCCAGGCTTCAACGCCAGTTGTTCCTCCGTGGCTGTTGCGTATTCGGCGAAGCTGCCATTCGACGCTCCGAAAACTTCATCGCCGACTTTGAAGCGGGTGACGTCCTTGCCGACGGCTGCAACGCGGCCGCTGACGTCGACGCCGCGCACGCTGTCCTTCGGCTTCGGCCGGCGGAACCCCGCGCCGATACGAATGAGGAACGGCATCCCACGTGTGATGTGCCAGTCGAGCGCGTTCACGGAGGACGCGTGGACCTGCACGAGCACGCCGCGGTCATCGATCTCGGGCGTGTCGATCTCGCGCAATGCGAGCACGCGCCCGGGCAAGCCATAGCCCTCCTGCACGATCGCTTTCATCGGTGACGTTCAATATATGCCTGTCACACGAGCCGTGCCGCCCGAGTCTCATGATGGGAAAGGAGACTCCGGATGCGAATCCACGAAGTCCGCAGCATCGAGATCGAGGCGCCGTACGAGCGCGTGTTCCGTTTCATCGCCGAGCCGGCAAATCTGCCGCGTTGGGCACACGCGTTCGAATCCGTGGAAGGTACGCGCGCGCGATTGCAGACGCCGAACGGCGCGGCGGAGATCGGCCTGCGCGTTCGCGCGTCGATCGAGCACGGGACCATCGATTGGGAGATGACGTTCCCCGGCGGCGCGGCAGCAACGGCCATGTCTCGCGTCACGCGCGCTCCGCACCAGCGCGTCGTTTACACTTTCGTCCTCAATGCACCGCCGTTGCCGCTCGAGCAGCTCGAGGGCGCGCTCACCGCACAGGTGCGAACGCTCGAGGTGGAGCTCGAACGGCTGCGGGAACTGTTGACCGATGACGCTCGCTCCTGATCCGCTTGCAGACACCGTGGAGCGCGCGTGCGCGGGAGACGCGGCGGCGGTCGAGGAGCTCGTCTGCGCCGTGCAGGATCGGATCTACGGTCTCGCGCTGCGCATGCTCTGGCATCCCGAAGATGCGCGCGATGCCACGCAGGACATCCTGGTGAAGATCGTCACGCATCTCTCCAGCTATCGCGGCGAGAGCCGTTTTTCGTCCTGGTGCTTCGCCATCGCCGCGAATCACCTGCGCACCGTTCGCCGCGGTCGTGTCGAGCAGATGGACTATACGTTCGAGACGTTCGAAGCGGAGCTGCACGAGCCATCCGGCACGGACCAACCGATGCGCGACCATCCCGAATACAGGCTCGCGGTCGAAGAGGTTCGCGTCGGATGCACGCTGGGAATGCTCCTCTGTCTCAATCGCGACCTCCGGCTCGCCTACATCCTCGGCGAGATCCTCGAGCTCGATCACAACGAGGCCGCCGAGATCCTCGACACGACACCCGCAGCGTATCGACAACGCCTGGCCCGAGCGCGCAATGCGATCGTGGAGTTCACGAGCCGCGTCTGCGGAATCGTGAATCGCGAGAATGCGTGCCGCTGCGAGAACAGAACGTCATTCGCCGTTCGCAGCGGCCGCGTCACGTTGGGCTCTCCGGTCTTCGGCGACGTGCTGCGGGAAACGGCGCCGCGACATGACGAGATCAAGGCCGAGATTGCGCGGCTCGACGAGATGCGCCGCGCGGTCGCTCTCTATCGCACGCATCCGACGTTCGCGGCGCCGAGCGACCTGCGCGACGTGATCGCAGGCTTCCTCGCGCGCTGAGAAAGCGCGCATCAGCCGAGAACTTTCTTCAGTTCCTTCAGCAACGTCTCCGCTTCCTCGACCTGCCGCAGCAATTCCGCGTCGCCGCGATTCTCGACGAGCGCCGTCCATGAGTGGCGTTTCAGCGATTGCGTGAGCTCTTCGATGTCGCCGGCCAGGCTGCCACGCTTCGTGCGCGGAGGGTCGGGCAGCAGCGCGGACGACGCGTGCTCGAGTGTGTCCCCGTCGATGAACTTCTGCTTGGCCACCGGATCGCGCAGCACGAGACGCAGCTTGCGGATCTCTTTCGAGTTCGTGATCTCGTTGTCGTTCACCTTCTGCACGATCGTGTCGAGCACGGTCGGCGTGAGCAGCGTTTTGTTGATGTTCTTGATCTCGCGCGCCCAGGTGATCGACGAGCCGGGCTCCGGAAGATTGGTCAACTTCTGCGACAACTGGTAGATCTCGACGAGCTTGTCGACTTCGCGCACGGTGATGCCGAGGATGTTCGCGGCGCTGGCGCGGCCGACGATGTCGACCAGGCCGTACGCGACCATCTCCTTCTCTTTCGCGTCCCACTCCTTGCGCTGGCGATGGATGTAGATCCAGACGCGCAGGCGCTCTTCATCGGTGAGTGTGCGGTCGGTGATCTCGAGCGGGATGATGCGGTACTCGTCTTTCTTCTGCACCTCGACGAGCACTTTCGAGTTCGTCCAGCGGCGGTCGCCGTCGATGATGCGGAACTTTCCTTCCAGATCGGGATGGGGCTCGACCAGGAGCGGCTCGAAGATGCCTTCGTTCGCTTCGATCTGGCGCTGCAGCTCGAGATCTTCCTTCGGTCCGAGGCGGGGCTGGCGGTGATTGGGGAGGACGTCGTAGAGGTCGCGCGTGTCGCGATACGTGCGGAGGATCGTGCGCCCGAGTCGGCGCTCCTGCCATTGATGCTGCTCTGCCGGCGCGTTCATGACTCTACTCACGGGATCCTCGGGCGTTCGTGCGGAAGCGCAGCACGGGCGATCCCGTCGGATCGCCCGGCGCCTCGATGATGGCACTGACTTCCGTGTCGATCTCGCGAAGCACGTGCTTGATGCGCGAGAGCACCATGCCGCGTTTCTTCCAGACGTTGTCGTGCGCGCGCTTTTCCTGCACGTCCAGCTCGAGCGCTTCGCCGGTCAGATCTTCGGCCTCGCCGAGCTTCTTCTTGAAACCGGAGGAAGTGATGAAGCGAAACAGCGCGCTCAGCTTGTCGTTGCGCTCCGCGTCGCTGAGCTTCGCGACGTGCATGGCGATCAGCGTCCGCCGCAGGACGTCCACGAGCACAGACACGCGCGCGGGCGCGACGACGACGACGCCCGAGTCGACGAACAGTTCTTTGCGGCCGGCAGGAAAGACCGCGGTGGAGAGCAGGGCGTAGTCGGCCGAGGCTTCGGTTTGCGCCTGGCGCAACTTGGTGACGAACGCGTGCTGCCATGCCGAACGGCGCTTCATGTCGACCAGGATCTTGCCGGCCGATTCGCCTTTGTAGCGGACGTCGTGGAGGATCATCCCCGCCGCCTTTCCGCGCAAGCGCGTGACCGAATCCTCGGGGAACGCGGAGCGGAGCTCGTCGTACAGCTCGATCTCCGCGCCTTCGGCGAGCTCGCCGGACGACTTCTTCGCGATCTGCCGCGTCATCTCGGAGATGCGTTTCTGCATGGCGGAGCGCTCGCGCGCGAATTCGGCGTCCTTCTTCAGCAGCGCCGCGTCGCGGTCCTTCTGCAGGATCGAGCGCACTTCCGCGAGCTCCTTCATGCGCTGCTTCTCAGCCTGCTGCTTTGCCTGCTCGAGCTCCTTCCTGGCCGAGGTCTGCAACTGCGCGAGCTTCGCGCGCTCGGCGGCGATCGCTTTGCGCTCGGCGAACATCTTCTGCTCGAGCTGCGCCTTCATCGCTTTCTCGGCCTGCGCGAGCTTGCGCCGTTCCTCTTCGCGGATCGAGTTCTGGATCTGCACGAACTTGTCGTGCGAGATCGTGCTGCCGCACCACGGGCAACGTTCAGTGGTTGCCGCCATGTACACCTCCGCTGGAAGCCATGCCTAGTCTGTCCTTGTACGTCCTTCTGCTCCCCTGTGTCAATGTCTCCAACGAGACACGAGCCCGTCAGGATTTCCCTTGCAACTTCCGCAATGCCGCCTGCTTCAGAGCCATATTCGTTCCGGCGCGCGCGATGTTCCGCACTTCCAGATCCGGCAGCGTCGGCAGGATGCGCAACGCGAACGCCGGTGGCGTCTTCGGGTTGTGGATCAGGTTGAGGCGGACGTCGAGGCTGGCCATCCACTGCGACGTCTTCATGATCACCTCGGCGATCTGATAGGTAAGGAACGCCGATTTCGCCACTCGCGCCACTTCATCGACGGTCAGGCGCGGATTGCGCAGCAGCGAGAGCAGCACGCGCGGATCGTTGTCCTGCAGCAGCAACGCACGCTCGCTGCGCTCCGCTTTGACCGCGAGCAGCAGCTTCTCGATCTGCGACAACGCGCGCATCCGATCCCACGCGTTCTCGCCCCCGGGAGTAGCCTTCTCCCCGGCCGGGGAGAAGGTGCCGAAGCCGGATGAGGGGTCATCATCTGCTCTCACCAGCAGCCGCTTCAGCATCTCTTCGGGATCGCCATCGATCGCGAGCGCGATCCCATCCGGCAGCGTCGCGACGACGGTCGCACGCGCGAACGCTTCCCCACCCCAGGGTCCGCGCAACGTCACCAGCAATGTCGTGTGCGGCGCGACGCTCTCCGCCGTCGCCAGACGCAACGCGCCGTGCGCGAGGTTCACGCGATGCTCGTTCCGCAGCTCGTTCTCACTCTCGAATTCGGTGAACGCGGCGGTGGCAGTGCGGGTGACTTTCATGATTTCCGCGAAACACTGTCACACTTTTCACGCCACGGTTACTCAGTCGTGGAGGCAGCAAATGGACGCGACCCTCGAATCGGATGTGCTGCGCGCGGGCAACGGCGACGAAGCTGCGTTCGCACGGCTCGTCGACCGCACCGCAAACACAGTTTGCTCGATCGCATTGGCCATCGTGCGCAACGTGGAAGCGAGTGAGGACATCGCGCAGGAGGCGTTCCTCGCAGCGTGGTCGAACCTCAAGACGCTGCGCAATCCCGCCAGCTTTCTGCCGTGGCTGCGGCAGGTCACGCGCAACCAGGCGCATCTCTGGCGCCGCGAGCATCATCGCGAGGTCTGCGACGACGCGAGTCTTGCCGCCGCGGTCGATGCACGTCCCTCCGCGGCCGAACATCTGCTCGCGCATGAAGAACGCCGCGTGCTCGCCGACGTCCTCGATCAGCTTCCCGATGAAGCGCGCGAAGTGCTCGTTCTCTACTACCGCGAAGACAGCTCCAGCCGCCACGTCTCCCAACTCCTCGGTATCAGCGAACAGGCCGTGCGCCAGCGCCTCTCCCGCAGCCGCGCGCTCGTGCGCGTGGAGATGCTGCAGCGCTTCGGCCGCACGGTCGCTCGCACTGCACCGGGAGCCGCGTTCGCAGCCGCGATCGGAAGCGCGTTGACATTCGCCGCGCCGACCGCATCCGCGGCAGTCGTCGTCGCATCCTCCGGATCGGCGTTCGGCAAAGTCGCCGCCGCCACCGTCGTCAAAGCCTCTCTCCTCGGCGGCCTCCTTGGGTGGTTCGGCGTGATGATGGGTATGCACCATCTGCAACCGTACTTTGACGATCAGGAAGAGCGCGAGCTGATGCGCTTCCGCAACATCGTGCTCGTGGTCGTCACGATCGGCTGCGTCGCCGTGACGTTGAGCATGGGAACGGCGATGCGTCTGCTGATTACGATCCAGACGATCTACTTCGTCATCGGCTACCTCTACTTTTTCCGGCTTCCCCGCATCCTCGAGCGGAGGATGGAATGGGAGAAGTCGGTGAACCCCGAAGCGGCGAAGCAGAGCCGGAGGCAGTGGATGTGGGCCACGATCGGCCGCGCGATGATGGCAGCGCTGGCCGGCGCGATGATGATGGCCATGGTCATTCGCGGGATCTGACAAAGGGACGACCCGGAGGCGTCCGGCGGCCTCCGGTCGTTCCTTTGTTATTGATGCGCAGACGCCGCGCGGCGTTCCATCTCCTCCGGCGACACGATCTCCTTCTGCGTGGCGAGATACCACTGATGACCGAACGGATCTTCGACGCCGCCGGCGCGGTCACCGTAGAACTGATCGGCGACGGGGCGAACGACTTTTGCGCCTGCGGCGACTGCGCGGTCGAAGGCCGCGTCGACATCGTCGACGTAAACGCTCAGCAGCACCGGCGAACCGCCGAGCGCGCGCGGGCTGCGGAAACCTTCCGGCATGGCGTCGGCGAGCATGATGTGCATGCGGCCGAACAGGATCAGATCGGCGTGACCGACGCCTTTGCCGTCCTGCCCGGGAATGCGCATCACTTCTTTCGCGTCGAACGCCTTCTTGTAGAACTCGATGGCGGCGTTGCCATCATCGACGGCGAGGTACGGCGTGATCATCTCGTAGCCTTCGGGGATCGGTTTCACGTTACTCATGCTGCAGTTCCTTTCCTGGTCAGCGGGCGACGGCAAATTCGGCGCGGCAGCCGTTCGTCACCCAGATGCCGTTGCGATCGTATCCCCACGAGCGATTCAAAACGCAGTCCGCGCCGCTGATCTGCTGGATCAGGCCGACGCCGCGCGAAGTGTCGGCCGGACATTGCTTGTGACCGCCGTCGATCGACTCACATGTCAGGCGCGCCGCCGTCTCCGGCACCTTGTCGACGGGAAGTCGATAACCGCCGAGAACGAATTGGGCGTGGCAGTTGTCGGCGACCCAGACGCCGGTTTCGTCGAAGCCCCAGGTCTCGCCGAGGACGCAGGCGCCGATGCCGAGCTGTTTGACGATGGCCACGCCGAACTGCGTTTCTTCCGGACAGTGACTGCGCGCGCCGTGTTTCGACTCGCATTCGATCGTGCGCGCCATCGCTTTCTGCTTGCCGCGCACCGCGAACTCGGCCTGGCAGTTCTTCTTCACCCAGACGCCGTTCTCGTCGTAGCCCCATTCGCGTCCGAAGCCACATGGCTTGTCGTTGAGCGTGCGGATGATCTGTACGCCCGCGGCCGTGTCGGCCTTGCACTCCTTGCGCTTCCCGTTTTCGGACTGACAGATCACCTTCCCATCGAGCGACGGCGCGGGCTTGATCGTCGCGGGCGGTGGTCCGAGAAGGAAGGCGCCGCGGCAACCCTGATCGACCCAGATCAGATCGCGATCTTCATCCCAGCCCCACGTGCGCCCACGCACGCAATCGGTTTTGCTGAGTTGTTGCGACAATACGACGCCGTCGACGGTGTCGGCGTCACAGACGGCGTACTTGCCGTTGTGCGATTCGCAGATGACCGGCGCGCGCGCTTTCGTGACCATGGGGCCGCCCACGGTGAAGGTGGCGCGGCAGCCGCGCCGGACCCAGACCACGCCCGGCGAGCGCGTCCCCCAGGTGATGCCCTCGAAGCACAACCGGTCGCTGACTTCCATGACCATGCGCACGACGCCCTGCGTCCCCACGCGGCACTCGCGATACGCCTCTTGCGAACCTCCCATGTAGCCGAGCGATTCGCACGACACCGTCTGCGCCTGGGCCGACGCGCAGAACAGCAGGAGGGCGAGGAGAAGGAGCGGTTTGCGCATCGCGCCATTTTAGCTGGTGCCGTCTTTCGCGCAGGAGCCTCAATCGGCGGTACCAATGGCCAGGCCGTGGTCAGAGTCGTGAAGAGCGTGCATGAAGGGCCGTGCTCTGTGTCTCTGTGACCTCTGTGGTTATTTTTTCACCACAGAGAGCAGAGAGGACATAGAGCTGTGCGGATTCTCGCGCGACAGATCGTCCAGCACCTCCCGCAGCACCGCCGCGTGCGAGTGCTGCAGAAACAGGTGCTGTCCCGCGAACATCTTCAAGCGCACGCCGGCGCGCGTGTGCTCTTGCCAGGCGAGCAGTTCCAGCTCGCTCACGTTCGGATCTTCGGTGCCGCCGAAGAGCGTCAGCGGAACATCGAGCGGATCTTCGCCGGTGAACTGGTAGCGCTCGCAGAGCTCGAAGTCGGCGCGGAGCGTCGGCTCGACGAGCTCCATCAGGTCGCGATGCGCGAACACTTCCTCCGGTGTGCCGCCGAGGCGCCGCAACGCGGCCCAGAAAGCATCGCCGCGAAGGTCATGAATCGCCGGACGACGATTGCGCAGATGCGGCGCGCGATGCGCGGAGAGAAACAGCCGTGCCGGTTGCGGTGCGCGCGTGCGGCGTAAGGCGCGCGTGAGCTCGAACGCGATCAGCGCGCCCATGCTGTGGCCGAACAACGCGAACGGTGCCTCGAGCTGCGCTCGTAGCTCGCCAAGCAGCGCGGGGATGAGCGCATCCATCGAGCGGAATGGCTCAGCGAACATCCGCGTCTCGCGCCCCGGCAACTCCACGGCGCGGATCTGCACGCCCGCCGGCGCGGCACGCACCCACGGGCGATACACGGTCGCGCCGCCGCCGGCGTACGGAAAGCAGAACAGTCGCAACGTCAGTGCGCCGCTTGCTCGCGCTCCTGCTTCGCCTTCTCCATCGCGTCGATCAGGCTCTGCGGACGCATGTCGCGCCAGTTCGCCTCGATCCAGTCCAGGCATTCCTTCCGCTTGCCGCGCGGTCCCACCGCTTTCCAGCCTGCCGGGATCTCGCGCCACGCCGGCCAGAGCGAGTGCTGGTTCTCGTGATTGATCAGGACCAGGTATTCGCCGTTCTCGTCTTCGAATGGGTTCGTCATGGGCACATTGAAGCACTCGTGCAGCGAACGGAATGTTCAGAAGAGAACGCGTCCGGGCTCTGTGTTCTCAGAGGTCAGGGCTTTTCCGCAGTGCTCACGATCACGGGCACTCGATCCGCGCCCGAGCCGATCACGACCACTTTCGCGTTCTGCGATTTCGCCAGCTCCAGCGTGGCCTCGATACCGCGCAATTTCAGATAGCCGTCGGACACGCCGCCCTTGAGCGCGGCCTGGAAGCGCGCGATGCCGGCGGCCTCGATCGACTTCCGTTCCGCCTCGCGCGTCTCGCGCTCGAGCCGGTAGCGATACGAATCGGCGAGATGCTTCTGCGCGACCTTCTCCTCGATCGCCGTGCGCACATGGGGCGGCAGGATCACGTTACGAATGAGCACGTCTTCGACGATCACGTAGCTCTCGCGATTGCGTTCCGGGTAGTAGCGCGACATGAGCGCGCGCTTCGTCTTCGCGCGCACCGCTTCCTGAATGGCGAGCCGCGCCGGCGAATAAAGCGCCTCCGATTCGTGACGCGCGATCTCTTCGCGCGCATACGCACCGATGATCGGCACGATGAGCGTCTGCACGTAGTCGGGGCCGAGGTCGCGGTGCAGTTTGCCGAGGTCTTCTTCGATGGGCTTCCAGCGGATGGTGATCTCGGTCTTGATGTCGAGGCCGTCGCTGGTCAGTACGTCATAGGTGTGCGACACCTGCTGCAGGCGGATGTTGTAGACGCTCATCTTGTCCCACGGCCAGATCACGCGCAGCCCTTCCGAATACGGGTACGGATTCTCGCGCTCGATGAGCTGCGTGGGTTCGCCGGTGCGATCGGCGCGCAAGCGTCCCGCGAACGGTCGATTGCGCGGTCCGGCAGTCTGCGTGCCGCCGTCGAAGCGCTTCCACAGCACGCCCGCTTCGCCGGCGCGGATGTTGATGAAGATGTTCGGGATGAGAAAGACGAAGAGCGCGAGGACGATCAGGATGGTCAGGATCGGTGCGACGCGCTTCGGCAGTTCGGGCGTCCGCTCCTCAGGCTGCGTCGTCATGGCTCACGAACCTTCCTTCGTCCATCTTCAACAGGCGGTCGGCGTCCTCGAAGTACTTGTCGTCGTGCGTCACGGCAATGATGGTCTTCCCGCGCGCGCGCAGCGACGGCAGGATCTCCTTGTAGAACTTGCGGCGGAACGCGGGATCCTGATCGGCGGCCACTTCGTCGAACACACAGATGGGCCGGTCCTCGAGCAACGCCACCAGCAATGACAGCCGTTTGCGCTGCCCGCCGGAGAGCTCGAGCGTGTTGAACTCGTGCTCGTCGACATGCGTTTTGTCGGAGAGCTCGATCACATCCTCGAGCAAACGATCGATCTCGTCCTGCGGCACGTCATACAGCCCGTAGAGCCGGCGAAAGAGGTGAAAGTCGGTGAAGACCGTGGAGAAGAGGCTGCGATACGAGTCGCTGTTCTCCGGCGTGACCGGGTCGCCGTCGATGCGAATCGTCCCGCGCGTTGGAAAGTAGAGGGCGGTGAGAAGTTTGAGGAAGGTCGACTTGCCGCTGCCGTTGCCGCCGGCGATGAACAGGATCTCCCCCTCGTGGATCTTCACGCTGAGAGGACCGACGGTGAAGGAATCACCGTAGCTGAAGAAAACATCTTCGAACTCGAGCTCGCGAAAGCTCGTGCGCGGCCGCACGTCTTCGTCCCGTGTGATGACCGAGCGATCGAGCTTCGTCTCGATCTCCGCGATGTTGTCCACGGCGACGTCCGCCGCCGCGAGGTTCTGCGCGGAGCCCATCATCGACGAGATCGGCCCCGTCAGGAACAGAACTGCCGTCGTGATCTGCACGATCTGGCTCGTGTAGGTCCGCGTCAGCAGCGGCACCACGAAGACGATGATGCCGAGGAGGAGGTAGAACCAGACCTGGGAGAGGACGAAGGTCGTGGAGATCTCGGTGAGTGAGGTCGACTTCATGTCGCGCACCGAATGCGAGATCGCTTGAAAGTGACGATACAGATCGTCGCTGCGCGCGCGATTGAGCCGCACTTCCTTGAACCCTTCCAGCATTTGCGTGAGCGCGTCGAACAGGTCGTTCTCGCGCCTCGCCGACTCGTGAAGCTGCTGATCGATCTTGCGCAGACGCGCGCGATACGCGAACACGATCACGGCCGTACACAGCGCCGTGAGCGTGAACGCGAGCGGCGAGAGTACGAAGACGTAGATGGCGGTGAAGAAGATCAGGATGGTGAACTGCGCGCTCACCACCAGCACCAGCGCCGCCTGGGAAATGGTCGTGATCTCGCGCGAGATGCTCGCGTAGAGCGCGGTGCGGCCGATCTGTTCGAGCGGCGCGAGATCGCAGCGCCGGATCTTGTCAGCCATCCGCACCCGCAGCCGATCGAGCACCCTCTCGACCTCGGCGATCGCCCGGATCATGAAGTAGCGCTGGCTGATCGAGTAGATCGTGACGATCAGCATGAAGAGGATCAGCAGCCGGAAGCTGCCTTCACGATGCGATGCCAGCCGCGCGGCGGTGTTGATGATGGGGAGGACGAGGGCGCTGCTCAGGCCCGCCAGCGCGGAAGTCACGAGCAGACCGCGCAGCGAAACGGTGGATTCCCTCCGGAGCAGCTCGAGCAGTTTCACAGGCCTCGCTCAGCCTTCTCCCCTCGGCGAGGGGAGAAGGTGCCCGAAGGGCGGATGAGGGGAGCCGGCCTAATCGCGCGCTTTCTTGACGTCCACGTCGACGTCGAAGAAATGCTCGTAGATGTGCTTGCCGGAAACGGAGCGCGAGAACGAATCCGCGCCGACGGCCAGCCAGCCGATCGGGCCGAAGAGGGCGCGGGCGACGACGCCGCTCAGGATGTGCAGCGTGCCGGAGCGGACTTCGCCGTCGGCCAGCAGGCTCGCGCCGGGGACGACGCCGATCTCGGCGATGGCTTTGACTCCGTTCGTGACGACGGTGGCGGCGGTCGCCTGGGTATGGGTCTTGGTGGTGGCCATGGTGTTCCCTCCATTTGAATGCGATTGCGGCGATTGCGTTCTGCGTGACGCGGCGGTTGCGGTTCTCACCCTTCTCCGCCGGGTCGTTGTTCGGGCCGTGGGACTCACGGTATCTGCCTCGTCTCCATCTGTCCGGAAATGCATTTCACCACACCTGAAACGGGCGCGATGTTCAAGACGGGACACGCGCGCATGTCACACTTTTCACGATGAACATCGAGGTTTTCACGGCTGATCTCCACGCGATGAATGTGCTCGACGAGGCCGCGTCGATCCTCTCCGCGGATGAGCGCGAACGCGCGGATCGCTTCCGCTTCGCGCAGCACCGCCAGCGCTTCACCCGCTGCCGCATCCTCCTCCGGCAACTCCTCGGCCAGCACCTGGCGCGCGATCCCGCCTCGCTCGTTTTTCGTTATGGCGAGTGGGGGAAGCCGGAGCTCGACGGTGTGCACTTCAATGTGTCGCACTCCGATCGCATCGCGGTGATCGCGTGGTCGCGGGAGCATGCCGTTGGCATCGACGTGGAGCGCATCGATCGCACGAAGGACGTGGTGCCGCTCGCGCACACGGCGTTCTCGCCGGCGGAGTGCGAAGCGTTTGACGCAATGCCGGCCGACCAGCAGGTCGAGGCGTTCTTCCGGACGTGGGCGCGGAAAGAGGCGTTGATGAAACTCCGTGGCCGCGGGTTCTCGTTGCCGTCGCACTCCTTCACGGTGTCGGTCGCGAAGGAGCCGCTCACGTTCCTGGATGATTGCGCGATTCGCGATCTCGACGTGAATGCGGGCTTCGCCTGCGCCATCGCCGCCGCGCCCGAAGCGTTATTATGAGCATCACCATGACCCGTTCGCTCCTCGCCGTCGTTGGCTTTGCTTTGTCCGTGGGTGCGTTTGCGGAGGAGTTGTATCTGCCCGTGAACGGCAACACGCGCGTACGCATCGCAAACACCTCCCACGCCCCAACCACCGTCTTCATCGAAGTTCTCGGCGACAAGCCGACGTCCACGACGCTCTCGCTCGACGCGGGAAAGACGAGGCAATGGCTGCGCGATGGCACCGGCGCGTTGCGCATCACGTCGAATGACAAGATCGCGGTGACGGCAACCACCACCTGCGCGTCATGCGGCATGACCGCGAAGCTGCCTGTGCTCGACGCCCGTCATCTGCTCGATGAAGGGACGATCGACGCCGGCGTCACGCCCAACGAGCTGGCGTGGTCCAGCGGCGTCGGCATCATCAATCCCGACAACGTCTCCGCGCGGGTGACACTCTCGCTGCACCGCGGCGAAACGCTCGTCGAGCAGATCTCGCTGCGTGTGGCCGCGCGCGGCGCGCGCTTCTTGCCGATGGAGCGCATTTTCCGCGCGAACTTCACCGGCAACGAGCGCGTGACGTTCACCGCGCCGCACGACGTGCTGCTGTTCGCCTACGACGCGAACGCGCGGAGCGGCGCGCGATTTTTCCGCGCGGCGAAACCGATCGTGAATGCCGGCCAGCCGCGGCGCCGCGCCGTGCGGAAGACGCGCTCGCTCACAGCTTCGATCCCGCAGACGATCGAGCTGGCGCCGTCGAAAGACAACATGCTCGTCGAAGACGGCGAGGGCAGCTCTTCGAACGGCCGCGGCCGAATCTTTTCCGGCGCGACAAGGATTGCCGGCCTGCGCCGCGCGCTGCTCGCGTTCGATGTGGCGGCGCAGATCCCGCCCGGAAGCCGCATCACACGCGCGTCGCTGACGATGACTGTTTCGCGGGCAGTCACGGGAAACGAACCGATGGCGCTGCACCGCATGACCGCGGACTGGGGCGAAGGAACGTCGAACACGACTGCCGGCACCGGCGCGCTGGCGACGCCCGGCGACGCAACGTGGCTGCACGCGTTCTATCCCGATCGCCGGTGGACCACGGAGGGCGGCGACTTCGATGCCGCCGTCGACGCCACCGCGAACGTCGGTTCGTTCGGTCCGTTTACGTTTGATCCATCCGCGTCGATGATCGCGCGCATCCAGGCATGGCTCGACCAGCCGGCGACGAACTTTGGATGGATGCTGCTCGGGAACGAAGACGGGTTCTCATCGGCACGCGGTTTCGACAGCCGCGAAAGTGCGGCGGAACGTCGCCCGAAACTGACGGTGGAGTTCACGCGCTGATGCGCTTTCTGTTGGCGTTGATGTTCGTGGCGACGTCGGTTCGAGCGCAGGACATGGCGTTGCGCTCGTTCGAGAAGGAAGGCTTCGCCACCCTCAGAAGCGGCGACAACGCCACGTGCGCGCGCATCTTCTCCTCGGCGGCGCGAACGCATCGCGCGGAACCATCGCGCGCTCTCGTCGCGGCCGCTGCTTCGCCCGCCTCGGCGACACCGCCAATGCCCACACGCAGCTCGAGCTGGCGTTGCAGCGCGGCTACCGCAAGTGCGACATCATCGCGAGTGAAGAAGGCCTGGCGAAGTTCGCCGATCTGCGCGCACGATGCGAGTCCAACGCGGATACGTGGCTGCGCGCGACGAATGCGGAGTTGCTCGCAGCTTACCTCGCGGACCGCGCGGACCGCACCGGCGAGATCGAAGATCCCGACGCCGTGATGAAACGCGACGCCTCGCGCCGCGATGTCGTGAAAGCCGCGATCAAGGTGCGCGCGCTCCGCACCGCGGACGACTATCTGCACGCAGTGCTGATCATGCAGCATGGATCCGGCGCGGAGGATTTCGCGCTCGCACGCGACTTGGCGAAGAAAGCAGTCGAGCTGCGGCCGTGGCTCGCCGAAGCGCGCTGGCTCTACGCCGCCGCCACCGATCGCTGGCTGCGCGAGACCGGAAAGCCGCAGATCTACGGCACGCAGTACGGGATGGTGAGCGGGAAGTGGTCGCTGGAGCCGTTCGATCCCACCGCCGTGACCGACGAGGAGCGCGCGAAGTGGCGCGTGCACTCACTGGAAGAGCGGCGCAAGTTCATCGACGGGCTGAATCAGAACGCGGATTGACGGGAGGCCTCCGGCCTCGGTCATTCTCAACGCGCCTGCTCGATCCGCACGCGATAGCGCTCCACGTCCTCGGTGCGCTGCAGGTTCGGGAGCGCGATGGCCAGCTCGCGTTTCGCATCCGCGTATTTGCCGATCTCGTAAAGCGACACGGCGAAGTAGTAGCGGAGGTCGTCCTCGCCGCGGGCGAAATTGCCGAGGCGGGTGAAGGCGCGGACGGCTTCGGCGAAGCCGCCGGTGCGATAGAGACCCGCGGCCGCCGCGGCGATTGCTTCGCGTGTCGAGGTTGGACTCTGCGCGAGCGACACGTAGATGCGATTCGCTTCATCGAGCTGGCCGGCGATGGCGAGCGTTTCCGCTTCGCGCAGACTCATGAGCAACGCGCGACGCCGCTCCGTTTCCGCGGCCGCGATGCGTTCCTGCGCTTCCTTTTCGGCGGACGCGCGCTCGACGGCGATACGCTCTTCCGAGAGACGCGCCATGGCCGCGCGCTCCGTGGCGATCTTCTCTTCGGCGACGCGCTCCGCTTCGGCGCGCGCGGCGGCGATCTTCGACGCGGTCTCGCGTTCGACGGCGGCACGTTCGGAGGCGATGCGATCCTCAGCGTTTTTCATCGCAGCGGCGCGTTCCTGCGCGATGCGCTCTTCGGCGATTTTCTCGGCAGCGGCACGTTCCGCTTCGATCCGTTCCTCCGCGCTCTTCATCGCGGCCGCGCGCGCGACATCGCGCTCGGCGGCGATCTTCTCCTCCGCCGCTTTCATCGCCGATGCGGTCTCGGTGGCCACGCGCTCATCGGCGAGCTTCTGCGCCGCGGCGCGTTCCTGCGCGATGCGCTCGTTCGCGCTCTTCTCGATCTCCGCACGCGCCGCGGCCACGCGCTCTTCGATCAGGTTCATCATTTCGGCGCGCTGCTGCGCGAGCGTCGGCTGCACGACCATCCCGCGATTCGTGGCCAGCTTCTGATTCGCGACGAGCGGGATCGACGGCACCAGCCGCGCCGCGAGCGGCTCGAACGGCGCCGCGTCGGTGCTGAGAGGCAGCGTCGCGAACGTCGGCGCAATCCGCTCCGCGTTCAGGAGGCGCGTCACCGCATCGCGCGCCTCGGCCTCGCGCCCGATGCGGTCATACGCCAGTGCGAGATACACGAGCGATTCCTCGAGCTCCGCCAGCGTCTCGATCTTCCCCGTGGTCACGTACTTTTCCCGCGCCTCGGGCGTCAGCGCCGCCGCGGCCGCCGCGCGCAGGTCCTCGATGGCATCGGCGTATCGCCCGGCGCGGAAGTGCTCCTTGCCACGTTCCAGCGGTTGCACTGCGAGCGTGGCGGCAAGAACGATGATCAGGATTCGCACGGGAATGGAAATGATAGCCGCTCGCCCATGGGACAAGGGCACGCGACATGAAAGCGTCCCCAGCCATGACGGTACGGCCGCAACTCGTCCACCGCGCGACGCTCGACGCGCTGGTCGACCTGTCGCCCGACCCGCTCTGGGTGATCGACGCGAGCGGCTCCGTCATCGCGTCGAACTCCGCGTTTCAGCGCTGGTCCGGCGCAGGACCGCAACTGGCCGAGCTGCAACGCCGCGCACTCGCCGGACGCTCGATCATGGCGAACGTGCGTCTCATCGTCGGCGGTGTCGAGCGCACGTACGCGGTGCATGCGCGCCCTGTCGAAAGCGGCGGCGTCGCGTTCACCGCGCGCGAAGTCCTGCATGACGGCGACGGCAGCGAGCGCGCGCTCGAGCTTGCGCTGATGCACCTCTTCGCATCGAACGATCCGCTGCCCGAGCTGCTCGCGAAGACGCTCGAGTTCCTCTGCGTCAGCGACCGGTGGGACGCCGCCGCGCTGTGGCGCATCGACGGCCAGGCGCTGCACGCGAACGTGACGTGGTTCGCATCCGCATCACTGCACGAAAAGCTCGCCGCGCGTTTCGCGCATCTCACGTTCGCGAGCGGCGAAGGAACGCCCGGCCGCGCGTGGGCCTCACGCGAGGTGATCTGGATCGCCGACATGCTCGAGGAAAGCTCGATCGGCCGCTCCGAGCTTGCGGCCGCAGCGGGATTGCACTCGGTCGTGGCCACGCCGCTCCTCGACGCCGATCGCGTCACGGGTGTGCTCGAGCTCTTCACGCATTCGATCCGCCCGATCAACGAGCCGACGCGACGGATGCTCGCGCGCACGGGTTCCGCGCTGGCGCGTCTCATCGAACGGCGGCAACTCCTCGATCAGATCGCGACGAAAGGGGCCGAGTGGCTGCTCACGGTCGATTCGATCCGCATGCCGATCATGCTCGTCACGCCGGACGCGCGCGTGACGCGCCTCAATCGCACCGCGCAGCAACTCACCGGCCGCGCCTACGACGACGTCGTCGGCCAGCCGCTCATCTCCCTCGGCGACCACGAACCGTGGCGGACCCTGCGCGACATCGCCATCGCGGTGCACGACGCCGGCATGACCTGCACCGCGCAGATCGTGGCCGGCGACACGAGCTGGGACGTCACGGCGGGACCGCTCGCCGCCGCGGGGGGCGACGACCGCATCGTCATCGCCATGCGCGACACCACGGAAGTGGTGCGTCTGCAGGAATCGGTGCGGCGCGGCGAACAACTGGCGGCACTCGGAGAGCTCGTCGCGGGCGTCGCACACGAAGTGAAGAACCCACTGTTCGGCATGTCGGTCACGCTCGACCTGCTCGATGAGTACCTCGCGGAACGCAGGCGTCCCGCGCCGGCTGATGCGGCAGCGTCGGGCGCTCCACCTCCTGCCGACGTCACCGAAGCGCTCGAGCTCACTACCGCGTTGCGAACGTGGATCGCGCGCCTGCAGAGCCTCACCGAAAGCCTGCTCGCCTACGGCCGCACGTGGAGCACCGAGATGAAGCCGGCCGACGTGAACGAGGTGCTCGCGCAGGCGATCGCCGCTTCACAGGCGCTCGCACGCGACGCGGGCGTCACCGTTGACGCGAAGCTCGAGCCGGGCCCGGCGATCGTGCTCATGGACGCCTCGCGCCTGGCGATGGTGTTCGAGAACGTGCTCGCGAACGCGGTGCAGCATTCGCGTCGCGGCGATCGGATCGAAGTGAAATCGCAACTCGCCGATGGCGGCATCGACATCGCGGTTTGCGACCAGGGTCCGGGCTTCAACCTCGACGAACTGACGCGCGTTTTTCAGCCGTTTTACACGAGACGCCGAGGGGGGACCGGGCTGGGGTTGTCGATCGTCCAGCGCATCGTGGATGAGCATGGTGGCACCGTGAGTGCAAGCAACGCGGCGCAAGGAGGGGCGGTCGTCCATGTCCGCCTACCCACCTATCGTCGGACTCTCTGAAGCTGCTGGGGAAGGTCGCATCAGGATTCTCATCGTCGATGATGAAGATCTGATCGTCCTGGCCATGCGCCGTTACTTCGAGCGCCTCGGCTACGATGTCGATGCCGCGTACGAGCTGGAGGAAGCGCAGGCGCTCCTGGCCGCGTATCGCTACGACCTCGTGATCGCCGATCTGCGCCTCACCGGCATCGGCGGCGTCGAAGGGCTGCAGATCGTTTCGGAAGTGCATCGCCGCTGCGCGGAAACGCGCGTGATCCTGCTGAGCGCATTCGGCACGCCCGAGATCGAGCGCGAGTCGTACAACCGCGGCGCCGACGCGTTCCTCCACAAGCCGAAAGCGATGATGGAGATCGCCAGCATCGCCAAGACACTGCTCGAGCAGTAAATGTCGGCCCTCGAGAAGATCCTCGCGCCGGGCGGCATTACGCCCGTCTATCAGCCGATCGTCGACGCGTCGACGGAATCACTGGCCGGCTACGAATGTCTCTCGCGCGGGCCGAAGGGGACGAACTTCGAATCGGCGAAAGTACTGTTCGAATACGTCCGGCTCAAGCACGAAGAGCCGCTCGTCGATCGCGCGTGCATCCGTGCCGCGCTCGCGAACGCGCCGGCGCACGCGCCCGTGCAACTCACCGTGAACGTGCACGCATCGACGCTGGTGCGCGACCGCGAGTTCGCCGGGTTCCTCTGCGGCGCCGCGAAGGAGCACGGCATCGCGTGCGAGCGGATGACCATCGAGATCGTAGAACACGCGCCTTCGTGGGACGGTGCGACGCTCGTCGCCGCGCTCGATCAGCTCCGCAATACCGGCATGCGCGTCTCGCTCGACGACATCGGCCTCGGGCAATCGAACTTCAAGATGATCCTCGACGTGCGTCCCGACTTCCTGAAGATCGATCGCTACTTCGTCGAGTCATGTCACCTCGACCGCAATCGCCGGGCGGTAATCGAGAGCCTCGCGCACCTCGCCTCACACTTTGGCGCGGAGTTGGTCGCGGAGGGTGTCGATTGCGCGGAAACGGTCGACGCGTTACGCGGGCTCGGTGTGTCGCTGATGCAGGGGAACTGGTTCGGCGCGCCTATGGAGTGCGGCGGCACAGCCGCCGCTTTCAAACGCGACAGCGGTTAGCTGTCGCGGCGGCCTTGCCGCTGCGTTGGAAAGCGGCAGCTGGCGCTGCCGCACTCCATATCAACCCGAAACCCAACGCCCCCGTCCCGCGCGTTTCGCTTCGTAGAGCGCGGTATCGGCGCGCGCTCGCACGCTCTCGATCGTGTCGCTCGGAAAGAGCGACGTCACGCCGCACGAGACGCTGATCGACGCGCGCGCGAGGCGGGTGAAGATCGCATCGAGGATTTCCGTCGCGGCGCCGAGCGACAAGCCGCGGAAGATGATGGCAAATTCGTCGCCGCCGAGGCGGGCGAAGAGGTCGGCGTCGCGGAGGTGGTGGCGGATGAGATTCGAGAACGTGATCAGCGCAGCGTCGCCGGCCGCATGTCCGCGCTCGTCGTTGATGCGCTTGAAGTGATCGAGATCGAGCAGCGCCAGCGCGCCGGACTCCTCACGATGGCGCGCGAACATCTCGCCGAAATGGCGCACGTTGTACGCGCCGGTGAGCGCGTCGTGCGTGGCGAGATGCTGCAGCTCTTCTTCCTCCGCGATGTTGCGCAACGTGAGGATCGTCGACGCTTCCGGTTCGCCCGCGAATCGAAAGACGACGCTGGCGGCGGCGTGCGGCTCACCGCGAACGACGATGCGCTGCTCATCGAAACGCGTCGTGCGGCGCAGCCACCACTGCGGCTCGAGCGCCGGCCTGGCGAGCAGCGGCGTGATCTCCATCCCGAAGAACAACTCGCCGAACAGCTCCTCGGCCGCGCGGTTTCCGTACAGCAACCGCTGGTCCGCGCCGATCACGAGCACCGCGTCCGGGATCGCGTCGAACGCTGCCTTCAGATAGTGCTGTTCGGTGACGTCTTCCATCACCACGTACGCGTACGAACCGCCTTCATGGTCGACGGGATACGCGCGCACGTTCGCCACGCGCCCGACGCCGTCGGCGTAGTAAACGGTGTACATCGCCTTGCCGGTGCCGCGCGCGATGAGCTGCTCGATGCGGTCGGGCAGCGAGAACGCAACGAGCTCCGTGAACGGCTTGCCGCGCGCAAATGCAGCGGCTCCTTCGCGCGCGAGCGAATTGCTGGCCTCGATCACGAGGCCCGTCATGCGATCGACGATCGCGGCGGGATGCGGTGACGCACGCAAGACCGCGCGGAACAGCGATTCGGCGCGGCGTTTCGCGCGCCGCTCCCGCGCCTGTCCGATCTCGCGCTCCAGCGCCACGTTGAGCCGCGACATCCGGTTCTTGACGAGGTAATCCGAGACGCCGCTCTTCATCAACCGCACGGCCGTGTCCTCGCCGATCGCGCCGGTGACGACGATGAACGGGATATCGAGCCCGCTCTCGCGCAGTATGGCCAGCGCGGCGGGCGCGCTGAAGTTCGGCAAGGCGTAGTCGCTGACGATCGCGTCCCACGCGCCGTCGCTCAGGGCGGCGGCCATCTCCTCGCGCGTTTCAACGCGCCGCACGTCAGGCTCCCAGCCGCCGCGCCTGAGCGACAGCAGCACATGCGCGGCGTCGCGCTCGGAGTCCTCGATCAGCAGCAGGCGAACCGGGCGCGTGGTCATGCTGCCCATTCCTCACGCGAGCCCGTCGTGAAGTACACCGTGGCGCCCTTTTCGGGCTCGCCTTCCGCCCAGACGCGACCGCCATGTCGCTGCACGATGCGGTGCACGGTTGCCAGCCCGATGCCCGTGCCGCTGAACTCCGATTCCGAATGCAGCCGCTGGAACGGACGGAACATTTTCGACGCGTGCTCGGGATCGAAACCGGCGCCGTTGTCGCGCACGTAGAACGCGGGCGTGCCATCATCCGTGCGCGACCCGAGCTCGATGCGCGCGCCCGGACGTTTGCTCGTGAACTTGAACGCGTTGCCGATGAGATTGTCGAGCACCGCGTGCAGCAGCCGCTCGTCGCCGTTGGCGACGATGCGGTCCGGGATGACGAACTGCACGTCGCGATCGGGATTCGACAACCGCAGCCGCTCGGCGATCTCACGCGCGATCTGCGACAGATCGACGTCGGTGCGATGCACGTCGAAGCGCGCCAGCCGCGCCATCTGCAGCATCCCCTCGATCATCTTCGACATCTGCTCGGCGCTGAACTGGATCCATTGCACGCATTCGCGTCCGGTGTCGTCGAGCAGCGGCGCGTAGTCTTCCTTCAGCGCCTGCGCGAAGCCGGCGATGCTGCCGACGGGCGCGCGCAGATCGTGAGAAACCGTGGCGGCGAACGATTCGAGCTCCTTGTTCGCCGATTCGAGCTCGAGCGTCTTGCGGCGCAGGACGACGTCGCGCTGCTGCATGTGATCGAGCAACAGATTCACGCCCGCCGCGAGCGGCTGCAGCGCACCCGATTCCCCCGGCAGCCGCGTCGCGTAGGTCTGGTCGCGCATCGACTCTTCGACGCGCGTGCGCAGCCGTTCGACGCGGCGTTCGATGAGGCGCGACATGAGCAGTGATGCCAGGAGCGCGAGAACGACGGCCGAGGCAGCGGCGAGCGTGGCGGTTTTGAGCAGTTCGCGCCTCGCGGCCGCTTCCGTTTGCACGCGCGGCTGCACGGAGAGCGAGCCGCCATTCGGGAGCGAGCGGATGATCTGTTCCGCTTCGGGTACGGCGGTGCCGCTCGTGGCGATCACGCCGCCGTTCGGACCGTACAACGTGGCCGAATGGATGACGCCGGCGTCAACGAAGGTCTGGAGCGTTGACGCCGCAAATGTCTCTTTTTGGACATTCTCGGCCAAGGCGTCGACGATCGCCGTCCCACCATCGTCGCGCTCGCTTCTGCCCGGCAGCCACGCGCCGACGCCGACTGCGGCGAGCGCCGCGAGCAACGCCACGATCACCAACCCCGCCGCGACTTGACGCTCCATCGATCGTTTCGGTCTACTGCTGCTCATTCAAAAGGCTCGTGCTTTGCAGTCGCGGCTGCAAGATACTAGCCCTTCAGGAGAGAGATACGAGAGCGCGTGCCGGGTTTGCCCTCGCGATGACGGTCACGACCGTTTTGGCGTTCGCCTGCCGCGAGAACGAGCCCGGCGCGGCCGCCGCTCCGCCGCGCACCGATCTGAAGGCCGCGATCGCGCCGTTCGACTCCGTGCAGGTCGTGGCGCCGATCGAAGGGCGCGTCTCCGAAGTGCGCGTCACCGAGGGAGTGGCGGTACGGGCGGGCGATGTCATGGTCACGCTCACGAATCCGGTGGTCGCACGCGATCTGGTTTACGCGCGATCGGCCCTGACGCGCTTGCAAACATCTGGAGCGACGGGCTCTCAGCCCGTCGGTATGAAAAAAAATCGACGGGCTGAGAGCCCGTCGCTCCAGATGGCGGAGGAGATCGTCGCGCAGAAGGAGCGCAAGCTCGAGCGGATGCAGCGTCTGTTCAGGGATCGCGACATCTCGAAGCAGGAGCTGGAGAACGCGGAGATCGAGCTCACCGCGGCGCGCCGCGATCTGAACGCGGAAAAGGAACGCCGACAGCCATCTGGAACGACGGGCTCTCAGCCCGTCGTTGCGGACCTCGAGCGCGCGCAGGCAGATCTCGCCGTCGCCGAGCATCGTCATTCGCTCCTCCAGATCAAAGCCCCCGAATCGGGCATGGTGATGCGCCTGCGCGTGAAATCGGGCAGCGACGTGTACACGCGCGACGCGATCGCGGAGATCGTCGATTCCGCGAGCGCGCGCGTGCAGGCCAGCATCGCACCCGAGTTGCTGCGTTACGTGAAGGCAGGCCAGGTCGTCGAGGTGAAACTCCTCACCATTCCATCGCGCCGCTTCCGCGAGCCGATCGCGCGCGTGATCCAGCCGGGCGCCGATACCGGCGCGGCCATCATCGTCAACATCCCCAATCACGACCGGATGCTGCAACCGGGAACGCCGGCCATCATCACCATTCCATGATCTGCCGCTCGCTGCTGGCCGCGGCGCTCGGCGCCTTCCTCGCCGCGGACGCAGGCGCGGTGACGAAGCTGTCGTTCGAGCAGGTGCTCGCGCGCGCGGAGGAATCGCATGATGTCTCGCGCGACGCCATCGCCGCGGCCGAGCTTCTCGACGCGCCTCCGGCGCGCATCGATTTTCCGATCCTGCGCATCGAGACCTCCGCGACGACCGCGAACAGCGTCGACTTCCTCGCGCGCAACGTCTTCCGCTACGACGCCCTCACCTCGCTGCTCTCGGTCGACTATCCGCTGATCGACGGCGGCGTACGCGAGAAGCAACTGCGCGTGGCGCGCCTCGACGCGCAATCGTTCCGCCAGCGCATCCGCGAAGTGTCCGACAACCTGTTCCGCGAAACGCTCGACGCGGTCGGCCGCCTGTACGCGGCGCAGGAACGCCTGCGCATTCTCAACGCCGGTCTCGAGCGCGCCATGCAGATGCGCGACCGCGCGAAACAGATGCTGGAGATGCAGGAGATCTCCACCGTCGGCGCGTCGCGCTTGCAGGACGAGGCCATCGTCGCGGAGTCGCAGCTCCTCGACCTCGAGCTGCAACGCCTCGAAGCGGAAACGCACGTGCGGCAGCTGATGGGCGACACGTCCGGCGAGCCGCTCGAGATCGTGCTCGACCTCGAGTCCGCGCCGGAGTCTCGCGCGCTCGTCCTGGCCGCGAATCCGGAGCCGCTCATCGGCGCCGATCGAGGCGTCGCACGCGCCACGATGATGTTCGAGCGCGCGAAGCTGTCGCTCGAAGAAGCGGAAGCGGCGCGCAAGCCGCAGGTGATGATGTCCGCGTTTGGCGGCGTCACATCGTTCAGCAACGTCGGCGATGAAGGCGGTTACGGTTTGTTCGGCATCCGCTTCAGCATCGCGCTGCCGATGTTCAACGGTTCCACCGCACGCCGCGTCGCCGAGGCGCGCTTGCAGGCCGAGCAGGCAGGTTTCGAACGCCGCACGACCACTGACGCGATTCGCCGGCAAACGTCGACGTTGTGGCTCGGCATCGCGTCACTCGAAAAGCGCATCGGGCTGCTCGCGGAGATGGTGGACGTCGCACGCAGACGCGAAGAGTCGATCGTGCGCCTCGTGGCCGCGGGGGTGCGTCCCGAGAACGACGTCGCCGACGCCGCCGCCGATCGCGCCCGCCGCGAAAGCGATCTCCTCGCCGCCCGCGTCGAGCTGTGGAAGTACCAGAAGATCGTTGAGCGCGCGAGCGGGAGGACGAAGTGACCGGGGGCCTCCGGCGGCCGGGGCCACCGGCCCCGGACCCCGTTGGTTGGCCTAGCCTCCGCGACACAGCGTCGTTACTTGGAGCACAGTGTCGCGGAGGCTGGGCCAACCCATGGGGTCTGGGGCCGTCGGCCCCAGCCGCCGGAGGCTCCCGGTGAGCTCGTCCCTTCCGCTCCATGTGCTCATGACGACCGAAGGCACCTACCCCTACGTCTCCGGCGGCGTCAGCACGTGGTGCGACGCGCTGCTGCGCAACACGCCGGACGTCGGCTACACGCTGCTGGCGATCATGATGAATCCGCACATGGAGGCGCGCTTCGATCCGCCCGTGAACGTGCGCGGCATCATCAACGTGCCGCTCTGGGGAACGGAAGAGCCGTCGGAGTTCGACATCAGCGGGACGTTCGCGGGCTTGTACGAACAGAAACGCCGCACCACCGATGACGACGTCGAGCGCGCGTTCCTCCCGATCTTTCGCCCCTTTCTCGAAATGGTGAACAGCACCTCCGATCCCGCTGCGTTCGGGCGTTTGCTCGTGCAGCTCGAGGACTACTTCGCGCGCTACGACTACAGCGTCACGATGAAGTCGCGGCCTGTGTGGACCGCGTTCACGGAGACGATGAAAACGTTCGCGACGCGCTCAGCGTCGACACTGCCGGCGCGCGCGCGCGAACATCAGATGCCATCGCTGTTCGACCTCACCGAATGCCTGCGCTGGCTCTATCGCTTCCTGATCGTGCTCACGGTGCGCGTGCCCGAAGTCAGCGTGACGCACACGACCGCGGCGGCGTTCTGCGGCATCCCCTGCATCACCGCGAAGGTGCGGCGCGGCACACCGATGATCGTCACCGAACACGGCGTGTATCTGCGGGAGCAGAATCTCTTTCTCTCCCGCTTCAAGCGTCTCTTCTTCTGCAAGCAGTTCCTGCTCAACCTCATCACGTCGGTCGTCCGCGCGAACTATCACTTCGCCGACGTGGTCGCGCCGGTCTGCCACTACAACACGCGTTGGGAGCTCGCGCACGGAACGCCGCAACACAAGATTCGCGTGATCTACAACGGCGTCGATCCGGAGACGTTTGCGCCTGGTACTTCTGGAGGGACGCTCCAGATGGCATTGCATGTCGTTGCCACCGCGCGCATCGATCCGCTCAAGGACGTCGAGACGTTCCTGCGCGTTGCCGCACGCGTGCGCGAAACGCATCGCGACGTGCGTTTCACGATCTTCGGCAGCGTCGCCGATCGCGAGTATTACGCGAAGTGCATCGCACTTCGCGCGGCGCTGCGGCTCGAGGACGCGGTCACGATGGGCGCGCTCGCCGACGACGTCGTCGCCGCCTATCGCGATGCGGACGTTGTCCTGCTGACGAGCATTTCGGAGGCGTTCCCTTTCTCCGTGATCGAGGCGATGTCGTGCGAGCGAGCGGTGGTCGCGAGCGACGTCGGCGGCGTCGGCGAAGCGGTCGAAGAGTGCGGCGTGCTCGTGCGGCCACGCGACGTCGAAGGCTTCGCCAACGCCGTCCGCCAGCTCCTCGACGATCCCGCCTTGCGCGCGCGACTCGGCCGGCGCGCACGCGCGCGCGTGCTCGAAGAGTTCCGCCTCGACGGCAGCATCGCGCAATACCTCGATCTGTATCGGAGACTCGGTAGACCCGAGGCGGCGGCATGAGCGCGGAGGCAGCGGCGCCGGCGCTCGACGAGCTCGGAAAGAGAGTCATCGACACCATCGGCATGCCGAAGGACGCGTGGGAAATCGCCGCGCAGCTCGAGGTAATCGGCATGCGCGATCACGATGCGCGCAGCGGCTACGGCGTGCGCGATCTGTTCGAGCTCGCGCACGCGATCGAGCGGCGGTTTCGCGAGGGCGTTTACGGCTTCGAGTTCGAGGGCGACGATCCGCGCAAGCGGCAGATCCCCGCGCTGCGATTTTTGCGACGTTACTTCGCGGGTATCGCATTCGCGCTGCCGATGGCGCTGCAGGCCGCGGCGATGCTGCTGTGGGGCTACGGCATCTGGGGCGCGCTCGACCTCGAGCTCGCGCAAGGCAGCGCCATTGCGCTCGGCTTCATCGCCAGCTACATCGCCGCGGGCGGCTTCGCGCAGGCCATCGTGCGGCGCGGCCTGTTCTACATCTATCAGGAGGAGGAAGGGCTCGCACGCTGGACGGCGTGGAGAGGCTTCGCGCTCGCATTGCGAGCGACCCTGGCGTTGATTGCTCCGGCCCTGCTGCTCAACCTCGCGTTCCGCATGTTGCCGTGGCCGATGGCGTTCATCGCCGCCGCGTTCTACGCCGGCCTGACCGTGCTGTGGCTGGCGTGGGCGCTGTTGTATCTCGTGCGCCGCACGGAGTTGCTCGCGGTCATCACCGCGGCCTCGCTCGCCGTCGTCATCGCTGCTGCCAATCTCGGCGCCGCGCCGATCGTGGCGAACATGATCGGCGTCGTGTTCGCCGACGCGCTGAGCCTGGTCACCGCACGCTTCTTCCTGCGGCGCATGGCCAGGAAACGCGGCAACGCCGAGCCGGTGAATCCGCCGCGGCTCGCGGTGCTGGTCTTCAGCACATCGCGCTACTTCGTCTACGGGCTGCTGTTCAACGCGTTCCTCTTCGCCGATCGCGTGATCGCGTGGACGACTCCGGTCGGCCGCGAAGACTTTCCGCCGTACGGCTTTTGGCTGAACGTGCGCTACGAGCTGGCGATGGACCTCGCGCTCGTGGTGGTGATCGTGATGGGCGGCGTCGTGCAGTACGCGATCGAGCGCTTTTCCGAGAAGCTGATCCCGCACGAGAAAGAAGCGCTGCGCGCGGACATGTTCGTGCAGCGGCAACTGAAGGCGCACCGGCGCCGCACCTGGCAACTCGCGCTGAGCGCGCTCATCGGACTGGCGCTGGCGTGGTGGCTCGTGCAGGCACTGCGCGGAGTACCGAATGCCCGCTTCCAGGAAGCGCTCACCGCCGCGGTCACGATGCGCGTGTTCGTCGCCGCGGCGATCGGCTACGTTTTCTTCATGTTCGCCGTGCGCAATCTGCTGCTCCTGCTCACGCTGTCGCGCATCGACGACGCGGTGCGCGCGGTGCTGATCGCGCTGGTCACGAACGTCATCGTCGGCTTCATCTGCAGCCGCTCGATCGCCTACTGGTGCGCGGTGGCCGGACTCGTGGCCGGCGCAATCGTCCTGAGCATCTTCGCCGCGCGCGCGGCGCGGCGCGTTCTGCAGGATCTCGACTACTCGTATTACGCGGCCTACTGACATGTACACGCTCTACGCGATCGACACCATCCTGCGCATTGCCATCGCGCTGGTAGTGTTGTTCGTGGTGGTGCCGGCGCTGGCGTGGCCGCGTCCCACCCACCTCTCGCGCATGGAATGGTTCTGGTGGAACCTCGGCGCCGGGATCACGCTGCTGACGCTCGCCGGGCAGCTCCTCACGCTGCTCAACATCGCGGGCACGCTCAGCTATCTCGTGCTGATCGCAGCGGTGATCGTGTTTGGCCGCGCGCGCGCCGCGGGAGTGCGTCCGCTGGCGTGGCTTCGCGATTCGTATCGCGCGATGGTGCTGTTCGGCCTGCACGTGCTGGATGGGGGCTATGGAGTGCGGAAGCACAGCTTCCGCTTTCAAAGCGGCGGCTTTGCCGCTGCACTCCGAAACGGTGCCGTGATCGCGCTTGGGATTGCCGCGATTGCCGCGGCCATCGTCCGCTTCTTCCGGCCGTTTGCCACCGCCAACCTGGGGTTCTCCGATACGTACGCGCACCTGTACGTGATGCGCCTTCTCGACGAGGGAAAACAGCTCGATCCCGCGTGGGGTCCGTATCCGCACGGCATGCACTTTCTGCTGCTGGCGATCGAGCGATTGACGAACGTCGATCCGATCCTGCTCATGAATTTCTTCGGCGCATTCAGCGGCGTGCTGATGACGCTGGGGGTGGCCGACACCGCGCGCCGCATCACGCGCAGCAACGCGGCGGCGCTGATCGCGGGCGTGATCTTCGCTACGATGATCGGCGGTGCGAGCCAGTACTTTGCGCTGGGCGGCAGCGTTGCCGCTCGCAATCCCGAAACCGCACGCGCACTCCTCGGGCAGTCGTACGACGACCTGACCACGACGGCCGGCGAGTTCGACGTGCTGCTGACCGTGTTCCAGCGGCAGACGTCGACATTGCCGCAGGAGCTCGCGATGGTGTTGCTGCTCCCCGCGGCGCTGTTTCTGCTCGACTGGCTGAAAGCGGAACGCCGCCGTCCCGGCGGCTGGTTCGGCGGCGTCCCGCGGCGCGGCCCCGAGGAGCGGCGAGACGCCGCCGGGCCAGCCGGCGAGGACGCCGGCGCTCCGCGGCGCCTGGCCGGATTCATCGCCTGTACCGCAGCCATCGCCGCCGTGCACTCCGGCGTGGTCGTGCCGCTCGTCGCGCTCTGCGCGGCCGCGGCGATCGCCGTGCTCGTTACGCGCAGCGCAAAACTGCGCGACATCTTGCGCGGCGCTGGTGCGGGCGCGATCGGCATCGTGATCGGCTCGACGTGGATGTTCGGCTTCCTCGTCCACAAGCAGCGGGCCGGAGGCCCGAACGTCGAGAACACCGCGCGCTACTACTTCCCGTTCCTGCGCGCGGCAGACGACGAGAAGGCGTACATGATGCTGACGCCGACGCTGATCGCGATCAGCATCGTGGCCGTGTTGCTCGCGATTCTCGCCATCCGCACGCGCGAGCCACACGCGATCTGGATCGCTGTCGGCACGATCCTTTTCGTGCTCGCGCATGCCGCGCCGGTCCTGAACATTCCGGAGCTCATCGAAGTGCGGCGCAACGCCTCGTGGCTCTCGATGAGTGTGGCCGTGCTCATCGGCACTGTCATCGCCGCGCTCGCTTTGCGTCTGCCGCAACGCGCGCGTGCGGTATTGCCGATCCTGGCCCTCGCCGCATGGTGCGCGACAATACCGAACATCACGGCATCCGCGATGAGAGCACGCCTTCTCGATTACTCGGGCTACGGCACGACCACGTACGCCGTCCTGCGCATCTCGCAGCGGCTGGAGCCGTTCACGTGGACGCTCGTCAGCTACGGCCAGGAGTACCCGATGGTCCTCGGCCGCGGCTTCCATCTCAACGCCTCCGACTTCGTCGAGCAGTTCGATCCGACCGAGGAGAAGCTGCGGGTGCCGACGCCGCACGTCTTCATCGCGGTCGAGAAGAATCCGCATCGCTTCGAGATCGACAACTGGTCGAAACGCTTCGGCCGCGCGGCCGTCGAAGAGCGGCTGCAGACGTGGTGCACGGTGTACGCAATGACACACCGCAACATCCGCGTGTGGCTCGATGATGAAAACGTGCGCATCTACGAGATCACCGCGGAAAGAGGTCGTTCGTGAGCGTGGTGATGCGGCGCATGAGCGACGTGCACGTCGCGGCCGTGTTGCCGGCGTACAACGTCGAGCGCGAGATCGCGTCGGTGCTGCGCTCGCTGCCGCCGCTGTTCACCACGATCATCGTCGTCGACGACGGTTCACGCGACGAGACCGGCTCGATCGCGAAGCGCTACGCGGAGCTCGATGGCAGAATCACGGTGGTGCAGCAGGAGAACCGCGGCGTCGGCGGCGCGATGGTGACCGGCTTCCGCCTGGCGCTCGAATCGGGCGCGGACATCGTGGTGAAGATCGATGCGGATGGACAGATGCCGCTGTGGCTCGTGCCGCAGTTGATCGCACCGCTGGTTCGCGGCGAGGCCGACTACACGAAGGGCAATCGCTTCCGCGACTTCGAGGCCGTGCGCGCGATGCCGCTGACGCGGCGCATCGGCAACGTGGCGCTGAGTTTCCTCGCCAAGGCCGCAACCGGCTACTGGCGCTCGTTCGATCCGACCAACGGCTTCCTCGCCATTCGCTCGGACGTGCTCTCACAACTGCCGCTGCAGAAAATCGATCGCACGTATTTCTTCGAGATCTCGATGCTCAGCCACCTCTATCTCATCGGCGCGGTGGTGAAAGAGATCCCGATGCCGGCGCGGTACGCGGGCGAAAGGTCCAGCCTTTCCATTCCGCGCGTGCTGCGGCAGTTTCCGGCGCGGCTGCTCTGGTCGCTGGTGCGGCGCGTGATGCTGAAGAACTTCGTGTACGACTTCAATCTCGCGTCGCTGAACATCGCCGTCGGCCTGCCCGTGTTCATTGCCGGCCTGACGTTCGGCTCATGGAACTGGATCTGGTACACGTCGCAGGCGCTCGCCGCGCCGACGGGCACCGTGGTGTTGCCGGCGCTGATGATCATGGTCGGCGTGCAGCTTCTCCTCGCGGCCGCGCAGCTCGACCTCGAAGCGGTGCCGCGCGAGCCGATCAATCAGGGGACGCTTGCCGCTGAAGAAATCGCGCCGCGTGAGCCGCGAAGCGTTCCGGCGCGTAGTGGAATCGACGCTCGTACAACAGCGGACCTTCGTGAGGCGGAGCCGCCGCGCGCGCGAGATCGGCGACGCGAGTGAGCTCGCGCGGACGCGTGAGCAGCATCAGCGGCATGAGTCCGAGCCACGAGCGGCGTTGCGAGCGATAGAAACGCGCGAGCAGCACGTTGGCGATGTGCTCGCGCCGCGAGAGTGTTCGTGCAGTCCAGCCATCGCCGACCGGATTGAACACGCGAAAAAACGGACCGCGCATCCGCTCGCCGTTATACAGCGGCATCTCCAGGCAGCGAATGCGATGGCGGCGCGCGAACACAACCGCGACGAGATGGGCCGCATCGTGATCGACATGCCCACCCTCCCAAGCGAGCGTGACGACCTCGTCGGCTTCCACCGCAACGCGCTCGAGAAACGCGAGCGCGCGATCCATGTGCTCGGGCAACGCGCCGTCGGCGATGCGGTGCTCGTCGACGATCAGGGGGGAAACGCCGAGCTTCGCCAGCACTCGATTCGATTCGGCGTCGCGAATCGACGCATCCACTTCGAGCGCGCCGTCGGTCAGGCAGACGCACGACACGCGATCGCCGCGAGCAACCGAGTAACGGATGCGCGAGACGAACGCGATCTCGTCATCCTGATGCGCGAAAACGAAGACGACGTGCATCAGAGGTGATCGGTGTCGGCCCACATCAGCGGCCAGCGCCGCTTCGCGTGCTCGGGCGGATGGGTGAGGAAGCGGAAGTGATACGGCGCGGGCAGGAAGCCGCTGCGCACCAGAAGCCAGAACGCGGGATGGTCGCGCGACACCAGCGCCGCCACGAGCCTGCACCGCTGCTCCTTCGCCTCGGCCAACGCATCGCGCAGCAACGCCTTCGCGGCGCGCTTGTCGCGGAACGCGAGATCGACGATCGCGTACGTGTCGAAGCCTTTCAGCGTGGTCTTGCGCGCGGCGAGATACGCCTCATTCTCGATGCTGGTGACGCGGTACTGCCACACCGGGCAGTCGAACAGCCGCCAGGTCAGATCGCGCTCATTGCGCGCGATATTGCTCATCCAACGCGCGTCATCGCGTGTCAAAGTGCGGAATACCGCACGTTTGCGTTTCAGAAGCGGCACGGGACGCACGAGCACCGGGACGCGCGCCGCCAGCCCCCACCCCGTGCGCACGAGCGTTCCGGCGACGGCGGCGCGAATCTGAAACGCGATAGCCACGGCGTCGCCGCGATTGTCGAGCATGTGACGCATCACGCCGGTAAATGCACCGCGTCCGCGCGCGGCAGGCGACGTCATGGCTTCGATTCCAAGGACATTGCCCTGCCACTCCAGCATCAAGAGATGAGTGAGCAACTGGCCGTCTTCCTCGCCGACAAACGCGCGCGAGCGGATGTGTTGCCACTCCCAGAATCGCGGATCGCTCTTCTCGGGATCGAGGCCCGGGAAGCAAAGCTCGCGCAACGCGATGACCCGATCCCGATCGGCACGCGTGACTTCACGGAAGTGCATGGTCATTGAGTAGCCTTCTCCTCTCCGCAGAGGGGAGAAGGCTACCTCGGTTCAAAGTACCCCTGGTGGAACGCGGTCCTGGTCACGTCGTGATACCCGACATACGCCTCGTGTCCGTACTCGCGCGCAATGCCGATCATCCGCGCGATCGCCTCATCGTCGCCGGGCTCCGCGTAGTTGAGATGAATGAAGCGCACGTTGCGGTGCGGCAGAATCCATTGCCGCATCACCGCGTCGATCTCCTCGCGCGGGCGCATGAGCAGACTCTCCGTGACGTCGTAGTCGACGTATGGCAGGTAGTGCTCCGCCGCGCGATAACCCTGATTGGTGATGATCACACCCAAGAGCTTGCGCAACTCGCGCAGAAAGGTCGCGTACGCGACGTCGTACGGCAAATCGGGATGTCTCTTTCGATAGACCGTCAGCGCGTCCGGATGCACGCTACCTTCCGTGGTCGTATCGAAAAAGACACCGTCGTAGTTGACTGCACGCAGCTTCGCGGCGAGCGCCCGCGCGCGTCCGGGAATGGCCGGGTCGTAATAGAACGCGTCGGCATCGGGCGCGCCCACACCACCGCGCAACGGCCGCCGATTCAGCACCGGCGCGGATCGATCCCATCGTGTACGCCGCGTGCGATAGAACGCCACCGCCCATTCGTACAGCGCGAGCTTCGTCCCTCGGCGATGCAACTCGTCAATCTGTTTCTTCGGCAGCGGTTCGTGCGTGACCAGCACGTCGAAGCGGCCGAAGAAGTCCAGTTGCTCGCGCGTTAACGCGGGGCCGTAGTGAAACGCAACCGCTCCGCGGCGCTCCGCAAATGCGGGCAGCGTGAACAGCAACGCGGCCGCGAGCACTTTCAAGTGCGTCCCCGCTCGACCTCCGCCACGATCTCATCGACACGCAGCTTCGGCATGCGCCGCTCGTAGCCCCAGATCCCGTCCAGCCATTCCGTGCCGGTGGTCTTCTCCTGTCCTTCCGCGATCATGCGCAGCGCTTCGACCACGCCCGGGACGACGAACGTGTGTCCGCGCGCGTCGCGCAGCATCGTCCACATCCAGTCCTGCATCGTGCCGAGATCGGTGCGCGCCTGCGACAGCATCCGCCCGAGCGTGCGCAGCCGGTACATCACCGCGACGAGGCCGCAGGTAGCAAAGAACGAATACGGTTCGAGCGATACGAGCCGTTGCGCAAACGAGCTTTCATCGCGATGCGTCGTGATCGAGCCCGCCGTGATGTCGGCCGCGGCCTTGGCGCTCGAGACGATCGCGTGCGGGCGCAGATCGATGAAGCCGTTCACCGCCATCTGAAAGCTCTGATACTCGTCGAGCGTGCAGGCCGGCTTCGCTTTCGTGAACGAGTCGTTGAACAGGCGCTGCAGTGAATCGTCGTCGGTCACGATGTCGCCGAGCGCTGCGACCCAGTATCCGGTGCGGGCAACCGCGTTGCCGCTGCCGTCCTCGATCACGATCGGCGAGCCGAGCGACGTCACCGCGAACACGGCGTCGAGCACGAGCTTCAACACTTCCATGTGCGCCTGGTCGCGCGTGCCGAACTGCCCCGGATCGACGAGCGGCCGCAGCGGCAGCAGTTGTCCGGGACGATCGGCGGTGACGAGCGTGTGCAGATCGCGCGCGAGCGTGGCCAGGTCCCACTGCTCGACATCGCGGAACGTGAGCGGGTGCGTGTTCTCGAGAAAGAACTTGCGCGCGTTGAACGAGGTATCCGGATACTCCTCGATCGCTTCGACGTCGAGCGTGCGCAGGCGATGCAGGAGGATCAGCAGCGAGAGCGTGTGCAGCTCGGCCTGATGTTTCGCGGAGCCGAGGTCCTGCAACGCCATCGGGTCGATGCCGCTGAGTTGCGCGCCGAGGAGCACGGGCTGTGAGAGAAAGTCGAAGACCTGCGTCTCGTTCGCGGTCTCGGTGTAGTAGCAGATGCCGTCCGCGAACCACGGCACGTTCGGATCATCGCCGAGCAGTCCAACGGTGGCGAGCACGTGTCCGAGCTCGCTGACCGAGGCCACTTTCATGACGCGATAGAGCGCGTCGGCGTTGGCCACGGAGAAGAAACCGTTCTCGCCGCTGCGGATTGCATATTCGGGACGGAGCTCCTCGCCGCGTTTGAAGTGCAAGGGTTTCGGTTTCGCGTTTTCCGTCAGCTTCAGCGTGGTCGGCTTGAAGACCTGGATGAACTGCTTCCGCTCGCGCGAGCCGCGAAACAGCTCGTGCGGCGCGTCACGCAACGCGCGCACGATGCCGCCGTGCAGCGGGATGCGCTCGCGCAGGCGCACTTCATCGATGCCGATTGCCGCGGCGGTGACGAGCATCAGGATTCCGCGCTGCGCGTATTTGTGCGTGAGGTGCACGGCTTCGTGATGTTTGGAGCGGAGGAACTCGTCGCGCGCCGCGTGCGCGAAGCCGAGGCGGAGCGAGGTCTCGCCGTCCGGCGTTTCGTCGTACATCCCGCCGACGCCGGTCGTGTGCGCGACGAGCACGCGCGCGCCCCAGTCCTGATCGACCGCGACGAGATCGTCGGAGAACGTGTTCTCGAACGCGTCTTTGATCGAGGCGATGAAGTCTTCGCCGAGGCCGAGCTCGTTCGCGACGACGGCCAGTCCGCCGGTCTGATACGCGAGGATACTCGGCAACGGAAATCCGAGCAGCACGGAGCGGAATGGCTTCGGCCCGTAGTCCCGGAGCCGTACCAGGCGATCCTGCAAATACGACGTGATCGGCCGCGCTGCACGCACATGACGCATCAGCGCCGCGCCGATTTCTTCGTGCGACATCGAACGATCGGCGCCGGCGACGCGCAGGAACTCATCGACGGCGGCTGCGCGCGAATGCACGTCGGCGTCGGTGACGATCTCCAAACCGGGGATCGGCTTCAGCTCGAACTTCGAGACCGCGACGTATACGCCGCCGGGCGACAGGAAGCCATGCTCGAAATGCCGGGGCGCGGTGCCGGCGCCCCAGCGTGTGCGCGTGAATCGTTTCAGGCGCGATTCGAACGAATGCACTTCGTCGTCGCTCCGGCCGGTCACGATCAACACCGGCACGTCGGCCGGCGACGTGGGCGGCGCGATCGACATCATCTCTTCGAGCATCGCCACCATCTGCAACGCGGCGGCGCCGCCGACGGCTCCCGTGCCGCCGACGAATACGTGAACGTCGCGATAATGCCGTCCCGAGCGCGCGGCCGCGACCAGGCGCGGGCCGAAGCGGCTTTTCTTGAAGCGCATCGGGACGGGATTATGTCCCAAACACTTCCGCCACCCGCACGAGCGCGTGTTGACACGCGATTACTTCCGAAGCCTTCACGTACTCTTCGATCCCGTGCAGTCCCGCGCCGCCCGGTCCGAAGATGACGGTCGGGATTCCGGCGTGGCCGAGGATCGCGGCGTCGGTCCAGTACGTCATGGCGCCGCGCCGCGCGTTGGGCATGGCGCGCTCGATCAACTCCGGTAGATTCGAGTCGTCCGGTGTGAGGTACGGCGCGCGGGTGAACAGAAGCCGCGTGTCCGCGTCGCCGGCGAGCTCGCGTAGTTCGCGCAACGCAACGTCGTGCGCTTCCCCATCGACCGTGCGCCGCTCGATCTGCAGCGTGCAGCGATCGGGATACGTGCTCAGCTCGCGGCCGCCGCTGATGAGCGACGCGTGCACGGACGGGCGGCCGAGGAGGGCGTGCGGCGGCGCGGCGATGAAGCGTTGTTCGAGCTGGCGGATGCCTTCGAGGATCGGACTCATCGCGACGATCGCGTCGCGCCCTTCATCGGGACGGCTGCCATGCGCGGCCCGGCCGTGCGTTGTGACTTCGATCCACTGGAAGCCTTTGTGGCCGATGGCGATCATGAGGTCGGTCGGCTCACACACGATCGCGCCGTCGGCCTGCCAGTGCTTCGCCACCGCTTCCGCGCCGATGCTCACGTACTCCTCGTCCGCCACGAACGCGAGGACGAGCGAACCGCGTTCGAGTCCGCCGCCTTGAACGATCGCGCGTGCGGCGCCGAGGATGGAGGCGCAGCCGCCTTTCATGTCCTGCGCGCCGCGGCCGTAGATGCGATCGCCGTCGATGCGCGGCGTGAATGGCGCGTCCATTCCTTCGACGCCGACCGTGTCGCTGTGACCGCACAACATCAGCGTGCGGCCTTTCGTTTTGCCTTCGATCACGCCGACGACATTCCAGCGGCCGGGCGCGATCTCCGTGAGCTCGACGTCCGCGCCGATGCGGCGCAGTTCGGTCGCGAGAAACTCGCTGATGGCGCGCTCACCGGCGGCGCCGGGGACCAGGCCGGGATTCACGGAGTCGATAGCGATCAGATCGCGGAGCAGTTCGAGTGTTGGATGCATGCGACGCAGGATCGCTCCGGCGCCGCGCGGTGGCTAGAAGAAAAGTGACGTCAATCTCGTGCAATGCGTGCAACTCGCGTTCAAGACAAGCGCGAAGATGCGGGTGCATCGTGCTTGTGTGGACAAAGTGTTCGATCGTCTCGATGCGAATCTTTCCGCGACGCGGCAGCAGCTCGAAGCGCTCATTCGCATCCCGAGCGTTTCCGCAGATCCTGCGCGCGCGGAGCACGTGCGGAATTCGGCGGAAGCGTTCGCGCAGATCCTGCGCGACGCGGGCGCGACGAACGTGGCGGTACTCGCCGTTCCCGATGCGCATCCGATCGCATGCGGCGATTTCATCGCGTCGCAAGATGCGCCGACGCTGCTCGTGTACGGGCATCACGACGTGCAGCCGTCCGGTCGCGCGGACCAGTGGTTCTCGCCGCCGTTCGAGCCGGTCGAACGCGACGGGCGGCTCTACGGACGCGGTGCGGTCGACGACAAGGGCGGCATCCTCGCGCAGATCGCGGCCGCGAAGGCGTGGATGGACGAAGCGAACGCGCCTCCTTGCAACGTCCGTTTTCTCATCGAAGGCGAAGAAGAAATCGGGTCGCCGCACCTCGCCGCGTTCTTCGCCGCGCATCCCGACCGCATCGCGGCGGACATTGTCGCGCTCTGCGACACGCCGAACTTCGCGACGGGCGTTCCCGCCCTCACGTATCGCCTGCGCGGCAACTGTCTCATTGACGTTGAGGTGCGCACGCTCGAGCGTCCGCTGCACAGCGGCCGCGGGGGCGGCGCGGTGCCCGATCCGATTCAGATTTTGTGTGCCTTGATCAACGATCTCGGCACGTTGGACTTTCTACGGAGTGCGGCAGCAGAGCTGCCGCTTTCGAAAGCGGCGGCTGCGGCCGCCGCACTCCACACCGAGTCCGATCTCCGCAAAGACTTCGGCCTGCTCCCCGGCGTGGACTTCTCGTGCGAAGACGGCTTCTCGCCGCTCGAGCAAACGTGGCTGCGGCCTGCGCTGACCGTCACCGCGATCGAAGCGCGGCCGATCGCAGAAGCATCGAATCAGATCGTCGATTCCGCACGGGCGCGTCTCTCCATCCGCACCGTCCCCAACCTCGACAACGAGCAGGTCGGCCGCGCCGTGATGCAACGCATCGCCGAGCAAACAGCGCATCATGCGCAGGTGAACGTCCGCATCCTCGGCGGTCCTGCCTGGTGGCGCACGAATCCCGAAGGTCCGGCCTTCGACGCCGCGCGCCGCGCATTAGCGCGCGGCTATGGGCGTGACGCCGTACTGATCGGCTCCGGCGGCTCGATCGGTTTCGTCCGCACCTTCGCGGACGCCCTCCCCCACGCCCCCTGCCTCCTCCTCGGCGTCGAAGACCCGCCCTGCAATGCGCACGCGGAAAACGAGAGCCTCGACCTCGCCGACTGGCGCAGCGCGATGCGCGCCGCGGCGTCGCTGTTCGATGAGCTATCGCGGGTGCGCGCATGAGCGAAGTGCTGGTGCTCTCCGCGCAGGACGTGCGCGCGCTGCTGACGATCGACGAGTGCATCGCCGCGGTGGAGGACGCGTTCCGTGCGCGCGCCATCGGCCCCGCGTCGCTGTCCCTGCACGTCGACGGCGGAGCGTTTCACGTGAAGGCCGCGGCGATCGACAAGGCATTCGCGGTGAAAGTGAACGGCAACTTCTTCGACAATCCCGCGCGCGGATTGCCGCGCATCCAGGGCGTAGTCATGTTCGCGGATGCGACGAACGGCCGTCCGCTGGCGATCCTCGACTCGATCGCGATCACCATCCTGCGCACCGGCGCCGCGACGGCCGTGGCCACGAAGTATCTCGCGCGCCGCGATGCACGCACGCTGCTGATCTGCGGATGCGGCTTGCAGGGACGAATCAGCATCGAGTCCATCCGCCGCGTGCGCGACATCGGCGAGTTGCTGCTGTTCGACGTCGACCGCCCACGCGCGGAATCGCTCGCGCGCGATAGCGGCGGCACCGTCGTCGACTCAATCGTTCCGGCCGACATCATCGTTACCTGCACTCCCTCACGCCGCGCATTCCTCGGCGACGCGCCGCCCGGCGCATTCATCGCCGCGGTCGGCGCGGACAGCAGCGAGAAGCAGGAGCTCGAGCCCGCGCTGATGGCCTCATCGACAGTGATCGTCGACGACCTCGCGCAATGCGCATCATTCGGCGATCTGCGCGGCGCAATCGCCGCGCGCGCGATGACGGAACGCGACGTGCGCGGCACACTCGCCGACGTGGTAGCTGGTCGCATTACGCGAAGATCCGATGAAGAGGTCGTGATTTTCGACAGCACCGGCACAGCGCTACAGGACGTCGCCGCCACCGCGATCGTGTACGCCCGCGCGCTTGCGTTGGGAGTCGGTGTGCGCGTGGCACTGTGAGACCGACCGGGGCCTCCGGCGGCCGGGCCCAACGGGCCCGGACCCGATTGGTTGGCCCAGCCTCCGCGACACTCTGTCGATACTTGCGAAGCTTTGTCGCGGAGGCTAGGCCAACCGATGGGGTCCGGGGCCGTCCGCCCCGGCCGTCGGAGACCTCCCGTCGTCTCTCAGCGCGCGCGATACCGCCCTGGCGTCATGCCCATCGTCCGGCGGAATGCGCTGGCGAAGTGGCTTTGGTCCGCGAAACCGCATTCGAGGGCGATCTCGGCGAGTGAGGCTGATGACCCATCGAGCAGCCGGCAAGCATGGGCGATGCGCAGCTCGCGGATGTACGCGCCGATCGTGCGGCCGGTGCGGCGGTGGAACTCGCGACAGACGTGAGCGGCGTGCACGCCCGCGATGCGCGACAGCTCGTCGAGCGTGACCTTCTCACGAAACGACGCGTGCACCGCTTCGCGCACGCGCGCGAACCATCGCGGCGCGTCGTCGAATCGCTTTCGCGCGCTGCGCGCGAGCAGTGCGAAGAGCAACCCGTCGATCGCCAGCGGCGCGAGATCGTCGCGCTGCTGAAACTCGTCGCGGATCATCGCGGCGAGGAAACTGCTGCGTGGATCGCGCAGTGGGCCGGTCACGAAGGCGCCGTCGTCCACTTCGACATGCATGCAGCGCGTGGGCATCTCGTATTCATTGCTGTGCACTTCGCCGGCGCGCATGAACTGCACGTCGCCACGGCCGAAACGCTCGGCGCGATGGGAGAAGCGCTCGGTGAGAGAGCCGTCGACGATCAGCGTGAGATACGAATGCTCGTGCATGTGCGCGGCGGCGTGCAGCCCTGCCGGATACTCGTGCTCGGCGATGCGCGCGCGCGCCGACTGCATCGTGGCGACCACACGGCCGAACAGCGGAACGAGCGTCTGCATCAGTACAAGCGTACCGTGCAATCGAAGCGGCGGCTGCCGTCTTTGCAGCGGATGGTGGCATCGAACGGCGCCACGGAGGTGATCTGCATCCCGTTCCACGGCACTTCGCCGCTCGCGGCGATGACACGCCGCATCGGTCCGGCCGCTTCCTTTACGAGATGCGCAAAGCCACGGCCGGTGTGACAGCTCTGGAGGACGATCGTGGCCGTCGGATCGAGGCGATCGAGGAATGCGGCCAGTTGCGCGCGGTCGCTGGCGTCGAGCGTGCGGCTCTTGCGTCCCGCGAAATGCATCGAGAACGGATCGCCATGGCCGCTGAGCACGAGCAGCTTCGCGCCGTCGACGTCGGTGGCGAAGATCGCGTCATCGGTCGCGACCTGCATGTGCACCTCCAGGTCGTACCGCTTCGCCAGCCGTTCGCGCATCGCGCGCTGATGCGACGTGTAAAACACGCGCCGGAAGAAACTGCGCTCTTTCGGATAGATCAGCACCGCGCGATCGCGCGCATGCGCGAACGACGCAAACAGCAATACCGCGACGAGGACGAGCCGCCGGGACATACCGTATTGGACCGGCGGTGATTGTAACGCTTACCGAGTACCTCGGAGTACCTCGGGTACCTCGGGTACCTCGGAGGGGCTATGGCTCTGCTCCGCCGAGGTACTCCGAGGTACCCGAGGTACTACTTGTCGTTGTACAGCTCCACGAACTCGTAAATGAAATTGCCCGTGCCGAGCGCGTCGGAGAATTCGCTGATGAATGCGCCTTTGTTGCATGGCACGGGCGCGCCGCTGCCGGGGTTCGCGGTCGATGAGGCAACGCGCGACCAGCTGCCGGCGAGATTCGCGGCGCCGCAGCCGTTGAGGCGCTTGAGGCTCTCGCCGCCCGCGCTGGCCATCGCGACCGTTGCGCCGTCGATGGTTGTCGCGGAGGCGTTGCGCAGCGTGTACGTCTCGCTGCCGTTGATCTGCGGCATCGTGTCGGCGGAATTGATGAACACGACGTTCGCCGCGAGCGTCACACCCCAGAACGTCTGGAACTGCGCCTTCGTCGCGTTTCTCGCGATGATCACGTAACCCTTCGACGGGATCGTCGTGCCGGCCGGGATCGTGTACGTCAGCGACGAATTCGCCTGCACGATCGAGTAGCCGCCGATGTTGATCGGCACTCCGTTGCTCACCGTCACATTGATGGTCGTCGAGGTACCGATGTTGTTCGCGGCGTCGTACGCCTTCGACAAGAGTGAATGCGCGCCGTTCGTCGACGTGGTCGTGTTCCAGCTCCACGCGTACGGCGACGCCGTGTCCGTCGACCGCAGCACGCCATCGAGCCAGAATTCGACCTTCGTCACGCCGACGTTGTCCGATGCACTCGCGGTGACGTTCACCGTGGCCGATACGGTCGCCGCATTCGGCGGCGCCGTGATCGACGTCGCCGGCGCCTGCGTGTCGCCCGCCGCGGCGGAATCGTTGTGGATCTCGACGAACTCGTAGATGAAATTGCCGGTGCCGCTCGCGTCGGACACTTCGTTGAGCTTCACGCCGCCCGCGCAACCCGCGCCCGCGCCGCTGCCCGGATTCGACGAGCTCTCGACGAGCGCGATCCATGCCGATGTACACGGATCGGTGCGCTGCATCGTGCGCGCCGCTGTCGCCGGCATCGCGCCACTCGGACCGTCGACGACGACGCTCGACGCGTTCGAGAGCGTGATCGTCTCATCGCCATTGAGCACCGGCATCGCGCCGCCGGAGTTGAGGAAGACGACATTCGCCGCGAGGGTGCGCGCCCAGTAGGTCTGAAACGCCGCCTTGTCCGCCTGCCGCGCCACGATCAGGTATCCCTCGGCCGGAATGACCGTGCCCGCCGGAATCGTGTACGTGCCTGCGGCATTCGCCTGCGTCAGCTTCCAGCCGCTCACGTCCGCGCTGCTGCCGCCACCGCCGCCGTTGCTCACGGTGATGCCGACGCTCACCGACGTGCCGCTGTTGTTCGCGGCATCGAACGCTTTCGACTGCAACGTATGCGCGCCGTTCGTCGCGCCGGTCGTGTTCCAGCTCCACGCGTATGGCGAGGTCGTGTCGGTCGACTGCAGCGCGCCATCGAGCCAGAACTCGACGCGCGTGACGCCGACGTTGTCGGTCGCGCTCGCGGTGACGTTCACCGTCGACGACACCGTCGCGCCAGCGAGCGGCGCGGTGATCGACGTCGCCGGCGCCTGCGTATCGCCGCCGCCGCCCGCCTGATAGGTGATCCACATCGGCGACGACCAGACGTCGTGTCCGTCCGCCTGGACCGCGCGCACGTAGTACCAGTAGGTCCCCGACGTCAGCGGTTCGATCAGCGTAGCCGACGATTGATTCGCGTAGGTGCGGTAGGGCGACGCGGGCACGCCGCCGCCGATCTGTCCACGCCAGATCTCGAGCGTGGTCACCGCCTCGCCGTTCGGATCGTAGACGTTCGCGACGAGCGTCACGCCGCCGGGCGCGTTGAAGATGTCGCCCATCACGCGTGTGCCATCCGCCGTCCGGAACACGAGCTGCGCATTCGGATCCTCGGACGCGAAGAAGTGCCGCGCGCGATGCGCCGCGAGCAGCGACGCCTTCGTCAGCGACGGCGCGAGATACACCGTGCGTGTCGGCAGCGCCATGCCGTAGTTGTTGCAGTGCGAATCGTGATCGGCGACCGGGCCGACGTGGAAGCCTTTGTTCAGCGCTTCCTTCCAGCGCTGCGAGTAATCGCTCGCGCCGACGTTTGCGTTCGCGCAATCGGTCTGGGTCGCAAACGCGAGACCGCTGCGCACCGCGATCCCCTGCATGGCGTTGTCGGCGTTTGCGTTGAACGCAAAGTTGTCGAACTCACCGGCGCCGGGATGATTGAAGATGCCGAGGGGGCCGGCGCTGGAGGGATTGGCGACGGAGGCGGCGTAGAGCGCCAGATACCCGAAACGCTTCGGCGTGAAGACATCGAAGTAGCAGTTCGTGCCCGGCGTGCATTCCGGGCTCGGACCGTTGCACGTCGAGCACGTTTCCCAACCGAACAGCTTCGGCGTTTCAATCAGCGTGACGTGGCCCTGATCGGCATTCGTCGACACGCCCCATTCCATGCCGTACATGCCGACGAACGAGCCGCTCACCGTGGCCGCGTTCGCCGCCGCCAGTCCATCCTGATACCGCTGCTTCACCTTCGCCTCGGTCACCGGCGCGTTGTTCGTGGCGATCGCGTCCTGGATCAGATGGTTGTGCTCATTGACCACCCAGAAATCGAGGCCAGCGGTGTTGCGCGCGTAGTTGTAGACGGCAGCCGGCGTGAATGTCCCGCTGCCGTACGCGTTGCCGGAGTTGCACGCGCCGGTGGGATGTCCGCCGTCGGACCAGTTCGAGTGCGCGTGCGTCGAGCCGTAATAGAAGTTGTACGCGAAGCCCGCTTCGAGCGGCGCGTTCTGCTGCACCTGGCAACTCGTGGCGTTCGCGCTGATGCGCAGCTCGTTCGACGCCGCCGGAGTGAGCGAGTAATTGACGACGACCTCGTCGCTCGAGGCGAGCGCTTCTTCGGCGCTGCGCGCGTCGTCATATGACGACGGTTCCTCGGGTTCCTCGGGGTTCCTCGGGTGGCTGTTCGTGCTGACCTCCCGAGGAACCCGAGGAACCGAGGGACGCCGAGGAACCGCGTATCTCGCCACAAAGGTGTAGCGATAAGCACCCGCGGGAACGAGCGCGCCCTGCTCATCGCGGCCGTCCCACCAGTACTCCGCCATCGCCGCGCCTTCGCGGCCGATGTGTGCGCGGCCGTTCAGCGTCAGCACGCGAGTGCCGTCGGCAACGCGGTCGATGCGCAACTGCCAGAGGGCGGGAGCGAAGCGCCCTTCGTGCGCCGCGCGCTGATACGAGAGGATGGCGAAGAGCCGGACCGCGCCGAGCTCGCCGGCATGACCGGGGGAGAACTGGTACGCGCTGGAGCCGATGAAGGCGATGAAATCCGCGTCGCAGTCGTCATACTCGACGGTCGGTGCGGAAGCGAGGACGTTGGAGGCGCACAGCAGGAGAACGGCGACGCGGAGCAGGCGCATGAAAACTCTCCTCGATAACGAGTGCGTATTTAGTCGTCCGTTAAAAAGAGCGCGTGAATTGTACGCGAAAAAGGGGGAAGAAAATTATGAAGACTGCGGGGCAAGTCCATTCACCATGGCGGTGAAGGTGCGGAGGATCTCGTCGTCGTTGAACGGCTCGGGCTGGCGCAGGCGCTCGGCGAGGACGCGGTCGCGGAGCATCCCTTCGGCCACGCCCAGCATGGCGGAGCCGAGGACGGCGGGGTGGACGTCGGTGCGGAAGGAGCCGTCGTCGCGGCCGCGCTCGATGAGCATGTTCACGACCTGGCTGAACTGCACGAACCCTTTCGAGAGCAACACCTCGTGCGAGCCGCCGCGCATGCGCCGTCCTTCGAACAGAAACAGGAACGCGATGTCGTGATCGCGGCTGAACGCCTGGATCATCAGCGAAAGGATGCGGATGATCGCGTCGCGGCCGTGCGCCGCCTCGCTGACGTGCTGCTGGACGTACTCGTTGAGCGACGACCACGACTCGTTGAAGATCGCCTCGAGCAGGCCAGCCTTGCCGCCGAAGTAGCGGATCAACTGCGACTCGGAGCTGCCCGACTCGCGCGCGATGGCGGCGGTCGAGGTCTGCTCGTAGCCGTTTTTCGCGAACAGCGCCTTCCCGGCGTTGAGGAGCCGCATCCGGGAGGTTTGTGTGCTGTCGCCGTCGGTGGTCACGGCGCGCAGACTAGCTTCCGAGCAGTGGAAGGTCAAGGTAGTGGTGCTACCAACCCGCCGCCCAGACCGGTACCTCGGAGTTCCTCGGGTACCTCGGGTTCCTCGGGTTCCTCGGGTTCCTCGGGTTCCTCGGAGGGGAACGCCCATCGGCGGAGGTACTCCGAGGGACCCGAGGAACCCGAGGAACCCCGAGGAACCCGAGGAACCGACGTACCGACGCACTAAACTTCCGTCATGCCGTCACCGCTGCCGCCCATCCCGCCCGTCACGAACATCGACGCTGTCATCGCCGCGATTCAGGAAGTCATCGATTGGAGCATCGCCGGCCAGTCGCGGCTCGGGTACTTCGCGGCGCTCTACAAACGCATCACCATCGCCATTCGCGACGGCATCACGAAAGGCCTTTTCGACGATGGGCCGCGCATGGAGCGGTTCGACGTGATCTTCGCCAGTCGTTACTTCGAGGCGCTGAATGGCTACTTCCATCCCGCGAATTTTCCGACGGTGTCGCACTGCTGGCGTGTGGCGTTCGACGGCGCGCTGCTGCCCGGGCCAATCCTCGTGCAGCACATGCTCGCCGGCGTCAACGCGCACATCGACCTCGACCTCGGCATCGCCGCCGAACAAGTAGCGCCCGGCTTGAAACTGCCGTCGCTGCATCACGACTTCAACACCGTCAACGCGGTGCTCGCGAGCCAGACCGCCACTGTCGTCGGCGAGATCAACACGCTGTCGCCGGTGCTGGCCGACATCTACGACGTACTGATGAAACGTGAAATCGATCTCATCGCCGATGCGCTGGTGATCGTGCGCGACGAAGCATGGGACTTCGCGAAGATCCTCGCGGCGGCGCCGTCGTTTCTCGATCCGTCGACGATCATGCTGCACGATCTGAAGGTCGCCAAGATCGGCATGCTCATCCTGCATCCGCCGGGATTGCTTGGCGGCGTCGTGGACGTGATCGCCTCGCGCGAGAGCCGCGACATCGTGAAGAACATTCAGACGCTGGATGTCGCCGCGGAACACCCGGCGCCGATGACGAAGACCGCGGCGGCGAAGATCTGAGAGCGATCCGGAGCGACGGGCTCTGAGCCCGTCGGCCGCCAAAACATACGACGGGCTGAGAGCCCGTCGCTCCAGTGTTCCCTACTCCAGCCGATGCGCGAAGTTCCCGATCACGGCGGGTTTCAAATTCCAGATGTCGCGCGCGTATTCGGTGACCGTGCGGTCCGCGGAGAACTTGCCCATGCGCGCGATGTTGAGCAGCGACATGCGATTCCACGCGTTGCGGTCGCGATAGACGGCATCGACGTCCTTCTGGCGATCGACGTATTCGGCCAGGTCGGCGAGGTGCACGTATTCGTCGCGCGTCGACAGCAGCTTGGCCAGGATCGGACGGAAGATGTCCTTGTCGCCTCGCGAGAAATGGCCGGAGCCGATCGAATCGACCGCGCGGTTCATCCAGCGATACTCGTGCAGATAGCGCTGCGGATCGTAGCGGGCGAGCTCCGCGGCCACTTCATTCGCGCGCAGGCCGAAAATGAAGATGTTGTCCTCGCCCACTTCGTCGCGGATCTCGATGTTGGCGCCGTCGAGCGTGCCGATGGTGAGCGCCCCGTTGAGCGCGAGCTTCATGTTGCCTGTGCCAGACGCTTCCTTCCCCGCGGTCGAGATCTGCTCCGAGAGCTCCGCGGCCGGCATGATCGCCTCGGCCAGCGTCACCCGATAGTCGGGGAGAAACACGACGCGCAGATGGTCGCGCGTGCGCGGGTCGGCGTTCACGACCTCCGCGACCGAATGAATCAGCTTGATGATCAGCTTCGCGATCCAGTACCCCGGCGCCGCCTTACCCGCAAAGATCACCGTGCGCGGCTGCACCGGAATGACGCCGTCCTCGACGATCGACCAGTAGCGATGGATCACATGCAGCGCGTTCAGCAACTGCCGCTTGTACTCGTGGATACGCTTGACCTGCACGTCGAACATCGACAGCGGATCGATCGGCACGCCGGTGAGGTCTTTCGTCAGACGCGCCAGCGCGACCTTGTTGCGCCGCTTCACGCCATCGAGCTTTTCCAACAGCCCCGCATCGTCGACGAACAACTCGAGCTCGCGTAACCGGTCGAGGTCCGTTTCCCAGCCTGTCCCAATGGTGCGATTGATGAGCGTCGCCAGCGGACGATTCGCGTGCAGCAACCAGCGCCGCGGCGTCACCCCATTCGTCTTGTTGTTGAAGCGCTCGGAATGCAGGCGATAAAAATCGGGTGCGAGCGTCGTCGTCACGAGCTTCGAGTGCAGTTCCGCGACGCCGTTGACCGAGTGACTGCCGGCCATCGCGAGATTGGCCATGCGCACTTCACCTTCCGCGACGATGGCCACGTTGTGCTGCATCTGCATATCGCCCGGAAAACGCCGCTCCACTTCTGCGAGCAGCCTGCGGTTGATCTCTTGAATGATCTGCAGATGCCGCGGCAGAACGCGCGCGAGCAATTCCGCCGACCACCGCTCCAGCGCTTCGGGCAGCAGCGTGTGATTCGTGTAGCCGCACGTGCCCACCGTCAATGCCCACGCTTCTTCCCACGGCATCCGTTCGTCATCGACGAACACGCGCATCAGTTCCGCCACGGTGAGCGCGGGATGCGTGTCGTTCATCTGAATGGCGACCTTCGCCGAGAAATCGCGCAGCGACTCGTGCGCATGGCGGCGGCGATTGATGATGTCGCGCACCGAGCACGCCACGAGGAAGTACTCCTGCAGCAGGCGCAACTCCTTGCCCGCGGCAACGACGTCGGACGGATACAACACCTTCGAGATCGACTCGCCCGTGATCTTCTCGTGCACGGCGCGGATGTAATCGCCCGAGTTGAAGATACCGATGTCGAACTGATCCGACGCGCGCGCCGAGAAGAGCCGCAGCACGTTCACGGTGCGGCCGCCGTAGCCGACGATCGGCATGTCATGCGGCACGCCGAGGATGAACTTGAAGTCGACCCAGGTCGGCGTGTAGACGCCGCCCGCGGATGTCGTGTGCGCGATGTTGCCGTAGACCGGGATCAACACCGCTTCATCAGGCCGCTCGATGAGCCACGGCGAGCCGCCGTCCATCCAGTGATCCGGCTGTTCCTGCTGATAGCCGTTCTTGAAGCTCTGGCGGAAGAGGCCGTACTCGTAATTGATGCCGTAGCCGAAGCCGGGCAGATCGAGCGTGGCCAGCGAGTCGAGAAAACATGCCGCCAGTCGTCCGAGACCGCCGTTGCCCAACGCGGCATCGTGTTCGAGCGCCTGCAGCTCCTCGAGATCGTCGCCCAGCTCCGACAGCACCGCGCGCGCCGCGTCATAGATGCCGAGGTTCGTGAGGTTATTGCCGAGGGCGCGGCCCATGAGGAACTCCATGGACAGGTAGTACAGCCGCTTCGAATCCTGCTCGGTGTACCGGCGTTCGCTCTCGCGCATGGCGTCGAGCGCGGGACGCCGCACGGCGGTCGCGAGCGCATGCAACTTGTCGCGATGCGACGCGTCGCTCCACACGCGGCCGCGCGCGAAGCGGAGGTAGGACTCGATCCCTTCCCGGAGGTGGATGTGTCCCCGCGCGGCCTGATTCTCGGTCTTGTGCACCACGGCGATGGTAACCGGATTGAGTACCTCGGAGTTCCTTACCTCGGGGTTCCTCGGGTTCCTCGGGGTTCCTCGGGGTTCCTCGGGGTTCCTCGGAGGGGAGTCTCAGAGTCTCAGAGTCTCAGAGACTCTTCCCCGAGGAACCCGAGGAACCGCTCTCGGTTACCATCCTCAGCCGTGCCATCCGCAATTTCACTTTCGAAGCTCGCGGTGTGCGTGGGCATCGCCGCGCTGATTCTGCTCATTCCGCTCGACGGCGAATTTACGTACGCGGTGCGCGTGACCGCGGCGGTCGGGTTGCTGATGGCGCTGCTGTGGCTGACGGAAGCGATTCCGATGGGACTCACGGCGCTGATCCCGCTGATCGCATTTCCGCTCGCCGGGATCAACAGCGCCGAGAAAACCGCGGCGCCTTACGCGAACTCGGCGGTGTTCCTGTTCATGGGCGGCTTCCTCGTGGCGGCCACGTTCGAGCGCTGGGGTCTGCATCGCAGACTGGCGTTCTTCGCGCTGAGCCGCGTGGGGACGGAGCCGCGGCGGATCGTGTTCGCCGTCATCCTCGTCACCGCGTTTCTGTCGATGTGGATCTCGAACACCGCGACGACATTGATGATGACGCCGATCGCGGTGGCAATCGTGGGCGGACTCGGGAAAGAAGCGCGCACGGCGGAAGCGACCTTGCTCGGCGTCGCGTACGCGGCGTCCCTCGGAGGTATCGGCACACCGATCGGCACGCCGACGAATCTGATTTTTCTCGGCGCCGCGCGCGAGCTCTTTCCGACGGCGAAAACAGTTTCGTTCGCGGAATGGATGGTCTACGGCGTCGCCTATCTGGTCGTGCTGGTGCCGGTGTGCTGGCTGATCGTGATCGCGACCGCGCGCGTGCCGAAGGGCGCCGCGGTTCCGCTGGCGACGCTGGGCCTCGATCGTCCGAGCGCGATGTCGCGCGCGGAGAAGATGACGCTCGCGCTGTGCGTCGCCACCGCCGCCCTCTGGATGTTCCGCGCCGATATCAACCTCGGCGCCATCACCATCCCCGGCTGGTCGAATCTCTTTCCGCAGGCGAAGCTGATCAACGACGCGACGGTGGCGGTGACGATGGCGCTGCTCGCATTCATCATTCCCGCGGGCGAGGGCAAACGGCTGCTCGAGTGGGAAGAGTTCAAGCGCATTCCGTGGGATGTGCTGATCCTGTTCGGCGGCGGCTTCGCACTCGCCGATGCGCTGGAGAGCAGCGGCTTCTCGAAGTGGGCCGGCGCGCGGCTCTCGTTCGTCGGCGATTGGCATCCGATGCTGATGATCATCGTCCTCTGCATCGTGGTGACGCTGCTGTCCGAGGTCGCGTCGAACGTGGCCACGGCGACGGCGATGATGCCGATCGCCGCGGCGATGGCCACATCGATCGGCGTGCATCCGTACTTTCTGATGATCCCGGCGGTGCTCGCCGCGTCGTCGGGATTCATGCTGCCGGTGGCGACGGCGCCGAACACGATCGTCTACGCGATGGGACTCATTCGCGTGAAGGCGATGGCACGCAGTGGGCTGCTGCTCGATATTGCCGCCGCGATCGTGATCACGGTGTTGATGTTCCTCATCGTGCCGTGGGCGACGGGGATCGATCTGCGCGTGCCGTTGAAGTGAGATAGCGGAGCGCCGGCGTCCCGCGCTGCCGCCGGCGCTCCGAAATGAAAAGGCCCGGCGTCAGCCGGGCCCTTTCGACACAACGAAATTTTGCGTTTTACGGTTTGCCGCTCGCGCGGCGGCGGCCCTGCGGGGTCCCCTGTCCACCGAGGGTGTTGGACACGACCACCTGCGCGTACGACTGGCCGATGTTGCCGAAGAAGTCGAAGCAGCCGACCCACACGTTGTACACGCGCGAGCGCACCGACTGGCCGCGCAGCAGGAGTTCCATCGGCTTGACGATCTCGAAGTCGTACTCCGGCTCCTTATCGAGGTCGCCCGGATAGATGTTCTCGTTCGCGTTGACGCCGATGATGCCGCACGTCGGCTGCAGATCGAGATCGTCCACGACTTCGTGACTGATGGTCACCGGATACATGCGGCCATCGTTCAGGATCTGGTTCGGCGATGCCTTGATGAAGCGGATATCCGGCGAGTGAACGTCTTTCACGAGCACGTTGAACGTCGCAATGCCCCACGCGCCGTCGGCGTCATACGCATCGCACGCGACCTCGGTCACACCCAGCGGGAAGACCTCGCCGCTCTTCGGCAGGCAGGTCAGCGTCGGGTTCGGGTCCTTCGTGTTCTTCACGTCGACTTCGTAGAAGACCTCCGCGCCGCGCGGATCCTTCGCTGCCTCTTCCAGGTTCTCCGGCACGATCAGCACGAGCTTCTCGAGCTGGCGGTCGGAGGTCACTTCGACGAGGAACGAGCGCGATCCCATGTTCAGATCGATGTCGACCGAGGTGCAGACGACGGTGTGCCTGCCGATGCGGAAGTTCGAGCCCGAACGCGGCAAGCACTCGACCGGCATCTCGCCCCAGATCTCGTCGATTGCGCGCCCCGGCTCGTAGTCGACGACCGTGCCTTCATTCGAGCGCGCCGGAACGGAGATGTCTTTCGAGACCGTCACGACCGGACCGACGCGGTCCGCGACGAGGATGTCGAACGAAGCGCTGGCGCGCTCGCCGAACGCGTTCGACGCCTCGCAATTCACACGCGTCACGCCCATCTTGAAGAAGTCGCCGGAACGCTGATCGCAGCTCCACTTCGGGGCCGGATCTTCGCCGCCGGCGACGAACACGTCGAAGTGGACGTAGCCGCCGTCACGAGACTTCGGCTGCGCCACCAGGAAGTCGGGCAGGAGGATCGCGAGCGGGAAGAACTTGAAGCCGTTGACCGTGAAGGTCAGCGAGTTCGTCTCGATCCCTTGCGCGTTACGCACCTTCACGGTGTACGTACCGGATTTCGCGATGACCGCTTCGGGTACCCAGCCGACCACGCGGTCCGAAAACGTCGCGTTGACAGAGCGCTCGAAATGCCCCGACGGGCCATCGATGATCATCAGGTTGCCCGGAGCAACGCCGAACACGGTGATGAAGTGCTCGCCGCTGTTCACCTTGAACGAGGACGGACTGAGCGACGAGATCGTGCCGGCAAAGGCGCTCGACGCGACCAAAAAAGCAAACAACGCGACCAGGACCTTGCGCATTGGGCCTCCGATTTGTTGCGGCCCGAAGCGGAACGGGCCGTTGGGAACTTTAAGGTTCGCGTACTCTAAACAAGGGCTGCAAGGACATCTTGTGCGCTACGTCACGCTTCACTCAATATATCGTCAAGCTCGTCGCGGGTGAACGTTTTTACCAGTGTCGGATCGTCTGGCCGGATGAGATCGCTCGCAAGCGAGCCCTTCCTTGTGATGAGCGCGTCGATCTTCTCTTCGATGGTGTTGCGCGTGATCAACTTGATGACCTGGACGCCTTTGTTCTGACCGAGCCTGTGCACGCGATCGGTGGCCTGGTCCTCGCGCGCCTGGTTCCACCAGCGATCGTAGTGAATGACCACCGACGCGCTGGTGAGGTCGATGCCGAGGCCGCCGGCGCGCAGGCTCGCGGTGAAGACGCGGCAATCAGCATCGTCGCGGAAGCGCGCGATCTCCGCACCGCGCTCGCGCGTGCCGCCTTTGATCGAGGCGTAGCCGATGCCGTGGCGGTAAAGATGGTCCTCGATGATGCCGAGCATCTGCAGGTATTGGCTGAACACGACCACTTTCAGGCCGCTGCTCATGCACTCGTCGAGGAGCTGGAGGAACATCTCCCATTTGCCGGAGGTGCACTCGCCGCCGAAGCCCGCGCCGGCTGAAGCGGGGTGATTGCAGATCTGCTTGAGATAGTTCAGCGCGGCGAAGATGTGGACGTACGACACGGGGCCGCCCGCGCGAAGCTGCGCGCGTAACGGCTTCGCACGCGCCTCGAGCACGCGCCGGTAGAGTGTGCGCTGTTCGCTGGTGAGCTCGCAGAAACGCTTGTCGACGATCTTCGGTGGCAGTTCCGTCAGCACCTGCGCTTTCGTGCGGCGCAACACGAACGGCCGCACCAGGCGCTGCAGCGTCGCGCGATCGTCGACGTGCTTCGGCAGATATCCGGGTACGACGAAATCGAGCAGCGCTTTCAACTCGCCTTCGTGGTTCTCGATCGGCGTGCCCGTGAGTCCGATGGCGATCCGCTTCTCGATGCCGCGCAACGCATGATGCGTGGCCGTGTCGGAGTTCTTGATGGTCTGCATCTCGTCGAGCACGACCAGGTCGAAGCGCTTACCGCGGAATTGCTCGAAGCGCGAGCGGACCAGCCCATACGTCGTGAGCGTCACCGGCACTTCGGGGATGTAGCGCGCGAGCTTGTCGCGCCAGTGATCGATGAGCGAGGTCGGACAAACGACGAGCACCGCTTGGGACGAATCGACATGCGTGACGGCGCGGATCAGCGCGATGGCCTGGTGCGTTTTGCCGAGGCCCATGTCGTCGCAGAGCAGCGCACCGAAGCCGTTCTGCCGCAGGAGCCACAGCCACTGATAGCCGGTCTGTTGATAGCCGTAGAGATCGATGCCGAACGACGCCGGCGACGGCGCGTCCGAGTCGGTCTGAATCTCGTCGAAGAGCCGGAACATGCGCTCGCACGCCGGATCGCCGCGAAACACGGCCTTGCCGCGCAGCGAGCCGCGGATGCGCAGCAGCTCGAGCTTCGTGACCAGGACATGGCCGCCCGGTCCGATGGTCGCGTCGTCGAGCCAGGCGAACTGCGGATCGGTGACGTCGATCCACAGGCTGCCGCGGATGAGCGCGCGAATCCCTTCGCGGCGCGCACGCGCGATCTCCGCTGCGGCAATTGTCTCGCCGCCCGCGCCGAAGGTGATCCCGACTTCGAGGAAGTCTTTGTGCGGCGTCGCGAAGTCGAAGATCACTTCATCGTCGAGCCGCACCGGCCGCGCGTTGCGCACCGCTTCCGGTGCGAGCATCTCCGGCAGCGACGACAGCTCGTCGCGATGACGCTCGACGAATGCGAAGACCTCGTCTTCCTCGATCACCGACTCGCGGTCGTACGGCAGACCGGCGCTCGCGCGCACTTCGAAGAGCGACGTCTGCGGCTTCGCGCTTTGTTCGACGAACATCGGCGGCGCGGGCGCGGGCGACGCGAAGCGATTGCCGGCGAGATAGAACTTGCCGAACTTCGGCAGCGCGTCGCGCTCGAGCACCGCGCCGCCGCTGGCGAGCAGCACGGGCGTGAAGCGCAACGCGCGTGCGCGCGTGATCTCGATGCGCAAGGAGGGCGTGAAGCCGTTCGGCGCGAGCTCGAAGCCGCTCGAGGTGACGAGCTCCGGCGCGGCGTGAATGACGTGTTCGACGGCCGCGGGTGGAAGCGAAATGCGCGACCCCTCATCCGGCCTTCGGCCACCTTCTCCCCTCTCGCGAGGGGAGAAGGCTAGATAAACGCCATCCCCAGCAAGCTCGAGTCGCGCGTCGTCGGCAGGACGCAGGAACATCGACTTGCTCCAGCGATACCAGGCCGACGCTTCGAACAGCAGCCGCGCCGAGCCCGATCCTCTGCGCAACAGCGCCTGTTCCTGCTCGGTCAGCACGTAGCGGCGCAGCAGTTGTTCGCGCGGATCGCCGTCGTCGTGCTGCATCTCGCGCCCTTCGCTGAACGATGCGAACGCGATCGCGCGCCACACGCTCTGCTCGAACTTCTCCGACGGCAACGCCCCATCCTCGGCCGCCATCTGCTCGACGAGCACGGCGAGATGCCGGCAGAGATCGTTCGGCCGCATGGTCGGATTGCAGGTGCAGCGCGCCGACGCCACGCGCGTCGCGTCGAGCACGATCACCGGCGCGAACTTGCGGCGTTCGTGCTCGGTGATGTTCGCCGTGTACGCGCCGCGAAAGAACAGCGGATCGCTGACGCGGAACCGCGTCGCGTGCGTCCCGATGAGATCGAGCGTGGAACGGGTAAACGAGGAGAGGTAACGGGCCGGGATGGGCATCGGGGACGCTGGGATTCTACCTCTGTGCCTCTGTGCTCTCTGTGGTTGCTTTTCACCACATAGGACACGGAGGACACAGAGATACACTCATCGCTGCCGCTCGACCTCGAAGAGCAGGACTTTGATGCGGCGCAGGTCGCGGCGGTCTTCCTGATTGTCGGGGTCGGCAACGACGAGCCGCTCGCGAATCTCCACAGCCTTCCGCAACGCCTCCTCCGCCTCGCGATAGCGCTTCAGATTGAAGAACGCGATGCCACGCTCGCCATACGCGAAGGCCAGATCGTGCTGCGCCTCGCGGTTCTCCGGATCCTCGGCCGCCAGCGTCTTCAACATCTCCAGCCCGCGCGCTGTCGATTCGAGCGCGCCTTCGTTCTGGTCGAAGCGGCTCTGCGCGGTCGCCTTCATCACGAACTGGTCCGCGTAGTTGCGGCGCGCCACCGCATCCGAAGGATCGAGCGCTGCACGCTCGCCGAGCGCCGCCAGCGCCGCCTCGTGATGCTGCAACGCACGCACACCATCGCGCGCGACGCCGGAGTAGTAGCCGCCGAGACGCTGATTGGCGCGGCCGATCTCCTGGAGGATGTCGCGGCGCAACTCGGGCGTGACCTGGACGTTGCGGAGCGTCGCCAGCGCCGCCATGTACGCCTCGACCGCGGTACCGCGCATGAGCGACTTTGGGATGGTCTTCCCGCCGATGTAGCGGCAGTCGCCGATCGCCGTCCATCCCTGCGCCAGCGCAAGATCGCGTCGCGTGTCGTGCGGCAGCTTCTCGCGAATCGCGCGCGCCGCCTCGTGCTGAGTCAACGCTTCGGTCCAACGCAATGCGCGCTGATGCACAAATCCGACGCGATCGTGCGCCTGCGCGACGAGTGTGAGCACCTCTGTGTTCGCGGGCTGTTCCTCGCGCACACCCTGCCCGATCGCCAGCGCCTTGCGATAGCTCTCCATCGCACCTGCCGTGTCGCCGAGGTTGGCTTGATACGGGAGCCCCTGCACGTCGCCGATCCGGAGATACGCACCCGCCAGCTCGATCCGCAACGCCGCATTGTTCTCCGCCTCGGACGACATCTTCTCGAGATACACGAGCGCGCGGCGGACCAGCAGCGCGCGTGCGGGAGTCGAGCCGGGCAGCGGCGCGATCGCGTCGTGCAGCTCGAACACGACTGCGTGCGCGAGCGAGCGCACTTCGTCGAAACGCCGTTCCGCGATGCGCTTCTGATGCAGCGTCGCCGCAAATGCGATCGCAGTCACCACTACGATCGCGACGCCGGCGGCGACCGCGAGCAGATTGCGGCGCACGAATTTCGCGGTGCGATAGCCGAACGTCGCGCGCCGCGCCTCGATCGGATGTCCGCTCAGATAGCGGCGCACGTCGTCCGCAAATTTTTCGACCGACGCGTAGCGCCGCGCGGGATCGACTTCGAGCGCGGCGAGCAGGATGTCATCGACGTCGCCGCGCAACGCGCGCACGTTCGAGACGCTGCTCGGCAGCGGCGGCTCGGTGTCCGGCAAGCGCGTCCCGGCAACGAACGGTTTGCGATCGGTGAGCAGCTCGAACAGCAGCACGCCGAGCGAATAGACGTCGGTCGCAGTCGTGACGACGCGGCCGAGGAGTTGCTCGGGGCTGGCGTATTGCGGGGTCATGATGCGCGTGCCGCCGATGTCGAGCTGCGCCTCCGGCGAGGCGAGCTTGGCGATGCCGAAGTCGAGCAGCTTCGGGATGCCATCCGCGGTCACGAGGACGTTCGCCGGCTTGATGTCGCGATGAATCACCAGCGCGCGATGCGCATGTTGCACCGCATCGCAGAGCTGCAGGAAGAGGCGGAGTTTCTCGCCGACGGAGAGGTTGCGCGCGCGGCAGTATTCGTCGATCGGCGTGCCGTCGACGTACTCCATCACCAGATACGGCAGGCCATCCACGGTCGTGCCGCCGTCGAGCAAACGGGCGATGTTCGGATGTTCGAGCGAGGCCAGAATCTGGCGTTCCTGGCGAAAGCGCTGGACGAGCATCTCGCCGCCGCGCACGAGCTTGATCGCCACGCGCTGGGTGAACTCCGCATGCTCGCGCACCGCGAGGAAGACCGTCCCCATGCCACCACGGCCGAGCTGCTTGACGACGCGATATGGCCCGATCAGCGAACCGGCGAGGCGCTCGCCCTCGTGCGCATCGAGGAGCTCCCATACGGAGTGCTCGAGAAAGGGCGAGGCATCGTCATGCGCCTGCAGCAGCTCCTCGACCTCCGCGCGCACTTGCGGGTCGGCAGCGGCGAGGAGTTCAGCGCGTGAGTCGGCGGACCGCTCGGAGGCCTCATGAAAAAGCGTCCGGACTTCGTCCCAGAACGTGTCGGTCATGAATGACGTAATGCTACAAGGTGCGGCCCATCTGGCAGCTAAGCGGACATGGCCCGGCGCAGCCACGCTCTCGCCATCGTCCACTCGCGACTCACCGTCGCCGGCGAAACGCCGAGGACCGACGCCGTTTCGTCGATGGTCAGACCACCGTAGAACCGTAGCTCCACGAGCCGCGCCTGTTGCGGGAACACCTTCTCGAGACCTTCGAGCGCGGTGTCGAGCGCCACGACGTCGAAATTCTCCTGCACCGCGACGTCGAGCGCGGCACCGATGGTCAGCGGCACGATGCCGCCACCGCGCTTGTCGCTCTTCCGGCGGCGCGCGTGATCGACGAGGATGCGCCGCATCACCTGCGCAGCGACCGCAAAAAAATGGGTGCGGTCGTGCCACTCCACGCTGCGCTGGTCGACCAGCTTCAGATACAGCTCGTGCACGAGCGCGGTCGGTTGCAACGTGTGCCCGTCGCGCTCGCGGTAAAGGTGTCGCTCGGCAATCGCGCGCAACGGCTCATAGACGAGCCGCAGCAGCTCATCGCGAGCCTCCTGCCGCCCTGCATTCCAATCGCGAAGAAGCCGGGTCACCTCGGACATTCGGGAACGCGCGATTGTAGCTGAGAGACTTTCGGGCCGGATTGCGCGATAAGGATCAGAGGAGAGGTCCATCCATGGCGAGAGTGTTTCGCGCGTTGCTCATCGTGTCCCTGCTGGTTTCGGTTTCGGCGTTCGGTCAGACCGCCGATCTGGAGGTCGTGTCGGCGGTCGATTCGCCCGATCCGGTCCTGCCCGGCGGAGCGCTGACGTACACCGTCACGCTGACGAACCACGGCCCCGATCCGGCTACCGGCGGCGGCGTGAACATCAACTTGTCCGGCGCCGTCACGCATGTGAGCAGCAGCGGCCCGGCCGGATTCACCTGCAACTACCTCGGCAGCAACGGCACGTGCAACATGCCCTCGTTGCCGGTGGGCACATACGTCGTCACGATCAACGTCACCGTGAACTCGAGCCTGGCCGCCTTCGCGGATCAGAGCATCTCGTCGACGTTTTTCCCATCCGGAACGACGGTCGACCCGAATAACGGCAACAACTCGAAGACGGCCACTACGCTCGTCGATTCGCCGCAGGTCGATTTGTCGTTAATCGCGAGCGATTCGCCAGACCCGGTCTTCCCCGACGGCAACGTCACGTACACCGTCGACCTGACCCAGGGCGGGCCGGATACGGCATCGAGCATCAACTTCAACGTCGTTCCGAACCCGTCGCTGGCGTTCCAGTCGACCACGATTCCGGCGGGATGGAACTGCACGCTGCCCTCGGTCGGCGCGCAGAACGCCACCTTCACCTGCAGCCGGCCGACCTGGGCGCCCGGCACCAGTCAATTCATCGTCGTCTTCTCCGCGAACGATGAGAACTTCGGCATCAACGACACCCCGTTCACGACGCATTTCGCCGTCGGCGCAGGCGCGAGCCACGAGACCGACCACTCCGACAACCAGCAGGACGTCACGACGCAGTATGCGACGCCCGACGCGGACATGAACATCACGGCCACCGACTCGCCCGACCCGGTCACACCGGACGGCGACATCACGTACACCGTAACGGTCACGAATCAGGGACCGGACGCGGCGCCAAACGCGAAGATGACCATCGTCGGCAACGGTGGACAGACGCGCTTCGTGTCGCTCACCGCGCCCGCGGGCTGGAGTTGCTCGCCGCCGGCGCCCGGAACGCTCATCAACGCGACGAACTACGACTGCACGCATGCGTCGTTCGCGAGCGGCGCGAGCGCCGTGTTCACTGTGGTGACCGAGGCGAGCGACGATCTGCATCCGAATTCGGATCACAATGTCACGCAGAACTTCATCACGTCGAGCAGCGTTACCGATCCGGACGGCACCGACAACACCGCCGCAGTTACGACGGCGTACGTCGTCTCGGACGCCGACATGAACATCACCGTCACGGACTCGCCCGATCCGGTGTCGCCTGACGGCAACATCACGTACACCGTGACGGTGACGAACCAGGGACCGGATACGGCGACGAACGCGAAAATGACGGTGGTCGGCAACGGCGGCCAGACGCGCTTCCAGTCGATCACCGCGCCGGCCGGCTGGACCTGCGCCGCGCCCGCGCCCGGGACGCTGCTCAACGCGTCGAACTTCGACTGCACGAACCCGTCGTTCGCGAACGGCGCGAGCGCGGTGTTCACGGTGGTCACGACCGCGTCCGATGATCTGCATCCAAACTCCGACCACAACATCACCCAGGCGTTCTTCACGTCGGCCGATCAGGCCGATCCGGACAACACCGACAACTCCGAGACTGAGACGACTGCCTACGTCGTCAACGACGCGGACATGAACATCACCGTGACCGACTCACCCGATCCGGTCTCGCCGGACGGCGATATCACGTACACCGTCACGGTCACGAATCAGGGTCCGGACACGGCCACGAACGCGAAGATGACGGTGGGCGGCAACGGAGGTCAGACGCGTTTCGTTTCGATCAGTGCGCCGGCGGGCTGGACCTGCGCCGCGCCCGCGCCGGGCACACTGCTCAACGTCGCGAGCTTCGACTGCACCAATCCCTCGCTGGCGAGTGGTGCGAGCGCGGTGTTCACCGTGGTCACGAACGCGTCGGACGATCTGCACCCGAACAGCGATCACAACATCACCCAGGTGTTCCTGACGTCCGCCAATGAGGCGGATCCCGACAACACCGACAACGCCGAGACCGAGACGACGCTGTATGACGTCGCCAACGCGGACATCTCGGTGACGAACGCGGACTCGCCGGATCCGGTCTCGCCCGGCGACACGATCACGTACACCCAGAGCATCACGAACAACGGTCCCGACGCCGCGGCGAATGCGCAGATCACGCAGATCCTGCCGGCGTCCGTCGGGTTCCAGTCGGTCTCCGCATCGGCGGGCTTCACCTGCGGGACACCTGCGGTCGGTGCAAGCGGCACCATCACCTGCACGACTCCGTCGCTCGCCAGCGGCGCCACCGGCAACTTCACGCTCGTGGTCGTGGTGAGCCCGGCGCCGGGTAGCACGATCGGCAACACCGTGACCGGCAGCAGCGATGCGTCGGATGTCGATCCAGGCGACAACACCGCCAGCGTCGTCACGAACGTCATCCTCCCGCTGGTGGCGGACCTCTCGATCTCGAAAGTGACGGGACAGGGCAATGCAGCGGCGGGCGGCACGATCGCGTACACGATCACGCTCACGAACAACGGTCCCGACGCGGCGACGAATGTGGTGATGACGGATGCGCTCGACGCGCAGTCGCTGTTCCAGTCGATCACCGAACCGGCGGGCTTCACCTGCACGACGCCGGCAGTCGGCGCGACCGGCACCATCACCTGCACCGCGGCAACCATGGCCAACGGCGCGACGGCGACGTTCACGCTGGTGGTGCAGGTGGCGGACAGCGCGACGACCAGCATCGACAACACCGCCACCGCGACCAGTAACACCGACGACAACAACTCCGGCAACGACGGTGACAGCTCGGGACCGGTGAACGTGAGCAGCAACGGCACGGCCGACCTGGCGGTCGACAAGACGACGCAGACCACGACCGCGGCGCCGGGATCGACCGTGACTTACACGATCACCGTGACGAACAACGGTCCCAACACCGCGACGAGCGTCGTCATGACGGACGACCTGCCGGCGTCGCTGCTGTTCCAGTCGATCACGCCCGCGGCAGGATTCACCTGCATCACGCCCGCCGTCGGCACGAGCGGCACGATCATCTGCACCGGCGGTACCCTCGCGAATGCCCAGACCGTGACGTTCACGCTGGTCACGACGATCGCGCCGAGCGCAACCAGCTCGATCGTGAACGGCGTCTTCGTAGGCACCGCCGAGAACGACCCGGTTGACGGCAACTCCACCGACACCTCCGGCGGCGTCGTCGTCGGCACCGCGGACCTGGTGATCTCGAAGACCACCACCGCGACGCAGGCGACCACCGGCAGCACGATCACGTACACGATCACGGTGACGAACAACGGTCCGGACGCAGCGGAGAACGTGGTGGTGACCGATGACTTGCAGGCCGGCCTGCAGCTCGTGAGCGCCACACCCTCGCAAGGCACCTGCAACGCCGCCGATCCCGTCTCCTGCTCCCTCGGCACCATCAACGACGGCGCGAGCGCGACGATCACGCTGCTGGTGCTCGTGACCGCCACGAGCGGGACGATCTCGAACACCGCATCCGTCGATGCCACCACCGATGACGGAGCGCCGGGGAACAACACGACGTCGACGCCACCGATCATCGTCGGGGCTCCCGCGGAAGTGGAAGGGATTCCGACGTTGTCCGAATGGGCGCTGCTCGCGTTGGTGATGATGCTGGGGGTAATGGCGCTACGCAGGATCTAACTGTATGGAGTGCGGCAGCGATAGCTGCCGCTTTAAAAAGCGGCGGCTTTGCCGCCGCGGGCGGCGGCTTGCCGCCGCACTCCTATCAGCCGGCGTTCCGGTCCACTTTCTCGCGGTAGCCCAACTCGTGGCGGATGGCGCGGGTGTCCATCACCAGGTCATACCGCCAGTCGTAGGGTGGCAAACCTTCGACATGCGGGGCCAGCTCGACGCTCGCTCCGCACAGTTCGGCCCACTCGCGTTCCGTCAACGTGTCCGGCTCGCCAACGTTGTACACCCGCCCGGCCGCGCGCTCATCAAGCGCGGCCAGCACGATCGCATCGGCGACGTTCTCGACGTGGCCGCGCGTCCAGCGCCAGCGCGCGTAGTCCTCCTGCATCACGACATGCGGCTGGCGCCACGCATCGAACCGTCGTTGCGGATCGCCCGGTCCGTACACGGCCGGCAATCGCAGGATGGTCGTGCCGGGCAGCGCGCGCTCGACGAGGATCTTTTCGTAATCGCCGCCGTACGGGAACAGCGTTTCGCGTAGGGGTGCGTCTTCGCGCAACGGCAGCGCATCGGAAGGGCCGGCTGCGACACGGCGCAGCAGGTCGTACTGCCGGTACACATCGCCGCTGCTGATCACCACGATGCGCGGCGCGATGTTCGCGGCGGCGAGCGTTTCCGCATCGCCCCGCGTCATCGCATACATGTCGATCACGACGTCAGCGCGCAATCGATGTGCGGCGACGTTCGCACGATCGCCGTGCACGTGCGATGCGTCGTCGCACGATGCGCCACGATGCAGCACCGTCACGTCGTGACCGCGAAGACGCGCCACCACGCGCGCGCCGATGAAGCCGGTGCCGCCGATGACGACGACACGCATGGACTCACGCGTTCAGGGCGAGGTCGCTGATCGCGGCGATGGCGCGATCCAGATGCTCGCGCGTGTGCGCCGCGCTGATCTGGCAGCGCAGTCGTGCTTGTCCCTGCGGCACGACCGGATAGCCAAACCCGGAGACGTACACGCCGCGCTTGAGCAGCTCCTGCGACATCGAGATTGCCTTCGCGGTGTCGCCGATGATGATCGGCACGATCGGGCTGATGCCCTCGCGCACAGTCACACCGCGCGATGTGAGCTGCTCGCGGAAGTACGTCGTGTTCGCGCGCAGCCGCTCGACGTAACTGTGATCTTTCTGCACGAGTTCGATCGCGGCCATCGAGCCGAGGACCACCGCGGGCGGCAGGGTGTTGCTGAAGAGATAGGGGCGCGATTTCTGGCGCAGGTAGTCGACCAGCACCCTCGGCCCGGTGGTGAATCCGCCGTGCGATCCGCCGAGCGCCTTGCCGAGCGTCGACGTATAGGCGTCGATTTTCCCGAACACGCCCTGCTCTTCCGGCGTGCCGCGGCCGGTCTTGCCGAGGACGCCGGTGCCGTGCGATTCGTCGACGACGAGGAACGCGCCATACTCGCGCGTGATGTCGATCAGCTCGGGCAGCGGCGCGAGCGAGCCCTCCATCGAGAACACGCCGTCAGTCATCACCAGCTTGTTGCGCGCGTCCTTCGTCGCCTCGAGCGCGCGACGCAGGTCGCCGATGTCGCGATTCTTGTAGCGCTCCTTGCGCGCTTTCGACAGCCGCACGCCGTCGATGATCGACGCGTGATTGAGCTCGTCGGAGATGATCGCGTCCTCGTCCGTGGTGACGGTCTGGAACAATCCCTCGTTCGCATTCCAGCACGAACCGTAGAGGATCGTGTCCTCGGTGCCGAGGAACTCCGCGATCTTTTCCTCGAGCTCGCGATGAATCGTCTGCGTGCCGCAGATGAAGCGCACCGAGGCGAGGCCGTAGCCGTAATCGCGCTCCGCCTTCTCCGCCGCCTCGACGATGGCCGGGTGATTGGCGAGGCCGAGGTAATTGTTGGAGGTGAGCATGATCACTTCGCCGAGGCCTTCGACCTCGACGACGGGACCCTGCGGCCCCTTCAACGCGAGCTCGCGCTTCATCGTGCCGGCGGCGGTCATCTGCTCGAGCTCGGCGGAAAGTGTGGAGAGGAGAGTGGCGGGGCGGACTGCGATTGCGGAATCACTCATTGTCGTATTTCAGATCGCGGCGATAACAGCGCTGCGCGTCCATGTCGAAGACCACGCAGGAATCGATGGGACGGGAGTAGACGTGCATGCTCACGCAGCGCTCGCTCCACTCCGCGAGGTTGCGGATGCGATGGATGGTCTGGGTCTTGTCGACCGTGTTCAGCGGCCCGCCGGGGATGGCCAGCTCGTTGTGGAGATGCTCCATGTCGATCTTGGTCGCGCCGGCCAGGCAATCCATGCCGACGACCTGCTGATTCTCGGGGCGATTGCAGTCGACTTTCTTGTAGTTCTCGACGAGCAGCTTTCCCTCAATCATGGTCATCCAGCCGAGCTGTCCGTTGTGCGTGTGCAGCGGCGTGACCGCACCGATCGGCCAGCAGATCAGCATCACCTCGATCATGTCGTTGCGGAAGATCTTGTTCCGCGTGTGCCGGTCGTCGAACCACAACTTGTAGCGCTCCAGGTCTTCGGCGCGGATCTCGTACGCCACCAGGTAGTCGTAGATCTTCTGCTTGGTGATGATCCCTTCGGAGAGCCGGCGGATGCCGTCCACGAACTGTTCCGCCGATACCGGCGCCGGCGAGTAGATCGCCTGCGGCACGGCGATGATGTTCTGCGTGTCCATCTGAGGCCTCCGATCGCGCGAAATATAGAGCAAGTTTAGTTCCTCGGGTTCCTCGGTTCCTCGGAGTTCCTCGGAGGTCCTGCCAAGCCCCTCCGAGGAACCCGAGGAACCCCGAGGAACTCCGAGGAACTCCCCCCCGGGTCCCTGTGCTAGTCTCCGCCGCGTTCATGCGAGAGAAGGTCCAGAACGTCGCCGTGATCGGTGCGCAGTGGGGAGACGAGGGGAAGGGAAAGATCGTCGATCTGCTTTGCGAAGACTTCGACGTGGTGGCGCGCTATCAGGGCGGACACAACGCCGGCCACACCGTGAAGTTCGCCAACCAGCACTTCGCACTGCGGCTGATCCCGTCCGGCATCATCCATCCCGACAAGCTGTGCCTGCTCGGCAATGGCATGGTCATCGATCCCGCGGCGCTGCTCGAGGAGATCGAGAACCTCCGCGCGGCCGGCATCGTCATCGAGGACAACCTCCTCATCAGCGACTCGGCGCATTGCATCCTGCCGTATCACAAGGCGCTGGACATCGCGCGCGAAGCGGCGGCGGGCGTGGCGAAGATCGGCACCACGGGCCGAGGGATCGGCCCCGCCTACGAATCGAAAGTCGGGCGCTATGGAATCCGGATCGCGGACCTGATCGATCCCGTCGTGCTGCAGCAGAAGATCGAGTTCACCTGCGCGGAACGGAACGCCGTGCTGTCAAGCGTCTACAAAGCGGAGACGTTCGATCCGGCGAAGCTGTACGACGACTATCTCCGCTTCGGCGAGATCCTCGCGCCGCGCATCACGAACGGCACGACTTGGATCAACGATCACATCCGCGCCGGTAAGCGGGTGATGTTCGAAGGCGCGCAAGGGATGATGCTCGACATCGATCACGGGACGTATCCGTTCGTGACCTCATCGAACACCGTCGTCGGCGGCGTCTGCACCGGCCTCGGCGTCGCGCCCAAACACATTCACACGGTGATCGGCGTCGCGAAGGCGTACACGACGCGCGTCGGCGGCGGCGCCTTCCCCACCGAGCTCGATGACGCGCACGGCGAACATCTGCGCAAACGCGGCAACGAGTTCGGCACCGTGACCGGGCGTCCCCGCCGCACCGGCTGGCTCGACCTGCCTGTTCTACGCACGGCGGCGATGCTGAACGGCCTCGACGAGATCGCGGTCACGAAGCTCGATGTGCTCGACGAGTTCGAAGAGATCCAGGTCTGCACGTCGTACAAAGTGCGCGGCGCGACATGGAGCACCTTCCCCGCATTCGCGGTCGCGCACGACGATTACCAGCCCGAGTACCGCACGTTTAAAGGCTGGAAGCGGTCAACGGTGGGGATCACGTCGTACGACGACCTGCCCCGCGAAGCGCGCGACTACGTCAAGTTCATCGAGGACGAGACGGAGACGAAGGCCGGGATCATCTCGACGGGCCCGCGGAGAGAAGAAACAATTCTGCGGTAGGCGTGCTCACAGCGCGTCATTCCATACGTCGATGCGAGTTGATCGAGCAGCGAGCATGCGGAGCCACACCATGCGCTCGCAGATCCGATGCTTGACAGCATCCGAGAGCAGCTCTCGTAATTCGGAGAAACACAACTGCAGGTGAAAGGGAATCAGATTCGGTGCTGAACGCACCGAAGTCGGGTAGAGCGTGAGATCATTGATGGTGTCGCCGAGATTGAGGCGGCGCGCAACTGTGTCGAGACCGATCGATCCGGCCAGCAGCCACCGGACCCGCTTCCCCGCTTCGGCGTGCTGGCGAAGCGTGCGAAACTAGTTCAGGAAATGCGCGCCCGACCGGCTGTCTGATCGACGCGCAACAATGCCAGAACGAAGATCGGAAGCTCATCGACCATCAACAACCAGCGGAAACCGGTCGCACTGAGAGCGCCGATGATCGCTTCGCCGATTGCCGGCCAGTCGACAGCAGCCGCGTCCTGCAACTCCAGCTCGACAGAAGAGAACAGACCGACCTTCCGGATCCGGCTGAGCGCTTTTGCAATCGGACTTTTCTTCAGCGCCTGAAGGACCTTCTCCTTCGAGGGATGATCGGCAAGGGCGTCCAGAAGCTTCTTGGCGAAGGCGAGTTCGGTCGTCGCGTCGGCGACGCTGACGTAGATGGCCTGCATATTCTGCTCGCCGGCCGTATCGTTGAGCCGATACATGAGCGAGGTCTTTCCGACTCGACGAGGAGCGAGCAGAAGAATGTCGTCCGTTTCGAGCCGCGACCAGATCTCCGCGACTTCACGCTTCCGGTCGAAGAAATCGTCCCCCTGCACGGGTTTGCCGACGGTGTTGTGGATCATAGCCCGCGAACGGCACAACAAATCGGTTGTACAACACAAGCGTTGTACAACACATCCGTTGTGCGCGATTCGCCGAGTACGCTGAAACAGCGCATGCGACAATCCCGGGAACCATGCGACACGCGATCTTCGTGCTTCTCACCATTCTGTTCGCGGTCAAGGCGAGCGCCTGTTCGTGCATGGCCGCGGCAACCGTCAAAGAGGAGCTCACGCAGGCCGACGTTGTGTTCGCCGGCGTCGTGGAGTCAATCGAAGATCCTCGCGGCGAGTGGCTGGACGCACTTCCCGAACAGGAGCGGCTCGCCGCACAAGAGGTCCCGACCGATGGCTCGTGGCGACCGCAATACGGCCGAAAGGTCACGTTCCGCGCACTGCAGTGGTGGAAAAACGACAACAACATCACCGAGTCGGTCGATCTGTGGACCGGGTACGGCGGCGGAGACTGCGGATATCCCGTCGAGATCGGAAAATCGTTCATCGTCTACGGGCATCGCGACTCCCGCAATCAATTGGGGTTCGGCATCTGCGGCCGTACTGCGGCGTTGGTCTGCGCCTCGGGCGATCTCGAGGAGCTCGGTGAGCCGATCAAGACGTACGAGACGTTCGACACCAAGTCACTGATCGAGCGCGAACAGCCCTACACGGCGGCGAACTGGCGTCCCTGTATCGAGCCAGCCGTGCTGATCGGAGCGCGCGGCCTGGACATGGACCGCCATTGCCGCTTCAACGTCGAAGGCGTGATCACCCGCGACGGCACAGTGCGCGATTTCAAGATCATCAAAGGTCCCACGCTCCCACGAGTCTGTCCTGACGCGCTCGATGGTCAACTGACCGAGCAAGTGGCGAAGTGGCGATTCCGCCCGGCGACATTCAACGGCGAGCCGATCGAGACGCTGCTCACCTCCGTTTCGATGCGCGAGCCGATGACCGAAGCCGACCATGCGCGGCAGGAGAAGGAACGGGCGGAGCGAAAGGCGAAAACGAAGCCTTAGTACGACTTCGGCTTTGTCTCGAGCGGCGCGTTCTCTTCGAGCGTCTGCCGCAGCTCCTGCAGGAGCTCGTCGGTGGTCACCTTCTCGTCGAGCTCGATCATGCGAACCGGCGTCCACTGCTCGCCGTCGTAGACCACGAAGCGGAATTTCGCGTCGGGCGTGTACAGCGCGATGCGGTCGCCGCCGAGGATGACCTGCACGGGCGAGCTGCCGTGAGGGATCAGTCTGGTGGGGCCGGTCTGCGCCGTCGAGCGGCCGGACGGCCGCCAGATCCGCGCCTCGACACTGATGCGCTTGGGCTGGATGTGCACGCGCGTCACCGCGGTGGTGTTCTTCTCGCCGAACACGACGTCGACGCCGTTGCCGCGGCGGCCCATCGTCAGTGGCGGATGTTCGGGCGCGCCGGCCTCTTCGACCGACAACGCGTCCACCTGCTCCACCATCGAGTGCAGGTCCACGATTTCGGATGAAAGGTGGCGGCCGTTCTCGAACGCGAGTAACGCGTACTCCGGCACCGTCGCTTCCGCGCTCAGGCTCCACCACGCCGCGTGAATCAGCGTCGTGTCGCTCTCATCGCTTTCTTCACGCGCATGCATCAGCACCAGTTGGAGCGCCGCGCGGCGTACATCGCTACCGCTCGCAATCACGCGCACATCCGACCACTCGTTCCCGGCATTGAGCGACGCGAGCAGCACCTCGTCGACGCCTTCGGCCGCGCGATGCCACATCACATACAGCGTCTCCTCGGACGAGTCGTACGCAAGCCGCGCCTGCGATTCGATGGCCTCGTCGTCGGTGGTCGGGACCAGCAGTGTCTCGCGGACATCGCCGCGCCGCCGGCTGATCTCGAGCTGCGCGGTCTCCTTCGCTGCATCGACCGCGTAAAGCGTGCTGTCCGGAGCGAGCACCGTCTCGACGCGCGCAGCCGAGGCAATGCTCGCAAAGAGCAGCAGCGCAACGAAGACGGCGACCAGACGGCTTCTCATCAGGCTTTCCAGTTCACGACCGAACACACATCGACGGCGACGAGCAGTTGTTTCACGTTGCGAAAATCGGGATAGAACGAGGCGACCACGTCGAAGTGCGCATCGGCTTCGTCGTAACGCTCCGTGCGCAGGCAGATCTCGCCGATGAGGTGATTCGCGTTGCGCACCTGCCGCGGGACCGTGGCGAGCTGCAATGCCGCGCGGCCGTAACGCTCCGCGGCCTCGTTCTCGCCGAGCTCCATCGAGCCGAAACAAAGATCGAGGAATGCCTCCGCGCGATCGTAATCGTCTTCGAGCTCCGGCAGCGCGAGCTCGACGATGCGCACGCCGTCCGCGCTTTCGCCGCACAGCACCTTCGCGCCGCCGAGGTTGGCGAAGAGTGCGGCGCGATAACTGCGGCGCTGCTCGTCATCGTTCAGCAGGTCGACGACCTGCAGCGCTTCCTCGAGCACGTCGATCGCTTTGCGGAACTGCGAGTCGGCCACGAGCGTGACGCCGAGGTGATTGAGGACGGAGACGCGGGCGATCGGCTCGCCGAGCTCCTCGGCGGCGCGACGGGCGATGCCGCCGTAGAAGATGGCGCGCTCGCGCTGATCGCCTTCGCAGAGATGCCTCTGGAGCGTGTTCGCGGCGAGGTACACATGGCGCGGCGAACGATGCCGCATCACGATGCCGGGCAGCGCGCCGATCTCCGCGCCGTCGCGCCGCGCGGCGATGAGCGCCTCCGCCATGCGGATCGTGATCAGCTCGCGCGTTTCATCCGATTCAGCGACGCCTGCGGCGCGATCGTACTGTTCGATCGCCGCTGCAGCGTCACCTCGCCACATCGCCTGCAAGCCGAGCTCGCAAAGCTGCAGCGCTTCGTGTTCCCGTGGTTCCATGGAAATTTGCGCGGGATTGTACACGAGTACCTCGGAGTTCCTCGGAGGAACGAGGCCGGCCACAATCCCCTCCGAGGAACTCCGAGGTACGCCGAGGTACCCGAGGTACTCCTAGGAACTATTTGAGGATCCCGTCGATCGTGTCCTGCGAAACGGGGTGATACGTCGGCCGCGCCTTCTGATAAATCCGGCGCGCGAGCGCCAGATCCTCCGGGTTCTTGGCCAGCTTTTCGTACAGCGGCTTGAGGAACTTGCGCCGTCCCTGCGTCGTCAGGAAGCGCTCGATGGCGGGATACGCATCCTTGTAGCCCGCGTCGATCGATTTCTCGAGCCACGCCGAAAGCACCTCGCTGTTGCCGCTCTCACTGAGGTCGAAGCGTCCGTCGAGCATGGCCATCCGCTCCGCCGGCAGCACCGGAAGCGACTGGATGAAATGCACGCGCTCATGCGACGACCACTTGTCGAGCGTCAACGCTTCCGGCGAGGCACCGTCCGCATACGACTTCGCCTGCGCCTCGACCGTCGCGAACGCCTGCGAACGCGGCTGCGGCATGTTCGCCGGCAGACCCGGGCCGTGAATCCACGCATTGATGTCGACCTTCTGCACGACGTCCGGCAACTGCGCGCGCAGATGCGACTCGAAGATCTTCGTGTCCATCGGCTTGAACGCGAACGTGTCGAAGTACGACTTCAGGAACTTGTCCCACCGTTCGCGTCCCGCGGTCTCTTCGAGCAGTCGCAGGAACAGCGCGCCTTTCTCGTACACGATGCCGGGCGCGTCGTCGGGATCGCGGCCTTTCAGATCGACGTACAGGTGCTGATCCTTCTCCGGCAACGTCGCCAGCTCTTCCTTCACCTCGGTCACACCGAGCTGCCACAGCATCTCGGAGTACTCGCGGCCGTAGACCGCCTCGCTGATCCGGTGTTCGAAGTAGGTCGTGAAGCCTTCGTTGAGCCAGAAGTCGCTCCACGTCGCATTCGTGACGAGATTGCCCGACCACGAATGCGCGAGCTCGTGCGCAATCAGCGAGACCAGCGACTTGTCGCCCGCGATCACGGTCGGCGTGAGGAACGTCAGCCGCGGATTCTCCATCCCGCCGTACGGGAAGCTCGGCGGCAACACGAGCAGGTCATACCGCTCCCATCGATACGGACCGTACAAACCTTCCGCGGTGGTGATCATCTTCGGCGTATCGCTGAACTCGCGCGCCGCCGCTTCGATCACCGGAGGCTCCGCGTAGACGCCGCTGCGCGTGTCGAACGGGCGGAACTCGAGATCGCCGACCGCGATCGCGAGCAGATACGACGGCACCGGCTGCGGCATCCGGAACTGATACACACCCTCTTCGTTGCGCGCCTGCGGATTCTCCGCGCTCATCAGCGCCAGCAGTTCCTTCGGCACGCGTAACGTCGCCTCATACGTGAAGCGCACGCTCGGCGTGTCCTGACACGGCACCCATGTGCGCGCGAGGATCGCCTGTGACTGCGAAAGCAGAAACGGCTGTTTCTTTCCCGCGGTCATGGCCGGCTCGAGCCACTGCAACGCTTTCGCGTCGGGATGCGATGAGTATTCGATCGCGACCGTTTCCGTCTCGGGCTGGATCGGGATCTCGAGCGAGCTGCCGAGGATCGGATCGGCGGTGCCGAGCTTGAACTGCGCTGCGGCGTTGCCCGGCTGCAGCGTGACTTTGCGGATGTCGAGCGTGTGTGTGTCGAGCATCAGCTTCGTCGCGCCGGGCTGCTTTTTGAGTCGCAGCGTGGCCGTGCCGATGAGCTGTTTTTTCGCGAAGTCGACACCGAGATCGAGCGCGATGTGCTCGACGCGCACTTCCTCCGGCCGAGCGTGCGAATGCGGATCGTGAATGACATCGGAGGGACGGGCTCCGAGCCCGTCCTTGGCGGGCTGAGAGCCCGCCGCTCCAGGAGTCTCCTGCCGGCAGGCGGCGACGGCGAGAAGGGCGAGGACGAGCAGGGCGCGTTTCATGCGAGCGGACGATAGCGCATCGCGTGCCCGCGCCTACAATACGAGGCCGCAGGCGTAACGAGAATGTCCCCACTTCCTCCGGGCACAAGGCTCGGGCCGTACGAGATCGTGCAGCCGATCGGCTCCGGCGGAATGGGCGATGTCTATCGCGGCCGCGACACGCGGCTCGATCGCGACGTCGCGATCAAAGTGCTGCCGGAGCGTTTCATCCGCGATGCCGAGGCGCGGATGCGGTTCGATCGCGAGGCCAAGGCGGTTGCGGCGCTGACGCATCCGAACATCCTCTCCATCCACGACTACGGCTCGACCGACACGCACGCGTACAGCGTGACTGAGCTGCTGGAAGGCCAAACGCTCCGCCGCCGCCTCAACGAAGGGCCGATGTCGTGGCGCAAGGTCGTCGAGATCGGCGCGGCCCTCGCGGACGGGCTGGCGGCGGCACACGCGAAAGGGATCATCCATCGCGACATCAAGCCGGAGAACATCTTCCTCACCGACGACGGGCGCGTGAAGATCCTCGACTTCGGCATCGCGCAGCTCGCGCGGCAGGAGGAGCCCGAGCCGGGCATCGATCCGACGCTGATGCCGACCGCGCCGATGAAGACCGATCCGTACGCGGTCGTCGGAACCGCGGGGTACATGGCGCCCGAACAACTCCGCGGCGAACAGGTAGACGCCACCACCGACATCTTCTCCCTCGGCACAGTCCTTTATGAGATGGCCACGGGCCGCGCGGCCTTCATCCGCAAGACGGTGATCGATTCGCTCTCGGCGATTCTGGCGGATACGCCGGATGTGCACACGGCGTCCGATCGCCTGATCCCGTTCGAGCTCGCGCGCGTGATCCAGCGCTGCATCGAAAAGAACCAGAGCGAACGGTTTCAGTCGGCGCGCGATCTGTCGTTCGCGCTGAAGGCGATCGGGACGTCGACGGCGCTGTCGTTCGAGTCGCCTTCGGAGCGGAAGCGGCGATGGATCATCGGCGGCGCCGCCGTCGCTGCCGTCGTGCTCGCGGTGCTGTCGTACGTGCTCGCGACGCGTGTCGACATCGATCTGAAGCCGCGTGGCACGCCGTCGACAAAGCGCGCGATTCGATCCATCGCCATTCTTCCGTTCGTCAACGCGACTGGCGATCGCGAGGCCGAGTATCTCTCCGACGGCATCACCGAGACGCTGATCAACACGCTCGCGCAGGTGCCGAACCTGCGCGTGATGTCGCGCACGTCCGTGTTTCATTACAAGGGAAAGTCGCCGAATCCGGTGAGCGTCGGCCGCGATCTGCGCGTCAGCTCCGTCGTGGTCGGGCGCATCGAATCGGTCGACGACCGGCTGGTCGTGAGCGCGGAGCTGGTCGACGCGTCTGACAACGCGCTGATCTGGGGCAATCGCTACCAGGTCGCGCGCGCGGACCTGTTCGGCGTGCAGCAATCGATCGCGTCGGAGATCGCGCGCATGCTGCGGCTGCAGCTCACCGGGCGGGAACAGCAGCTCCTCGCGAAGCGGCACACCACCGACGCGCGCGCGTACGAGCTGTATCTCAAGGGGCGTTTTCAGTGGAACAAGCGCGATGCCGAGGGTTTGTACAAGGCCATCGAGTTTTTCAATCAGGCCATCGAGATCGATCCGCAATACGCGCTTGCATACGCCGGGCTGGCGGACTGCTACAACCTGCTCGACATCTGGGCCGGACTGCCGACGAATCAGACGTTCCCGCGCGCGAAGGCGGCGGCGCAGCGCGCGCTGGCGATCGACGATCAACTGGCCGAGGCGCATACGTCGCTGGCGTATGCGATTCATACGTATGAGTGGGACTGGCCGGCCGCGGAGCGCGAGTACAAGCGCGCCATCGAGCTGAACCCGAACTATGCGACTGCGCGTCAGTGGTACGCGGAGTTCCTTACCGCTGTGGGCCGCTTCGACGAAGCCGCGGAGCAGGGACGCCTGGCGCTGGGACTCGATCCGATGTCGCCGATCATCAACGCCGTGGTCGCGTTCAACTCGACGATGGCGCGGCGCTACGACGCGGCGATCGAGCAAGGCCGCCGCACCACGCAACTCTTTCCCGACTTCATGCCCGGCCACGCCTATCTCGGACTGGCGTTGCTCGAATCAGGCAAACCGCGCGACGCGATCGCGGCGTTCGAAGCATCGCAGAAGCTGCAGGACATCGTGGTGGTAGTCACGTGGCTGATCCGCGCGCATCGCGCGGCGGGCGATGCCGCGACCGCGGATCGATTGACGCGGGAGCTCAAGCGCCGAGGCGAACGTGATTACCTGCCGCCGTACTACATGGCCGCGCTGCACGCGCACAACGGCGACCGCGATCGCGCATTCGCGGAGCTCGACCGCGCGCTGCGCGAACGCACCGGCGCGCTGGTGTGGACGAAGGTCGACCCCGCACTCGACCCGCTACGCGCGGACGCGCGCTTCGCGCAGGTCGTAGGCAAAACCCACGCGCGCTAATTTGGGGTGCGGTGGCCAAGCCACTGCTTTTGAAAGCGGCTGCTGGCGCCGCAGCACTCCATCGCTACTCCTTCGCGCGATCCTGTTTCACGCGCAACTTGACGATTCTCTTGATCAGATCGTAAGGAATCGGCTCGCTCACCGGGAGCTGGAGCGACGGGTTCTTAGCCCGTCAGCTTTCGGCGGGCTGAGAGCCCGCCGCTCCAGACGGTGTTTAGTCCTCGTCTTGCAGGCGTTCCAGATGGCCGCGGCCCCACAACCGCACGCTTTCCACGAGCGGCAGGAGTGAGCGGCCGTACTCCGTCAGTGAATAGACGACCGGCGCGGGAGCGACGCCTTTCGGGTCGCGTTGGACGATGCCGTCCGCGATCAGCTCGCGCAACTGTTGCGTGAGCACTTTCTGCGAAATGCTCGACATCTCGCGCCGCAACCCCGCGAAGTGCTTCGGCGACTCCGCCAGCCAGTAGATGATGATCAGCTTCCACTTGCCGCCAATCGCCGCGAAGGCCGCGGTGAGCGGACAACCGGTCACGGGATTGGGACGGTTACCTGCGGGTGCCTTCTGGCGCGAGCTCATGTTCGGGTCCACCCTATGGCGATGATCGTAGAAGTTCGCCGGTACCGGATCAAGCCAGGCAGGCGCGAGGAGTTCCTCGCATTTTTCGCGAGCCGCTCCGTCCCCGCCCTCCGCTCGCACGGCATGCAAGTGCTCGGGCCACTCATCGATCTCGAAAACCCAAATGCCTTCGTCTGGCTGCGTGCATTCCCATCGCTGCAAGCACGCGACGAAATGAAAGCCGCGTTCTACGAAGGCGAGCTGTGGACCCGTGAACTGGAGGCGATTGCGATGCCGATGCTCGAAAGTTACGACGTGATCCTCACCGAAACGCCACCGGAACTGTTCTGGTTCGATCCCGCCGAAGGTGCGAAATGAAACGCGCTCTCGTCATCGCCTGCCTGTTCGCCGGCATGCAGGCGTCTGCACAATCGCATGCCGATTTCGATTTCCACATCGGTACGTGGACGACGCACGTGCGTCGTCTCAAGGGCACGACGTGGGTCGAAATGAACGGCATCACCGTGGTGCGCAAGGTGTGGGACGGCCGTGCGAACCTCGTCGAGCTCAAGGCCGAAGGCTTCGAAGGGCTCAGCCTCCGTCTCTACAATCCCCTGGCGAAGCAGTGGAGCCTCCACTTCGCGAGCAGTCACGACGGCATGCTCAATGTGCCGACCATCGGCCAGTTCAAGAATGGCCGCGGCGAGTTCTATTCGCAGGAAACGATCAACGGCCGCGCGGTCTTCGTCCGCTTCATCATCACGCCGCTGACACCCGATTCCATCCGTTTCGAGCAGGCGTTCTCGGATGACGGCGGCAAGACATGGGAAGTGAACTGGATCGCCATCGACACCCGCATCCCTACCGCAGAAACGCGTACGAAACCTTGAAGAAGAACGAGCGGCCGGTCTTCTCGAGGTCGTTCGTCTCCGTCAGCACGCGATCGTCTCCGTAACCCGCGAAGAACACGGTCTGCCAGTTCAACTTGTAGCTGTACAACACGCTGCCGAGGAACGAGCCGTCGTGCGTGCCGTCGCTGAATTCGTTGTCGACGTATTGCGCAATCACGCGCACCAGCGACTTCGCGGAAAAGCTGTACTGCGCGCGGATGCGTTGGATGTCCGCCGTGAATAGCCGCCCGACGCCGTCGACGTCGAGCCATTCGCGATTGACGTTGAACTGCAGGTCCAGACGGTCGTGCGGGCGGACGGTGGCGCCGAGGCCGATGGAGACACCATCGCCGACGCGGCCGAGGCCGAACGCGATCTGCTGGCCGAAGCGGCTATCGAGGAAGATGCGCGGGAAACGCCGCGACGGATCGAACTGCAGGAACAAGATGCCGTACCGCTGCTCGAGCGATTCGCTGCCGACGCGAATCCGTTCGCTCGGAACCAGCGCGGCGAAAAACTGCAGGTTCTTCACGCCGAATCCGTTCACGCCGAGCGAGACGAACTGCTGGATCTCCTCGTTTTCGCGATCGGTCTGCCGAATCACCTCGACATGCGGCCGGAAGAAACGAATCTTTCCTTCCGGGTAGTAGCGCAGGCCGGCGAAGCCGGTGAGCTGCCGATAGCCGACCTGCGGGATGAAGCCGAGGTCCGCGCGGAAGCCATCGCCGATGTCGCGGCCGCGCAGGCCGAGGTCATACTTTTCCTTGTTGTGCGAGTAGTCGAGCGCAAACGCGTGCGAGCGGAACGACTGTCCCGTCCACTGCGGCGTCAGGTCGGGACGATCGGGATGGGTGGTATCGCTGATGAGTAACTGCGCGGTCAGCGCGTCAGCCTCGGTCGGGCGCCACTGACCATCCGGGCCGAACACGCGATTGTGGCCGCCGCCGTCGATCTCACGGCTGGTCAGCACGGCGCCGACGAATGACGCGCCGAGAGAATGGCGCACGCGCGCGATCGTCGCGTACGACTTGAAGTCCTGGTCGGCGGCGTCGGAGAAGAGCGGTCCCGGAATGATCGACCGGCCGCCGCCGCGATCCTGTGTGATGAGCAACGTGTACGCGGTTGCGCCCTGTTTGCCGGTGGCGCGGACGCCGAAACGCGGCGAGGTGATCGTGCGCGTGTAGGCGACGAGCATCGGCGTGTCGAAGAGATCGAAGCCTTCCAGAAAGAACGGCCGTTTCTCCGCGACGAACACGGCGAAGCGGCGGTTGACCGTGATCTGCGGCACGTCCGCTTCGATCTGCGAGAAGTCGGGGTTGACGGTGAGGTCGAATGCGCTGTTCGCGGTCGGCGTCCACTTCAGGTCGAAACCGGCGTCGGCGTCGAATTCACTGTCGCCGAGCCCTGAGCCGCTACGATCCTCCCGCTGTGCAATCGACTGCGCGGTCACGTACGGCGCGGCCACGAAGTGGGACGCCGCGGGCAACCCGGTCAAACCAACGATCGGATGCGTGTGGCACACGATGCAGTTCGAGCCGCGCGGAATCGGCGCGCTGTGGATGAAGTAGCGGAAGTCGCGCGGATAGTTGCGCCACACGAGGATGTTCCACGTCTGCGGGTCGGCCGAGCCGTAACGCAGCGAGGAAAAGGGGATGCGGAACTCGGCGCTCCAGCCGCGGTCGTCGATGGTCGCGGCGGTGTCGTAGTAGAAATCGGGCGAGAAGTCTTCGCTCTGGTTGGCGTCGTTGAAGATGGCATCCGCCTGAATGCCCCGCGGGCTCACGCGCAACTCGATGGCCGAGCGCTTGTCGTTGCGCGTGTCGAGGAAGACGGCGATGTTGTCGTCGGTGCCGATCACGCCGTCGCGATCGACGAACGGCGCGCGGATCTTCGACGGGTCGGGATCGTCGGCGCGGATGCCGATGTAAAAGTAGCGGTCGTCGTAGGTGACGTACGCGATGGTGTTGACCTTCGGCGGAGTGTTGTCCGCGGGCGAGGTCTCGTAGAAGCGATCGATCTTCGCCGCCGATTGCCACGCCGCGTCGTCGAGGTTGCCGTCGAGATTCACGGCGGCTGCGGTGCGCACGATCTCGATCGGTGGGGGCGGTGCCGGTTGCGCGCCGGCGATGAGAGAAACCAGGAGTGTGAAGACGAAAGCTCGCGTCATCATGCTCATATTACGAAACCTTACGTAGGAAGTGAGGTCGAGTTGCGACTGTATGGAGTGCGGCAGTTGCGGCTGCCGCGTGTGAAAGCGGCAGCTAGCGCTGCCGCACTCCATACGGCAAGCGTAGTTTGGCCACTGCGCCCCTCAACGCGCCGCCGCGATTCGACAACGTCAGCGCTCCATCGTGTGCTTCAGCGATCTGTCGCGCGAGAGTTAGACCGATGCCCATCCCCCCCGGTTTGGTCGTGAAGAATGGGATGAAAAGATTCGCCGTCCCGCTGATGCCGGCGCCTTCATCGGTCACGCTGATCTCGACCGCGTCGGCGGTGGCCGTCCACGACATCGTCACGCGGCCGCCGGTCTCGAGCACCGCGTCGGCGGCGTTGCGCACCAGGTTGATGAGCAGTTGTTCGATCTGATCGGTGTCGGCGTGAATCGTCGCTTCGGGTCCCGCGGTCACTTCGACCGCGATGCGCGTTTCGACGCCAGCCACGCGGCGCACGGTCTCAGCGACGTCCATCGGGCGGAGCACCGGCTGCGGCAATCGCGCGAGCTCGGAGTACGCCTGGATGAATCGCGTGAGCGCCGCTGCGCGCAGGTCGATCACTTCCAGCCCCTGCTGCGCATCGTCCTGCCACGTGTCCGGCAACCGGTCGCGCTTGAGGATCGAGCCGAGGCTGCCGGCGATGGAGCGGATCGGCGCGAGGGAGTTGTTGAGCTCGTGCGAGAGCACGCGCAACAGGCGCTGCCACGCTTGCCGTTCTTCCTCGCGCAATGCGCGGCTGAGATCGGACATCGACAGCAGCACGTGCGGCACGCCGCTCTGGCGGAAGGTCGTGCGGCGAATGCGGAAGCGTCCGTGTCCGCCGGGCAAGACGATCTCCGTCGTGCGCGTTTCGTCGCCGGTGAGAAATGCCTCGACGCCGAGCTCGCCCGCGGTGCGTCCGTGTAATTGCTCCGCGGGGCGGCCGAGAAGGCGCTCGCCCGCACGATTGACGAGACGGAGGCGCCACTGGCGATCGAAGGTGAAGATCGCGGAGTCGATGTGCTCGAGCACGGAGCGCACGAGCGCGGCCGCTTCCACTTCGCCGAAGCGCCGGTGCTGCAGCGAGTCGGTCAGCAGGTTCAGCTCGCGCGTGAGCTCGCCCATCCCATCGCGCCGCCCCGCGCCGCGCGCGCGAATTGAATAGTCCTCCTCGCGCAACGCGGAGAGAAGGTTGGCGAGCGTGCGCAGCGGATAGTTGATCTGCGCGCGCACGACCAACGCCAGGATGAGAAACGAGACGGCGGCGACGATGGCGATGGTCCAGCGCGTCGACGTGCTTTGCGTGGCGAGCAGCCACGCGATGGCGATGAAGAGCGGCAGGAGCGACGCGAGAGCGGCGGCGATCACGCGATGCTCGAGGCGTTTCATGGGTGTTTAGTATGGAGTGCGGCGGCAAAGCCGCCGCTTTCCATTGCGGCAGCGATAGCTGCCGCACTCCAAATTCGTTCAAATCCCGTAACGCTGAATCCTTCGATACAACGCGCTGCGGCTCAGGCCCAGCGCTTCCGCCGCGCGCGACACGTTGCCGCCGTAGCGCGCGAGCGCTTTGCGGATCAGCAACGTCTCGACGTCCTCGATGCTCATGTCTTCGATGCGCGGCGTGCGGGACGCGGGCGCGGCGAGACCGAGATCGGCCGCGCGGATCGAGGAGCCGGCGGCCATGAGCACCGCGCCTTCCACCGCGTGATCGAGCTCGCGCACGTTGCCGGGCCATGCGTGCGCGAGCAACGTCTTCATCGCCGCTTCGTCGAAGCCGGTGATCTGTTTTCGATAGCGCGCCGCATGCGCGGTGAGGAAGTGGCTGGCGAGCGACGGGATGTCTTCTCGGCGATCGCGCAACGGCGGCAGATGGATCTCGACGGTGCGCAAACGGAAGTACAAGTCCTGCCGAAAGCGTCCCGCTTCGACTTCCGCTTCGAGCTCCGCGTTCGTCGCCGAGAGGATGCGCACGTCCGCCTGCCGCGTGCGCGACGAGCCGACGCGCTCGAACTCCCCCGTCTCCAGCACGCGCAGCAACTTCGCCTGCTGCGCGAGCGGCACGTTCGCGATCTCGTCGAGGAACAACGTCCCGCCATCGGCGAGCTCGAATCGTCCGACGCGATCGGCCTTCGCATCGGTGAAGGCACCTTTGACGTGGCCGAAGAGCTCACTCTCGAATAGCGACTCGGGCAGACCGCCGACGTTCACCGCGACCAGCGGACGCGAGGTGCGCCGCGACGCCGCATGCAGCGCGCGCGCAACGACACCTTTGCCAGTACCGTTTTCGCCGGTGATGAGCACACTCGCATCGGACGGTCCGACGCGCTCGATCATCTCCAGCACCGGCCGCATCGAACGCGAGTCGGCGATCAGCGCCGGTCGCTTGTCATCGCCGCGCAATACGCGGTTCTCCGCCTCGAGGCGCTGTCCCTTGCGCAACGCGCGTCCGAGCTCGATCTGCGTGCGCAGCGTCGCCAGCAGCTTCTCGTTCTCCCACGGCTTCTGCACGAAATCGCGTGCGCCGGCACGCATCGCCGCGACCGCAAGATCGACCGAGCTCCATGCCGTCATCACCACGACCGGCAGCAGTTCGTCGTACGCATGCAGGCGCTCGAGCAGTTCCAGTCCTTCGGCGCCGCTGGTCGTATCGCGCGCGTAGTTGAGGTCGATGAGGACCGCATCGAACACGCGACCTTCCACCGCGCGATACACCGCCGCGGGCGATGCGACGGTCTCGATCTCGAAGCCTTCACTGCGCAACAGCAACTTCAACGCGGAAAGCACGTGCGGCTGATCGTCCGCGGCCAGCACGCGCGGCGGAACCGCACTCATTGAATGAGCCACCCATCGTGCAATCGCACATGGCGATTCCCAAACCTCGCGTTCTCTTCGGAATGCGTAACCTGCACGATCGTCGCGCCCGCGCGGTTCAATTCGCGGAACAACTCCATGATCTCACGCGCCTGTTCGGAGTGCAGGTTGCCGGTCGGCTCGTCCGCGAGGATCAACTTCGGACCGGCGATCACCGCGCGCGCGATGCCGACCAGCTGTTGCTGCCCTCCGGACAATTGCGACGGATAGAGGTCCTTCTTCCCGACGATGCGAAAGCGATCGAGCGAATCGGCGACGAGACTCTGCCGCTCGCTCTTCGGGATGTCGCGATAGCGCAGCGGCACGTCGAGGTTCTCCGCGACGGTGAGGTCGTCGATGAGGTGATAGCTCTGGAAAACGAAACCGATGGTGCGGCGCTGCAGATCGGCGCGCTGCTTCTGCGACATCGAGCGCACGTCGTGGCCATCGAGCTCGTACGCGCCTTCCCAATCGTGATCGTGCATGCCGAGGATGTGCAGGAGCGTCGACTTGCCGGCGCCGGATGGGCCCGAGATCGAGACGAAATCGCCGGCGTCGATGGCGAGGTCGATGTCGCGCAGCAGCCACAGACGCGAGGGCCCCTGCGCGACCGACTTCGACAGCTTGCGAGTGGCGACGAGAGCACTCATGCGTCGGCGAGCAGGCGGCTCACATCATCGGTGGCCAGGCGGCGGAAGCCCGCCGTCGCGACAACCAGCACGATCGCGCCGAACGTCGCCACGACCACGACGTACGTCAGCGGATCGCCCGCGGTGACGCCGAACATCATCGCGCGCAGCCAGACGGTCGCGACGGCGGCACCGCACACGCCGATCGCAAGACCGGCCAGCACCGGTGTCGCCGCTTCGGTCAGCACGAGGCGCCATACATTGGTGCGCGAAGCGCCGAGGGCGACACGGACGGCGATCTCCTGGCGGCGTTGTCCGAGCGAAAAACTGAGCGAGCCCCACAAGCCGACCGCGGCGAGCAGCAACGCGCAGATCGAGAACGCCGCGAGCAGCCGCGCGTTGAAACGGCGATCGTCGATGGAACGCGCGACGATGTCGTCGAGCGTGGCGATGTTCGAGAGCGCGAGATCGGGATCGAGACGCAGCAGCTCGCGGCGCATCGCGGACGCGATCAGCATCGGATCGCCGCTGGTACGAACGACGAATGTGAGCTCGCCGTGCGGGATTTGCGTGTACGGCAGATAGATCTCAGGCGTGATCGGACCGTCGAGCGCCTTGTGCCGCGTGTCACGCACGACGCCGACGATGCGGAAGCGATCGCAGCGCGTGCAGTAGAGACTCACATTCAGGCCGACGGCCTCGCGTCCCGCGGCATACCTGCGGGCGAACGTTTCATTGACGATGGCCACGCGCGGAGCGCGAGCGTCATCGGTCGGCTGCAGTTCGCGGCCGGCGACGAGCGGAATGCCCATCGCTCGGAAGTAGTCGGGGGTCGTGAGCCGGAAGTCCGCCTCGGGCTCGCGTTGGCCGGGCGTGAATCCGTCGACGTAGATCTCGACGGCGTAATCGACTCCGGCGCGATTGAGCGGTAACGCGGTGACTCCGCCCACCGCAACGACGCCCGGTAGCGAGCGCATGCGATCGAGGAACGTCGTGAACAGCGCCACTTCCTTTTGCCCGTTGTACAGCTTGTCGGGCAGCACGAGTGTCGCGGCCACGCGCCCGCGTTTGTCGAAGCCGGTGTCCACGTCTTGCACCGCGAGCATGCTCCGCACGAGCAAAACGGCGCAGACGAGCAGCACCACCGCGAGCGCGACCTGCGCGGCGGTGAGTGTACGGCGCAGACGTCCACCGCGCTCACCGGCAACACCGAAGCGTCCGCGAATGGCGTGGCCGGCGACGTCGCGCGAGGCGTTGAGCGCCGGCACCACTCCCGCGATGAGCGTCACGAGCACGAGCGCCACACTTGCTGCGACCAGCGCGCGCCAATCGAGCGTGAGCTGATTCCACGTCGGCAAACCCGGCGGCCGAATCGCGGTCACGAGGTCGATCATGCGAGCCGCGAGCAACACGCCCGCCGCCGTCCCCGCAATCGCAAGCACCGCCGCCTCGGTGAAGTAATGGCGAATGATGTTCACGCGCGTTGCGCCGAGGGCGGCTCGGATTTCCATGTCGGAGCGTGTGGCTGCGGCGCGCGCGAGCAGCAGGTTGGCGACGTTCGCGCACGCCAGGATCAGCACGAGCAATGCGGCGCCAAACAGCAGCAGCAGCGGGCGCGGATTGCGGACGAACGATTGCTCGATCGGACGCGCGTCCGTGAGCCAGTCCGTGTTGTCGGGAAACTGCTTCGCAAGCGTCGACGCGATGGTGCGCACTTCCGCGTTCGCCTGCTCGATCGTGGCGCCGGGCGCTACGCGCGCGACTGCCTGGAACATCCGCTTGCCGCGGAACTTCTTCTCGAAATCCTTCAGCACGAGCGGCTGCCAGAGCGCGATCTCCGCGTCGGGAAAACGAAAGTCGGGAGGAAGGACGCCGACGATCGTGTGCGACACCCCTTCCAGCCGCAACGCCTTGCCGATCACGGCCGGATCGCTGCCGAAGCGGCTCTGCCAATGACCGTGACTGAGCACGACCACGGCGCGATCGTCGTCACGGAAGGCGCGGCCGATCAGCGGTGAGACGCCGAAGGCAGTGAAGATCGAGGGCGACACGCGCAGCGATTCCACGCGTTCGGCCGCGCCGGTGCCGGCAATCGTGATCGGCTGGGTGATCCACAGCGACGGCGCCTGCAGCGTCTTCGTGGCATCGGCGAGATCCTGAAAGTTCGGCGCCGAGACCTGATCGCGCTCACCGCTCTTCGTGTTGACGTCGGAGACTACGACCACGCGGTCCGCATCGCGGAACGGCAACGGCTTGAGCAGCACCGCGTCGACGACGCTGAACATCGTGGTGGTGAAGGCGACGCCGAGAGCGAGCGTCGCGATGGCCGCGATCGCGAGGCCGGGCGCGCGGAAAAGGGAGCGAAGCGTCTGACGGATCATGATTCGTTCTCCTGCGACCCCTCATCCGGCCTTCGGCCACCTTCTCCCCGCAAGCGCGGCGAAGGCCACCTTTTGTAGCGAAGCGGGGATGAGGGGTTGTCATTGCTAGTCCACATGCAACGCCGCGGCAGGATCCAGCTTCATCGCGCGCCGCGTCGGCAGCCACGTGGCTGCGAGCGCGATCGCGATGAGCAGCAACGGCACCGCCGCGTAAATCGCCGGATCCTGCGTGCTCACTTCGAACACCACCGCCTTCAAGAAACGCCCCGCCGCGAGCGCGCCGGCGAGGCCGATGGCGATCCCGGTCAGCGCGAGCGCGAATGCGCGCGACAGGATCAACCGTGCCACTTCACCACGCGTGGCGCCGAGAGCGACGCGGATGCCGATCTCGTTGGTGCGCCGCTGCACCTGATACGCCATCAGCGCGTACAACCCGATCGCGGCCAGCAGCAATGCGATTGCACCGAATGAAGTGATGAGCACCGCCTGGAATCGCGGCGTCGCGAGCGAGCGGCCGAGCGTCGTGTCGATCGTCTCGACGTCATACAACGCGACGTCCGGATCGATGGTGCGCATCATCGCGCGCACGGCGGAAATCACCGGCTCGGCCTGACCCCGCGTGCGAACGATCAGCGTGAGATCGCTCATTGGCAGCTGCGCCAGCGGCGTGTAAACCGCGGGCTCCGATGGCGCCTGCGGCCCGCCGAAGCGTTCGCCTTTCACGACGCCGACGATGGTCCGTTCTTTCCCCCACAGCTTCGCCTTCTGCCCGATCGGATTTTCAGCGCCGAAGTAGCGTCGCGCGAGCGACTCGTTGATCACGGCGACCGTCGGCGACGTCGTGCGATCGTCCGCGGTGAACGTGCGGCCACGCGACAACGCGATGCCGAGCGTCTCGAAGTAACGCGGCGACACGGGCCGGTTGCTCACTTCATCCGTCGGACCTCCCGTCTCCGGCTTGCCGACGATCGAAAGCTGCGAGGTGAAGCCGGGATCGAGCGGATGATTGCGCGCGAGCGCCACCTGCGCGACGCCGGGCAGCGCTGCGCTCTCCGCGAGCACGCGCTCGAAAAAGTTCGTCGCCGCGGGCCACTCCGGATACTTTTCTCGATCCGGCATCGCGTACTTGCGCGCGGGAAGCGACATCGAAAACGTGACCGTGTCGCTGGTGTCGATGCCGACGTCGACCGCCATCATGTTCGCGAGGCTCTTGAGTAGCAGTCCCGCGCCGATCACGAGCATCACCGCCAGCGCCATCTCCACGATCACCAGCGCTCCGCGTCCCGCCGTGCGCGTGCCGCGCATGACGCCTCGCGTGCTGCCGAGTGCGAGCGCCGGCTGCACCGACGACGTGCGCAACGCAGGCACCACGCCGAAGAGCACCGCCGCGATTCCGGTCACGCCCAATGCGAACAAGAGCGCCGGCACATCCAGCGAAATCGCATCCGCCCGCGGAATCCTCGGCGCCAGCGAAAGCAGCGTCCGCATCGAGAGCCACGCAAAGACGATTCCGAGCGCACCGCCGACGGCCGCGATGGCGATGCTTTCCGTGAGCAACTGGCGCACGATCCTCGAACGCGATGCGCCGAGGCTGGCGCGGATGGCGAGCTCGCGAACGCGCGTATCGGCGCGCGCCAGCATCAGGCCGGCGACGTTGATGCACGCGATGAGCAGCACCGCGGCCACCGCTGCGAACAGGATCAGCAGTCGCGGACGCGCGTCGCGCACCATGGCGTCATGCGCCGATTCGATGAACGCGCCGCGTCCCTTGTTGTCGCGATACTGCTGCTCGAGGCGTTTCGAGATCACCGACATCTGCGCCTGCGCCTGTTCGAGCGTGACGTTGTCTTTGAGGCGCGCGATCACGGAAACGCCGTGTACGCCGCGCACGTTGCCGAACGGCGCGACGGCCGCGGTGAGCGGGATGTAAACCTCACTCGCCGCACGGATCAACCGCGCGCTTTCGGGCGCGATGCCGATGATCTCGTACGTGACGCCGTCGAGCGTCAGGCGTTGTCCGATGATGTCGCGCCGTCCGAAACGGCGCTGCCACAGCGCCTCGCCGATCATCGCCACAGGCGGCGCCCCGTCGCGATCGTCCGCGGCGATGAAGGCCCGTCCCGCCAGCGGCTTGATGCCGAGGAGCGGGAAGTATTCGTAGGAGATGCCCATCGTCGAGACCTGTTCGGTCTCGAGCGCGGGATCGGTCAGATTGCGCATCGCGCCGGTCGTGCCGGCCATCGAGGTGAAGACGGTCTGCTGCTTTTTCCAATCCTGGAAATCGAGGAACGCCGCGCCTTCGCGGACGCTCTCGTTATGGATGTCCGTGGCCCACACGCGGACGACGCGATCCGGTTCGTGAAACGCGAGCGGCTCGAGGACCACTGAATAAAGGATGCTGAACATGGCCGTGTTCGCGCCGATGGCGATAGCGAGCGTGAGAATCGCCGCGAGCGCGAAACCGGGCGATTTGAGAAGGCTGCGGATGGCAAAGCGGAGGTCGTGCATTGTCTCAGTCGTGACGAAGAGCCGAGGCCGGATCGATGCGGGAAATGCGAAACGCAGGAACGGCGCTCGCGGTGATCGCGAGCACGATGAATGACGCGGCGACGAGTGCGTAGGTGGCGGCATCGAGCGGGTCGACGCCGAAGAGAAGTGCGCGCATCGAGTGCGTCATCGCAACGGCGCCGATGAGTCCCAAGGCGATGCCGGCCGCCGTGACCCGCAGCGACCACCTCACGATGAACCACACGACCTCGGCAGGCGTCGCGCCGAGCGCAACCCGCACGCCGACTTCACGCGTGCGCGATGCAACGATGAAAGCCAAAAGCGCGTGGAGCCCGACGCCGGCGAGGAGAACGCCGATCGCCGCGAAGATGGCAACGAGTGTCGCGCGCAGACGCGGCTGCTCCGTGGCGTCGTCCAGGTACTGCTGCATCGATCGGAGACCATGCACCGGCTGCATCGGATCGATCGAGCGCACGAGCGCGCGAATGTCCCTCGCGAGCGTGGCCGGGCCGCGCACGACGACGTACATCTGTCCATTGCCGCTCTGCAGCAGCGGCAGGTAAACGTGGGGTTCGGCGGGCTTGTTCAGCGCGTCGTGCCGCACCGCGCCGACGACACCGACGATTTCGCGCCAGGTCGCGTTCGGCACATTGCCGGAAAAGGAGATGCGCTGACCGATCGGATTCTCGTTCGGCCACCAGCGCCGTGCCGCGGTCTCGTCGATGACGACGACGCGCGGCGCATTCGCGTCGTCATTCGCTTCGAACGTGCGTCCGCGCAACAACGGGATCCTCATCGTCTCGGTGTAGCGCGGCAGCACGAGACGCGTGTTCGCGCCGGACGTTTCCTGCCCGGACTGCACCGGACGACCGTAGATGTCGAACGTCATCGTCCACCCTTCGGAGGCGAATGGAAGCTCGGAGATCGCCGAGGCGTCGAGCACGCGCGGTGTCGACTTCAGTCGCGTCTGCAGTCGTTCGAAGAACGCGCGCTGCTTCGCGGAATCATCGTAGGTCGTGCGCGGCAGGGTGAGGCGGAACGCAAGCACGCCGTTCGGATCGAAGCCGGTCTCGACGGCACGCAGTTGGCGGTAGCTTTCCAGCAGCAGCGCGCCTGACGCGACGAGCGTGACGGCGATCGCCACCTGTGCGGCGACGAGAATTCCGCGCATCCGCGCGCCCGCCGCGGTGGCCGAACGATCGCGCAGCGCGAGATCATCCGCGCGCGCCGGAAACGCGGCGATGAGTGCCGAGACGCCGGTCGCGATCGCCGCGCACATGGCCAGCGTGAACGCGACCACGACCGCGTCGATCCTCCACTCCGCTGCGCGCGGCAGGCCGGTGCGCGCGACAAGCGGCAGTGCGAGCGCGGCAAAGAAAACTCCGAGAGCGGCACCGGCGAGCGTCACCGCCGCGACTTCGGCAGCGAGCTCTCGCGCGATGCGCATCCGTCCCGCGCCAAGTGCGGTACGCACGGCGAGCTCGCGCGTGCGCGCCACGGTGCGCGCGAGAAAGAGTCCACTCACGTTCGCCACCGCGAGAAGCAGCACCAGCGCGCCCGCAGCGAACAGCAGCACAAGCGCGGACTCGTACTTGCCGACGATTTCGTTCCGCAGCGACGTGAGCTCGACGCGCCAATTGCTGTCGATGAGGAACTGGCGACGATCCGGAACCGTTTCGCGCGCGCGTTCCGTGATGACGCTCATCTCTGCCTGTGCCCGCGCGAGTGAGACGCCATCACGCAATCTCGCGAGCATCCAGAGATTCTCGTTGCCGCGATTCCCGTCGGCGAAATCGGCGGCGGTCAGTTCGAGCGGCAGCCAGACGTCGACGTTCCTGTCAGGAAACCCGAAGGTCGGGGGCATCACGCCGGCGACGGTGTATGGCACGTCGTCGATCCGAATCGTGCGGCCGACGACGGCGCGCGCGCCAAAGCGGCTGCGCCACAAACGGTCGCTGATCTGCACCGATTGCTGCGACTGGTTCCGGCCAAGTCCGAACAGATCCCAAAACCCATCCGTCACGCGCGCGGCCTCGACTCGTTCCGGCTCGCCCTCGGTCAGGTTCACACCGATGCGTCCCCACGCCGCCGCGCCGGCAAATGCTCGCGCCGCGCGGCGATCGTGAAAGTCAGGCGCCGAGATCGCACCGGAGTCTCCATAGCCCGCGCCGTACTTGCCGTGCACGAGCACGAGCCTTTCGGGATCGGGATACGGCAGCTCGCGAAGAAGAATCGCATTCACGAGCGTGAACGTCGTGACGATGACGGCGACGGCGACTGCGAGCGTCAGCACCGCGGCAGTGGTGAACGCGGGAGCGCGTAGGAGTGAACGGAGAGGCATCAAGCCGTCACCTGCTGCTGCGCGCGCTCCTCTTCCACCACGCGGCCGTCGAAGAGGTGGATGGTGCGATCGGCGTGCTTCGCGTAACGCGGATCGTGCGTGACCATGCAGATCGTCGCACCTTCGCGATTGAGCTCGCGCATCAGCGTCATCACCGCCTCGCCGTTGCGCGAGTCGAGATTGCCGGTCGGTTCGTCGGCGAGGACGATGGATGGGCTGCCGACGATCGCGCGTGCAACGGCGACGCGCTGTTGCTGTCCGCCGGAGAGCTGCGCCGGATAGTGCTTCATGCGATGCGACATGCCGACGCGCTCGAGCGCTACCTGCACGCGCGTCTTGCGCTCGGTGGCGGGCATGCCGCGATACGTCAGCGGCAGCTCGACGTTCTCTTCGACGGTGAGGTCGCCGATGAGATTGAAGCTCTGGAAGATGAAGCCGACTTCCTTGTTGCGGATGCGCGCACGCTGCGCGGCGGTGATCTGCGCGACCGGCGTGCCATTCAGCGTGTACTCGCCGCTGGTCGGCGAGTGCAGGAGGCCGAGGATGGAGAGGAGCGTCGACTTGCCGCAGCCGGAGGGGCCGGCGATGGCGACGTACTCCCCGTCCTCGATGTCGAGGTGCACGCCGTCGAGCGCGTGCGTCTCGATGTCATCGGTATAGAAGACTTTCGTCAGTCCTTCGAGGTGAATCAACGGCGCCATGCAGTCGCTCCTTATCTGAGTCGGATGCGCGGATGTTCGCTCCACGCGGACATGTCGGAAAGAATCACGCGATCGCCCTCTTTGAGGCCGGATCGAATCTCGACGCTGCTGACGGAGGTACGTCCGAGCGTAACGCTCGTTTGCACGGCCTCGTCGCCGCTTTGCGAGACGCGGAACAGACCGATGGTCGCGCCGTCGCTCCCCTGCACGGGACGGCCCGTGTACAGGACGTCGGCGAGGCGTTCGATCTCGATCACACCGTCGACAGTGAGATCGGGACGCGCGCCTTTCGGCAGCGGACCATCGAACGCAACGTCGACACCGATGGTGCCGTTCAACACGGCCGGATCGACGCGCGTGACGCGGCCGCGTACGACGCCATTGCGCGTGTCGACTTCGACGAGCTGTCCCGGCGCGACGTCGCGCGCCTGCGTTTCTGCCACGCGTAATTCGGCCTTCAGAGGTTCGGGCTGTGCCACGCGCGCGAGGTTCGTGCCCGCCGCGACGCGCTGGCCGACTTCGAGCGGCACCTGCTGCAGCACGCCATCGATGCCGGCACGTACCTGCAACGCACTGCGATGCTGCTGCCGCAGCGCGTGCAACGCGCGAATCTGATCGGTGCGGGCGCGTTGCATCATCATCTCGGCGTCCGCCGCTTTGCGGGCGATGTCGAGACGCTTTTTCTCGATCTCGCTGCGCGTCTCCAGTTGCTCGGCGCGCGAACGCGAGAGTTTCGCGGTCAGCGCGGACGTGAGTCCGTTGGCCGCGAGCTCCGCATCGACGTCAGCCTGCGCACGCGCTTCGCTGAGTTGTCCGTCGATGCCCGCCGACACGGCACGTTGCGCGAGGACGGAGCTTTCGAGCTCGATCTCGCGCTTGCGCAACTCCGCAACCGCCGATCCAAGCTGCAGCTCCGCATCCCTCGCCCCCTGCTCCACCTCGGGATTACTCAACTCGAGGATGACCGTATCGGCCGTGACCACGACGCCCGGCCGCACCAGAATCCGCTCGACGCGCGCTTCGGTCGTGGCCGGAATCCAGCGCACGTTCTCGGGCACGAGCGTGCCGGTACCGCGCACCTGCCGCACCATCGACCCGCGCTTGACAGTATCGATGAACAGTCCGGAGTCCTCGACATCCGGCGCGGCCTGCGGCATGCGCGCGACGCCAAACGTGGCCGCCGCGACGACGAGCGCAACGACCCCCGCGATGATGAGCCGCTTGCGGCGACGTGCGTTTCCAAGCTCAGGGCGGTGAATGTCCACGGCGCGGCCCTAGCGCAACCGTGGTGCCACGGCTTCGTTCTCGCGTTATCAACGAGTTACGCATGGTTGGGCTCGCGAACGCGTTCGGGGGTGGGATGGGGGTGTGCGATTTTGGGACGGGACGCGAGTCTCAGAGTCTCAGAGTCTCAGAGGAGTACAATCTGCGTCCCACCAACCGCGCGCGTCTGCGCTGCGCAAGCACCACATTTCTATGAAGAAGTCTTATCGCAATCTCTTTGTGTGGCAGGCGTCCGTCGACCTGGCCGTTCGGATGATCGCGCTTGCAGATCGGCTCATCGTCCGGAAGCGTTTCGCGATCGCCGATCAACTCGTCCGCGCATCCTGTTCCGTCGCGAACAACATCGCAGAAGGGCAGGGACGATCGAGCACGCGAGACCGCCGGCACTATCTCGTGCAAGCGCGCGGCTCACTCTACGAAGTCGAAACGCAACTGGAGATCCTGACGCGCGCAAAGATCGCAAGAGACACGACGGACGTTCGTGGCCTCATCGCGCAGATCGAATACGGCCTCACAAAAATGATCGACCGCCTCGACGAAAACGGTCGATCACAAACCCTCTGAGACTCTGCGACTCTGAGACTCCGGTCACCCCACGACCGTCCGAAAATAATCAATGGTCCGCGAAAGCCCATCCGCGAGCGGCACAACGGGCTCCCACCCCAGGATCGTCCGCGCCTTGGTGATGTCCGGGCGGCGGATCTTCGGGTCGTCCTCGGGTAATGGCCGGAACTCGACCGGCGCGTCTGAGCCGACCAGGCGTTTGATCTCTTCCGCGAATTGCAGCACCGTCATTTCGGCCGGATTGCCGATGTTGGTCGGCTGAACTTCCTCGGACATCAGCAAGCGATAGATGCCTTCGATCAGGTCGCTCACGTAGCAGAACGAGCGCGTCTGCGAGCCGTCGCCGAAGACGGTCAGCGGCTCGTTGCGCAGTGCCTGCGAGATGAATGCGGGGACGACGCGGCCGTCGTTGACGCGCATGCGTTCACCGTACGTGTTGAAGATGCGCACGATGCGCGTCTCCACCCCATGGAAGCGGTGATACGCCATCGTCATCGCCTCGGCGAACCGCTTCGCTTCGTCGTACACCCCGCGCGGACCGACCGGGTTCACGTTGCCCCAGTAGTCCTCTTTCTGCGGATGCACGAGCGGATCGCCGTAGGTCTCCGACGTCGACGCGAGCAGGTACCGCGCGCCTTTGTCCTTCGCGACGCCAAGCGTTTTGTGCGTGCCGAGGGAGCCGACTTTGAGCGTCTGAATCGGCTTTTCGAGGTAATCGATCGGGCTGGCGGGTGATGCGAAGTGCAGCACGTAGTCGAGTGGCCCGTCGATGTGAATGTAGTTGGTCACGTCCTGCTTGATGAACGTGAAGCCGTCGCGGCCGAACAGATGCTTGATGTTGTCCGGCGAGCCGGTGATGAAGTTGTCCATGCAGACCACTTCGTGGCCGCGCGCGAGAAAGAGGTCGCAGAGATGGGAGCCGAGGAAACCTGCTCCGCCGGTGATCAGTGCACGCGCCATTAGCGGATCCTCTTGCGGCGGTCATCGACGCGCCCGACGGAGCGGTAAGTGAAGCCGAGTGCGGCCATGCGGATAGGGTCGTAGACGTTGCGCAGGTCGACGACGATCGGCTGCTTCAGCGCGTTCTTCACGCGCTCGAAATTGAGAGCGCGGAACTCGTTCCATTCCGTCGCCAGCACCATCGCGTCCGCACCTTCGACAGTTTTGTACGCGTCCTCGCAATACGTGACGTCGTCGAGCAGCCCTTTCGCGTTCTCCATCGCCTGCGGGTCATACGCGCGCACTTTTGCGCCGAGCTTCTGCAGGCCTTTGATCACGGTGAGCGTCGGCGAGTCGCGCATGTCGTCGGTCTCCGGCTTGAAGGCGAGGCCGAGCATGCCGATGGTCTTGCCTTTGACGTCGCCGCCGAGTGCCTGCGCGACCTTGTCGATCATCCGGTTCTTTACGAGATCGTTGACCTTCAGCACCGCTTCCATGATCTGGAAGTTGTAGCCGTGGCGCCGCGAGATCTCCGCCATCGCCGACGTGTCCTTCGGAAAGCACGAGCCGCCGAATCCCGGACCGGCCTGCAGGAACTTCGGACCGATGCGCGAGTCGAGACCCATGCCGATGGCGACGTCATGAACGTTCGCACCGACTTTCTCGCAGATGACGGCGATCTCGTTGATGAACGTGATCTTCGTGGCCAGGAAGCCGTTCGCGGCGTACTTGATCAACTCCGCCGACTCGACGTTCGTGACCACGAACGGGATCTCGAGCGAGTGCAGCGGCGCGTAGATCTCGCGCATCATCTCTGCGGCTTCATCGGTGGACGCGCCGATCACCACGCGATCGGGCTTCATGAAGTCCTCGATCGCGGAGCCTTCGCGGAGGAACTCCGGATTCGAGACGATGGAGGCCTTGTGGCCGTTCCCCGCCGAGTCGATGATCTGCTCGATCATCCGTCCGGTGCCGATGGGCACCGTCGATTTCGTGATGACGACCTTCGGGCCGTTCATGTACTCGGCGATCGAGCGTGCCACGTCTTCGACGTAGCGCAGATCCGCGGAGCCGTCCGGCTTCGGCGGCGTTCCCACCGCGATGAAGATCGCCCGCGCCGCCCGGATTGCCTCGCCCAGGTCCGTCGTGAAACGCAACCGTCCTTCGCTGACGTTCCTGCTGACGATCTTGTCGAGGCCGGGCTCGTAGATCGGGATCTGTCCCTGCCGCAGGGCTTCGATCTTCCGCACGTCGACGTCGACGCAGATGACGTCGTTGCCGAAGTCCGATAAGCCCGCGCCGGTCACAAGACCGACGTAGCCGGTGCCGATTACCGCGATATCCAAATGGGAGCCTCCGGGGTGAATTTGCCGCGGCGCATCGTAGTGCGAATTGCCTGCCCGGACCAGACTTCTGGAGCGACGGGCTCTCAGCCCGTCCACCAAACGCATCCGACGGGCTGAGAGCCCGTCGCTCCAGACTTCGTGCCGCTACGTCCCCGTCGTATCCGTCGCCGCGGGCACGAGCGGCACCACCTCGGCGGGCGGCGTCGGGCCGGCGTCCGCCGGGGGCGGCGTGGGCGGAGGCGGCGCTGGCGCGTTCGGCGCCTTCTTCACCTCGTCGACGCGCTTCTCGATGCCGGCCTGCTGGCGGCTGCGGATCAGCCAGCGCAGGAGCTTCGACTCGTTGATGCCGATCAGGATGTCGTTGATCGACTCGTACATCGATGGATCGCTGATCAGCTTGCCCGCGGTGCCGTCGCCGTTGTTGATCTTCGAGACGACTTCGTTGAGCTGCCGCACGAGCACGGTGAACTCGCCGAGCGCCTGATCGCCGTACGCCTTGTCGTTCAGCAGGCGCGGCAGGAGGCCCTCACCTGTCTGCATCGACGTGGTGAACGTCGACAGGTTTGCGGAGCTCGCGCGCAGGTTCTCGATCAGCTCGTAGACGCGTCGCTTCCCTTCGGGATCGTTGAGCAGCGCCGGAACGACTCCTTCGCCCTTCTGGAAATCATCCTGAATGCGCGCGGTCAGCGTCTGCATCGACTTCGCCGCCCCCGCGATCGACGTCGTCAACTCCTCGGCATACCGGTCGTCGTAGAGCAGCTTGCCCATCACGCCCTTGCCGCTTTCCATGTGCGCGAGTGCGGCGTTGGTCTTGTTCAGCGTCGTGAGCAGCGTGTCGGTGATGCGCTGCCGCGTCTCGGGCGCCGTGGTCATCTCGCCGAGGAGACCTTCGCCGCGGTCGACGCGCTGGAGGATGTTCTTCAGAGAGAACGAAATCTGCACGAGGTTCTCGACGAGATCTTCACCCGACGTGATGAGCGCCTCGACGTCGGTGCCGCGTTGCGCCGGGATGACGGAGCCCGGCTCGAGCGTGTCGAACTTGAGCGTGCCGGCGCTGACGTCGATGTAACTGTCGCCGGTGAGCAGGCCGAGCTTCTTGAGGCGCGCGCGCGAGTCGCCGCGGATGCGCTCCGCATAGTTGCGGTCGATCATCAGCAGGATCTCGACCTGCTTCTGCTTCGGGTCCTGCGGCAATTTGATGTCGCGGATCGTCCCGATGGTGACGCCGGACATGCGCACCGGATTGCCTTGCGAGAGGCCGGTCACGTTCTCCAGCCGCACCTCGTATTCGTTCTTGCGCGCGAAGATCTTCTGCTCCGAGCCGATGAAGAAGAGAAAGACCATCAGGATGAAAAGAGCGCCGGAGACCAGCAGGCCGACACGGATCGAACGGTTCGTCGTCGTAGTTTTCGCCATAGCTCACATCTTCGAAGGCTGCGCCGCCACAACCGCGCTGGCCTTCAGAAACTCGCGTAATTTGGGGTGATCGGAATCGCGCGCCTCGTCCATGCTGCCGACCCATTCGAACACGCCCTGATTGAGGAACGCGATGCGGTCGCCGACGGAGAACGCGGAGTGGATGTCGTGCGTGACCACGACGGACGTCATGCTGAGCTTCGCCTGCAGATCGACGATCAGCTCGTTGATGGTCTGCGAGGTGATGGGATCGAGTCCGGTGGTCGGCTCGTCGTAGAGGATGACTTTCGGATCGAGCACGATCGAGCGCGCCAGGCCGACGCGCTTGCGCATGCCGCCGGAAAGATCGACCGGCATGAGCTGCTCGGTGTTCGGCAGATTGACGAGCTCGAGTTTCTCGCGCACGGCGCGCTCGATTTCGTCATCGCTCATGTCGGTGTGCTCGCGCAGTGGAAAGGCGACGTTCTCAAAGACCGTCATCGAGTCGAAGAGCGCCGCGCTCTGGAAGAGCATCCCGAACTTTTTGCGGATGCGATACAGCTCTTCCTCCGGGAGATCGGTCACGTCTTCTTCCTCGACGATGATGCGTCCGGAGTCGGGTGGCTCGAGGCCGAGCATGTGCCGCAGCGTCACCGACTTGCCGGTGCCGGAGCCGCCGAGGATGACCAGGACTTCCCCGCGGTACACCTTGAGGTTCGCACCGCGCAACACGGTCTTCGGACCGTAGGCCTTGAAGACGTCGACGAACTCCACGAACGGCTCGCGCGCGACGCGGCGGCGCTCGGGAGTGCCCCGTTCGACGGCGCGGCGGTCGATGGTCGTGGTCTCGGTCATCAGAAGAGGAAGAGGAAGAGCTTCGTCAGAAAGAAGTCCATGATCAATACGGTGATCGCGCCCGTAACGACTGTCTGCGTCGTGGAGCGGCCGACGCCGTCCGC
>DASPNA010000107.1:0-25865 GCA_035626775.1 Thermoanaerobaculia bacterium
CTGGAACGACGGGCTCTCAGCCCGTCAAGGTTTTCGCGGTGGTCGGCAATCCCGCGGGTCACAGCCTCTCGCCATCGATCCACAACCGTCTCTTTCGCGAGAAAGGCGTTCCCGCCGCGTACACGATCGCATCGATCGAACGGTTCGATGAGATCACGAGCGCGTTCCTGCGCGGCGAGCCGTGCGGTCTGAGCGTCACCGCGCCGTTCAAAGACGACGCCTTCGCGTTCGCGCTCGAGCATGGCGCGGAAATCGGCGAAAACGCGTCGCGCGCTAAGGCCGTGAACACGCTCGTCCACCTAGGCGACACGATCATCGCCGACAACACCGACGTCGACGGTTTCTCGGCCTTACTCCCGCGCGCGCGGCGCGCCGCGGTGATCGGCGCGGGTGGTACCGCGCGCGCGGCGGTCGTCGCGCTCGAAGACGCGCACATCCCCGCCACTGTCTACAACCGGACAGTGTGGAAGGGCGACGCGCCCCTCGATGCTTTGCGCGACTTCGACGGAGACCTCATCATCAATACACTGCCGTCCGGGATCGACGTAGCGATCCCGCCGTGCGAGACGTACATCGAGGCTGCGTACAGGTCTGGAGCGACGGGCTCTCAGCCCGTCGACGGGCTAAGAGCCCGTCGCTCCAGTCACATCGGCGGACTGGAACTGCTGCGCGCGCAGGCCGTGCGCCAACACCAATTGTTCATGAAGGTATTCGATGGATTTTGAGAACTACGACGTCATCCCGGTCGTGCGTGAGCTGAGCGCGGATACGCTCACGCCGCTGGTCGCATTCGCGGCACTGGGGGGCGGCGACGCCGAGGCATTCCTCTTCGAGAGCGTCGAGCGCGGCGAGAACCTGGGCCGCTACTCCTTCATCGGCTTCGAGCCGCGGCGCAACCTGGTCTTCGACGGCACGGTCAGCGATCCCGTGAAGCTGCTGAACGACGAGCTCGTGCCGCTGCGCGTGAAAGACGAAGAGACGCTGCCGCCGTTTTTCGGCGGCGCGGTCGGCTACTTCGGCTACAACGTCGCCGGCTGGTCGGAGCGCATCCCCGACACGCGCACGGACGACCTGCGCATCCCTGACGCGAAGCTGCTCTTCTTCGACAACGTGGTCGTTTTCGATCATGTGCGACAGCGGCTGTTCGTCGTCGCGAATGTATTCACGAAAGACGGCTCGATCGCGGACGCGAACGTGCGCCTCGACCGCGCGATGGAGCGTTTGCGCAAAGCGAGCGTCGAACCGCTCGAGTTTCCCGTTGGCGTCGACACAGTCCCATTCCGCTCGACGCACACGCAACAAGCGTTCGAACAGATGGTGCGGCGCGCGCAGGAGGAGATCGTCGCCGGCGAGATTTTCCAGGTCGTGCTGTCGCAGCGGTGGGAGACCGAATATCCGACAGCCGAGGCGCTGACGTTGTATCGCGCGTTGCGGTCGATCAACCCGTCGCCCTACATGTTCCTGCTGCGCACGAACGAGTGCACGCTCGTCGGCGCGTCGCCGGAGATGCTCGTGCGCGTCACCGACGCTGTCGCCGAGACTCGGCCGATCGCGGGAACACGACCGCGCGGGAAAACGCATGAAGAAGACGTCGCGCATGAAACATCACTGCGCGGCGATCCGAAAGAAAACGCCGAGCACCTCATGCTCGTCGACCTCGGCCGCAACGACCTCGGCCGCGTCTGCGCGAGCGGCACCATCGAGGTCGCCGACTTCTGCCACGTCGAGCGCTACAGCCACGTCATGCACCTCGTCACCGACGTGCACGGAAAACTGCGCGAGGATCACACGCCGGTCGACGCGTTCCTTTCCTGTTTTCCCGCGGGCACAGTCAGCGGCGCGCCGAAGATCCGGGCAATGGAACTGATCGACGAGTTGGAGAGCGTGCGCCGCGGCCCTTACGCGGGTGCCGTCGCGTACTTTGGTTTTTCCGGCAACCTCGACTCGTGCATCACCATCCGCACCATCACGCTCGCGAACGATCGCGCGTACGTTCAAGCGGGCGCGGGCATCGTCTTCGATTCCGATCCGCCGACCGAGTTCGTGGAGACGGAGAACAAATCGCTGGCGTTGCGCCGGGCGGTGTCAGTTGCGAAGGCCGTTCTGGCCGGGCGCGCTTGAAACGAAACGCACCTTCTCGACTCCCACGGTGTGCAGGAATCCCGCGAGCTTCTTCTCGCCGCTCTCCGACGCCACCTTGAGGATTCCCTTCTTGAGCGCCTCGCTGCGGATGTTCTCCTCGGCATGCTGCCGTGCGCGCGTTTCGAGATCGACGTCGCGCCTGCGCAGCACGCCCGTGTCGCGGTTCAGCACGCGCGACTTCTCGTTGTCGACGCGCGTCACCAGCACCTGTGCGGGCGGCAGCCGCAGGTTGATCGTACCGTCGGGCGAGCGCCACACGTCCTGCGGCTGCAACTGCGCCAGGTCGATGCCGGCGATCACGTCCCCCTCGGCGAGAAACGTGATCTCGTCTCCGGCCAACGCGTTCGGCACCAGCTTGTAGGTCTGCGAAACGCGGCCGACGTGCATCACGTGCATCGATGCGGTCTCGAGGCGATTGAGCTCGCGCACCTGCGTCACCAGCGCCGCCACGTCGATCACTTTCTCCTGCGGCGCGAGAACTTTGGCGACCTGTTCCGACACGGTCCGCTTGGCCATGCGCCAGACCAGCACGCCGGTCGAGACCGCCACGGCAGAGGCGATCAGAATTCCGCCGAGAATGAGGAGAAGGGTTCGACGTTGCATGATCGTGACCAGTAGTGGCGCTTCCACCAAGTCCTGTGCTAGGCTACGCGCCTCCCCGTAAGGTTCAAGGAAGCGTTCAAAACGGCCCCGCACGTGAGTGCGGAACCTCGCTCCCTCAAATCCGCAGCGCCTCTCCTGTCAACTCCCGGTAAGCCTCCAGATACTTTTCGCGCGTTTTCTCGACAACATTTTCCGGCAATTGCGGTGCCGGCGGGCGCTTGTTCCAATCGGTCGTTTCCAGCCAGTCGCGCACGAACTGCTTGTCGAACGACGGCGGATTGCTGCCCGCCTGATACTGCTCCGCGGGCCAGAATCGCGATGAGTCCGGCGTCAGCGCCTCGTCGATCCAGATCACTTTTCCGTCGCGCAGTCCGAACTCGAACTTCGTGTCGGCGATGATGATGCCTCGCGTGAGCGCGTACTGCGCGGCCTCGCGGTATAGCGAAAGCGTGAGGTCGCGCAGCTCCGCGGCGAGCGGCTCGCCGATGCGCCTGGCCATCTCCTCGAACGAGATGTTGATGTCGTGGCCGGTCTCTTCTTTCGTCGCCGGCGTGAAGATCGGCTCGCGCAACTTGCTGGCAGTGGTCAGGCCTTCCTCGAGGCGGATGCCGCAAACGGAGCCGGTCTCTTTGTACTCCTTCAATCCCGATCCGATGAGATAGCCCCGCGCGACGCATTCGATCGGGATCACGTCGCAACGCTTGACGATCACGCTGCGTCCGCGCAGTTCCTCATGACGCCGCACCTCGGATGGGAACTGGTCGAAGTTCGACTCGACGAGATGGTTCTCGACCTTCGGAAAACGCCTGAACCAGAAGTTCGAGATCTGCGTGAGCACCGTGCCCTTGTCTGGGATGCCCGGGGAGAGCACGACGTCGAACGCGGAGATGCGATCGGTGGCCACGAAGAGGAAGCGATCCGCGTCGAGGTCGTAAACGTCGCGGACTTTGCCGCGGCGTGCGAGTGAAAAAGGGAGGGAAGTCTCGGTGATGGCTGCGCCCATGGGCGCGGATTGTACTTGGCCCTGAGGGAGCCCCTCATCCGGCCTTCGGCCACCTTCTCCCCGCGCTGCCCTATGTAGCCTTCTCCCCTCGGCGAGGGGAGAAGGTGCCGAAGGCGGATGAGGGTGTTCGCCTTACTGCGTGATTTTCCAGCCGGTCGCGTCGCGCGTCAGACGCGCGGCGCCGCGGCGCTGTGCCTGGTCGCGGACTTTGCGCGCGTACGTGCTGTCGATTTCCGTGCCGATCGTGCGCGGATCGATGGTCTGACCCTTCGCGAACAGGTCACCCGGCTCCGCGAGCAACTGCGGAACGCCGTACGTCGGATCGCCCGTGCGACGGTCGATCGTCGACGTGTACGGGAAGACCACGGCCAGGCGGTCCGGGTCGCCGGTGCACGGATCATCGACGCTGAACTCGACCGAGCCGATTTCGAGCGCGACGGGCAGAGGCAGTTGATGGTGAGCGAGCGGCGGTATAGGGAAGACCGCCTGATCGAGCACCGTGTTGCCGTCGCCGTCGTACGCGCTGACGAACAATCTCACTTCGCAGCGGCCGAGGTTGACGGCGCCGATGTTGGTGCGCCAGTCGCCGTGGTTGCGGACCATCGGCACGATCGCGCTGATCCTGTCGAATTCGTAATCGAGCAAACCGGTCCATACGCCGGGAATGGTCTGGCCGAACGTGCCGGTGTTGTTGGGATTGTTGTACGTATCCGTCGTGACGAGGAACGAGCGCGAGAGCATGTCGTCCGGCAGATGCGGATTGTCGTCGGCGAACGTCGCGACCAGCAGCGCGCCGCCGCCCTGCGTGTCGTAGAGGTCCTCGAGGATGTTTTCCGAGTACGCGAGCGCGTTCGGCGGAAGCTCGATGAGGAACTCGTCATTCGGATCCGGTTGCGGACGGCCGCCGGTGGGGAGGAAGGTCACGCTGACCCACAACGTCTCGTCGAGATGTGGATTGAAGATGGTGAAGCGCGTCTTCCAGTGCGTGCCGAACGCGCCGGTCTGATTTGCGGCCGCGGCGATGACGTAGGTGTCGCTGAGCTGCGCGGTTGCCGGCAGTGCTGCGGCTGTGATCACGGCAGCGAGCAGAAGCAGTTTGAGGTTTTTCACGGACCTTTGTTTCCTTTCGCTGGAGCAGCGGGCTTTCAGCCCGCTGGTGTTCGGCGGGCTGAGAGCCCGTCGCTCCGGTGCGCCTCGACTGCACTCCGGGTGCCGACGAAAGGATGAGTATTCCTTGTTGAAAACAGGGCACTTAGCTGCTGTTACGATTTCGTCGCGAACGGCCGATCGTCCGTGTGACGCTACACTACGTCCATGAATCAGATCAGCGACCGCCTGCACGGTCTCGTGCAGTCCGACATCCGCCGCATGTCCCGCGAATGCGAACGGGTCGGCGGCATCAACCTCGGCCAGGGCATCTGTGATCTGCCCACGATTCCCGAGCTCGTCGAAGGCGCCTGCGACGCGATTTCGTCTTCGAAGGCAACGTACTCGAAGTTCGAAGGCATCGACGTGCTGCGCGAGCGCATCGCCGCGAAATGCGAACGCTTCAACGGCTTCAAGGTCGATCCGGCGTCGGAGCTGGTGGTGACGGTCGGCTCGACGGGCGGATTCGCGGCGGCAACGATGGCGACGCTGAACGCCGGCGATGAAGTGATCCTCTTCGAGCCGTATTACGGCTACCACCTCAACACGCTCAAAGTCCTCGGCATCGAGACGAAGTTCGTGCCGCTGCAACTGCCCGACTGGTCGATCGACTTCGACGCGCTGCGCGCGGCGTTCGGACCGAAGACGCGCGGCATCGTGGTGTGCACGCCGTCGAATCCATGCGGCAAGGTCTTCACGCGCGAAGAGCTCGAGAAGATCGCGGCGTTGTGCCATGAGTTCAACGCGTGGTGCTTCACCGACGAGATCTACGAGTACATCGTCTACGACGGCAGGAAGCACCTTTCGATGGCGGCCGTCGATCGCGAGATCGCGATCACGATCAGCGGATTCTCGAAGACGTTTTCGGTCACGGGCTGGCGTATCGGATACGTGGCCGCGGACAAGCGTGTCATCGCGCCGATCGGCCTCGTGAATGACTTGTTCTACGTATGCGCGCCGACGCCGCTGCAGTGGGGCATCGCGCGCGCGCTCGAGATCGGGGACGACTACTATCGCAACCTCGCCTCCGATTACGAAAAGAAACGCGACCTGCTGGCGGAGGCATTGCGCGAAGGCGGCTTCCGTCCGTTCGTGCCGCAAGGCGCGTACTACATGCTCGCGGAGATTCCGGATGCGTTCAGCGACGCGCGCACGGCCGCGATGACGCTCATCGAAGAGATCGGCGTCGCGTCAGTGCCGGGCGCGTCGTTCTACGCGAGCGGCGGCGGCGATCGCCTGCTGCGTTTCTGCTTCGCGAAGGACTTCGCGGCGCTCCAGGATGCGGCTGGCAGACTCGCGAGATTTAGCGTGACTGCGTGAGCGAGTCTCACAGTCCAGAGTCGCAGAGTCTCAGAGTCTCAGAGGGTCGAAATGCACACGCAGCATTAGAGGCCGACCCTCTGAGACTCTGCGACTCTGCGACTCTGCGACTCCGAGACTACTTCTTCCGCGCCGCCCGCAGATCCTCGAGCACATCCTCCGCGTGCCGCGCCGTGTCCACCTTCTTGTAGATCTTGCGAATGCGGCCATCGCCGCCGATCCAGAACGTGGTGCGCGCGACGCCCCATGTGCGGCGGCCGTAGAGGTTCTTCTCCTTCCACACGCCGTACATCTTGGCGACGTCCGCGGTGGGATCGGAGAGCAGCGGGAAGTTGAGGTTGTGCTTCCCGCGAAATTTGTCGTGGCTGTCGAGTGAGTCGGTCGAGACGCCGAGGACGACGGCGTGCTCTTTGGTGAGATCGGCTTCGTGATCGCGGAACGAGCACGCCTCGGCCGTGCAGCCGGGAGTGTCGTCCTTTGGATAAAAGTAGAGGATCACGTCCTTCCCCTTGTGTTCCTTGAGCGACATCTCCTTGCCGCGCGTCGAGGGAAGTCGGAAGTCGGGAGCCTTGTCGCCGACTTTGGGTTCGTAGAAATCCTGCACCTTGGCCTCCGGAAATCAGTTCGCCGCGCCGCCGAACAGCGTTTTTTCCGCGACGAGCACGGCGTTGAGCGCCGAGCTGCGGCGGAGATTATCGCAAACGGCCCACACCCAGAATCCGCCGCGGATGGAAGCGTCTGGGCGCACTTCCGCGATCAGCACTTCGTCCTTCCCGGCCGCGTCGATGGTGCCGAACTGCTGATCGCCTTCCTGCATCGCGATGGCCGCATTCGCCTGCAGCGCCGCGACGATGCGGTCGCGCTCGAGCGGCTCGCGCGTCTTCACGAACAGCGAGAACGTGTGTCCGTGAAAGATCGTCCCCTGCGTCACGAGCAGAGCCAGCTCCGCGCGCGGATCGGTCAGCGTGCGCACCTGCGAGACGATCAGTTCCTCGTTGTGTTCGGTCGCAGGGTAGAGATTGAACGCGAGCTGGCGATCGAAGATCTCGTGCGGCACTGACTGGATATTGAGCACGCTCAGGGTCTGCTGCGCGAGCTCTTCGACGCCGCCGGCGAACTCGGACGCCGGCTGCACGACGGTCGCGGTGCAACTCTCGATCGGACTGAGCATCGCGATCTGATGAAGGATCAGCGCGATCGGGATGGCGATCGGATGCGGCGACACGAGCAGGTCGTCGCCCGCCCGAATGCTCTCCAGATTGACACCCGCGACTGCGAGTTTTCCATCCTCGGCACTGGTCGGCTGTGAGAGATCGATGGCGATGAAGTCGTCTTCCGCCTGCCGCGCAATCCACTGCTGATTCGCCGAGGCAGAACCGCAGAAGAAGACGACGTCGAGGTCGTCGAGCCCTTCCTGCGCCACGGACGCGACGACCGTGGGTTGCTCGTCGATCTCGGTGAGCGCGCCCGTCGCTTCGCCTCCAGCGTCGAGCAGCGCGAGCTTCGCGTACGGAAACGCGCGCTCGCGCAGGATGCTCTTGATCTCGTTGCCGACCAGCGTCAGCGGATTCACGATGCCGAGCCGATAGCCGGCGGAAGATTTCGGGTGCGCCATGGTGCGGCGCGTTTTATCACGCCGTGGGTCACTCAAGTCGGCGGTTCTTCCGGCGCGATGAATCCCGCGGGCGGCACCGCGGCGGCGGTGGACGGAAATGCGATCGACCACAGCTTCACCAGCGGCCCCGAAACGAGATACGCGATCGCGCCGGCGAACCAGAATTCGCGCGGCCACTTGAACGCGAGGCCGAGGATCAGCGCGAGCGCGAGGAAGTACATCAGGGAGCGCTCTTTCTGCAGCGACAGGCCCTTCTGACTGCGATACCGGACCGGCGACACCATCGCGAACGCCGTGAAGATCGTGACCAGCATGACGATCATCGCGAAGCGGCGATCGGTGACCGGCACCGGCGCGTAAAAGATCATCGACGCGAGCGTAAGCGCGCCCGCGGGACTGGGCAGGCCGGCGAAGTAGCGATAGTCGGTCTTGCCGGTCTGCACGTTGAAGCGTGCGAGACGGAGCGACACCGCCGCGAGAAAGAGGAAGGCGATGCCTCCGCCGAGTTTCTCGAACACCTGCAGACCCCACGCGTAGACGAGCACCGCGGGCGCCGCGCCGAACGTGACCACGTCGGCGAGCGAGTCATACTCCTTGCCGAACTCCGACGTGGCGTTGAGCTGTCGCGCGATCATCCCGTCGAACGTATCGAAGACCGCGGCGAACAGCAGCGAGAGACACGCGGTCGCGAAAAAGTCGGCGGCTGCCCCGTCGCGGCCGAGGGTGGTGGCTTCGATGCCGCGGGTGGCGTAGATGATCGCGCGGAAGCCGAAGAAGAGATTGAGAATCGTGAGCGACGTCGGGATCACGTAGATCCCGCGGCGGAGGTTCGGTCGCACGGGATTCATGATCGCACCGGCATCGGCGCCGATGTTATGCAAAGGGGGTTCCGTTGGGAACCCCCTGAGGCGGATCGGCTGTGGTTGAGGAAGTGGTCTGACTGGTCTGTTTCTACGCGACTGCGTGGTTCGAATCAAAGGCGCGAACGCGTTCGGCCATCTGGTCCTTGAGGTGGAGCTTCCGCTTCTTCAACGCCTTCTCTTCCATCTCGTCGTCAACGGTGATGTCAGACCGGGACAGGAGCTCGCCTAGTCGATTTTCACACTGGCGGTGCTCGTCAGCCCATTGACGAAACTCGGGGTCCTGATCGGAAAGGATGCGTTGAATGTCAGCGGCACGATTCGACATCGATTGTCCTCCTTCGAAGTACCTATCCGCGCGGGAATTCTAGCACTCCGCCTGCCAACGGGAATGACCTTGCTAAGTGGCTGAAGGGCCGAAACTTTCCTGCTCTTTCCTTACAATGCGCTGCCATGCGCGCGCCCGCGGCCGCCCTCGCCATCGTGCTCCTTTCGGTGCTGCTGTCGCCGCTCGGACGCGAGCTCTACGTCGGCGATGAGACGAAATACAGCCAGGTCGTGCGCGAGATGCGCGCGGGCTCGTTCTTCCTGCCGACGCTGAACGGCTCGCCGTTCACGCACAAGCCGCCGCTGCACTTCTGGGCCGTCGATCTGCTGACGTACGTCTTCGGCGTTTTCTCGATCTGGCCGTTCGTGTTGCCGTCGCTGATCTCATTCGCGTTGCTGCTCGTGCTGATGCATCGCTTCGGAGGTCCGTTCGCCGCGTTCGTGTGCGGGACGTCGCTGCTGATGTGGGGCTCGGCGCAAACGGCGCGGATGGACGTCGCGTTTGCGGCGTTACTGGCGTTGGCCGCGTATCGCATTCATCGCGCGGACGGCGCGCTGCCGATTGCCGCGGGCGTCGCAACCGGTTTCGCGTTTCTCGTGAAGGGACCGATGGCGCCGGTGATCATCCTGGCGCTGTTCGCCTTCGAATCGTTCCACCGCAAACGCAAGCCGAACGCGAAAGACGCGCTCGCGCTTCTGCCGATGCTGCTCCTGCCGCTGTTGTGGCTCGTGCCCGCGATCGTCATCGGCGGCGAGCCGTATTGGCGCGAGATCTTCTACAAGCAGACCGTCGGCCGCGCGGTTGGAGCGTGGGTCCACAAGTCGCCGCCGTGGTTCTACCTCGTGCGCGCACCGCTGACGTTGATGCCGTGGTTCTTTCTGGCGGTTGCCGCGCTGATCCGGCGCCGCGACGACGAGCGTTCCCGTTTCGCCATCAGTTGGATCCTGGCGGTGCTCGTGCCGTACACGCTGCTGTCGTCGAAGCTCGATGTGTACATGATCGCGATGCTGCCAGCCGTGGCGTTGCTGATCGCGCGCTACGTCGATGGCGGCGACGACGCGTGGGGGCGGCGCGCGAACGTGATCATGCTGTCGCTGCTGGCCATCATCGGCGCGGCCGGACTGTTCGTGCAGCCGCATCACATCAAAGAGGAAGACGGCGCGCTGATCGCGCGTCTCGACGTGCGCGCTTTGTTTGCGATCCTGCTCGTTGCGGCGATCGTGGCGATGGTCATTACGTTGCGCGGGCGCCTGGCGATGTCGACGCTGGCGACGGGGCTGGTGCTCGTAGTGACGCTCGGCTACGCGGCCATTGCGCTGGTGCCGCTCGCGAACGAGATGGCTTCGACGCGGCCTCTCGTATCGGCGCTCGCCACGAAGCCAATTCCGCGGGCACAGATCGCGCTGTTCATGTGCCCGCACCTCTGGGTGCGCGGCATGGATCCGTCGTTGTCCCGCGCGCGTCACCTCGATGCCGAGGAGCTGCACAGCGCGAATGCGCGCGTGATCGTCACGCGCCGCAAAGACGCGGAGAAGATCGCGGACGTACTGCAGGGCTACCGCCGCACGGGCGAGCTGCGCATGATCGGAAAGTGGTTCGACGTGTATGAACCCTCGCATGACTAACGAGCAGAAACGCCGCTACGCCGCCGCCGCGTTCGCGACCTTGCTGGTTCTCTCCGTGTTCTGGCCGTCGCCGATCGTCTCGATCAACGCGCTCTGGCTCGAAGACGATCTCGACGTCGATCACCTCTCCTTCCTCGGCCGCGAAGCACCGTCGTGGGACGTCGTGTTCTGGTGCCTCGCCGGTCTGCTGCTCCTGGCCATCGTGCAGAACGCCGAACCGGACGCCGATCGACGCGAACCGCTCCGCCAGTTGCGCGCGATCCGTTTCGATCGCTCGTTGTGGCGCCGCGATGCGATCCGTCTCGCCATCGGCATCGTGGTCACTGCGCTGGTGTGGCTGTTCCTCGATCAGCCGCTGATCGCATGGGCGGAAGGAGTGCAGTCCGATTTCATCGAGGACGTCATCCGCCTCCTCAACCGCCTCGGCGGCGGGATGAACCCGGTGATGATCGTGGTGTTCTTTCTCGTCGCGGGCGTGGCCTATCGCGAGCGGCGCTGGATTGCGTACGCGATCGCGATGGGCATGGCCGGGCTCGCGGCCGGCATTCTCGCGCAGCTCATCAAACACCTCGTCGGCCGCGCGCGCCCCGAGCTGTGGCTCGGCCCGATGCACTACGCGCCCGGTTCGTCGACGTCATTCCCGAGCGGCCACACCGTCGGCGCGTTCGCCCTGGCCGGCGTGCTGATCTTCGGCTCGCGCAACGTGGCGCTGCGCATCATCGCCTTCGCACTTGCCGCCGGCATCGGACTCTCGCGCGTGTTCGCCTTCCGCCACTGGCCGAGCGACGTGACCGCGTCCGCGGTCATCGGACTCGTGACTGCGTGGATCGTGACGGAGGCGGTGGTGCGAGGGCGCGTAGAATGAGTAACGTGGCGAAGACCGCGGACCGACCGGCGACGTACGAGGACCTGCTGAAGGTTCCCGACAACCTCGTCGCGGAGATCATCGAAGGCGAGCTGTACACGTCGCCGCGCCCATCGTCTCCTCACTTGCATGCGTCGTCACTTCTCGGCGGACGGATTGTGATGGCATTCGGCGGCGGCGGTGGTCCCGGTGGCTGGTGGATCCTTGATGAACCGGAGTTGCACTTTGGTGCGAACATCCTGGTCCCTGATATCGCGGGCTGGCGCCGTGAGCGGATGCCGGTTCTCGAAAGGACCTCATCGTTTTCGCTCGCACCCGATTGGGTATGCGAGGTCATTTCTCCGCACACCGGCCGGGTTGACAGAATGAAGAAGCTTCCGATCTACGCTCGGGAAGAGATTCCATACGCATGGATCGTCGAACCGATTATCCAGACGATCGAGGCGTACAGGCTCGATTCGGGACGCTGGTCTCTGCTCGGAACCTACGGCGGTGACGATACGGCGCGCATCGAGCCCTTCGACGCGATCGAGTTCCCTCTAGCGACGTTGTGGCTTCCCGAAGCCCCGCGCACGTGATCCTCCTCACATCCGATCCCGCCTTCCATCCGTAATATCCCGCGACCGAACGAGAGGATGTGTGGAATGCAACGCCTTTCCCTGATCAACTACGACGTGCTCCGTGAGTTGTGCGACTCCTGCCGCAAGGAGCGGTTTCACTTCGTACCGCTCGGCGCCGAGCCGGCCACCGGGCCATGCCGCCGGTGCGGCCAGCATTCGAAGCTCGCGGACATGAGCGACACGGCGGTCTTTCGCCTGATCACACATCCGAACGGCGACGTGGTCGTCGTGCCGATGATCGCGAAATCCGCCTAGGCCGCCCCCTCACCCAACTCTCTCCCCCGGTGGGGGAGAGGGCAGGGTGAGGGGGCAGTCTTACTCGAATTCGGCGAAGTTCACGCTCACCAGGCGCGAGCAGCCCGCCTCTTCCATCGTCACGCCGTACAGCACGTCCGCCGCTTCCATCGTGCGGCGGGAGTGCGTGATCACGATGAACTGCGTGTCGCGCGAGAAGTCGCGCACGAGACGCACGAAGCGCTCCGTGTTCACTTCGTCGAGCGGCGCATCGACCTCGTCGAGGATGCAGAACGGCGACGGCTTGTACTTGAAGATCGCGAACAGCAACGCGATCGCCGTCAGCGCACGCTCGCCGCCGGAGAGCAGCGCGATCGACTGATTCTTCTTTCCGGGCGGTTGCGCCACGAGCTCGATGCCGCTCTCCAGCACATCTTCTTCGTCCAGCAACTGCATGCGCGCCGTGCCGCCGCCGAAGAGCGTCGTGAAGATGTGCGTGAACGAGTCATTGACCTGCGTGAACGCCTCGCGGAACAGCTCGCGCGACGTGAGGTTGATCTTGCGAATGGTCTGCCGCAGCGACTCGATCGACTGCACGAGATCGTCCCGCTGCGTGCGCAGGAACGACTCACGCGTCTCCAGCTCCTGATGCTCCTCGATGGCCAGCACGTTCACCGGGCCGATCTTCTCGAGCTGATCGGCCAGCTTGGCGACGTCCGCTTCCAGCGCCGCGCGCGTCTCATCATCGGCAGGCGGCTCGACGTCGGCCAGCGCGTCGATGCCCGCGTGCAGGTCGAGGGAAATCTGTTCGCGCAGCAGATCGAGTCCCGACTTTGCGCGATCGACGCGCCGCTCCGCTTCGAAGAGCGCGTTGCGCGCGGTGTTCGCCGTTTCGCGAGACGCAATCGCACGCGACTCGAGCTCGTGCACGCGCACTTCGAGATCCGCGACTTCCGCTTCGAGCGCCACACGCATCTCCGAAACTTCATGCAGCTTCGCGAGCGACTGCTCCAGTTGTGCGCGCGCGTTCTCGACCGCGACATCCGTATCGGAACGGCGGCGCAGCAGCGTCTCGATCTCCTGCTGCAACTGCGTGGAGCGCGAGCCGAGGGAGATGACGATGCGCGAGAGGTTCTCGTGCTCGCGCTGGATGCCGTTCACGTTGCCGCTCGCGGCTTCGACGTCGACGCGCGCTTTCGAGGCCACTTCCGTCACCTGTTCGAATGCCTCGCGCGCTCCGGCGAGTTGCTCCTCATGCGTGCGAATCTGCTCGTGCAGTTCTTGCTCGCGCGCCTGCAGACCGTCCACTTCCGCGATGGCCGCGGCTTTCCGCGCGAGCAACTGTTCCTTCTCTTCGATGTAAAGCGTCTGCTCTTCCGACGCGACCGCGAGGTCCTTCTCGAAGCGCTGCAGCTCCGCTCCGGCGCGCTCGCGCTCATTCTTTTTCTCGCGCAACTCCTGATCGGCCGTCCGCGCACGCTCTTCCGCGATGATGCGCGCGTCATCCGCAGCGCGGAGCTCATCTTCGAGCGCCTGCAGCTCGGTGGCGATGCCGCTCGCGCGTGTTTCCTCGCTGCCGAGGAGGGCGACCAGGTCGGCGATCTCGCGCTTGATCGAGAACACACCCGGCGTCGCCCCGGCGGTCTTGCCGCCGATGACGAGCGGGCCGCGCACGATGTCGCCTTCGAGCGTCACGAACGTCGCGCTCGGACGGTTCTTCGCCTTCTCCATCGCCTCGCCCAGCGAGCCGACGATGTACGCCTCAGGAATCGCATGACGGACCGCATCGGCCGCTTCGCCTTCACCGAGGACGGAGTGTGCGGCGTCGCCGCGTCGTGAGCCTTCGCCCGTCGGCACGTAGTCCGTGGCGATGAATGCACCGCGGCCCGCACCGCGCTCGCGCAACCGGCGCACGGCTTCGATGGCGGTGTCGCTCGATTCGACGATGATCGCTTTCGAAACGTCGCGCAGCAGCGTGTCGAGCGCAGCTTCGAAGCCTTCTGCCGCGCGTACTGCTTCCGCGGCGGCGAGGCCGTTCGGGATCAGCTCCATGATGGCGCGGCGGACGTCCTCGTCCTGTGCTTCCAATGAGGCGAGCAGCGAGCGCAGCGAGTCGACCTTGTACGTGGTCTGCGAGATCGTGTCGCGCGCGGAGGCCAGCGACTCGCGTCCCGCCTCGCGGCGCGCACTCAGCTCGTCGCGCAGTGCCAGCGCATCACGTGCGGCCTGTTGCGTGGTGACGAGGTTCTGTTCCGCATCGCGGACCGATTGTTCCCACTCGTACATCTGCGCGAGTGCGCCGTCGCGACTCTGCGCGGCTTTGCGCGCGCTCTCGGTCAGCTTCGACAGATAGAACTCGCACTTTTCGACCGCGATTTCGATCTGATGCACCTGATTCCGCGCCTCGGAAATCTTGGCGATGGTGCGCATGAGCGACTCGCGCGAATCGGCGAGCGCCTTCTCGTGCCGCCGCACTTCGTCGCCCTTTTCCTGGCGATCGCGCTCGACCTGATCGGCGATCTCGCGAAGACGATTGCGTTCCGCGCGAGCGGCGTCGAGCTGTTGCGTCTTTTCATCGAGCGCAGCTTGCTGCTCCGCGCCTTCGCCTTCGAGCGTCGTGATCTGGCCACGCGCGCCGTCGATGCGCTGCATCAGATCGCTGAGGTTCGTCTCGGACTGCTGCAGAAACGAGCGCAGGCGCTCGACGTCGCCAGTGAGCCCGGCTATTTCTTCGCGCACTTTGCTGGCCCGATGCGAGCGATCGATGTGCACGGTTCGCGTTTCCGCGAGCTCCGCTTCATCGGCGCCGAGCTGCGCGCCGATCTCGCTCTCGCGCGTCTGAGAATCGGCGAGTCCGGCATTCGCCGCTTCCTCTTCGACTTGCGCGGCGAGGATGCGTCCTTTGTACAGCGCGCGTTTCGCGAGTGAAAGCTGATCGGCGAGCTCTTTGTGCCGCCGCGCTTTCGATGCCTGTCGCTTCAGCGAGTTCAGATTCCGCGTGACCTCGGACAACGTGTCGTCGATGCGCAACAGATTCTGCTGCGTCTCTTCGAGCTTCAGCTCCGCGGCGCGGCGCTTGGTCTTGTACTTCGTGATGCCGGCGGCTTCTTCGATGAGGCGGCGCCGATCCTGCGGCTTATTGGAGAGGATGAGATCGATCTTCCCCTGCTCCATCACCGAGTAGTTGCGGATGCCGAGGCCGGTGTCCATGAGGATGTCGGAGATGTCCTTCATCCGGACGCGCTTGCCGTTGAGGCGGAACTCCGACTGCCCGTCGCGGAAGACGCGGCGGTTGATGATGATCTTGCCGTCGTCCGCCATCGGGTGATCGCTGTCGCCGTTGAGCGTGCCGAGGGTGAGGGTGACTTCGCCCATGGAAAGCGCGCGGCGGCGCGCCGAGCCCTGGAAGATGACGTCCTCCATCGTCTCGCCGCGGATGTGGGAGGCGCGGTTTTCACCGAGCACCCAGATGAGCGCGTCGCAGATGTTGGACTTGCCGCAGCCGTTCGGGCCGACGACGGCCGTCATGGCAGCGGGAAAGGTGAGCTTGGCGGGGTCGTAAAACGACTTGAAGCCGTGGATGTCGAGTTGTTCGAGACGGAACATTTCTTCCTTGCCCCCTCACCCAACCCTCTCCCCCCGGGCAACGGGGGGAGAGGGCAGGTGAGGGGGGCTGAGTGAGCGCCGAATTGGCGCGGATCGTAGCAGGGAAAGCGGGGAAGTTCACGATTGACAGAAGGGGCGCGCACCGGTTCCTGTGCAATGCTTCCAACAACGATGGAACTCGACGACTTTCTGCGCCGCGAGATCGACCTCGGCTCCTTCGCGAGCGCCTCGTACGCGATCGGATCTCCTGCCGGACTGGAGCGCGAAGGAGCGCATGGCCGCGCGGTCTCGGTACCGCTTCGAATCGCGGCAACGACGGACACGATCTACGACTGCGCGTCCATCACGAAACCGCTCGTGACCGGCACGCTCATGCTGCAGGCGATTGCGGAGAAGAAGATCGCGCTCGATGACGAATATCGCGGCTTCTCATTTCGCGAGCTGCTCACGCACACGAGCGGATTGCGCGCGTGGCTGCCCTTGTACGGCTACGGCGGCTACGACGATTACCTGCTCGCGATCGAGAAAGACGGGCGCGAGGCCGAACGCGGCTCGCGCGTGATGTACTCCGATCTCAACTTCGTACTGCTGTATCACGCGCTGCAGGAGCTCTTCGGCGACTACGTGCGTGCAGCGCGCGAGCGCATCTTCGCGCCGCTGGTGTTGCGCGACGCGTACTTTCATCCCCCGGAATCGTTGCGGCCGCGCATCGCGGCAACGGAGTGGGGACAGCGATTCGAGCGTGTGCTGCGCGATTCGTTGAAGATCCCGACGCCGATGCCGAATTACCGGCAGTCCTTGATGTGGGGTGAAACGAACGACGGCAACTCATTCGGCGCGGGCGGCACGTGCGGCAACGCGGGGTTGTTCGCGACCGCGCGTGATGTGTTCCGCATCGCGCAGGGTTTCGTGCGCGGCGAGCTCGTGTCGCGTGCGCTCGTCGAAGAAGCGACGCGCGCGCATGCGGGCGATCGCGGACTGGCGTGGCAGCTCGCGGGTCCCGGACTCTCCGAGCATTCGTTCGGGCACATGGGATTCACCGGAACGTCGGTATGGATCGACGGCGATCGCATCATGGTGCTGCTCACGAATCGCATCCATCCGTGCGCGGCGCCGATCGCGATGCACAGGATTCGCGGCGAGTTCCATCGCGATGGAGTGCGGCAGCGATAGCTGCCGCTTTCAAAAGAGGCGGCAAAGCCGCCGCACTCCGAAACTGACCCCGCAATCCTTTTTTGATCCACCCATAAGTACAATTCGGCAGTTTTATTGACCCTTGTTCGATCTAAGTTGTTGATTCTACGTGCGGCACGGCCCTCGCTGTATCGACCGCCTTCGCAAGATGCGAAAGGAGATGAGAATGAAGCGATTGAACGTTGCCGCGTTAGTCCTGGTGTTTCTGGTTGCGTCGGTGGCCGGAGCCTCCGATGAGCTGCGTCCGATGATGAAGCGTTCCGCCGACGAGTCGTTCGTCATCGAGAACGACGAATGGACCAGTCATGAAGCGTTCGTGAAGTCGGGGAATCGCTGCGCGACCGACGTTCCGTCGGAAGTCGAGGCGGAAGCGATCGAGGCGCAGTTCATGGACGAGCTGCTCTACAGCCGCTCCGACTACGGCACCGAGTCGATCACCAATCCCGTCTCCATCACCGTGAACTTCCACGTGATCCGCAGCTCGACCGGCGCCGGCGACGTTTCGGATACGCGCCTCAACTCGCAGATTGCGACGCTCAACGCGGCGTACAGCGGCCGCGGATTCACGTTCGTGCGTGGCACGACGGACCGCACGAATAACAGCACCTGGTACACGATGGGACACGGTACGACCGCCGAGGCGAACTGCAAGAACTACTTCACCGGCTTTGCGGCGAACAACTCCGCGTTCGTGCTGAACTTCTACACGGCGTCTCCCGGCGGCGGCCTGCTCGGATGGGCGACGTTCCCGTGGGATCGCGCGTCGAATCCGCGCATGGATGGCGTAGTCGTCCTGAACGCGTCCGTCAACGGCGGCACCGCCACGCCGTACAACCTCGGCGACACGGCGACGCACGAAGTCGGGCACTGGCTCGGCCTGTATCACACGTTCCAGAGCGGTTGCGGCACCGGCAACAACACCACCAGCGGCGATCGCGTCGCGGACACGTGGGCCGAGGCGTCGCCTGCGTCGGGATGCCCGACCGGCCGCAACACCTGCACGACGATCTCGGGCAATGATCCGATCACGAACTTCATGGACTACACGTATGACTCGTGCATGAACACGTTCACATCGGGTCAGGCGTCGCGCATGGTGAACATGGCGGCGACGTATCGGCCGAGTTTGTAGGCAAATCTCTGGAGCGGCGGACTCTTAGCCCGCCGTTCCTCCACGACGGGCTCTTAGCCCGTCGCTCCAGGGATCAAGCGCGCCAACCCCACGACTCGGCTTGACGCGCGAGCGAGTCCGCGCGCGCTTCTTCGCCATTCGCTTCGGCAAGCACCGAGAAGAGGTAGAGCGTTTCCGCGAGCAGCGGATCGGGATCGGTGTAGTCGTCGCGGAAACGGGTCTCGAGCAGCTCGACGTTGTCGCGATAGAGGCGCAACGCGCCTTCGCGATCGCCGGCGCGCAAGAGGATGAATGCAAGCACGAGCGACTGGAACTCCTGGATCTGCGGAAACTGCGCGATCTGCATTTCCATCAGGCGGCGCGCTTCGTCGAGATCGCGGCCGAGGTGGGCGAGGGAGAGCGCGATGCCTTCGCGTGTGGCGGGATCGTTGGATTGCTTGTAGGCGCCGATCGCTTCGTCGTAGCGGCCGAGGAGCTTGAGGGCTTCGGCGCGATGAAGGTGATCGCCGGTGCGGTTCGCCTCCATCACCGCGTCTTCGTAGCGCCGCTGCTGGAGGAGTTGCTGCGCGTTCGTGATGGGGCGCTGCGAGAGCATGTACGCCGCGAGCCATCCGATCAGCGCGACCGCGATCAGGAGTGCCCAGAACCAGATGCTCATCGCGTCGGCTGACGGACGGGCGCTGGTGCGGGTTGCGGCGGCCGCGGCGCGACGGCGCCGGGCGGTTGTTGTGCTGGTGCCGGCTGTGCGGCAGCTCGCGCGGCGAGGACTTCCGGCGGTGTGACCGCGCCGCGCTCGACGACGTACGTGCGCATGCGGCGCGGAGTGCCGTCGTACTGGAAATTCAGATCGGGGATCGGCACCGGCGCGAGAGGGTCGCTGCGCTTGGTGACGTCGGTAATCTCGGTCAGTGGCACGGCCGGGAGGTCGCTGGCGACGTTCGCGTTGCGGCGGGTCACGAACTGATGCAGCGCGACGATGATCAGGAAGCCGATGAAGAGCGATGCCGCCACGACGATGCCCTGCCGCTGCCGCGCGTATTCGATGACCGTGTCGGACGTGGTCATCTCCTTCGGGCGGAAGATCTCCTGCAGCAGCGCCTGCGTGTCGAGCCGCTCACCGGTCTGAGGATTCGCGCCGCAGTACGGACAGAGCTTCGCCGCGGCGTCGATCGTTCGGTTGCATGCGGCGCAAACGCCCTGACTGCTCATTGCTTGAAGGTGATTTCCACGCTGTACGGAGCGGCGACCGGCTCGCCATTCACCGTGGCCGGCTTGAATCGCCACGATTGTACGGCCGACACGAGTTGCGCCGTGTTGCGCTGCAGCGGCTTTTCGATGTCGATCGATTTGACGCGGCCGTCGGCGCCGATCACGAGCGATAGGCGTGCAGTTCCTCCCGATGCGATGTTCGGCAGCGGTTGATGCTGCGGAACGGGACGCGTGCGGATCGAGCCGGAGCGTTGGATCGGAATGCCCGGTCCCGAACTGCTGGCCATCGACGGCGGCAACTGCTGCGGCGCGCGCGGGCGCGGCGTGTACGCCGGACCGGTGAGCGAGCGCGGATCGACGGTGACGGCCATCCGCTTCTTCTCCGCCTGTGCGCGCTTGGCCAGCTCCGCGTATTCGGTCGCGGAGACAGCGGTGGCGTCACTGCGGTCGAAATCGTTGGGCGCGCCGCCAGGCTGCGGCGCCGCGGGCGCGCTGGTGATGGGCTGCTCGATGCCGGCCGGTCCGTCGACGGGAACCAGCGGTGTGTCGGCGCGCTTGATCTTCGCGCGCTGCGCCTGTTGCTGATCTTCCACGAGTTGCTCTTCGACGGTCTTCGGCGCGACCTTCGGCGTGTCGTCGCTGTTGATGACCATGCCGACCAGGAAAGCGAGGATCAGCACGATCACACCGCCTCCGGCCATCGCTGCTTTCTTCTTCAGGTCGAATTCTTCCGGCGGACGGTACTCGGTTACGCTGATCGGCTTCGGCGGCTCCTGCGCGGGCGGCGCGGCGCTCTGGTCCCAGTTGCAGAAGGGACAGATCTTCGCCCATGCGTCGATTCCGCGGGCGCACCGGACACAGGGTCGTTTTTCGCTCATCGGAGGCGGATTTGTGCAACCGACGTACCGTCCCACCAGGCGACCCCGTCCGGAGTGAGCGCGAATGCGTGCGGCGCGACGTTTTTCGCCACGATCGAGCTCTTCTGCTTCGTGAAGCGATAGAGCGTGCCGCTGCTCGAGTCGTAGGCGATCCACGTCTTGCCGCGGATGGCCACGCGATCGATGCCGGTCGGAAACTGCGACGCGCCCGCGCCGAAGAGTCCGAGGCCGAGGAAGCCGCGCAGGACGCCGCGGGCGATGGCTTGCGTCATCGACTGCGTCCCTTCCTGCAACCACACGCGCTTCGCGGACGGATCGGCCACGGCCAGCACGCGCGCAGTGAGCGCGGTACCGCCGCCTGCGAATGCGAGATCGACCGGCACTCCGCCGACGGCGATCTCGCCGGCCGATTTCATCGTCCTGAGATCGAACGTCCGCACGCGCGCGTCGCGCGGGTAGACGAGATACGCGGTTGTGCCGCTGATCTCGAAGTCGGACGCGAACGGCGGCAGTGCGAAACGGCGCGTGACGCGATCGCGCTCGATCTCTTCGAGCATGCCCGCGGTGCGTGAATAGACGTAGAGACGGCCGTTCGCGTGACGGAGGAACGCGGGATCGGGCGCGAGCGCGATGCGTGTGGCGCCGTGCTGCAGGACACGCGCGTCGCGCGCGAGGATGTACAACTCGTTGCCCACGAATGTGGCGGCGATCGGCGTCTCGGCCGTTTTCATACGCGTTGCGCGGCCGTTTGCGAGATCGACGGTCACGGCTTCGTTCGCGAGGGCGTCGAGTACGGCGACTTTCTCGGCACTGGCGACGATGTTGGTCGGATTCTCTGGACCGTCGACCGTCCAGTGGCCTGCGAGATTGATCTTTCCATCGTGTGCCAGGACGACGCCTGCGGTCGTGGAGGTGAGTACCTGTGCGAACGCGGGAGTGGCGAGGAAGAGGATCGCGAGCACGGCACCCCTCATCCGGCCGTTGGCCACCTTCTCCCCTCCTGCGCGAGGGGAGAAGGCTACGAGGCTCGGCCCATGTGTAGCCTTCTCCCCACGGCGAGGGGAGAAGGTGCCGAAGGCGGATGAGGGGTGCGTCGTCACGGCGTCCCCTCCAGGCGCAGCGGTTCGAGCAGCAACGCGTCGCGACTGTTTGCGCGGGTCACGCCGAGGATGCGGTAGGTGAGGCGCAGAGGTTTGGTGATGTCGAATGCGCCGTCGAAGATCGTCGGCTCGCTGAAGCGGAATGGGACGCCGTCGATCGTGCCCGATTCGAAGGCCGTGCCTTCGAACTGCACCGTACTGGTGAAGGTCTCCTGATCGAGCGCGACACGCTGCTCCGGCGTCAGCCGTTCGAACGCATCGAGCAACGCGCGTAAGTCATCCGCCGTCGGATTCGTCGATGGCAGCGCGACCATCGCCGACGGTTCCGCTTCACGCCGCAATGCGCGCAGCGTGTCGTTCTGCGGAAACTGGGCGAGCAGCGCGTCGAGCGTTTCGCGGGCTGCGCGAGTGTGGCCCTGCGCGAGCGCCTGGCGTACGCGCGCGCCGGTCGACGAGACGTCTTCGATCGGCGGATGTTCGTGGCGTTGATACTCGCGAACCAGCGCCATCGAGAAAGGATTCGCCTCGAACGCCTCCGCGAAATAACGCTCGCGCTCCGCATCCGAACGCGCGAGCCTGGCAAGCGCCGCGAGTGCCGTCACGTCGTCGCTGCGGCCTTCGAGCACGCGTTCGTAATGCGCACGCGCGCGATCGACCGCGCCGCGCTTTTCGTACAGCGACGCGAGCCGCAACTGCGCGCGATTCAGCAGCGACACGTACGCGGCCACGTCGCCGCGCGCGGAGCTGTAAATCTCGAACGATTCCTCGCGGGCGACTTGATTCTGCAGCGACTGGAACGTGCGCGAGCGCAACGCGTCCGTCACGGTCACCAGCAACTGTTCGGCTTCCGCGAGCTCATTCGCTTCGATGAGCGCGGTGGCCAGCGCGTGCTGGTAGATCGCTTTGTCGAGCGGCTTCGTCTGGGCAATGGCAACGGCGTTGCGCGCCGCGCTTACCGCTTTGCGCGGATGTCCGAGCGTGCGCATCGCCGACGCATAGACGTTCCACGCTTCGGCATCATCACTCGCATACCGCGCCGTCTCCTCCAGCAACCCAAACGCCTCGGCCGCGCGGCCGAGCTTCGCCCGCGCGAGCGCAGCATACGAGGTGGCGTTCGCATAACGCGAGAGGCTCGCGTCACGCCGCGCGTCGATGCGCTCTCGATCCGCGAGGCTCAACGCTTTCTGATATTCGGCGCCTGCAAGCGAGAGCTCGTTGCGCGCGGCGCGGAGATCGCCGAGGTTGAGGCGGCCGGAGAGCTGGGATTCGAAGTCGCGCGAGCGGGCCAGCTGCAGCTCCATCTGCGCGATCTCGAAATCCGATGCGAGTCGCGTCTGTGCCGTCGATGACGCGCAGAGCGCCAGCACCACCAGCAGCGCGAGGACCTTCATTCCGCAAAATACCCCTTGCGCGCACTCGCAATGGTCACGCCGCTGCGGCGCGACTGCACGTCGATGGTGCGCCACCCGCGGCCGGTGGACTTGCTCTGATAGACGACCAGGTAGCGGCTGTTGATGTCGGAGAGCAACCGCGCCAGTGCGTCGCGCACGGTGCGTTTCGTCGCCGGGACGACGCTGCCCCCCGTGTTGCTCGCGGCGCGATCGAGGAAACGCGTATGCGAGTCGCCGAGGATGATGGAGTTGACGATGGTGCGGGTGCCGCTGATCTTGCGGAGCGCCGTCTCTTCCGATAGGGCGCTGCTGCGGTCGCCGCCGTCGGTGATGACGATCGCGTACGTGCGGTCGCGCGAGGCGGCGGAGGCGAGTGCATCGCGGAGCGAGGTGCCGCCGGAGGGACGCACGTCGCGGGCGGTGATCTTTTCGCCGCGCGCGAGCGGGCGTGCTCTGGCGACGTGGTGATTGAAGAGCACGAGCGAAGCGGTGTCGACGGCCCGTAGTTGCCGCAGCTCGCTTTCGATCGCCGCCAGCGCCGCTTCGAGCTTGCCGTCGTTCATCGACAGCGAGCGGTCGACGATGAAAGCAAAGTGCGCGGCGGGGCGTTCGACTTTCACGTCGCGGATGGTTTGTTCGACGCCGTTTTCGCGGACGCGCAGATCGGCGGCGCGCAGCGGTTTCTCGGAACGCGCGCGGAGCGGCACTTCGACCAGATCGACGTTCAACGTGTCGTTCGCGGTGATCGCCGCGGTTCGAACGGTGGCGGTCTCACTCGACTTGAACCCGTTCGTCCAGACTTTTGCGGTGATGGTGCGCGGTGCGAGCGAGTCGCCGAAATCGAACGCGATGCGGTACGGCGCCTTCCGGGAGACGCCGGCGAGCACGCCGTCGACGAAGAAGTCGACGCGGTCGACCGAGGTTGCGCCGGTGGTGATCTCGAGCGCCGTCGGACCGATCACCTGCGCGCCATCGAGCGGCGAAATGAACGCAATCGCCGCCGCCTGCACCGTTGCAGCAAGCAATAAGATTGCGGACAGAAGGGCCATGCGCACGGTCATGGAAACGGCCTTGGCGGGCTAACGTATTTCGTTTCTGTGGTTTGCCCTCTGTCGCGGACGAAACGTCCTGCTTCGAGTGCGACTGTTCATTTTGGTACTTTTGGGGTTACACTCCTCAGCAATCCGGGGAGCTACAGCCAATGGGTCGTTACGGAATCGAGGCTTGCCATCACTGCGGCGCGTGTCAATGGCGAACGGACAGCTTTTTCTGTCAGTTCGATCCGGAGACGCTCGCGGCGTTCGACACGATCACGTTCGCGAACGTCTACCCCGACGGGGCGCTGCTCTACGGTGAGGGCGAGGCGCCGGCCGGCCTGTTCATCCTCTGCTACGGCTCGGCAAAGCTGAGCATCTCCTCCGGCACCGGCAAGACCCTCATCACGCGCATGGTGCAGCCGGGCGAAACGCTCGGCCTCTCGAGCGTCCTCTCGGGCAATCCGTACAAGTCCACGGCCGAAACGGTGACGCCGTCGCAGCTCAAGTTCGTGAAGCGCGACGACTTCCTCCGTTTCGTGAACGAGCATCGCGACGTGCAGTTCAACATCGCGCGGCAGCTCATCGAGGAATGCGAGTCGGACGCGAATCAGATCCGCGCCCTCGGCCTCGCGAACTCTGCCGCAGAACGCCTGGCGCAGCTTCTCCTGGCGTGGTGCGAGGATTCGGGTCAGCCTTCGGCGAGCGGGATGCGCATCCCGGTGACGATGACGCACGAGGACATCTCGCAGATGATCGGCACCTCGCGCGAGACCGTGACACGTCTGCTCAAGTCTTTCCGTGAGAAGAAGATCATCACGATGAGACGGTCGTCCATGACGCTGCACAAGAAGTCGGATCTAGAAGATCTGATCCTGCTGTGAGGCGGAGAGCGCCCCTCATCCGGCCTTCGGCCACCTTCTCCCCTCGACGAGGGAGAAGGCTACTCAGTGACGTGCGCTGAGGGGCGCGTCCCACCCTGAGAACCCCGACCCGCCGCCGTGTGACTAACGTCACACGCCCACTACTCACCCCCCACAACTGACGCGTACAAGCGTCCTGTCTGAATTTCCTCCGAAGCGCGACATTGGGCGCATCCAAGGAGGAAGTCATGAATACCAATCAGATCGTCCGCAACATCCACCGCCTGGCCGTCACCGTCATCATCGTCACGTTTGCTCTGGCCGGCACCGTTTCCGCTCAAACCGAAAAACACAACCCCTACACCGTCCGCGGTCATCAGATCCGGACGATCCTGCTGCCGGAAGAATCGGCCAGCGCGTACTCGACGCTCGACGTGGCCGCGGCCAACGCACCGACGCTGTTCCAGGAAATGGTGCCCTGCCGGTTCGTCAGCACGCTCGATCCCGACCAGTACCCGGTCAAGTGGGGCGGCCAGCCGTTCCAGGTGAACGAGAGCCGCGTCTACGATCCGATCGGCTACCTCGTGGAAGGCGACTTCCGCAATCCGTGCTCTGACCTGATCCCCGAGCACGCCGTCGCGATCGCGCTGCGCATCGCGTCGTACCAGCCGGACGGCAACGGTTCGGTGTACCTCGCGCCTTCCAATACCCCGACCTACAATCGCGCGGCGCTGGTCTTCAAGCAGGGCTACGACACGCTGCAGGAATCGAACGTCCTTCTCCACAACAAGAAGTTCGTCGTCTCCGTCGCCGACCAGGCCACCGAGCTCACGATCGACATCATCGGCTTCTTCATCCCGGACGACACCGGCCGCGGCGACAAGGGCGAGCGTGGCGAACAGGGTCCGATGGGTCCGATGGGTCCGAAGGGTGATTCCGGCGAGCGCGGCTTCCAGGGTGAGCGCGGCGAGCAGGGTCTCAAGGGCGAGCAAGGCCTTCAGGGCGAGCGCGGTCTCCAGGGTGAGCGTGGCCTCCAGGGCGAGCGTGGCCTCCAGGGTGAGCAGGGTCTCAAGGGCGAACAAGGCCTTCAGGGCGAG
>DASPNA010000108.1:0-103938 GCA_035626775.1 Thermoanaerobaculia bacterium
CGCGGATGGGCGGCCGAGCTCGCGCGCGCGTTCGACGACGCCGCGGACGATCTGTTGATGTCCGACATGCATCCCGTCGAAGTTGCCGATCGTGGCCACGCATCCGCGCGGGAGATCGGTCTGTCGGAGTGGGTCGTTGAAGACCAGCATCGGGCGCGCGGAGTGTAAACCGAGTCCTGACAGCCGCAGTCGAGGGGAACTAGTTTTCTCGGCACGGCTGTCCGGGCAAACGTGCCGTCGCCGCGCGAGATCTGCACGGCAACTCTCGTGGACACGAGCTCTTGCTTGCCGTTCCAAACCGGGTCCAGCATGACCAGGTCGTCCTTGCCATCGCCGTTCATGTCGCCGATATATCCCGCATTCGCCGCCGACGGCCTGGTCACGCTGATGGGCACCGGCAACGGCCACTTTGCGGCGCCCGTCGAGCGGTACGTTTTCCGCGAATGACCGCCGCGAAAATTCCGCGCGTTCGCGACGTGGCCGTTCCGAACCGATTCATCGACAACGGCTGGCGCACCCCAGCGCTTTTCTATGCTGATGGGAGTCTGCCTGCTGCTACGCGGGCGGCGGTTTTCGGCGGGCGGTCGCGCGCGGTGCCTGGTTTTGCGAGCGGTCCCGATACGAAGTTCGACGTGCAGGTCAGCGGTGACTCGTGCGTGACCAGCGGACGGACGTGTTGACGGCGTGTGTGGTGCGCTACGTCGATATCACGGTGACGCCTCGCTGATCGTGCTCGCGATGCGATGATGGCGCGTCATGAGACACGCCATCATCCTCGCGTTCCTGTTCGTACAAGCCGCGGCGATCGCGGCAGACGCGCCGGTCCGGCCGCGCATTCGCGAAGCGGGAGTGATCGTGGGCATCCTTCCGCCCGGACCCCTGAACGCGATCACGGACGTCGCCGGCGTGCGCGTCGGCCATACCACGCTGATCCGCGGCGAAACCGTGCGCACCGGCGTCACTGTGATCCTGCCGCACGGCGGCAATCTGTTTCGCGAGAAAGTGCCGGCCGCCGTCTTCTGCGGCAATGCGTTCGGGAAGCTGATGGGATCGACGCAGATCGAAGAGCTGGGCGAGCTCGAGTCGCCGATCGCGCTGACGTCGACGCTGAACGTCGCGCGCGTCGCCGATGCGCTCATCGATCACATGCTCGCGTTGCCCGGCAACGAAGAGGTGCGTTCGATCAATGTTGTCGTCGGGGAAACGAACGACGGGCGTCTGAACGACATCCGCGGACGTCACGTCGGCCGCGAAGAGGTTTTCGCTGCGCTCAAGAACGCCACGGGTGGTGTGGTGGAGGAGGGGAGCGTCGGTGCCGGTACCGGGACGGTGGCCTTCGGCTGGAAAGGCGGCATCGGTACCGCGTCGCGGAAGCTGCCCGCGAAACTGGGCGGATGGACGGTGGGCGTGCTCGTGCAGACGAACTACGGCGGCGTCCTCACGATCAACGGCGCGCCGGTCGGACAGAACCTCGGGCAGTACTACCTCAAAAACGAACTCGAGAATGCGGACGGCTCGATCATGATCGTGATCGCCACAGACGCGCCGCTCGACGCGCGCAATCTGAAGCGGATGGGCGCACGCGCGATGATGGGCCTCGCGCGCACGGGCGCTGCCGGCACGAACGGCAGCGGCGACTACGCCATCGCGTTTTCCACGGCGCGGAACGCAACGACGCGAGTGCCGAACGACGACACCTCGCCATTGTTCCTCGCCACCATCGAGGCGACCGAGGAGGCGATTTACAACTCGCTGTTTCGCGCGACCGCGGTTCGCGACGTTCGCGCGTTGCCGTTGGATCGCGTGATTCCGATGTTGCGACGGGAGTAGTCTCAGAGTCTCAGAGTCTCAGAGAGGTTTTAGGCCACGACTCCTCTGAGACTCTGAGACTCTGCGACTCTGAGACTCCCCCCGGCCGTCAGGCCAGCCGCAACATCGGCGCGGGCCGCGAGATCGCGTCCCATGGCGGCGGCTCCTCGCCGAGCATTGCCGCGAACTGCTCCACCATCTTCGGATCCCACTTCCCGCCGGTCGACTCGCGGCGCAGCGTCGTCATCGCCGCTTCGTGCGTGAGCGGCGCGGGGCGATACGCGCGATGCGAAGTCAGCGCGTCATACGCGTCGACGATCGACAGCAGGCGCACCTCGAACGGGATCGCGTCCGCACTGAGACCGTCGGGATACCCGCGGCCGTCATAGCGCTCGTGATGATGGCGAATCATCTGCAGCACCGCGGTGAGCGTCGTGAGCGGACGCACCATCTCCTCGCCGATCACCGGGTGATCGATGACGCTCATGAACTCCTCGCGGGTCAGCGGTCCGGCCTTGTTCAGCAGCCGCTCGGGCACGGCGATCTTGCCGATGTCGTGGAGCAGACCAGCCGTGCGGACCAGCTCCGCCTGCTGCTGCGAGAGGCCGAGGTGCAACGCGAAGGTGCGGGCGAGATCGCCGACGCGTTGCGAGTGCCCGCGCGTGTAGTGATCCTTCGCTTCCAGCGCGAGCGCCAGCGCGCAGATCACGTTCTGCGTCTGTTCGAGATCGGAGTGGAACTCCTTGATGCGCAGCAGCGAGTGAATGCGCGTCACCAGCTCCAGCCGGTTCAGCGGATAGTTGATGAAATCGTCGGCGCCGGCGACGATCGCTTCCTGCCGCATCGAGCTGTTGCGATGCGACGTCAGCACGATCACCGGCAGGAACTCCCAGCGCGGATCTGCGCGTAACGCCGACAGCATGCTGGTGCCGTCCTGCGCGAGCATCTGCACGTCGAGCAGCACGACGTCGATCCCGTCGCGCTCGAGCATCGCCATCGCGTCGCGTCCGTTGTCCGCCAGACGCAAATCGAGATTGGCCTCGGACAACGTCGCCGAGATCATGTCGCGGTTGACGCGATTGTCGTCGACGCACAGCACGCGCGCTTTCCGCCGCGCGCGCGGGCGCATGTGCATCGAGATCGGCGCGGGCTTCGAATCCTCGTCGAGCGACGTCGCGAACAGCTTCGCGAGCTCGGGCTCGAACGCGCCATTCGCGGCTTCCTGCAGCAGTTGCTGCATCGCGTCCGCTTCCGTGATCGGGCGCTCGTGATGGATCTCGTCGAAGCGGTTGGCGATGCCGACGATCTGCGCCTCCAGCGGAATTTCGTCGCCTTTCAGGCCGTCGGGATAGCCGGTGCCGTCCCAGCGCTCGTGATGCCAGCGCACGATCGGCACGAACTGGCGGAACGTCGTCATCGGCTCGAGGATCGAGCTGCCCATGCGCGTGTGATCGGCGATGCGTCCGCGCTCCTCTTCGTTGCGCGGCAGCGTCGTCAGCAGGTGATCGGGGACGCCGATCATGCCGAGGTCGTGGAGCATGGCGCCTTTGATGACGGTTTCTTTTTCGTCGGAAGAGAGACCCAGCTTGTCGCACAGATGCGACGCGTAGGACGCCACGCGGTGCACGTGGCCGATTGTGCGCGGATCCTTGCTCTCCAGCGCGCTCGTGAGCGTCATGATGATGTTCTCGCTCGAGTCGAGCTCCTTGCGGAGATTGCGGATCTTGATGAGCGAGCGGATACGCGTGCGCAATTCTTCGCGGTTGATCGGCTTGTTCAGGAAGTCGTCCGCCCCCGATTCCAGCGCCCGGATCTTGTCCTCGGCGCCCGTGAGCGCCGTGAGCATCAGGATGGGGATCGTGCGTCCCGCGGGCGACTGCTTGATGAGCTCGCACGCTTCGTAACCGTCCATGTTCGGCATCATCACGTCGAGCACGATGATCGACGGGTTGTGGCGCGGGTAGAGTTCGACGGCTTCGCGCCCGTCGCGCGCGAGCACGACGTCGTAACCCCAGCTCCAGAGATACTCCTCGAGCAGTTGGAGGTTCTGCTCGTTGTCGTCTACGGCGAGCACGACATCACGCTCGGCGGTGGCCGGAGTCTCTGCGGCTGCCATGGACATGTGGGCGATTCCCTAGCTGAGGGTTGGATTATACGCGCGACCTCAGCGGAAGATCGTGGCCTGCTCGGGCGGATACGTGACGCGGTCCGATTCGACACGCGCCATTTTGCTGAGCGCGTGCGGCTGCGCGCTGCCGGCACCGACGATGTGAACCACTTCGATTCCGCGGCGGACGAGGTCATCGGAAAGCAGGTTGCGATGGCAACGCCACGGCACTGCTTCCGCGCACATTACGGCGGTGGCGCGATCGTCGGCGAGGAGTCGATCGACAGCACGGCGGAACTCATCCGTGGCCATGTGATCGGCGTAGCCGCGGAACTGATCGTTGTTCCAGGCGCCGTTTTCCGAGTCGTTCGAGGGCTTCCTGCGGCCGCCGAGAGAGTCGAAATGTTCGTAGGCGATACGGGATTGCGGCAGCGTCCGCTGCAGCGATTCGCCGGAGAAATGCGGGTAGCGGCGGGAGCCCGGATAACGGCGGATGTCGGCCAGGCGCGCGATGTCGTGCTCAGCGAGCAGCGCCACGAATTCCTCGAGCGTGCGAGTGGAATGGCCGATCGTGTAGATTCGCTTCAAGAGAGACACCGATGGCCTCCTACTACGCCGAGCATGCGCAGCAGCTCAAACGCGATCTCGCTCGCGAGATTCCGGTGGACGCGCTGCGCGAACTGCACCGCAAGCGGCCGCTGCTGCACGCGCTGATCGCGTTCGCGAACGTGGCGGCGCTGGTGCTGAGCGCGATCGCGATCGTGCAGTTCGACCGCTGGTATCTCTGGCTGCCGTTTGCGGTCGTGGCCGGTTTCGCGGTGTTCGATTTCACGGTGCTCCTCCACGAGGTCGTGCACCGCGCGGTGCTCGAGCAATCGAGCGAGCGCGGCTATCGCTTCCTGGGCTTGCTGTACGCCGTGCCGAGCGGCATTTCGTCATCACAGTTCACACGCTGGCACCTCGACCATCACGCCGGCCTCGGCTCCCATGAAGAGGACCCGAAGCGTCATTACCTCTCGCCGAAGATCAACGCGCGGTGGCTGAAGTTCCTCTACTTCACGCCGGCGTTGTTCCCGATCTACTTTCGCGCGGCCGCGCGCGAGACCGCATCGTACGAACCGGAGCTGCGTAAACAGATCGCGCGCGAGCGCGTCGCGACGATCGCGTTCCACCTGTCATTGCTCGCGCTGGCCGCGTGGCTCGGCGGATGGAGCGTGGCGTGGAAGCTCTACATCGTCCCGGTCTTCTTCATCTTTCCGATCGCGTTCGCGCTCAACCGCCTCGGACAGCACTACGACATCGACCCATCCGATCCCGCGAAATGGTCGACGCTCGTGAAGAGCTCGTGGTTCTGGAACCCGGTGTTTCTCTACTCGAACTTTCACCTCGAGCACCACTATTTTCCCGGCGTTCCGTTCTACAACCTGCCGCGCCTGCAGAAGCTGCTCATGCCCTTCTACGAAAAACGCGGCATCGTCGCGCGGTCGTACGGTGAGCTGGTGTGGCGCTACCTGATCCAGAACCGCAAGCCGCACACGGAATGGAGCGGTGCGGGGGTGGGCGGAGCGGTGGTGGCGGCGGAGTAGGTTACTCGCGGACGCGGATGCGGCCGAGCTCGACTATCACGAGCTTTCCAACGAGCGACCCTAACTCAGGAAGACGCTCGAGGAACTCGCGCACGAGGCGTTCGAGGTAGGGAGCGCCCGTACCTCGCGGCGCGGTGAGCACGACGATCCCGCTGAAATGACGCGGGTCGAATTCGCGGAGATCGGCGAAATCGAAATCGCCCGTGATGAGACAGCGACTGCGCTCATGCGCAAGCGCGGCAATGACGTGATCCCGCGTGCCGGCCGCCGAGACCTCCTCGACATGCATAGCATGGTGACCGCGCTCATGGAACAGCGTCACCATCGCGGGGACAAGTTTGCGTCAAGAAGGAACTTCACGCTACTGCGTTGTCGCCACTGGCCGCTGTTGCGCCTGTTCCACGAGCTCTGCCGCGAAATTGAGTGCGGCAAGTACGTCCTCGACCGGAATCCGGTACTCGGCGGCCGTTTCCTGGAGCGACATCCCTTCCGAGATACAGCCGAGGAGCGTCAACACCGGAATGCGCGTCCCCTTGATCACAGGTCGTCCATGTTGCACCTGCGGGTCGATGCTGATGCGCGGGTTCATGGCTTCGATTGTAACTCCGCCGCTCACGAGACCGGCTTGTATCGCCGCGCGAGCAGTCCCGTCGCCGCATCGAGGTCGATGTCTTCGATCAGCAGTCCTTCCTCTCCGTACGGTTGGAACGACAGCAAAGTGCCATCCGGAAGAATGAACGCGGACGTCGTCGGAGAACCATCGTTCGCGTAGTTGACTGTTGCGAAGTAGCACGTGTTCTCCGCGGCGCGGCACAGCGCAGCTTTCTCGTGAAACGTGTTGCGAGGATCGCCGAACGTCGTGGGACGGAATGAACCCGGTTCGGCCTCGTGAAAGTGCGGATGAAACACGACCTGTGCGCCGCGGCGCGCGGCCCAGCGAACGGTCTCCGGATAGCGCCAGCCTTCATGGCAGATCACGACGCCGAACGTCAGCGCACCCACGTGAAGGAGGCGGCGATCGGAGCCCGGTGTGTACGTGCCTTCTTCAGAAGGGTCGATCTGCACCTTGTCCTGAATCCGGCCCGCGTACCGTCCGCGTTGATGACCAGCGCAGTTGCGATGAGCGCATCGCCGGCGAGCCGCTCAGTTCCGAGCACGACGGCTACGCATCCTTTTGCAGCCGCATCCGCGATCTCAGACCACGCGCGCTCCAGCAACTCTGCGTTCGCAGGCGCGACCGGCCTGCCGATCGCGCGATACCCCGGAACGAAACACTCGGGGAAGCAGATGATGTCCGCTCCACCGATTGCCGCTTCCTCGATCGCGCGGACGGCAATTCGGACCGACTCGTCGAGATTCGCCGGAAGCCGAACATTCGCCAGCGCGATGTGGATGCGATTCACGCCTCCGCCAGATCCCCCAGCGCTTTCTCCATCCTCCGGATTCCTTCCGCTGCTTCTTCCATCGACAGGTTCAGCGGCGGACGGAAGCGCGCCGAGCGCGCGCCGGACGACAGCACCATGACGTCGTGCGCCATGAATGCTTTCAGCGCTGCGTCGCGCACCTCGCCGCTCGGCAGATCAAAGGCCGCCATGAGGCCGCGGCCGCGGACATTCGACACGAGGTTCGGGAACTCCTGGCTGAAGCGATCGAGCTCGCCGACAAAGTACGCGCCGACGCGCGCCGCGTTCTCGACGAGGTTCTCCTCGTCGATGATCTCGAAGTAACGCTGTGCGCGGACCATGTCCGCGAGGTTGCCGCCCCACGTCGAGTTGATGCGCGACGACACGGTGAACACGTTCTCCGCGAGATCGAAGATCCGGTCGTTCGACGCGAAGCCGCACACCTGCGTCTTCTTGCCGAAGCAGAACATGTCCGGCTCGACGCCGAAGTGCTGGAACGCCCACATCTTTCCGGTGATGCCGACGCCGGCCTGCACCTCGTCGAAGATCAGCAGCATGTCGTTTTCATCGCAGAGCTGCCGGATCGCACGGAAGAACTCCGGGCGGAAGTGGTTGTCGCCGCCTTCGCCCTGGATCGGCTCCATGATGAACGCCGCGACCTCATCCTTCCGCTCCTGCAGGAACTGCTTGGCCTGCTCGAGCGCGATCTGCTCGCGCCGCTCAGCATCCGCCAGCGAATCGGCGGTGGCGGGGAAGTGGATCTTCGGATTCTCGATGCGCGGCCAGTCGAACTTCGGAAAGTACATCGTCTTCTTCGGATCGGTGTTCGTGAGCGACAGCGTGTAGCCGCTGCGGCCGTGGAAGCACTCGCGCAGATGCATGATCTGCGTGCCCTTTTCCGACTGGTGTCCTTTCGCGAAGTTCTTGCGGATCTTCCAGTCGAAGGCGGCCTTGATGGCGTTCTCGATGCCGAGGGAGCCGCCTTCGATGAAGAACATGTGCTTGTTGAGGGAAGGGGGGACAGCCAGACGCGCGAACGTCTCGACGAACTCGGCCATGTGCGTCGTGTAGATGTCCGAGTTGGCCGGCTTGTTCACGGCCGCGTCCGCGATGCGGTCGCGGAACTCGGGCGTGTCCATCTTCGGATGGTTGTAGCCGATCGGCACCGATGCGAAGTTCGTGAAGAAATCGAGGACGTTGCGTCCGCGGCGCGAGTCGAACAGCCAGGAGCCGCGCGATTTCCGAAGGTCCATGACGATGTCGTATCCGTCCGCGAGCATGTGCCGCGACAGGACGTTGTGAACTTCCGCCGGCTGGACGTGGATCCGGCGATCGGTGATGGCAGAGAGGGACATTCGAAGACTCCTGATTGCGTTATCGGTGCGGATGGTGAAGGGCCAGGTCGCGGCCCGAGCCCGGATTCTATCTTCCCGTGTGATAGAACTCCACCCGGCAACATTGACCAGGGAGATTCCATGAAAGACATCGTGATTCTCGGCGGCGCACGCACGCCGATCGGTTCATTCCAGGGCACGCTTTCTTCACTGGCCGCCCCCCGCCTCGGCGCCGTGGCGATCAAATGCGCGCTCGAAAATTCGGGCGTGCATGCCGACCAGGTGCAGCAAGTGATCATGGGCAACGTCCTGCAGGCCGGGATTGGCCAGGCGCCAGCGCGTCAGGCCGGGATTTACGCCGGCGTGCCGAACACCGCCGGCGCCGTGACCGTCAACAAAGTGTGCGGCTCGGGGATGAAGGCCGTGATGTACGCGGCAAACGACATCCGTTGCGGTGAATACGACCTCGCGGTGGCGGGCGGCATGGAGTCGATGTCCAACGCGCCGTACGCGCTGCCGCAGGCGCGCGGCGGATATCGCATGGGCAACGGCAAGATGATCGACCTCATGATCCATGACGGCTTGTGGGATCCGTACGGCGACAAGCACATGGGCAACTGCGCCGAGACGTGCGTGTCAAAGTACGAGTTCACGCGCGAGGCGCAGGACGATTATTCGCACGAGTCGTATCGCCGCGCGCAGGAGGCGATCAAGAGCGGCAAGTTCCGCAAAGAGATCGCGGTCGTCGAGATCGACGGCAAGAAAGGCAAGACGCACGTCGTCGATGACGAGGAGCCTTTCGCCGCGCCGCTCGAGAAGATGCGCGGCCTCAAGCCCGCGTTCCTCAAGGATGGCGGCACGGTCACGGCCGCGAACTCGTCCAAGATCAACGACGGCGCTGCGGCGATGATCGTCACGTCCGCCGATTACGCGGAGAAGCACGGTCTGAAGCCGATGGCGCGCATCGTCGCGCAGTCGACGACGGCGCACGAGCCGGAGTGGTTCACCACCGCGCCGGGCAAGGCGATCGATCTCGTGCTGAAGCGAGCGAATCTCACCGTCGAGGACATCGATCTCTTCGAGATCAACGAAGCATTCGCAGCGGTGTCGATGGCCGCGATGCGCGATGCGAACATCCTGCACGACAAGCTCAATGTTTACGGCGGTGCCGTCGCCCTCGGCCATCCGATCGGCGCGAGCGGCGCGCGCATCCTGGTCACGCTGATCCACGCGCTGCATGAGCGCGGCGCGAAGCGCGGCCTGGCCGCGATCTGCATCGGCGGCGGCGAAGCTGCGGCCATGATCGTCGAGACGTTGTAATCATTTACGCGAGGTGGAACGCGTTATGTATGCGCGTTCCGCCATGCGCATCCTCACGCCGCTGTGCGCGATTCTCGTCGCCACCACGATCCTCGCCCAGAACGCTCCCCCGCCGGTGATCAACTCCGTCACTCCGGAGAAGATCACGTACCACAGCGGCGAGCACTTCATCACGGTTCGCGGACGCAATTTCTGGACGTGGCCGCGCGCGCTGGTGACCATTTCCGGGCCGGCCGGGACGAGCACACTCGAGTCCAACTATTGGTCCGACTCGTGGCTGGAAGTGTGGGTGCGCAGCGACATGATCGACACGGTCGGGCGCTATTCGGTCGTGGTCACGAATCCCGACGGAGGCATCTCGGCGCCGGCGTACTTCGAAGTGGTCTACGAGCCCGGCCCGATCCTGTATTTGTCGCCGATGGTTCAGGCCGAGGCGACGGGACCGGATGGCGCGAACGTGAAGTTTTCGGTGCAGGCCACGACCACCGATGGCCTTCCTGCCACGATCACCTGCACGCACCAATCCGGCGATCTCTTCCCGCTCGGCGAAAGCACCGTCAGTTGCACCGCGACCGACGAGCGCCGCCTCACGTCGACGTCGCGCGACTTCACGGTGAACGTCGTGGACACGACGCCACCGGTGTTGACTCTGCCGAATGACTTTGAAGTAGAGGCGACAGGACCGGATGGCGCGCAGGTGATGTTCGAAGCGACCGCGGTCGACATCGTCGATGGCGACGTCCCCGTGAACTGCAATCCACCTTCAGGTTCGACGTTCCCCGTCGGAAGGACGACGGTGCACTGTTCCGCGTTCGACTCGCATTCACAGTCGGCGAACGGCGAGTTCAACGTCACGGTGACCGGGAACGCCAATCCGACGCTGGTGCTGCCGGACGACATCGAAGTGGAGACGATGCGCGATGACGGCGAGATCGTGACGTTCACCGCCACCGCGACGGACCGCAACGGACAGCCGCTGCCGGTGACGTGTACTCCGGCATCGGGGTCGCGTTTCCCGATCGGCACGACAACGGTGCAGTGCAGTGCGACCGATGCCGAACAGCGGACGACGACCGGCACCTTCGACGTGACGGTGAAGAAGAAGGATCCGCCGCCGCCACCGCCGCCGCCGGTATTGACGTTGCCCGACGACATCGTAGTCACGGCGACAAGCGATGACGGAGCCGTCGTGACGTTCGAGGCGACGGCGAAAGATGGAGAGGGGATGTCGATCGCGGTGACATGCGAGCCACCGTCGGGATCGCAGTTCCCGATCGGTTCCACGACGGTGCGTTGCAGCGCAACGGACCGGTACAACCAGACCACCTCGGACACGTTCACCATTACGGTCGAGGAGCCGCCGCCCCCTCCGCCGTTGCAACTGAATCTGCCGGATGACATCAGTGTCGAAGCGATGTCGCCGTCGGGGACTGTCGTCGAGTACGAAGCAACCGCGGAAGAAGACGGACAGGAGGTTCCGGTCAGTTGTGAGCCGTCGTCCGGATCGCTGTTCCCGGTCGGCACGACGACGGTGGTCTGCTCGGCGACGGGCAGTGACGGTCAGACCGCCAGGGGCTCGTTCAACGTGCACGTGCTCGACTCGAACGCGCCGGTCATCCGAAGCGTGAGCGCGACGCCCGAGGTGCTGTGGCCGCCGAATGGAAAGATGACGGATGTTACGGTCGAAGCCACGGCCGACGACGAGATCGACACGATGGTCGATCTTCGCGTGATCCGTGTGACCGCGAACGAAGGGATCGGTGCGGACGACTGGAAGATCACGGGCGCGCTCACTCTGCAGTTGCGCGCGGAACGGAACGGTTCCGCGGTTCCGCGCATCTACACGATCGTGGTGGAGGCGATCGACGACAGCGGCAACAGCAGCACGGCCACGACCACCGTGCGCGTGCCGCACGACGGCAGTGACGCCGCGCAGCCCTCGAAGAAGGGGAAGCGGCGCGCGGTCGGCAAGTAACGGATTACGCGAGCAGCTCGGCAAGGCCGCACAGGTCGCGCACTTCGTACGTCGGAGTGCCGCCCGGTAGCGGCGCTGCTCCGTGGCGATTGACCCACGCGGTCGGAATGCCCATCGCGTTCATCGGCACGATGTCGTGGAAGTTGCTTTGCGCCGCGTGCAACCAGCGCGCGCTATCGATGAGCTCCTTCGCCGCCAGGAAATGTCCTGGCGCCGGTTTGTACGAACGCACCTGCTGCGCCGTGACGACGAGATCGAAGTCGACGGTGAAATGGCGGCACGTCGCGGCAAGCAGATCATCATCGACGTTGGAGAGGATGCCGAGACGATAGCCGGCCGCGCGAAGGCGCTCGAGGGCGGGATTCGTGTCGGGGAACGGCTGCCATCGCTGTAGCGAGTCAGCGAGGAAGGCACGGCGCTCCGTGGGCAGTTGCCAGCCGATCGCTGCGGCGACGCGCTGCGCGCTCTCCGTGAGGATCTCGCGATATGCGCGGTACTCCTCAGCCTCCACGACCGGTTCGATGGTCGCGTACGCGCGCAGCACGTCGTCGCGTTGCAGCGTGACTCCATCCTCGGCGGCGGTCGCGACGAACGCGCCGGCGATGCCGTTCTCCCAATCGATGAGTGTGCCGTAGCAGTCGAAGGTGACGATGTCGAAATGGCGGGTCATGGCGTGAGCGGCATCACACCACGGGAACGGCCGCGGATGCTACACGTTGCGCAACGCTCACCTCGCACGCCGCGTCAGGTGTAAGCTTCTACGGTCCCTCACATGCACGAAGCAGCCCGCAACCTGCGCACGGCCGAGCGCTTTCTGCTCGCGCCGCCGCTCGCCGCGACTTTTGACGGCGCGGCCGTGGCCATCTGCGACATCTCCGCGAAGGGTGCGCGTTTCCGCCACGATAAGCCGGCGGACATGGGGTCGAAGTCGATGCTGCGAATCGCGGTGGAAGGACGCGCGACACCCCTCGCGCTCGAGGCGACGGTGGTGTGGTCGCATGCCGATCCGTCGTGGCCCGGCAAGTCGATGACCGGGGTGCGTACGTATGGCTCGCCGGAACTGATCCAGGCGCTCATCGCGCATCTGCAGACGACGAATCGCACCAGCCGCATCGAGGAGCTGCGCTCGACCGATCGCTTCCACGTGCTGCCTACGCTGCCCGCGACCTTCGACGGCGCCGCGGCCGAAATCGAAGACTTGTCCGCGCGTGGCGCGCGTGTGGTGTTGCCGACGCAGCCCTTGCGTGGGACGCAAGTGACGCTGGAGTTCGCGGTGCCGGAGTCCTCGATCGCAGTGTCGGTCACGGGACAGGTGGCGTGGACGTCGATCAAGGCGATCACCGGCAGCACGACGCGCACCTTCCGCGCGGGACTGTTCATCAACGAAAAGCCGGAGTTGCTGCGCCTCGCCATCGGTCATCTCTGCGAGATGAACCGCGCCGCGATCGACACGCACTCGCTGCGGCTGAAGCTCAAGATCATTCGCGCCCGCGCGCGCCAGATGGCCCCGTCGTTCCGCGAAATCGAGCAGTCCGGCATCCCCGCGGAGCAATACCTCCTCATTCAGGGCGTGCGCGAGGAGCTGCGCCTCAATCCGGACGAGGCCATGCATTGGTACCGCCGTGCGCGCCTCGTGATCAACGACCCCGCCACCCGCGCCGCCGCCCCGCCCATCGCGAACCATCCCGACGCGCTGGCTGTGTGGGAGTACCTCGACCGGTCGGTGGATCCGACAATCGTCGGCCGCGCTTTCGAACTGCCGCTGCCTTAGCTCAGACGGTGACGCCGGTGCAAACGGTTCGCGAACGTCTCGATGAGCGACAGCTTTTCAACGACGTCTTCATCTTACTTCAAGCCGGACTGCTCACGCTCGCTCCGCGATGATGATCTCAGCGCCCTCGGTCTTCAGGTTCTTCGGACGAGAGCCGAAGTCGAAGTTCCTGAACGGGTAAGGGACCCCTGCGGTCGCTACGGGACGCGCGACGTGTGCGATGCTCTCACCGTCCTTCACGATCGTCACCGTCTCCCCCTTCTACCTCCGCGAGCAGCTCCTCGAGCTTTTCCCGCAACTCCTCGACCGTCACCTGCTTGGTCATGATCCCAGAATCCCTCGGTCTCCGCCCCCTGTCAACGCTTCTACATTCCGTTGCATCCCCGCCAGCTTCGCGCGTTTGATCGCGCTCTTGCGGAATAGCGCCGAGAAATCCGACTGCGTGAAGCGCAGGAGGTCGGAGACCGGCGTCGCCCGATATTCGTCGCGCGGATGAAATGCAGCGTGTCCTTCGGGCGCGCGGCGATTCCACGGGCAGACTTCCTGGCAGATGTCGCAGCCGAAGGAATTGCCTTCGAGATGTTGCGCGACGTGCGCGTCGAGCGAACCGCGATGTTCGATGGTCGCGTAGCTGATGCAATGCCCGGAATCGAGCGTGCGATCGGGTAGGATCGCGTTTGTCGGACAAGCATCGAGGCAGCGCGTACACGTGCCGCAACGATCCGTCACGAGCTCGGACTCGATGTCGTTTTCGAGCGCCGTCAGCAGCGTCCCGATGAAAAAGTAGGAGCCGTCGAGCTCGTGAATGAGCATCCCGTTCTTGCCGATCCAGCCCAGGCCGGCCTGCGCCGCGTACGAACGGTCGGATAGCGGGCCGGTATCGACATAGCGCCAGGTCTTCACGCCCGGCAGCGCCTCTTCGAGCTTGCGCAGAATGCGATCGAGCACGTCGTGGTAGTCATCGCCGAGCGCATACCGCGCGACGGAATGACTGAGTGCATCCGGCGGCGCGTCCGGCCGCGCCGGCGAGTAGGAAACGATGATCGCGATCACCGATTTCGCCCAAGGAAAGCGCTCGCGCGGATTCGCGCGGATGTCCGCGTTTTTCGCGAGGTACGACATCGACGCGTGATGTCCACGCTCGATCCATTCGCCGAACAGCGACGCGTGTGCATCTTCGAGGTCGCTCGCGCCTACGCGCACCACTCCCTCAACGCTCGCCACGCGCACGATCGTCGGCCAAACCTCGGACAGTCTTTCAACCATGGTCAGGGCGCCGCAGCGTGAACGTCGCCACCTCCGGCTTGCAGAGGATGCGCAGCGGCGGAACGGCGCCGATTCCGCGGCTCACGTACAGCAACACGTCCTCCTCGCGATGAAATCCGCTGGCGTACCGCGCTTCATGTTTCGACGGCACGACCACCGAGCCGAAGAACGGAAAGCGGATCTGTCCTCCGTGCGTGTGGCCGCAGAGCAGCAGGTCGATCCGCCGCCCGACCAGGTGCCCGACGATGTCGGGATGATGACTGACAGCGATGCACACGCTCTGCGGATCGACGCGCGAGAATGCCGCGTCGACGTCGGGAATCCCTCGATAGAGCTCGTCGATGCCGAGGAGCGAGATCGTTTCCTTGCCGCGGCGGATGGCGACGGATCGGTTGACGATGAAGCGCACGCCGCGCGCCGTCATCGCGGCGACGACGCCGTCTGCATTTGCCCAGTAATCGTGGTTGCCGAGAACCGCCCATACGCCGTCGCGTGCGGCGAGGTCGGTGAGCAGCACTTCCGCCATCAGCGGGATGTGGCGCTCCCACGTCACGTAATCGCCGCCGAGCAGGATCAGGTCGGGATCGAAACGCAGCGTTTGCGCAACCGCTTCGCGATAGAGACCGCGGCGCATGAATGAGGCGACGTGCGTGTCCGTGAGGAACGCGATGCGATAGCCCTCGAAGCTCAGCGGCAGGTTTTCGATGAACACTTCATGTCGCGTCACCTCGATGTCGTAGATGTCGTTATGTGCGCCGAGCGATCGCAGCCACGCGAACGGGATGTGCGCCTTGCGCAGCTTTACGACCTCGGACGGAAGCGTGCGCACGCCGGCGACGGCGGGTTCGCCCTGCAGCAGGATGCGGATCCGATCGACGATCCAGTACGCGCCGACGCCGGCTGCGATGAAAAGCCACGACGCGCCGATTTTCGCGAGCATCAGCGACCACACCATCCGCTCGATTGTGTCGGGCGTGATGCGCTCCACGAAGTCGTAGCTGGCCAGCACGCGAATCCAGCGGTGCAGTGGCCAGAACAGCAGCGTGAGGCCGAGAAGCAACGGCAGGATTGCGTAGAGCAGCCAGGTCGGGTTTTTCTCCTCGCGATGGCCGCCGAAGACGATGCGGTTCAACACGAAGAGGAAGATGCGCGCGTCACCAATGAGCGCGAGCGCGAGGAGCACGAAGAAGAGTGGTGTGAGCACGCCGTGCTCTAGAGACGTTCAAGGATCGGACCGATCATCGTCTCCGGCACTTTCACGGTGCCCAGCGTCTGGCAGGTCTTGACAGTGCCGTGATCGTCGGAGCCCCCGGTCCAGAACTTGCCGCGAAAGCGCGCCATGTTCGCGTAGCGCTCGCGATGGTTTTCATCGACCGCGGGGTGCATCACTTCGACGGCGTCGACGCCGGCGTCGAGCAGCTCCGGTACGAGTCGCGAGTGATCCGGATAGAGCGTCGGATGCGCGATCGACGTCACGCCGCCTGCCGACTTGATGAGAGCGATCGCTTCGTCGATGCGGAAGCGTTCCTTGTCGACGTAGCCAGGCTTGCCGTCGCCGAGGAGTTTGTCGAAGGCGTCGGAGACAGTGGCGACGTAACCCGCTTCGACCAGCGCGCGTGCAACGTGCGGACGGCCGACGGCGCCGCCGGCGGCGAGTTGATCGACCCGCTCGGGTGCGATGGTGTAGCCGAGGGAGCGGAGGCGTTCGACGATGGCATGGCCGCGGCGCTGGCGCATCTCGCGAAAGCCGCGCAGGCGCTTGTCGATGCGCTCATCGTGCGCGTCGAACGCGTACGCGAGCACGTGCACGTCGACGCCGCCATGACCGCACGACAACTCGATGGCGGGGATCAGCGTGACGCCGCGCGAGACCGCGTACGGCTGGATCTCGTAGTACGCGGCGAGATTGTCGTGATCGCTGATCGCGAGGATCTCGATCCCGTGCGCGAGCGCGACGTCGACCACTTCCTTCGGCGAGCGCGTGCCGTCGGAGTGATACGTGTGGGTGTGGAGGTCGGCGTAACGCAACGTGCGAGCGTCAGATCGCCCTGGCGGCTTTCTTCAGCTTCTTGGCCGTGGCCTTGAGCGCGTCCTTCGCGGCGCCGCGCGCGGCTTTCTTCACAGCCTTGATCTTCGGTGCGGCGGCCTTTTTGACTTTCGCGGCCACTTCTTCCGCGGCGTCCTTGGCGTTCTTGACTGCTTTGGTGGCTGCTTTCTTGATTACTTTTGCCTTCATGTTCAGTCCTTCAATTCAACGAGCAGTGTAGCAGCCTAAGCCGTGGGAACTTCCGGCGGCGCGAGCCGATCCACCACGCTCTGGCACCTTCCGCAGAGGTCCCCATCCTCGACCACCTCTTCGCGATACGTCCAGCAGCGGCCGCACTTGCGTCCGCGAGCGGGCGTCCACGCGATGCCGATGCGGCCGATGCCTTCGACCTCGACCCACTCGACGTCCATGACCACGTTGTCGGCGGATTTCACGTCGACATGTGACGTGATGAACAGCTTCGCGAGGTCGACGCCGGTCGTGTCCACGTTGCCGAACAGCACGACGTCGGCTTCGAGCGACTGCCCGATCTGCTTCGCGGCGCGCGCGCGCTCGAGTACCGCGAGCACCGCGTCGCGCAGACGCAGCAGACTGTTCCAGCGCGTCGCTTCTTCAGCGCTGAGCAGCGGCTCGAGCTTCGGAATCAGCGTGAGATGCACGGACGCTTCTTTCTCACCCGGCAGGGCCTCGTAGATCTCATCGGCCGTGAACGAGAGGATCGGCGCGAGCACGCTGACCATGCCGCGCAGCACTTCGTACATCGCGGTCTGGCCGCTGCGGCGCGTGCGCGAGTCGGGCGCGTCGCAGTACATCGTGTCTTTCGACGCATCGAGATAAATCGCCGACAGCGGCACGGTACAGAGGTCGAGCATGCGGTGATAGACGACGTGGTACTCGTAGTCCTCGTACGCCTGCCGGCAGCGCTCGATCGTGCGGTTGGCGCGGTCGACGATCCAGCGATCGAGCGGCAACAGTTCGTCGAATGGCACTGAGTGCTGCGCGGGATCGAAGTCGCTGAGGTTCGCCAGGAGATAGCGCGCGGTGTTGCGGATCTTCTTGTAGCCGTCGGCCGTGCGGTTCATCACCTGCGGGCCAAAGGTCATGTCGGTCGTGTAATCGATGGTCGTGACCCACAGACGAAGCACGTCGGCGCCGTTCTGCTTGATGACGTCCTGCGGCGAGAGCGTGTTGCCGCGCGACTTCGACATCTTGTCGCCCGTTTCATCGAGGATGAAGCCGCAGGTGATGACCTGCTGATACGGCGCCGCGTTTTCGAGCGCGCTGCCGACCAGCAGCGACGACTGGAACCAGCCGCGATGCTGATCGTGCCCTTCGAGATACGCGCCCGCGGGCCAGGTGAGCTCCGGCCGCGTCTTCAGCACGGCGAGATGCGAGCAGCCGGAGTCGAACCAGACATCGAGGATGTCGGTTTCCTTGCGGAACGCCGTGCTGCCGCACTTGCACGGCGCATTGTGAAAGTCGGTGATCGGCCGCTCGTACCACGAGTCCGCCCCTTCCTTGCGGAAGGTCTCGACGACTTTCGCGAAGAACTCGGGCGTCGACACGGTCTCGTTGCACTGCTCGCAATAGAGCACCGTGATCGGCACACCCCAAAGGCGCTGGCGCGAGATCACCCAGTCCGGCCGGTTCTCGACCATGCCGTACATGCGGTCGCGGCCCCACGCCGGGAACCACTTCACTTCATCGATGGCCTGCAGCGCGCGCGCGCGCAGGCCGGTCAGCTCCATCGACACGAACCATTGCTCGGTGCCGCGGAAGATGACCGGATTCTTACAGCGCCAGCAATGCGGATACGAGTGTGTGATCTGTTCGCTGTGGACGAGCGTGCCGCTCTCGCGCAGATGCTCGACGATCTTCGGATTCGCCTTGAACACGTGCTCGCCGGCCCAGAACGGGACGTCGCTCATGAACTCGCCGCGATGATTGACGGGCGTGTAGATCTCGAGGCCGTAACGGCGGCCGGTCGCAAAGTCGTCCGCGCCATGACCCGGCGCCGTGTGTACGAGGCCAGTGCCGGCGTCGAGCGTCACGTAATCAGCGAGCACGAACGCGCCTTCTCGAATGATGAATGGATGGCGATAGCGCAGGTGCTCGAGCGTGGACCCCTTGAAGAGCTTCACGGCCTTGTACTCGGTCCAGCCGAATTTCTGCGTGACCGTCGGAACGAGCTCTGTGGCGAGCATGTAGTTCGCGCCGTCGTGCTCGATGACGGAGTACTCGAAGTCGGGCTTCACCGCGATGGCGAGGTTCGCCGGCAACGTCCACGGCGTCGTCGTCCAAATGATCGCGTACAGCGGTTTCTCGATCGGCAGATCGAGCTCGGTCACCGCTTCGTCGAGCATACGGAATCGCACGTAGACCGACGGCGACGTGTGCTCCGCGTATTCGACTTCGGCCTCCGCGAGCGCGGACTGGTCGTAGGTGCACCAATGCACCGGTTTGAGGCCTTTGTAGACGGCGCCGCTTTCGAAGAAGCGACCGAGCGCTGCCGCGATCTCGGCTTCGTAGTCGAACGACATCGTGGTGTAGGGATGGTCCCAGTCGCCCAGGATGCCGAGGCGGACGAAGTCTTTGCGTTGGATGTCGACGTAGCTGGCGGCAAACTGGCGGCAGGCGCGGCGGAACTCGGCCGCGCTCATCTCGTTCTTCTTCGAACCCAACTTCTTGCCGATGGCCGATTCGATCGGCAGGCCGTGGCAATCCCACCCCGGGACGTACGGCGAGTCGTAGCCGAGCATCGTCTTCGACTTCACGACGATGTCCTTGAGGATCTTGTTGAGCGCGTGACCGGTATGAATCTCGCCGTTCGCGTACGGCGGGCCGTCGTGCAGCACGAACTTCGGCCGGCCGGCGGCCGCTTCGCGAATGCGCTCGTAAAGGTTCATGCCCCGCCACTGCTCGAGCCGCTTCGGCTCGTTCTGCGGCAGGTTCGCCTTCATCGCGAACGTCGTTTGCGGCAGGTTCAGAGTTTTCTTGTAGTCGCTGCTTTCGGCCATGGGAGGGGCAACCTAGCAGCGGGGGGCTGAGATTTCAACCTGACGCGGGTGCGAAGATGAGCGCATGGCTCACGCGAGCGAGAGCGCCTGTCCCGGCTGCGGATTGCGAATCTTCGGACGTGTCCATCGATTGACTGTCGATACCTATGCCGTGCAGCAGGCGGGCGGGATTCATCCCGACAAATCGTGATGTGCACCTCGCGGGATTGCACCTCGTGCTCGTCCACGTGGCCGCACTTTCCGCTGGCGCGCGCAAAAGCGGTCCGCTGCGCGGCAATTTGCACCGCGCCGCCAGCATCTGTTTAGCTCCCGGGCTCGATCTCCGCTCGCGCCGTCTTTGGGGAACGGGTCGACGGGCTGAGAGTCCGTCGCTCCAGACGCTTCGCTACATGCCGCCGGCGGTCATCGTCCGTGGCGCGGACACGCGCAGTTTCTGCCCCTTCTTCAGCTTCGCATCCTTGCGCAGATCATTGAGATCGCGCAGCTCGGCCACGGTCAGGCCGTTGCGTTTCGCGATCGAGTAAAGCGTGTCGCCTTTGCGGACCGCGTAGAAGATTTCTTCGTCATCGCTGTGCGCGAGCAGCGCACCGAGCTCGCGCGCACGCACCGGCAGGTAGATCGATTCGCCGGCGCTGACGCGCTCGTTCTCGTCGAGGTTGTTCATCGCCAGGATGGTCTCGGCCTTGGTGCCGATCGCGCGTGCGAGGCGCTGGATCGTGTCGCCTTTGCGCAGCCGGAACGTGCAGAACTTCACGTACGCGTCGTCATCGCGCAACGAATCGGCACGCGCGAGCAACACGTCGGCTTTCTTCGCAGGCACGCGCACGAAGGCGCGTCCCGGAGGTACCACGCCGCGGCGCAGCGCGGGATTGAGCTCCTTGAGCAGTTCCTCGTCGACATCGATCGCTTCGGCGATGTACGCCAGCGACACCGGACCGCGGACGTCGACACGCTTTTCGTCGGAGTCGTTGGTCGTGCCGCCGAGGCGGAAACCGTAGGCTTCGGGGTCGCTGGCGATGAGGATCGTGGCGTAGAACGTCGGCACATAGCCGCGCGTTTCTTTCGGCAGCAGACCGGCGTCGAGCAGTTCCCAGAACGACTTCGCGTTTGCCTGCTGCAGGGTGCGACGCACGCGGCCGGGGCCGCAGTTGTAGGCCGCGAGCGCGAGCGACCAATCGTCGAACATGCGATAGAGATCGCGGAGATACTTCGCCGCCGCGCGCGTGGAGTGCTCCGGATCGGCGCGTTCGTCAATCCACCAGTCGACGCGCAGCCCGTATTCGCGCGCGGTATCCGGCATGAACTGCCAGATGCCGTGCGCGCCGGCGCGCGAAGTGAGTGTCGGTAGATACGCGCTCTCGATGACGGGGAGATAGGCCAGACCTTTCGGCAGTTGTTGTTCGGCGAGCGCCGCGTCGATCAGTTTCCGGTAGCGCGACGAGCGGAGCAGCGATGTCTGGATGCTGTCCTTCATGCTGCCGCTGAAGAGGCGAACCGCGGAGTCGATGGTGCGATGTTCGGGGATGGGGATCGACGCGGCGGCTTCGAGGTCGACGACCGCGACGTCGGGTGCGATGTTGTCCGTGCCGGCGCGGCTGAGGATGTGCGTGTAGGCGTCGTCGAGCTCTTTGCGGAACTCCTCGACGTCGAGCGGTGCGGGTGCGGCGACGGCCACGGGCGCCGCGGGAACGACCTTGGGCGCAGGGGCCGAGCTCGCGCACGCGATCGAATACAACGCCACTCCCGCCAACAGAAATGTGTTGCGCATCGCAACCCCCCTCGCAGCCGTCCGCCTGTCAGGCGAGATCGATTTTCAGGTTGACCGAAAGAGACTGGACGTCGGAGGCGTCACCCAGCTCGAGCTGCTGCTCCTGGGTGTCGATGGCTCCGTCGCCATCCTCGAACGATAGTGTAACCCGAACCGATTTGGTGCGAGCCAGCACGCCGGTGGGGAGCTGGACGTGCAGGGTGCGATTGAGATCGCGCTTCGGACGCAGCGACGCGAGGTCCGCCATGACGTCGCGCTTGGGAGCTTTCGGAGTGGTGTTGGTGGCGCGTTTGCGGAGCGCTTCGAGCTCGGCCATCACATCCACCGAGCTGCGCACCTTCACCGTCTTCACCTCGGGCTGCGCTACCGGCGCGGGCTCCGCCTCCGGTTCAGCGGCGGTGTCGAAGTCGAAGGCTGGTGCGGGTTCCGCGGCCATGACCGGTTCCTCGGTTCCTCGGGGTTCCTCGGGGAGGATCGAGATCTCCGACGGGATCGAGACCTCGTGGGCGACTTCGATCGTTGCGTTTGGGATTGGCGGTTCTGCTTCCGCGACCGGCGCGTTCGCGAGGATGCGTGGATCGAGCGACGATGCGGCCACCGTCGCCTCGGGATCGAACTCCGCCTGCGGCTCGGGCTGCGGGATCGGCGTTGGCGCAATCTCTTCGACCAGCGTCTGCGCTTGTGCGCGTTCGGCTGTCATGGCCGGCATCGGCTCGGTGATGACGCGCGTGGATCCGGTCGGCGTCGGCGCCGAAATCGCGGGCACAGGTGCCGAGGCGCGCGGCTGCGCCGGTGCGGTACCGGCCATCGTGCGCGAGTTGTCCTGCACGCGGAACGTGCCCGAGCGCGAGGGCGAAGGACGCGACTGATCGTCGCCTGTCATGCGGCGGCGCAGCGTGCGCAACGTCAGTTTCGAGATCAGCTTCAGCGTCTCGAAGACGCCGGTGCCGGCGGAAGCGATCGATTCGACATGCTCGGTCTTCCCCTCCGGATCGATCGCTTGCAGCATCGTTTCGACGGATGCGATGTTCGGGAGGTCGCGCTTGTTGAGCTGCAGCACGACCGGGATCTCGTCGAGGTTGGTGCCGATCTCGGCGAGATTCTCGCGGAGATTCTTGAAGCTCTCGACGTTCGCATCGAGCATCGCGCTTTGAGAATCGGCGACGAACACGATCCCGTCGACGCCCTTGAGCACGAGCTTGCGCGTGGTGTTGTAGAACACCTGTCCGGGAACGGTGTAGAGCTGCAGGCGTGTCTTGAAGCCGCCGATCACGCCGACGTCGATGGGAAGGAGGTCGAAAAAGAGGGTGCGATCGGTTTCGGTCTCGAGGCTCACCATCTCGCCGCGCGACTGTGGCGAGGTCTTCGCGTAGATGTGATGCAGGTTGGTGGTCTTCCCGCAGAGGCCCGGACCGTAGTACACGATCTTGGCCGCCATCTGCATTGTTGCGTAATTGAAGAACACCATTCAGCGGTCTTCCAGTCGGGCCGTTGATCGTAGCATCGGCTACTTTGGCCTAGCAAATAGCGATCCGGCGATCTCGGCCGCGAGAAGTTCGTATATCTCTGCGACTTGCGGATCGCCGTGCAACGCGGCGCGATGCTGCGCCATGACCTCTGCGTCGCCGCGCGCGGCAGGTCCGGTGAAGCGCTTCTCGTCTTCGTGCGCGTGCCAGTTTTCGATGGCCGATCGCGCCAGCGCCACCAGATCCCCGCGCACGTCCGTCACTCCGGCGCGCGCCATCAGCCGTTGCGCGATCTCGAGCGATGCGGCCACGTAGTTCGAGCCGAAGACCGCGGCGGCGTGATACAGCGCCTTCTGCTCCGGTGCAACTTCACAGAAGCGAGCGCCGATCGCCGCGGCCATGAGCTTCGCGGTGCGGCGGTGCTGCCCTTCGAACACGAGCAGCGTGTTTTCGAGGTCGGACGCGACGCCGACCGGCGGGAGCGATTTCAGCGGATGCAGCGAGAACCCGTCGCGCAGACTCAGCAGCGCGCCGCTGGCGTGAAAGATCAGCGCGTCGGTTTCCGGAATCGCAGCCGACACCTCGGCGATGGCGCGATCGCTGACCGCGACCAGCAGCAGCTCCGAGTCGCGCGCGAGATCGCTCATGTCCATCCGCGCGGTCTCGAGCAATTCCGCGATGTGACTGTGCGAGTCATCGCGCAGCCAGACGCCCGACAGCGGCCAGCCGATCCGCTTCCACGCGGAACCAAACGCCCACGCGGCGCGACCGCCGCCCAGAATGCCAAGTCGCAAGATGTATCCTTAGGTCGCCAGGCCAGATGCGCTACTTCCTCATTCTCGCACTGCTCACCACCGCCGCGTTCGGCGCGCCTCCTTCGACGTGCGCGCAGGAGGGCGAATACGAGCGCGCGCTCTGCGCCTACCAGCGCCGCAATTTCGCGGCGGCGGAGTCGGCATTCCGCGTGATCGTCGATCGCGGGGACAAAGAGCCGGCCACGCTGCGGGCCACGTACTTTCTCGCGCGCACGCTCATGAAAACAGGCCGCTTCGACGAAGCGTCGGCACTGCTCATCAGAATCTACTCGCTCGATAAGGCGTTCTATGACGCGTGGAACTGCGACTTCCTTCTCGGGGAGTGCAGGAAAGCGCTGGGACGCTGACGCGCCGTCAACATGCCTCAAAGCCAGTTCGAACTCCGCCGAAAATTGCTCCAGCTGGAGGCGCTCTACGACGTCGGACGCGCGCTGAACACACTCCGGCCGGAGGACGACCTGCTCGAGGAGCTGATGCACCGCGCCATCGCGGTGCTCGACGCCACGCTCGGCTTCGTTTTTTCGGTCGATGACAAGCTGAACGTGCAGACATTCTTCACGTTCGGCGTGGATGTGCCGGTGGCCGATCTGCTCGTGGTCGAGCCTCCGATCAAGCAGGTGATGGCCTCGCGCGAGCCGATGATGGTCACCGTCTCCAAGTTCCTCGGCGGCCCGGGGTCCGATCTGCTCATCGCGCCGATGATCGCGTCGGACACGATCGTCGGCATCATCGGCGTCGGCGGCAAGGAAGTGCGCGGCGAGACGAAAGCGGGCACCTTCATCGAGGACGACCTGCGCTTTCTCGATTCCATCGCCTCGATCGGTGCTGCGGCCATCGACAACACACGCCGCTTCCATCGCCTCGATCGCGTCCGCGAAACGCTCGAGGACGAGAATCGCGCGCTCAAGCAGCGCATGCTGCGCGACTACTCGGACCGGCTGATGGTGGGCGACTCTCCGAAGATGCAGCGCGTGATCGACCTCGTCGCGCGCGTCGCGGACTCGCAGGCCAGCGTCCTGATTCGCGGTGAGTCGGGTACGGGCAAGGAGATGGTCGCGCGCCTGATCCACGGCAACTCGCCGCGCAAAGACGGCCCGTTCGTGGCCATCAACTGCGCGGCGCTGCCGGAGACGCTGCTCGAGTCCGAGCTCTTCGGCATCGAGCGTGGCGTGGCCACCGGCGTCGAAGCGCGGCCTGGCAAGTTCGAGCTTGCCAAAGGCGGCACGATCTTCCTCGACGAGATCGGCGACATCCCGCTGACGCTGCAGGCCAAGCTGCTGCGCGTGCTGCAGGAGCGCGAGATCGAAAAGCTCGGCGGGCGCCGGCGTATCCCCGTCGACGTGCGCATCCTGTCCGCGACTCACAGGAATCTCGAAGAGATGATCGAGAAGACCGAGTTCCGCCAGGACCTCTACTATCGATTGAAGGTCGTCGAGATCGTGCTGCCGCCGTTGCGCGAGCGCAAGGACGACATCCCGAAGCTGGTGCGCTTCTTCCTCGACAAGTACGGCAAGCGCGAAGGGCTGCACGACGTGCGCATCACGCAGGAAGCGCTGCAGAAGATCATGCGCTACCCGTTCCCCGGCAACGTGCGCGAGCTCGAGAACCTCATCGAAGGCTCGCTCGCGCTCACGACCGATCCGGTGATCGATCCCGGCGACCTGCTGCTCCCGGACGAGGTCGGGGTCGGCGGAGGGGGGCGAGAGTTGTCCGGCGACCTCCCTACGCTCGACGAACTGGAGTCGCGTTACGTGGCTCGCGTGCTCGCCTTCACCAAGGGGAACATCTCCAAAGCGGCCAAGATCCTCGGCGTGGACCGCAAGACGCTCTACAAGCGCCGCGATGCATTGTCCCGAATGTCCCCAACTGGGGATACTTGGGACATTCATTAGTAAGTTGTGCGAATACTTACACTTACGATGCAATAATTTCGAACAATCGGCGAAATGTGGAGAAAATCCACACAAGCTCTTTCGGCTTCCATTCGACCTCTCGTCGTGTAAACTACGCCCCGTCATCGACTTAGGAGAGATTGCACTGATCGGTACCGCGTGGCAGTCACGTTGCTCAAGGGTGGCCCCGAACAATGAGGGGGAACATCATGAACAACATCGCGCAGACCCGCACCACCCGCATCGAATCCGTCCTCTCGACCAGCTACATCCTGCCGGGCATGCTGGCGGTGAACACCGTCGCGCTGCTCGCGCTCGATCAGGTCGGCGGCATCCCGCAGTGGGTGAAGACGGTCGCCGCGCTTTTCCTCGCGTTCTAGTCACGGGAGCATCGTCGAGGACGCACCTGTCATGACTGCGACTGCCGAGCGGCAAATGGAGCTGACGCTCCCCATGATCCCGGACATCGAGATCGCTGCCGCGCGTGCTGCCGGCAACCTCGCCCGGGAGCTCGGAATGGCGTCGGAAAGCATCGATGAAATGGCTCACGCCATGATCGAAGCGTGCATCAATGCGCGCGAGCACTCCGGTAGCGCCGATCGTCGCATCTATGTAAGAATCACCGGCACCTCACTGGGCGCGGGCAACTCGCGCATCGACATCTGGATCACGGACCGCGGTAAAGGATTCGACGTGACCGAGGCTCGCTCGCGGCGCCAGAAACTCGGCGCTGTCCACAAGCGCGGGTGGGGCCTGCAGATCATCGAAGCACACATGGACGAAGTGAGCATCGCCACCAATCCGGGTGGAGACGGGACCACCATCCACATGGTGAAATTCGGGAGAAGCTCGAAGGAAGAATCATGACGGACGAATTGAGAGTCGCGGTGGATCGCCGCGGCGCCAACGGAGCGGTCCTCTACACCAAGGGATACATCAACAACCTGGGCGGCGAGGAAATCGCCAATCGCGCGTATGAGCTTATGGACGCGGACGTGCGCATCCTCCTGCTCAATCTCAAAGAGACGAAGATCGTCAACTCGATCGGCATCAGCATCCTCATCGAGATCATCGAGAAGATGATCGAGAAGGGCGGCCGCATCGGCTTCTGCAACCTCACCCCCGTCATCCACAAGACCTTCCAGATCATGGGCCTCGCCAATTACGCCTCGATCTTCACCGACGAAGACAGCGCGGCCCGGGAGCTCGGCCTGTAAGCGTTGAGCGATTGAGCCATTGAGCCGCGAGAGGTCGGCACAATCGCTCAGCAGCTCAACGCCTCGCAGGACTGATATTCTCCTCGCCCCATGTCCCCGGTGCGCCGATTCGCCGAGCTCCTCTCAGAGCTGCAACAGCTGGAGAAGGCCTCGGTCGCGGCGCAGGGTCCGCTGATCCTCGATGCATTCGCGCGGCACACGCGCTTCGACGGCGGCGCTCTCTATCTGCGCGACGGCCGAGGCAACGGAATGCGTCTCGCCGCGAAATCGACGCATTGTGTCGCGCCGGAAATCCTCGACGGAACCGCGCGCGCGGAAGATGCGCTGATGCCTTCGCCGGCGCTCGTGGTTCCGTTGCAATCGCAACGCGAAGCGCTCGGCTTGCTCGCGCTGTCGAGCGAAATTCTCGAAGACCTCGAAGACGACTTCGCGTTCGCGCGCGCGGCGGCGATGTATGTCTCGACGCTGATCGCCAATCAGCGCCTCACGCAGGAAATGCGCGAGGGCGACTTCCAGCTCAAGTACCGCTTGTGGGAGCTCGAGTCGCTGTACGACATCGGGCTGTCGATCGCATCGACGCTCAATGTCGACGAGCTCGCGGACGAGATCCTCTTCCGCATGATCTCGCTCACGAACGCGCGTCGCGCGGCGCTCTATCTGCGCGAGGATGGCTTCAAGCTCTACCGCTCCTTCGGCGACGTGCGCGAGGGCTTCCTCGAAACGGAGATCAGCGAAGAACTGCTGCGCGAGGGGAAGCCGCTCACCTTCGAAGGCGGCAGCACGTGTCTTTTTCCGGGATGCGAGACCTTCGTCGCGGTGCCGATCAAGGGAAGCAACGACGCGATCATCGGCGTCCTCGCCGCGGCCGATCGCGAGACGCGCGAAGGCGGTATCGGCGCATTCGAAGCGAACGAGTTGCGGCTGCTTTCGCTGTTCGGCAATCAGGTCGCCATCGCGCTCGAGAACGCGCGCCTGCACCGGGACGCGCTCGAGAAGCAGGCCATGGAACGCGACCTCGAGCTCGCGGCGACGATCCAAAGCAACATTCTGCCGAAGGCGATTCCGCAGATCGACGGCATCGAGATCGCCGCGCTCTCGCGTCCGGCGCGACAGGTGGGTGGCGACTATCACGCGTTCTTCGTGCGCGACGGCGTCATTACCGCGCTCGTCGCGGACGTCGCCGGAAAGTCGATGCCCGCGGCGCTGCTCGTGTCCGCGCTGCATGCGGTGCTGCAACTGCTGTTTGCCGAGGGACGGGAGCTCGACGAGATCGCGACGGAGCTGAATCGCCACATCCACAAGTGGTCGGCCGAGAACAAGTTCATCACTATGGTCATGGTCTCGATCGATCGCGAGCACGAGATCATCCAGTACGTAAACGCCGGCCACAATCCTGCGTATCTGATCGTCGACGGGCAGATCGACACGCTCAAGTCGCACGGTCTGCCGATCGGCATCCTGCCCGGCACGCGTTACGTCACGCATTCGCGTCCGTTCCCCGCCGGCTCGACCGCGGTGCTCTACAGCGACGGCATCACCGAAGCGGAGAACATCGACGACGAGGAGTTCGGCAACGAGCGGTTTGAAGCGCTTCTCGAGCAGCATCTCGACTACAGCGCCGCGTTGATCCGCGATCAGATCGCGGACGCGGTCGACGCGTTCGTCGATGAGGCGCCGCAGAAGGATGACGAGACGCTGGTGATCATCCGCAGGGCGTAGCTCCCCTCATCCGCCTTCGGCACCTTCTCCCCTCGCCGAGGGGAGAACGCTACTCAATGACGCTAGCCTATGTAGCCTTCGCCCCGCCTGCGGGGAGAAGGCGGCCGAAGGCCGGATGAGGGCTCACTTCTTCGCGAACGCCGCGATGCGCGCCTTCGCCTCATCCGACCGGAAACAAGCCACCTGATGCTCCGCCTCGAGCTCGAGCTGCGCGCGCAGGTCATTTCGATCCGACACTGCCAGTGCGCGCTTGATAGCCCCGATCGCGAGTGGCGAAGCCGCCGCGAGCGTGCGCGCGAATGTCTCCGTCTCCGCGGCAAGGTCACTCGCCACGCGATCGACCATCCCCAGCGCGAGCGCCTCGTGCGCGTCCACCATCCTCGCGGTCGCCAACAGCTCGAACGCGCGCGCACGCCCGATCAGCCGCGGCAGCAGCCACGTGCCGCCCCAGTCAGGATGCAGACCGATCTTCACGAACGACTCGCTGAACTTCGCGTTTTCCGCCGCGATGCGGTAATCGCACGCCAGCGCGAGATTGCAGCCGGCACCGGCGGCCACGCCGTTCACCGACGCGATCACCGGCTTTGCCATCGCTGCGATCTGCAGCACGATGTCGCGGCCCGCATCGAGCAATTTGCGGAACGCATCGACGTCGTCGCGCTCTTGCAGCTCGCGCATGGACTCGACGTCACCGCCCGCGCAGAATGCCCGGCCCGCGCCGGTGATCACCACCACGCGCATGGCGTCGTCAGCTTCGCACGCGCGCAGCGCGTCGAGCAGGTCCTCGCGCATCGTGCCGCTGAAGGCGTTCAGCTTCTCAGGACGGTTCAGCGTGATGGTGGCGACGGCGTCATTCGCAGTGCGCTCGATGAACATGCACGCGAGTCTATTAGACTCACCGCACGTGAAGCGGCCGTATTTCTTCGAGCTGTTCGCCCTTGCGAACCTCGCCGTGATCGCGCTGTTCGCGCGGGATAGCCTGCGCATCGTCGGCTCGCCGCTCGGGCACATCGCCACCTTCACCATCGCCCTCGGCACGCAGGCGCTCGCCGGTATCGCCGTCCGCGCGCTGATCGCGTTGATCAAACGCGACCGCGCGTACTTTGCCGCGATCCGCACCGTGGCCTGGATCACCGACACGCTGCGGCTCATCGTCAGCGGCGCGATCGTGATCGTCGCGTACGGCTGGCTGAAGCTTACGGTTCCGATCTATCACCGGCGCCTCTTCGACCCGGAGCTATGGGAGCTCGACCGGCTGCTCTTCCTCGGGATCGCGCCGACCACGTTTCTGCTCGACGTCTTCGACGCGCCCTCCTTCCTGCGCGCGATCGACTGGGCGTACGCGAACATCTTCTTCGTGAGCGCGTTCGTGGCGTTCGCGTGGGTGTTCTCACATCCGGAGCGCCGCATTCGCGTCTCGTTTGCGAACGGCAACGCGCTGCTCTGGATCACCGGAGCATGGTTCTATCTGCTGATCCCATCCCTCGGACCCGCATTGCGCTTCCCGGAAGTCTGGTTCGCGCATGCGGAGACATTGCGCGTCACGCAAACGCTGCAGGCTCTGCTGATGCGCAACTACAACAACGTCCTGCGCGCGTGGAATGGCACCGCCATCACCGAGCCGATCCGGATCGTGTTCGGCGTTGCCGCGTTCCCCAGTCTGCACGTCGCGTTTCAGATGTACGTGTTCCTCTGGACGCGCCGCATCTGGCGAGCCGGACAACTGATCTTCGGCATCTTCGCATTCGTGATTTTTCTCGGCTCGCTCATCACCGGCTGGCATTACCTCGTCGATTCCCTCTTCGGCCTCGGAATGGCATACCTCTTCTACCGCATCTGTTTTCCGAAGCATGCCGACGACCCAGGAACAGACGACGCTGGGAGAAGTGCTGGCGGAGCGGACCGCGCCGGCAGCGCCGGAGCTCGTCACGCCGCTGCCGAATGACGGCGTCCAGTGTTTTTCGTGCGGCCACCGCTGTCGCATTCCAAATGGCCTGAAGGGGATCTGCAAAGTCCGCTACAACGAAGGCGGCGTGCTCAAAGTGCCGCGCGGCTACGTCGCGGCGCTACAGGTCGATCCGATCGAGAAGAAGCCGTTTTTCCACGCGTATCCGGGCGCGCTCGCGCTTTCGTTCGGCATGCTCGGCTGCGATTACCACTGCGGCTATTGCCAGAACTGGGTCACGTCGCAGGCGCTGCGCGATCCGATGGCCATCGCGCCGCCGATGGACGTCGAGCCTGCCAATCTGGTGCGCATCGCGAAGGAGCACGGCGCGAAGGTGATCACGTCGACGTACAACGAGCCGCTCATCACCAGCGAGTGGGCCGTCGAAGTGTTCCGCGAGGCGAAGCAGGCCGGGCTCGTGTGCTCGTACGTTTCGAACGGCAACGGTACCGAGCAGGTACTCGATTACATCGCGCCGTACGTTACGTTGTACAAGGTCGACCTCAAAGGCTTCCACGACCGCCACTACCGCGACCTCGGCGGCACGCTGCAGCCGGTGCTGGAAACGATCAAAGGTCTGAAGCGCCGCGGCATCTGGATGGAGATCGTCACGCTCGTCATCCCCGACTTCAACGATTCCGACGAGGAGCTGACCGGCATCGCGGAGTTCCTCGCCGGCGTCGATCCCGACATCCCGTGGCACATCACGGCGTACCACACCGATTACAAGATGACCAACGCGAGCACGACGCCGGCGCACCTGCTGCGCGCATACGAGATCGGCAAGCGCGCAGGCCTGCGCTACATCTATCCGGGCAACATCCCTGGCGCGTTCGGCGACAAGGAAGGGACACATTGCCCGAAGTGCAACGCGCTCGTCATCGGCCGCAGCGGCTTCCGCGTGACGTCGTATCGGCTGGTCGATGGCAAGTGTCCGGAGTGCGCGACCGCGATTCCTGGTGTGTGGGACGGAGCGGCCGCGGTGGGACGAAGCGGCATTCCGCGTGCGGTGAGATTCTAGCGCCGCTCGACGGGCTGAGAGCCCGTCGCTCCGGAGACAGCGCGTGCTAATCTTCGCGCCCGTCTCATGGAGTTCATCGACATTGCGAATACAACAGAGCTCCCGATCGGCCGCGCGAAGGCGTACGACGTGAACGGCCGCACCATCGCGCTCTATCACACCGAAGAGGGTTTCTTTGCGACCGACAACACGTGCCCGCATCGCGGCGGACCATTGGCCGAGGGTGATTTGATCGGCAACGAGATCAATTGTCCGTGGCACTTGTGGGGCTTCGACGTGAAGACCGGACTCTGTCCCGGCAATCGCGAGTTCCGTGTGACCGCGCATGAAGTGCGCATCGAGAACGATCGCGTCATGGTGAGGCTCGCGTCGTGAATCCGAAACCTCTGCGTCACGTCGATCTCTACGGCAGCGCCGGCAGGCTCGAGGCGTTGTATCGCGAATTGCAGGATCCGGCCGGCGTCGCCGTCATCTGCCATCCGCTCACGACCGGCGGCGGCACGCTGCACAACAAGGTCGTGTTTCGCGCGGCGCGCGGGCTGGAGAACGCAAACGTCGCAACGCTGCGATTCAACTTCCGCGGCGCGGGTGCGAGCGGCGGCACTTTCGAGGGCGGCGAGGGAGAGCAGACCGATGTGTCCGCAGCGATCGAGTGGGCCAAGCGCAAGCATCCCGGCAAGAAGTTGTTCGTGGGCGGGTTCTCATTCGGCTCGTGGGTCGCGTCGCGCGTCGCGTGCGAGTTGCCCGAGGTCGACGCGTTGTTCCTCATCGGCACGCCGGTGAACAAGTACGACTTCGGTTACCTGCGTCATTGCGAGCGGCCGATGCTCTTCATTCACGGGACGCAGGACGAGCACGGCGACGTCACGAAGCTCGAGAAGCTCGTGCAGAACGTGCGCAACGCGGAGAGCGTGATCGTGACGGGCGCCGATCACTTTTTCACCAAGCAACTGGAGGCGGTGGAGGAGACGATCCGGGCATGGGCGGAAGAGGTCATCGAGGGTTCTGCTTGACCTCTTATGCTGTTATCCCATAGAATCTTCCACGGCTGACAGGTGCCCCGGCGCTCATTCCTCCTTGCGTGATCCCCTTTTCCTGTTGGCGCTTCCAGCCGGGGCACCGCAGCCACCCTTCACCAGTACCTCGGAGTACCTCGGGTACCTCGGAGTTCCTCGGAGGGGATCAGAGCGCAAGCCGCAGGAAGCGTAATCCGTCGATGGTCCGCGAGCCGTGCCACGTGAATAGGTGGCCCGGAAACGGGCCGATCACGCGTACTGTTGCCGAGCCACTCCGAGGTACTCCGAGGTACTCCGCGTCAGCGGCTGTGAAAACGTACGGTTCGTCGGGCAGGAAGATGATGTCCGGCCGCAACGCGAGCACTTCTTCGAGCGCGAGCTGCGGATAGCGCGTTCGCTCCGCGATCACGTTCGTGCCGCCGGCGGTTTCGATGAGACGCGAGACGTACGTGTCGCCGCCGCACCACATCCACGGGTTCTTCCAGATCGGACATGCAAACGTGAACGCGCGTTTCGGCAGCGCTGTGCGTTCTTGTCGCAACGCATCGACGAGCTCCGCGGCGCGTTCGCGGCGATCGTGAATGACGCCGAGCTGCGCGATCAGCGTCTCGACGTCGTCGACGCTTTTTGGCTCGCTCACGAACACCGGCGCGAACGTCTCGATCGCATCGCCATGGCGGCGCAGGTTCTCCTCGAGGTTCATGTGCACGAGGTCGGGCGCCAGCGCACGGATCTCGTCGACGCGCGGGTTCTTCGTGCCGCCCAGGCGCGGCAGCGCAAGGTCGGGAGGGAAGATGCAGAAGTCGGTGATGCCGACCACCGAGCCGCCCGCGCCGAGCTCGAACAACGTCTCCGTCACCGACGGGACGAGTGAGATCACGCGCCGCGGCGCTGCCTTGAAGTCAAACGTCCGGCCGAGTACGTCCTGCACGTCACTGCATCGTAAACGTCGTGACGTGATGGGTGTCGTTGTTCGTCACGCTCACGAAGGACCAGAGCTTCAACCCTTCATTGAGCGGCTCGATCTCGATGCGCATCTTCGCGGCGCCGCTCATCGAGCCGAGTTGCAACGGATCGAGTTGGGTCGACGCAGGACGTCCGGCGGCGAACAAACTCAGCGTCACCTCCGCGCTCGCGCGCGGCGTCAGCTCCTGATCGGCGTAAAGACGAACGGCAATGCGCGCTCCGCCGCGCCCGTCGAGGTCATACACGCGCAGCGTGTGGCGATAGTGCGGCGCGATCGGGATGCCGAGAATGTGCAGCGTGCCGCTGGTGAAGTCGTCTTCGCGCGCCAGCGGAATCTCGCTGCCCGCGGTCTGCGTCTGCCGCGTCTCGTCCCAGACGCGCATGTTGGCGTTGATCTTCGACGTGTCGAGGGCACTGATGAAGAACTGGCCGAGACCGCCGTCGGCGAGCAGCTCGGCGAGGTCGAAGGGCTGCAGGATCGGATCCATCCCGATCGGCGCGCGCCGGAGCCCCGTCGCCTGCGCGGTCCAGCGCGCGCCGTTAATGCCTGGCGTCACTCCCGGCGGAATCGGCACGAGAAGACGCGACTGTTGCGGTTGGCCCGGGCCGCCGAGACGAATGTCTGCCGTGGCCGCGTTGCCCGCGAGCGGATCGTTGAGATTCGCCGCGGCGACGCGCGCATACAAACGCAGGTCTCCGCTCGCGGGCGCGGTTGCGTTCACGATGATCGCCGGCGCCGTGCCAGGATCGAGCGTCGGATGCCGGCAAGTCAGCAGCCAGGGCGAGTGCGTCGGATTGAGGCACGACCAGCCGGCGCCACTCGCCGACATCGGCAAACGTGACGACGGATCGAACGACAGCGACACATGCACGTTGTTCACAGCCTCGGAACCGTTGTTCCGCACGATCAGCGGCAACGACAGTTGCGTTCCACTGCGAACGAGATGCGATTGCGTTTCCGGACCGATTGCGAGATCCGCGGTCGCCGCCGATGGTGTGAGCGGCAACGTCAGCGACGAGACGTTGTTCGCCGGCCGTGGATCGCTGGTCGAGCTGACCACGCGTCCGACGATCGTGAAGGGCGCCGCCATGTCGGAACGGGCGAACATCGTCGCCGTGAGCAGAGCGTCGCCGCCCGGCGCGAGGAATCCGCGACACTGAAAACCATTCCCCGCGAATACGGGCTCGCACGGCCAGTTCTCCTTGCCGAGGCCGACCAGGACCGTCGCGCCGCTGTCGATACCGAGCGTGGCGATGACGTCATTCGCGATGTCCGGCCCGTTGTTGCGCCAGCGCATCGTCACGGTCAGCAACTCGCCGGTGCTGACCGATGACTTGCCGGTCGTGAGCGAAGTGATCTCGATGTCGGCCGAGTCGGCGAAGAGTGCGGAAGACAGCGCGATGCAGATGATGATGCCGAGGTTGCGGATCATTGTGCGGAGAACGTGGTCACGTGATGCGTTTCGTTGTTGGTGACGCTGACGAACGACCAGAGGCGCAGGCCGCTCTCGAGCGGCTCGACGTCCACGCGCAACGTCTCGATGCCGGCCAGCGGCAGGAGTTGTCCGATCTCGAACTGGATCGTTCCCGGATGCAGCGGCCGGTGATCGCCGACCGTGACCCCGGGCGCCGACAACGTTCTCGTGAGGCTGAGCCGCGGCGTCGTTTCGCTGCCGGAATAGATGCGGATCGAAACCGGCGCGCCGTTGCGCCCATCGAAATCGTACACGCGCAGCGTGTGGCGATAGTGCGGCGCGACCGGGATGCCCAGGAGCGAGATCGGGCCGCTCGTGAAGTCCTCTTCGCGCACGATCGGGATCTCGGCGCCCGCGGTTTCGGTCGAGCGCGACACGTCGTACACGCGCGTGTTCACGTGCAGCTTCGCCTTGTCTGCGGATCGCATGTGCAGGAACTGGCCTAACGCGCCAGCGACACCCGTGTACGCGAATGGTGCTCCGACCGGGAATTGCAGGCACGTGATGACGAGCTCGCAGTGCAGCGGCTCGACGAAGATCGCCGTGTCGAGGAGCAACGTCGTCTCCGTTCGCCACAACGCGCCGTTCGCGCCGTGTACGTCCGGTCCCACCAGCGGCAGTAGCACGCGGCTCCAGCTTTCCACTTCGACCGCGGTCGTCACCACCGCCGCCCCGACGTTGTTGGCCATCAGCGGATCGGAGAAGCCCTGTCCGCCGACGCGTGCATTGACCGTGAAGGTCTCGCCATCGGCCGGCGCAACGGTCGTGAGCGTGATCGGCGCGACTTCGCCCGGAGCGAGCGCTGTACGTGTGCAGATGACCGCCTGCGGTCCGAACGCCAGCCCTCCGCACGACCAGCCGGCGCCGCTCGCCGACAGCGGCGGAATCGTCTCCAGCACCGGCAGCGTGAAGAACGCCGTGAGGCTGGTGATCTGCTGCGTGCCGCTGTTGGCCACGATCAGTGGGATCGATACGGAATCGCCGCTTTGCACGCGATGCAACTGGTTCTGCGGCGAGATCGAGAGATCCGTCGATGGTCTCGAATTGAGGCTCATCGGAATGACGACGGCGTTGTCGGAAAGATCGGGATCCGTTTCCGACGCGGAAATGGCGATGCGCAATTCGAAGGGGCCGGGTGTTGCCGGTGAAAGCATCTGCAGAACCAGCTCGGCCTGTTGTCCCGGGGCCACAGCCGCTTGCTGGCAACGGAATGTGTCTCCCTCCGGATTCGCATAACACGGCCAGCCGGTGGTGGCGTTGGAGAGGATGAAGAACGGCGTCGGCGATCCCGTCACCGTGACGTTGACGAAGGTGGCGACGCCCGGTCCCTCATTTTTCCAATCCGCCTGCAGCGTGATTCGCTCGTTGGTCGTCGTGGCCGCGCCGCCGACGACGAACGAGGTGATGTGCAGGTCTGCGGTCTGCGCGAGGATCGTGGGAGCGACGAGGAGAGAGAAGACGAGCAGTGTCTTGCGCATGGGTATGGGCTATCGCATTTCCTTGCGGTATTTCGGATCGAGGCCGTCGATGAGGCCATCGCCGAGGAAGTTGAGACCCATCACCGCGGCCATGATCGCGGCGCCGGGGAAGATGGTCAGATGATTCGCCAGGCCGAGGTACTGCCTGCCGTACGTGAGCATCGCGCCCCATGATGGCGTCGGCGGCTGCACGCCGAGGCCGAGGAACGAGAGGGCTGCTTCCGCGAGGATTGCGCCGGCTAGACCGAGCGTGGCCATGACGATCACCGGATTCATGACGTTCGGCAACACGTGCAGCGCAATCACGCGCGGCGATTTCGCGCCGAGCGCCTTCGCCGCGGTGACGAACTCCATCTCGCGCACTTTCAGGACCTGTCCGCGCACGAGGCGCGCGTATCCGACCCAGCCGATGATCGCCAGCGCGAGGATGACGTTGTTGAGACTCGGCCCGAGCACCGCCACGAGGGCAATCGCGAGCAGGATGCCCGGAAACGCCAGCAGGATGTCGCAGAGGCGCATGATGATCACGTCGACGATGCCGCCGAAGTAGCCGGAGATCGCGCCGAGCGTCACGCCGATGACCGACGCGAGCAGCACGACGCTGAATCCGACACGCAGCGAAACGCGCGCGCCCCACACGATGCGCGAGAGCACGTCGCGTCCGAGCTCATCGAGCCCGAGCGGATGCGCATCTGACGGCGGATCGAGCCGCAGCCCCTTCTGCTCCACAGGACTGTGCGGCGCGAGCACCGGCGCGAGCAGCGCGCAGATCACCAGCACCAGCGTCAGCGCGAGGCCGGTGGTGAAGGCGAAGTTGCGAATCAAGCGCTTGAGTGTCTTCATGATAGTTGCCGCGATAACGAGTCTCAGAGTCGCAGAGTCGCAGAGAGGTCTTTGGCACCAATCCTCTGAGACTCTGAAACTCCATATTCACTCCAGTTTGATCCTCGGATCCACGACCCCGTACAGCAGGTCGCTGATGAAATTCACCATGATGTACGTCAGCGCGATCACCAGGATCGACGCCTGCACCTGCGGGTAGTCGCGGGTGGTGATCGATTGAATCAGCAGCCGTCCCAGCCCTGGCCACGAGAAGATCTGTTCGGTGATGATCGCACCGGTCAGCAGCGAGCCGAATTGCAGCGCGAGGATCGTGATCACGGGGATCAGCGCGTTCTTGAGCGCGTGGCGGAAAATCGCTTTCGCGCGCGTCACGCCCTTCGCGATCGCGGTGGTGACGTAGAGCTGCCCCAGCTCGTCGGCGAGACTGACGCGGATCATGCGCGTGAGGATCGCGGAAAGCGCGAGCCCCATCGTCACCGACGGCAGCACCAGCGAGCGCAGTCCGTTCTCGCGGCCCGAGACAGGGAACCATTCGCGGTTGATGGCGAACGCGATGATCAACAGTGGTCCGAACCAGAAGCTCGGCATCGACACGCCGATCAGCGCGAAGAATCGCGCCACGTTGTCGATCCATGAATTTCGATAGATCGCCGAGATGATGCCCAGCGGAAACGCGACGAGCAACGCCACGAGCATCGAGCCGAACGCGAGCTGCATCGTGGCTGGATAGCGCGCCGCGATCTCCTCCGCCACACTGCGATCGGTCCGGAACGAACGACCGAGATCGCCGTGCGCGAGGCGGTTGATGTAGGTGACGTACTGCTTCCACAGCGGCTGATCGAGCCCCAGCGCTTTGCGCACCGCCATCACATCTTCGGGGCGTGCCCCCTCGCCCGCGATCTGCACCGCCGGATCGCCCGGGATGAGATGGATCAGCGAGAAGATCAGCGTCAGGATCCCGAGGGTAATCGGGATCATCTGCAGGAACCTGCGGATGATGTACTGAGTCATGCGGTCCAGTCTCGTCGCGGAGTGAGCGCGCTTACCGCGCTCTGCAAGAGCCTCGCCTTCACTCGCCGGTCTCCTGCTTTCCGGTGATGTTCCACCCGCGGATCTTCGTGACCGGTGCGAGCGTGCCGCCGAACATGTTGTACCAGGTGCCGGTCGAGCGGCGCTCGCGCGACATCGAGTCGATGTTCGAGAACGCCTCGACCATCGACTGAGTCCAGCGGAGGTTCGGCAGGCGCGCGGCCACTTTTCCGTCGCGGATGAGGAACGTGCCGTCGCGCGTGGTGCCGGTCATGAGCGCGGTCTTCGGCTCCAGCAGGCCGTTGACGTAGTTGAAGCGCGTAACCCAGATGCCGAGCTTCGTCGATGCGATCATCTCCTCGCGCGTCGAATCGCCGCCGCCCATCGCCAGGTGAAAGGCCGAGCCGTGGTCCGGCGAGCCGAGATGCCACGCGTGCGCAGTCGGCGCGAGGCCGAGGCGATCGGCCCACGCTTTGTCGAGCACGGGCGTGCGCGGAATGCCGTTCTCGATGAGCGCCACCGGGCGCTTCGGCAAGCCTTCCATGTCGAAGGGGAAGGGAAGGTAGGACGTGGAGTCGTCGACGAGCGTGAAGTTCTCGCCGAGGATGCGCTTGCCGAGGTGGCCGACGAAAAAGGAGGAGCCGTCTTCGAACGCCTGGCCGGTGAACGCGATCATGTTCATCCATTCGAACACTTCGGCGAGTGCGGGAGGCTCGAGGATCACGTCGTATTGGCCGGGCGCGAGGTCTTCGATTCGATCCGAAGCGAGCGTCGCTTTCAGGATTGCTTCCTCGCCGAGCGCGGCCATGTTGACGTCGGACGCGCGGCGCTCGCGCAACGTCGCGTAGCCGGAGCCTTTGTCGCCGATGGCGATCACGGTCGCGTCGGCGTGCGTCATGCGCGTGTAGCGGCGAATGCCATGCGTGTTGCCGCACGTGACCGAAGCGGCTGCAGTCGCATACGAGCCGGCGAACAGCACTTCGCGGCTCTTATCGAACATCGTGCGCAACGCGGTGGCTTTTTCGCGCGCGGAGATCTGCGCGGTCGCTTCGTCGAATGAGTCGACTTCCGGCAGCGGTTCGTTCTCGGAGTAGAGACCGCTGAATCCGTGCAGTGGGCTGGAATGCTTCGCCGCTTCGCGCGCGACCTCCGCGGTGCGAGCAATCTCGTCGTCGTCGAAGCCGGTCGTGGTGGCGACACCGATTGCCCCGTTCACCACCACGCGCAGCGTCAGCCACGCGCTCTCCTCCGACATGTTCTGGTGTAGTTGCGAGTTGGCGAAGCGGCTGATGTTCTGGTCGACCGAGATGAATGCGGCGTCGGCCTCATCCGCGCCGGCGGCGTGGAGCGCGCGCTCGAGGATGGGCAACGACTCCGATTCAAAACGCATCGTTACGCGCGGACCAGGACCGATTCCTTCACGCTGTCCGCGGGAACGACGTTGCGCGTGTCGACGACCAGCTTCGCGTTCGCGTACAGGCCGGCGTCCTTGAACTGATCGTGCGGCGTCGAGAGCACGATCGCGTCGTACTTTGCGAATTCTTCCGCGGTACACGGCACCGAGGAGAGGTCGAGGTCGAACTTGCGGACGCGCTTTGCGTGCGGGATGTACGGGTCGCAGTACGAGACGTCGGCGCCGCGCTCGCGCAGCAGCTCGATCAGCTCGAACGACGGCGATTCCCGGTCGTCGTCGATATTCGGCTTGTAGGAGAGGCCCAGCACGAGCACTTTCGCGTCTCTCACGCTCTTGCCTTGCGCATTGATCGCTTCGGCCGTGCGGTCGATGACGTAGCGCGGCATGCCTGTGTTGATCTCGCCGGCGAGCTCGATGAAGCGCGCCCACGTCCCGTGCTCCGCGGCTTTCCACGTCAGGTAAAACGGATCGAGCGGGATGCAGTGGCCGCCCAGGCCGGGGCCGGGGTAGAAGGGCATGAAGCCGAACGGTTTCGTGCTCGCCGCGGCGATCACTTCCCACACGTTGATGCCCATGCGGTCGAAGACGACCTTGAGCTCATTCACCAGCGCGATGTTCACGGCGCGGAAGATGTTCTCGAGCAGTTTCGACGACTCGGCCACTTCGGTGCTGCTCACCGGCACGATGCGATCGATGGCCGCGTTGTAGAGCGCAACCGCGGCGCGCAGCGACGGCTCGTCGATACCGCCGACGACTTTCGGGATGTTCTTCGTATGGAACTTCTCGTTGCCGGGATCTTCGCGCTCGGGGGAGAAGGCGAGGAAGAAGTCGGTGCCGCACTGCATGCCGCGCTCGTTGAATCGCGTGAGCAGCTCTTCGCGCGTGGTGCCGGGATACGTCGTCGATTCGAGGACGACCAGTTGTCCCTTCCGCAGCCGCTTGGCGACGGCTTCGGCGGTAATGCGAACGTACGACAGGTCGGGCTCGCGATGCGCACCGAGCGGCGTCGGGACGCAGATCAGAATGGCATCGCATTCCGCGAGGCGATCGTAGTCATCCGTCGCCTCGGCGCGACCACCGCGGAATGCCGCCGCGACGCGCTCGGGACCGATATGCCGGATGTACGACTCGCCGCGCGCCAGCGCCTCGGTCTTTTTCTTGTCGACGTCGAAGCCGACCACGCGGAATCCGCTCTCGCTGAAGAGCAGCACGAGCGGCAGTCCGACGTAGCCGAGGCCGATCACGCCGACGGTGGCGGAGCGGGAGTTGATCGAGTCGAGCAGCGTCTGGACGGGTTCCTGTTGGGTCATCGGGTGCGGAAGATATCAATTGAAAATTGAAATTTGAAAATTGAAAAATCGGACCACGAGCGCCACATTCATATTTTTCAATTTTCAATTTTCAATTTTCAATTTCCTTTCTAGGCCATTTGCACGCCGCGGAAACGCGCCGCGGGCGCGCCATGCGCGACGCGCATCGTCTGCATGGGGTCGCCTTTGCCGCAATTCGGCAGGCCCCAGATCTGCCACGAGTCGCGGTCGGCTACGGCGTCGCACGAGCGCCAGAACTCCGGCGTGCTGCCGGTGTAGAGCGGATTGCGGAGCATGCGGCCGAGGCGGCCGTTATCGATCTCCCACGCCACTTCGCAGCCGAACTGGAAGTTGAGGCGCAGGTCGTCGATCGACCACGATTTGTTCGTCTCGACGAAGATGCCGCGCTTGGTGTCCGCGATGATGTCGGCCAGCGGCGTTTCGCCAGGTTCGAGGTTGATGTTGGTCATGCGGATGATCGGGATGCGCGCGGCACTCTCTGCGCGTACCGTGCCGTTCGATCTGCGGCCGATGAATGGCGCGGTGTCGCGGCCGGTGAGGTAGCCGACGAAGATCCCGTTTTCCACGAGGTGGAAACGCTGCGCGGGCACGCCGTCATCGTCGAACGCGAACGAGCCGATGGAACCGGGGATGGTGGCGTCGGCGACGATGTTTACGAGCGGCGAGCCGTAACGAAAAGCACCGAGCATCGCTGGTTGCAGGAACGACCCGCCGGCCAGCGAGATCTCCAGTCCCATGGCGCGATCGAGCTCGGTGGGATGGCCGCACGATTCATGGACCTGCAGGGCGAGCTGCGCGCTTCCGACGATGAGATCGAAACGTCCCGCGGGCGCTTTCGGCGCGGAGAGCAAAGCCAGCGCTTCATCGCGAATCTTGAGCGCGGTCGCGGGCATGTTCAGCCGCTCGATGAACTCCCATCCTTCGGCCTGAAAGTCGCCGCCGAACGGATTCGGATACGTGCGCCGCTGAAAGTCGCCGTCGTGGATGGCCACCGCCTCGATGCCGCCGCCCATCTGCGTGGTGGTCTGCTCGATGAAGCTGCCCGCGGTCGATGCGAAGAGTTTTTCCTGCCGGTAGCAGGAGATCTCGCCGGAGACCTGATGGATGCGCGCATCGCCGCGCATCGGTTCCGTGGCGGACATCAGATGTTCGATCTTGCGCTCGATCGGCACGGACCATGGGTCGATGCGGTACTGCGAATGGACGGCTGCGACGTGCGGCTCGACGTCGCTGAGCGTGATCTCCTGCGTCGAAGCGATGTTGCTCGCGGCGGCGACTTCGAGCGCGCGTTTCGCGGCCTTCCGCATCGACGCCTCGCTCGCGTCGCTCGCCGCCGCGAAGCCCCAGCCATTCCCCACCAGCACGCGCACGCCGATCGCGCGATCGACGGTCGAGGAGAGCTGATCGACTTCGCCGTTGCGCACTTTGACATGCTGCTGATGCGTGGCCGTGTAACGAATGTCCGCATACCGCAGCGCCGGATCGCCCAGCGCTGACAACACGTCCTCGAGCTGCGCCCGCTCCGGCGTCATGGCGCGGGAGTATAGAGGCTTAGAATGACCCCATGGGCATCGGCGACAAGCGCGAAGAAATCCTGCGCATTGCCGCGAAACACGGCGTGACGAGCATCCGCGTGTTCGGGTCGGTCGCGCGCGGAGATGCTCGCGCCGATAGCGACGTGGATTTCATCGAAGCGGGGAGTGACGTCGCGCCATGGTTCCCCGGTGGGCTCGTCGCCGATCTCGAGGCCCGTCGCGCTCCATCCGTATATGAAGCAAACGATCCTGTCGGAGGCCATCGCGCTGTGACGGGATCCGCGCGCGTACCTGCACAACATCGGACGGTCGATGGAGCTCATCGAAGAGTGGATCGCCGTCGGTCGTGATGAGTTCATGAAGACTGAGCAAGTGCAAGCCGCCGTTCTTCGCAAACTCCACGAATCTGGCTGATCGCCGCTGAGCATCTTCCACAGCTGAGGCCGCACCTCGAGAAGATCGCTCGCGACCTCGAGATGCCTCTCCCTCCGTACCGGCCTCATTCTTGAACTATTGTTGCCGCTGATGAAGCGCGGCCTTCTTCTCTTTCTTCTTCTCTTCACCGCCAGCGTGCATGCCGAGTGGCAGAGCGTTGCGCCGGGGGTGGAGTATCAGCGGTTCACGCAGGGGCAGCTCGATGCGCATGTCGTCCGCATCGATCTGCGCAATGGCGGCTTGCGGGTCATCGCGAGCGAAGCGAACGATCGGGGGCTCACGGTCAGTGAGTTCGCGAAGAAGCGCGAGGCGATCGTCGCGATCAACGCCGACTACTTCGATGAGCAGCAACGGCCCATCGGACTGTCCGCGGGGGCGTGCGGCGTCTGGACTGCAGGACAGAACGTCGGTCGGAGGCAGGGACTGGTCGGCGTGGGACGCAAGCGTGCCGAGATCCAGCACAACACGATGAAGAAGCGCTGGTGGATGTCGGGCGCCGTGTCGGGCTGGCCTTTGTTGAACAAAAACTGCGAGCCGCTGGCGACGCTGCCTGGGAGCGATCACTTCACGCGTGCGCCGCATCCGCGCACCGCGGTCGGGCTCTCGAAGAACGGCAAGACGATGTACTTCGTGGTGGCCGATGGACGTCGTCCGGGTGTTCCTGGCCCAACGCTTCCGGAGCTGTCTGCGTTTTTCGACGAGCTTGGAGCATGCATCGCCATGAACCTCGACGGCGGCGGCTCGAGTGCGATGTGGATCCGCGACGCAATCATCAACACACCGAGCGACGGCACGGAGCGGAAGGTGGGTAATCACCTTGCCGTGATCGCGTCGCGCGACTACGAGGGCTGCACGAAATGAAAGTACTGGTCACCGGCGGCGCTGGATTCATCGCATCCCACGTCGCCGACGCGTACGTCGAGCGCGGACACGAAGTGGTCATCGTCGACGACCTGAGCAGCGGGCAGCTCGAGAACGTCAATCCGAAAGCGGAGCTGGTGGTCGCCGATCTGCGCGATCCCGCTACGATCGACAAACTGCGGGGACGCAATTTCGATCTCGTCAATCATCACGCCGCGCAGATCGACGTGCGCGTGTCGGTCGCCGATCCGGCCGCGGATGCGGAGCTCAACATCGTGGCGACGCTCCGCCTCTTCCGCGCCATGATCGACGAAGGGGTGAAGAAGATCATCTTCGCCTCCAGCGGCGGCGCCGCGTATGGCGAGCCAAAGTACGCGCCGCAGGACGAGGCGCATCCCGTTGCGCCGCTCTCGCCGTACGGTTGCGCGAAGCTCTCCATCGATCAATACCTTTACTTCTTCCGGCACGTGCACGGCATCCGCGCGACCTCGCTGCGTTATGGCAACGTGTATGGCCCGCGGCAACGGAAGGACGGCGAAGCTGGCGTGGTGGCGATCTTCGCCGGCGCGCTGATCGACGGACAACCGGTGCGCATCAACGGCACCGGCCAGCAGACCCGCGATTACGTGCTCGTCGAGGACGTCGTGCGCGCGAACATGGCCGCGTCCGAGCACCAGACCGACGGCATCTTCAACGTCGGCACCGGCGTCGAGACCTCCGTCAATGAGCTCTTCGAAGCGCTCCGCGACACGCTCGGCATTCGCGCGGAAGCAGAGCATGCGCCTGCGAAGGCGGGCGAACAGATGCGCAGCGTGCTCGATGGTCGGAAGCTGCGGCAGCTCGCGAACGTGCCGGAGCCGATTGCGTTGCGCGAAGGACTCAGGCGGACGGTGGCGTGGATGCGGGGGGACTGATTCGCGTCCACGCGTGCGTGCCCTGTCCGCTGATCAGTTTGCACAAGCCGACGAACGCCGCGGCATTCACGAAGCAGAAGTAGTACGGCACCGAGAACGGCTTCCAGTACCCCGCCTTCGTGTCGCGCAGCAATGCGCCGATGATCGCCAGCACGTACACGAGCACCTGCCCCGCGAGCATCACCGCGTAGAACACCGACCGCGTCGCCAGCACGATGCTCGCGAAGAACATCGGGATCAGGAAGAACGGGATCATGTGCCGCACCACTTTGTGCGACAGCACTTCCACCGCGTAAAAGCCCGAACGGAAGAGACGAGAACCGTTGCCGAGGAGCGCGCGCGTGCAGCGATTGGCGATGCGCACTTTGCGCTTGAACTCCTGCTTCGCATGAATGGTGGCGTTTTCCCACGCCGTCGCATTCGGCTCGAAGATCAGCCGATAGCCCTGCAGCGGAATCTGCGAGGAGATGGTCATGTCGTCGCCGCGCGACGGATCGGTCAGGGGCACGTACAACTCTTTGCGGATCGCGTACAGCAGACCGTCCGCGGCGAACACGCTGCCGATGCGGCTCTCCAGGATCTTCTGCAGCTTGTCCCAGCGGACGTACATTCCTTCGCCTTCGCCCGTCGCATCGCCTTTGCGCGTGATGCCCGGCTTGCGCGCGCCCGACACGCCGCCCACTTCCGGATCGGCGAACTTGCGCGCCATCAACCGCAGGGTGTGATGGTCGAGAAAGAAATCCGCATCGCTGAACACGATGATCTCCCCCGTCGCCTCGGCCACACCTTTGTTGACCGCTTGCATCTTCCCCGGCTCTTTCAGCTCGATCAGGCGCACGCGCGTGTCGCTGTAGCCGCGCACGATGTCGCAAGTCCGATCGGTACAGCCGTTCGACACGACCAACACTTCGAGCTTGTCGTTCGGGTAGTCGAGCGACAGCACGTTCTCGATCTTCTTTCCGATCACACCTTCTTCGTTGTACGCCGCGATCACGAATGTCGCACGCGGCGTTACGTCCGCTTCACGCACGGGACGGTTGCGGAAGCGGCTGATCACCCACAGCATCGCCGGATAGCCGAAGTAGATGTAGACGCAGACGGCGAAGCAGATCCAGAAGACGATGGTGGCGGCGGTGATCATGGGATGTTTTCCCGGATGTTCTCAGCGTCAAGTCGGGAGATGAGCTGGCTGACGACGTCGCGGATGTTGAATTCGCGCACGATGCGCTCGCGTCCGAGCTGGCCCATGCGCCGCGCGCGCTCCGGGTTCGTGAGTAACTGGCGGATGGCGTCGGCGAGCGCGACCGAGTCTTCAGGCGGCACGAGCAGGCCGGTCGTGCCGTGCTCGATCAGCTCCGGAATGCCGGCGATGGTCGTGCTGATGACCGCGCGTCCCGTGGCCATTGCCTCGATGAGCGCGTTTGGCATCCCCTCCATCGTCCCGTCCTTCTGCACGATCGACGGCAACACGAAGAAGGTCGTCTCTTTCAGCAGCCGCGCGACTTCTGCCTCGGGCTGTGCGCCGAGGAGGTGGACGGTGTCGTCGAGGTTGCGGTCGCGGATCATCCGGCCGAGCTCCTCGCGCATGGGACCGGTGCCGACGAGGTTGCAATCGAAGATGTGCCCTTCGTCGCGCAGGATCCGGCACGCCTCGATGAGATACGGCAGCCCTTTGTACGGACGATGTGATGCCACGCAGAGCACGCGCGGCCGCGCGGGTGCGACGGCGCGGCGCATGTCGTCGACGTACAGATCGGGATCGACGCCGTAGTGGATCACCACCATCTTGCCGCGCGATTCTTTCGGGTACAGCTCCTCGAGCAGTTTCCGATTGAATTCTGTGCACGTCCGCACGAACCGCGCCTCGGCGATCTTCCAGTCGAGGAGATTGCGGAACACCTGGATGTCGTGCGCGTGCGCGGTGATGCTGTAGGTGATGTTCGAGAACTTCGACACGATCAACGCGAGCGTCGCGGGATGCGAGGCCCAGTGCACGTGCAGATGGCGGATGCCTTCGCGCTCGAGCTGCTTCGCGAGGAATACGGACTTCGGGAAGAGCGCGAGCGTTGCGGCGAGGACTTTCGGTTTCGCGATGGTGCCGGCGATGAGGCGCGCGAGGAGGCCGAGGTACTTCAGCGGATTGCGCGCGAGTACCTGCAGGTTCGCGATGAGGATGCCGGGCGACAGGAACCTCGTGTAGAGCGCGCGGCCGGTCCATGGCCTGGCCGCGTCGTGAATGACCGGCGGCGTTTCCTTGATCATCGGGACGAGCCGCACGGGCTGGCCCTGCAGCTCCATCTCGACGAACTCGCGCAGGATGAAGGTCTCGGTGACGGTCGGGAAACGCGAGAGTACGACCGCGACCGCGGGGCGGGCGGGAGTGGGAGAGAGAGCGTGCTGTGCTGTGGCAACCATGCTGAAGCGCGATGCTCCAGAGCAAACTTGCCGCCAGTGTTTTGGAGTGCGGCAGCGAAGCTGCCGCGCTGGAACCGAGCGCGTGCTGAGTTGCGGCAGCTAGCGCTGCCGCGCTCCATACCAGGCCTGCAACATCAGCACGGCCCAGAGCTGATCCGCGGACGCATTGCGAAGCGCCTTCCCATCGACGAACCCGTGCTCGCGCAGATTGCGCTCGCTGAGCAGGTCCTCGGCCCACTCGCGCAACGGACCGCGCAGCCATGCATCGATCGGCACTTTGAAGCCCATCTTCGGGCGCTCGATCAGCTCGCGAGGAACGTAGCGATCGAGCAAGCGGCGCAGGATGCGTTTGCCCTGACCGCCGTGCACTTTCATCGATAGAGGCAGCGTCCAGGCGAGCTCGACGACGCGATGATCGAGCAGCGGCTCGCGCGCTTCGAGACTCGCGGCCATGCTCGCCCGATCGACTTTGGCGAGGATGTCGTCGGGGAGGTAGGTGACCTGATCGAAGTACATCATCCGCTCGATCGGATCGGCGACGTCGCTCGACGGACGCGAGACCTCTCTGTCGCGCCAGTGGCTGACCAGCTCGAAGTAGAGATCGTCGAGTTTGCGCAGCGACAGCGCGCGGCCGAGCTTCTGCATCTGCGTGCCGCCCTGCTTCATCACGCGATCCCACACGCGCGGCGGCACCGCGAGCACGCCCTGGCCAATCGCGCGCCGCAACAATGACGGCACGCGGCCGAACGTGCGCAACAGACGCTGCCCTTCGAAGTAACGCCGGTAGCCGCCAAACACTTCGTCGCCGCCTTCGCCCGACAGGCTGACCGTGACGTATTGCCGCGCCATCTTCGAGACGAGGTACGTTGGGATCTGCGACGAATCAGCGAACGGCTCGTCGTACATCTCCGGCAACGACGGGATCACGTTCAGCGCGTCCTGCGGAGTCACGTACAGCTCCGTGTGCGCGGTGCCGAGATGCTTTGCGATCGCCGCCGCGTATTTGGCTTCGTCGTACGCACCTTCTTCGAAGCCGATGGTGAATGTCTTCACCGGCTGCGACGCCTGCGCCTGCATCAGCGCCGTGACCAGCGATGAATCGACGCCGCCGGAGAGGAACACGCCCAGCGGCACATCGGCCACCATGCGCAACGCCACCGCATCGCGCAGCAGCGCGTCGAGCGCATCGGTCGCTTCTGCTTCGGTCCCGCGAAAGCGATTCGCGATGCCTTGCGCTGCGGCGTCGGCGGCGGACCAGTACGTGCGCGTCTGCAGGTCACGCGAACCGGCGCGTAAGGTCACGATCGTCCCGGGCATCTGCTTGCGAATGCCTTCGTAAATGCTCAGCGGCGCGGGCACGTAGAGGTAGCGTAGATACGCGGTCACCGCGCTGCGATCGACGCGGCCGTCGAAATCGGGATGACGCCGCAACGCCTTCAGCTCCGAGCCGAAGAGGAACGTCGAGCCGGAGAAGCCGTAGTACATCGGCTTCACGCCCATCCGGTCGCGCACGAGATGCAGCACTTTCTCGGTGCGATCCCACACCGCGAACGCGAACATGCCGATGAAGCGTTTTGCCGCGCGCTCGATCCCCCATGTCTCGATCGCGGCGAGCATCACTTCCGTATCTGAATGTCCCCGATAAGCCGCTTGCGGCAGCTCCGCGCGAATCGCCTCGTAGTTGTAGACCTCGCCGTTGAAGGCGATCACGAACCGCCCGCTCGCCGACGTCATCGGCTGATGTCCCGCCTCGGACAAGTCGACGATGGCCAGGCGGCGGAAGCCGAGCGCGATCCCGTCCGCGGCTTCGATGCATTCGCCCGAGTCGTCCGGACCGCGATGCACGATCGCGTCGCTCATCGAACGCACGACGGCGCGCAGCTCATCGGCCGATCGAGGTACGCCGGCGAATCCCGTCAGCCCGCACATGACTCAGCGGTGCGCGATCCAGAGGCTGCTGGCCGGCACCGTGAGCTCGAAGCTGCTCGGCTTCATCGCGGCCGGCATTTTTTCGCGCACGAGATTGCCGTGGAACGTGGCCATGAAGTCGTTGAAAAAGCGGATCTCGAACGAGTCGTTGAACTGCAGGAACGCGCGGAGGATGTATGCCTCGTTCCACGCGCGGCCGGCCTGCAGCCAGTGCAGCGGGTACTCGAACGGAAACGGGATGTCGTGGAAGTGCACGATCACTCCGGGCGCGAGCCGCGGCAGGATTTCGAACACGATCCACGCCACGTCGCTGCCGACTTTCACGACGTGCGACGAATCGACGAACAGGATGTCGTTCGCCTCGAGCTCCGTGAACGCGGTCATCGGCACGTCCTGGACTCTCTTCGGCAACACCGCGCAGCGATCGCGATCGCCGGGACGGAGGAGCGATTCGAGGCGCTCCGGGTAGGGATCGATGAAGGTGAGGTGCGTGTCGCGATCGAGAAACCAGTCGCGCGTGTCGAGCATGACCGCGGACGAAAATCCGGAACCGACTTCCACGACGCGCCGCGGCTTGTGATGGCGCAGCATCGTGAACAGCACCACCGCGTCAAAGTACGAGTAGTACTCGTTGTCGAAGTGATAGCGCAGCTCCGCCGTCGCGCCATCGCCGAACGGCACGTCGTACACGCTCGCGAGCTCGTCGATCAGCGCGAGCTGCGCCTCTTCGCGCAGGTCGACGCCGGGGATCTGCCTGGTGGTCTTGTCGATGGTCGCCGGGATGTCCTCGACCGCCGGGATCGGCGAGTAGAACGAGCCCGGCGGATACGAACGGAGGAACGGAGAGCGCATCGCCACGGCGGCGGCGCGCACGGCCATGTTCGCGTTCGGCAGTCCCGGAACGCGCTTCAGTTGATTGCGCAGACGGTTCATGAACGAGCCGCACTTGCGGCGATCGTGCCGAACTCGGGTTCCTCGGGTTTCCCGAGGAACCCCGAGGAACCTGCGTACGCTCAGCGCTTGCTGAGGTCCGCCAGCGCTTTCGCGATGGCCGCGTCCTGCGGGTGGAGCTCCGCCGCGATCGAGAGGATCTTCAGCGCCGCCGGCTTCCCCGGACCGCTCGCCAGGAAGCCTGCCACGCGCAGCACGTTCGCCGGTCCGGCGTAGCCGTTCGGATTGAGCGCCGCGGACTTGCGCACCAGCGCTTCGCCGCCGGAGACGTCGCCGGTGAGGATGAGCAGCATGCCGAGGAGGCCGGCCGGGCCGTCCGCGTCTGGGTAAAGCGAGGCGGCGAGCCTGGCGATGCGCAGGCTCTCCGGGATGTTGCCTCGCATCGCGTTCTGCTGACCGGTCGCGACGAGCTCGCCGATGAAATCGGGGACGACGGTCGCCGTCGCCAGCGACGATGCCTCGCGCGCCAGCGTGGCGGCGTCCGCGATGGCCGCCGCCTGCTTCGCGTCGGTACTCCATTGCGCGACGAGGTTCGTCAGGTTCGTACTGAGTTTCGGCGTGCCGCGGTACGCATCGAAGAACGCGAACGGTCCCTCGCCGTGATACTTCGCCAGGTCTCCGCGCGACGCGAGCGTCTGCGCGACATGCGAACCGGCCGCGATCAACTCCTCGCGCATGACCGGCTTTCCTTCAGCCGCGCCATTCAATGCCGCGAATGCCGCGGCGAGCTTCTTTCGATCGGTCGTCGATGCTTTGCCGTAGCGTTCGTAGTACGCCAGTCCATGGTTGAAGGCGGTGATCACGGCGCTGCCCGCCGCGCGATCGTTCGCCGAGCCTCGGAACCACAGCCGCTGCGACCATTGATCGCCGAGGAAGATCGAGGTGAGGCGGTTGGCGAGGGGGTGGAGATTCGCGTTCTGGACGTTCGCCGCCAGCGCGATCGCGAAGCGCTCCTTCGGAAAGTACGCGAGATACGTTTCGGTCTCGGGCTGCGAGCCGTCGTGATACACGCGGAAGCGACCCGCGGCCGGCGACACGTCCCAACCCAGTCCCCACGAGCTGAAACGTCCGTCTTTCGTCGTCTGTGGCGTCCACATCTGCTCGACCGTCGCCGGCGCCAGCACTTTTCCATCCGCGACACCGCGTGCGAACGCGATCATGTCGAGCACCGTCGAGCGCGTGCCGCCCGCCGCGAAGCGGCTGCTCACGTCGACGTACTCCGCGTTGCGCAGCTTGCCGTTCGCGACTTCGTAGCCGCGCACGCGATTGGGGATGATGGCGCGCATGTCGTCCATCACAGTCGCCTGCATGCCCAGCGGTCCCCACACTTTCTCGCGCATCACTTCCGCGTACGGTTTGCCGGCCGCCGCTTCGATCACGGCGCCGAGGAGGACGTAGCCGTAGCTCGAGTAGCTGAAGCGTGTGCCCGGTTCCGCGACGAGGTCGAAGTCGCGGAAGACGTTCAGCGCCTCGGCGGTGTTCTTCGGCTCGCGGAAGTGCAACTCCGCCGCGAGGTCGCGGTAATGGCTGATGCCGCCGAGGTGGGCGAGGAGCTGGCGGACGGTGACCGGCCACTGCTTCTTCGGGAACGCCGGCACGTACTTCTGCACCTCGGCATCAAGCTCGATGCGCCCTTCCTCCACGAGCTTCAGCACCGCGACGGCGGTCATGGCCTTCGTGACCGACGCCAGGCGATACGACGATTCCGGCTTCGCGGGTACGCGATTCTCAACGTCTGCGAGTCCGAACGCGCGACTCCAGACGAAGTCGCCTTTCATCACCGCAATGGAAAGTCCTGCCATCGGCGCGGCGGCGAGTTGTTGCTCGGCGAACGCTTCGAAGGCGCGGAGTTGTTCGTCGTACCGTTGCGCGTGCGCGACCGCGGGAACGAGCAGACAGACGAATAGCGCGAGCAGCCGAAGTGCTTTCATGAGAGCTCCTGTGATTCGAATCAGTTGAAGTTGAACGGACGCCGCGCGCTGACGACGCGCGGGTCATCGTGGTTCGTCATGGCAGTCGGGAACAGTGCGGCCGCCACGAGCGCAAGAAGTGCGATGCGCGCGAGAGGTCCGCATCGTCGCGGTGGTGATGGTGTGAGGATGGCGTCGATGCGCGCGCCGACGGTGCGTCCGTCGAGCATGCCGGTCACGAGTACGCGGCGATGCGTGTGCGTCATCGTTCGCAGCAGGTCGAGGACGACGTTGGCATACTCGTGACGATCGCCACTCGCATCGGCTCCTTCGCGATCCGCGGTCTCCTCCGCGATGCGCTCGAGCGACGCCGCCGCCAGCCACGCGAGCGGATGGAACCACGACACCGCGCACGCCGCCTTTCCGATCAAGCGCCACAGTGGATCGCGACGCAGCACGTGCGCGCGTTCGTGCGCGAGGATCGCGGACAATTTCGCGGCGCTCCACGTTCGCGCCTCGGGAGGAAGCAGCATCGCCGGCGCGAAGAGACCCGCGGTGACCGGCACGCGCAGAGACGCGCAGAGGTAAGCAGCGCCGAACGGCTCGGCATTGCGGCGTAGCCGCCACGCTGCGAACGTCGCGATTGCGAGCCGCGCGAGCAGCACCAGCGTGACCGATGCATAGGCGATGTTGAAGACCGGCCACGCGAGATCCGTCGGCAGCGCGGGTTGCGGACGCGAGGTCAACATCGGATCGGCGTCGAGAATCGGGATGCGGAATCCGAGGTCGAACTTCGGCAGGAAGGCGAAGAGCGGCGCGGCCAGCATCACCAGCGCCATCAGGCGCCACGCGCGCTCCTCGAGATCGCTGCGGAAGCGGCGCGCCATCAGCGCGACGGCGAGCAGCGGCAGCGCGATCATCGTGGACGCGAAGATCATTTTTTCCCCTTCCGCGCGTCGTTCCGCACTTTGCGCACGAGCGCGTCGAGCTCGGCGCGATCGACGATCTTGTCGTCGACGATGCCCACCAGCAACGCTTCGACCGAGCCGCCGAGGAAGCGGTTGAGGATGTCGCGGACGCCGCTCATCGCCACGCGCTGCGGCTCGAGCACCGCGCGATAGACGTTGGTGCGCCCGTCCGCATCATGAGCGACGAAGCCTTTTTTCTCCATCCGTCCGAGGATCGTACGGATCGTGGAGTCCTTCAGTTTCTTGCGGCCGGGAAGTGCGCGCGTGACGTCGTCGACGGTGGAGGGTCCGCGGCGCCAGAGGACGTTGATGACTTTGGTTTCGAGCTCGCTGAGGTCTGCCATGCGCGACAGAGTGTAGCGCTACATTCTGTAGCGGTCAACCGGAAGACGTCCTCTGGTCGATCTTCGCGATGATCGCTTCCGCGATGGTGGTCCAGGCAAAAGGACCGTGCGCATCTTCGCGGAAGCGGTTGCCGAGGCGTTGTGCGAAGTCGCGATCGGTCAGCATGCGGGAGAGTGCGCCGGCGAGTGCGTCGATGTCGTTGGGCGGCACGAGCAGTCCGGAGACTTCGTGCTCGAGCACGTCCTGCATCGCTCCGATGGCGCTGGCGATGGTGGGCACGCCGAACGATTGTGCGACGTGCAACGCGCCGCTCTGATAGATGTCGCGATACGGAAAGACGATGGCCGAGGCGAGCTCCATCCAGGCGGCGACGTCGCCGGAGTCGATGTACTCGGGGACCCACGTCACGGCGTCGGCGATGCCGAGCTGGCGCGTCAATTCCTGATGCGCGGCGACGTCGAAATCGTGGAACGGGAAGCCCGCGAGCACGAGCTGCGCACCGGTGACTTTTTGGACGCGCGCGAATGCTTCGATGAGCACGTCGGTGCCTTTGTAGCGCGACAGTGTGCCGAAGAAGAGGACGACCGGTTGCGCGACGGGCAGACCGATGCGGCGGCGCAGCGCGCTCGCGTCGACGCCGGGTGTGCGCAGCTCGCGGAAGATGTCTTCGTTGCCGTGCACGATCACGCCGACGCGTTTCGGATCGATGCCGAAGGATTTCAGCAGCTCGCCGCGATTGCGCTCGAAGTGCACGAAGACGATGTCGAAGAGTTTATAAATGCGGCGATAGAAGAACTCGCGCCACCGGTTGCGATCGAAGAGACCGCTCGTCGAAAACGGATGGACGTTGTGGCAGATGTCGACGAACACGTTTGCCTTGCGGCGCAGGAGCAGGAGCGGGAAGAGATCGAACGGGAAGCGGATGTCGCCGATCAGCACGACGTCGGGGTTCAGCTCCTCGACGCGGCGGATCTGCCGCAGCCATTCCTTGTAATAGCGCACGGCGCGCGTAACGCGGCGTAGCTTGCGCCACGCGACTGCCCACGGTGCGGTCGACACACGGCCTGCGGGCTTCGGATCCCACAGGTCGATGGTGGTCTCGACGCGAAACGGATGTTCGAGCGCCGCCAGCTCGTAGTTCCGCTCCGTGATGAGCGTGACGTCGGCGCCGGTTTGCGCGAGCGCGCGGCAGAGTTGAAAGGCGTAGTGGATCATGCCGCCTTTGCCGGAGGGCTCGAGGTAGGCGATCCTCCGAGTTCCTCGGGGTTCCTCGGGTTCCTCGGAGTTCCTCGGAGGGGCTGGGGAATCCGCCTCCGTCTGATCGCTCCCTCCGAGGAACTCCGAGGAACCCGAGGAACCCGAGGAACCCGAGGAACCCGAGGAACCCGAGGAACCCGAGGAACCCGAGGAACTAACTTCGGCGTACACGCGCGCCAGCCGCTCGATCCATGCTTCCGTCGAAAATTTCTGCGACGCGGCGACCGCTGCTTCGCGTGACGCGTTCGTTGTTGCGTGAATCGCGGCCGCGAGTTGTGGAGCGTCGCCGGGCGGCACGAGTCGTCCGGTCCTGCCGTCGTCGACGATTTCCGGAATGCCTCCGACGCGCGAGGCGACGATCGGTAAACCCGCGGCGAGCGCTTCGAGGAGCACGGTGGGAAACGCATCGTCGAGGCTGGGGTGGACGAAGAGATCGCAGCCCGCGAGGAGCGTGTCGACGTCGCGGCGAAAGCCGGCCCAGCGCATGCGATCGGCGATGCCGGTCTGTTCGGCGAGCGCGCTCCATTCCCCGCGCATCGGTCCGTCGCCGACGATCAGAAAGTGCGTATCCGGCACGAGGCGCACGGCGTCGAGGAGCACCTCGATCCCTTTCGCGGGACGCAGCACGGAGACCGTCACGGCGATGCGCGCTTCGGGCGGCAGGTCGAATTCGCGAAGCAGGCGCGCGCGTGTTTCCTCGCGATCGCGGCGGAAGCGTTCGATCTCGATGCCGTTGTGCACGACGCGCAGTTTGTCCGCGCGCAGGCCTCCTGCGGCGAGATAAGTCTTCCGCAGCGCGTCGGAGACCACGATCACGGCACTCGACCAGCGGTCGAGTGCGAAGCGCATCAGACGATCGCGCACGTCGGTCATCACGCGATGCGCCGCTGTTTTCTTCTGCTCGCGCGTGGCCGATGGCGCGACGTGCAGCGAGGCGACGGATGGGATGCCGGTGATGCGCGTGAGCAACGCGCTCCAGACCGCGGAGTAGGTGAGGTGTGCGTGTACGAGGTCGATGCGCTGTTCGCGCACGAAGCGCAGCAGGCGGCGGAAGGCGCGGACGTCGCGAAGGTTGCGGGCGCCGAGGTTGGTGACGGCGATGCCGGAGGCGCGGAGCTCGGCTTCGACGTCATTCGTGCCGACGGTGCCCATCGAGCAGATGAAGAGATCGTACCGAGTGCGATCGAGGCGCTTCGCGAATGGGAGCACGAGCGATTCCGCGCCGCCCCTGTGGAGCGAGTCGATCAGACAGAGGATGCGCATGCGCTTCGCGGCGCTGGTGCAGAAACGACGCCACGGTGAACCAGATGGTTACCGCACCGCGCGTCGGCGTGGGTTGGCCTGCGTCTTCACCGGCACGCCGATGCTGCGCGGCGATTCGTTTGCGCCGGCGAACGCGCTCACCTGGTACGTGTAAATCGTATTCGGCGTCAGCCCGGTGTCGATGAACTCCGGCGTCGCGACGGTGGCGATTTTCGTACCGTCGCGATAGACCGCGTACTGCACGTTGGCGGTGCTCGCCCAGTTGAGTGCAATGGAGCGCGTACCGGTTGCGGCGCCGCGCAGATTCGCCGGCGATGCGAGTGCCGGCGTCACGGCCGAGCTGTTGGTGAACTGATGCGCGCCGATGTCGAACGCGGCGCTCCGCGGCGAACCGAAGAAGTCCTTCGTCACGATCGTCGACAGATTCGCGCCGACGGTGAGCGCGGGCGAGAGATTGGTCAGCTTGTAGTCGCTGGCCTTGAAGCCCCCGGGATTGACGAACTTCGGATCGGCCAGGACGTCATTCGCGCTCGCGATGGCGACCGGCGCGCCGTACCAGACGTTGTTCTTGTACGTGACGCCGCCGCCGTGCACGTCGAGCATGCCCCGTCCGCCGAGCTGATAGAAGATGTTGTTCTCGAAATGATTGTTCGCGTGTGAGTCGTCTTCGATCCAGAGCATCGTTGATGCGGACTTGTAGAACGTGTTGTTCGCGACCACCGCGTTGCGCAGTCCGCCGCCGCGCTGGTACGCGCCGTAGAAGAAGCCCCAGCGCGAGTTGATGACGATGTTGTTCGTGAAGATGTTGTCGCTCGACGGCAGCGAATGGTCGTACCACTCGTTCGCCGTGGCCATGCCGGAGGCGGGATAGCCCTCGCGGTAATAGCGGCTGTTGCCGGTGCTGTACATCAGGTTCGCGTTGACCTTCACATAGCGCGAGTTGTCGACGTAGATGCCGACGCTGAAGTTGTCGGAGAGCTCGTTGCCTTCGATGTGCGTGTACTTCGCGAGGATCGTGACGATGCCTTCGCCGTCGTTCTCGTAGATGCGGTTATTCGTGACGCGGCCGCGATCGGTGTAGTTCATCGAGACACCGGTGGCCCAGCCGCCGTTCGGGAACTCGCGGTTTGCGTTCTCGAGCACGTTGTTGTGCACGGTGTTGCCGTCGACCACGTTGTCGTAGCTGACGCCCATCACGTCCCAGCCGACATAGATGCCGTTGCGGAACGAATGGTGGACGCGGTTGTTGAGGATGCGGACGTTGTTCGAGCCCCAACTGCAGATGCCGATCTGGCCGGCGTTGCGGACTTCGAATCCGGAGAGATCGACGTAGGCCGACTTGTAGAGCGTGAGCACGTTCTCGTTGCGGCCGGTGCCGGTGCCGTCGAAGATTGCGGTCTCGCCGGGGTACGAGCGGATGGTGATGCGCTCGGCGGCGGTACCTTTCACGTTGATCTGCACGGTCTCGAAGTAGACGCCGCCTCTCACGTTCACCACATCTCCGGGACGCAGCCCCTCGGTCGCACGCGTCAGCGTGCGGAAAGGAGCGTTGAGCGAGCCGTTGTTGGAATCGCTTCCGTTCGTCGCGACGTGATAAGTCGCGGCGTTCGCGGTACCAGCGAGAAGAACGGTGATGACTGCAACAGCGGCTGCGTTCGAGAAACGCATTTCCAGGGCCTCCGGGTGCGGTCACTCACGCTTGCTCCGGACGTCCTGCACGTTCGGTAACCCGGCGATCTGACCGATGTCAGACCCGTGGCTTTGCGTCCCTCCGTCGCCGAAGGTTTGCCTTTATCGCGTAACCGCTATTGTTCGAGAACTACGCGCAAATCATTGAGCTGACTGAAGCAAGCTCGACGGAATGCGCGGTGCTAACGATGCAAATAATAAATCAAACCGCGTTATTTCGCCAGCGAAACTGTGGAGACATCTGGAGCGACGGGCTCTCCAGCCCGTCGAATTACACCCGACGGGCTAAGAGCCCGTCGCTCCAGAAAGCAGCCTGTGCAGCACGGCGCGCTGCCATCGTTCCGGCGTTCCCGCGCGTGCGAGTGTCTGCAGGGTCTTGGTGAGCATGAAGAGCTGCAGTTGCGCTTCATCGTGTGGGCCGTAGCCATCGAGCAGCGCGCGGCGCATTCGCGGCAGATGCCGCCGCAATGTGAGCCCGCAGAGCTCGAGGTGCACGAGCAGTTGCGCGACGTCTTCCAGCGGCAGGCCTTCGCGATAGTTGCTGAAGTCGATCACGTCGACGCGCCGTTCGCCGATGAAGATGTTGTCGGGCGCGTAGTCGCCGTGATGTCCAACCAGCGGCAACGGGCGTTCCGCGAGCTTCGCTTCGAGCGTACGCAGGCGCTCGATCAAGCCGTCGCGACGGCGCCGCACCGCGCCATCCGCGGCCGCCGCGAGGTCGAGATCCTGCAGCGCGAGCACGACCACCGCGGTGAGCACATGCCGCGCGTCGTCGTCGCTCTTCGTGTGCGATTGCATCACGCGCAGCCACGTGCCCGCGCGGCGCAACGCGGTGGTCAGCCGCGCCGTGCCGCGTGCGCGCGCCTCGCGCATGATGCCGGCGAGTGCTTTCCCATCCGCGCGCTCGGTCACGAGCGCGTGATGCGGCTCGTCAAACATCAGCAGGCGCGGCACGGAGCAGACGATCTTTCCCGTCGCGTCCAACTGCTCCGCGATCATGGCCTCGCGCAGCATCGACAGTACTTCGAACTCGGCGCGCGCGCGTGCGAGCGGATCGGGCTGCCCTTCCTCCGCGCGCGGCTGCCTCACGATCACATCCCGCTTCGTCACCCCATCCGTGATCGTCACCTCGGCCATGAACGAATCGTGGCGCTCGTGCACGCGCCGGACGCCCAGCGCGCAGGTTTCGAGGCGCGACCAGTGCAGCGCAGCGACGCGATCGAACGCGGCGGCGTTCGGCGTGTCGACGTCGGCGTAGCGATCGAAAAGGCGGATGAGAGACATCGCGTTGCGCCGGACGTCGAACTCGCGCTGCACCTTCTGCTGTCCGGCGCGGCCGAGGCGCTCGCGGAGTGCGGGGTCGGCATAGAGACGCTGCACGGCCTCGGCGAGCTTCCCGGCGTACGCGGCGTCGACGAGGATGCCGTGCACGTTGTGCGTCACGAGCTCGGGGATGCCCGAGATCATCGATGCGATGACCGGCTTGCCGGCGGCCATCGCTTCCATCAGGGATAGCGGGATGCCGTCCATCTGACCGTCGACGGCGATGACGCTCGGCAGCACGAACACATCCGCTTCACCCATCAGCCGCGCCACTTCGTGCTGCGGCAGGGCGCCCAGGAGTTTCACCGAATCCCCGAGGCCGTGCTTCTGGATCCACGCTTCCGTGATCTCGCGCAGGGAACCGTCGCCGACGATGCGGCACTCGATGTCGAGTCCGGCGCGCACGAGCCGCGCGCACGCGTCGACGAGGAACGGGAAGCCGCGACTGGGCGTCATGGCCGCCACGGACAGCAGCCGCAGCTTGCCGGTGCGCGGTGGGGACTCGAGCGCGGCTTGTTCGTAGATCTCGGGATCGACGCCGGTATAGACGACCTCGACTTTGCCTTCGGTGAGCACGGGATACAGGCCGCAGAGGAAGGCCTTGTTGAACTTGGAGATCGTGCGGATGAACTTCGCGCCGGCGATTTTTTCGCGCAGCAGCAGGCGATGCACGAATACATCGGGACCGTGCACGGTGAAGCTGTACGTGATGTCGCTGAGCGACGAGATGATGTACGCCATCGTCGTCGCGTGCGTCGCAAAGTGCGAGTGCACGTGGCGGATGCCGCGCTTCGGCAGGACGCGCGAAAGATGGACCGCTTTCGGGAAGAGCGCGAGCGTGCGCAGGAGCGTCGACGGGCGGATGAACGTGCCGGCGATCAGTTGGCCGAGGAGACGGAGATAGCGGCGCGGCTGATGGGCGAAAACTTTCAGGTTCGAGAGAAGAATCGACGGCGAGAGCAGCGGCGTGTAGAGCGCGCGCTTGACCCACGGCTTCGCTTCTTCGTGAATGACACGGCCGTGGCCGCGCACGATCGGCATGACCAGCACGGGCTGACCGTTGCGCTCGAGCTCGTGGATCTCGCGGAGGATGAACGTCTCGTCGACTTTCGGGAAGCGCGTCATGATGACGGCGATGGCCGTCCGGATGCGTGGTTCGGGGATTGGCGTGGACTGGAGCGGCGGGCTCTTAGCCCGCCTGTCTTGTTCGAGTGCCCGACGGGCTGAGAGCCCGTCGCTCCAGGTCGAGCTCACACCGCGTCTCTTCCCGTAAAGACCACTTCCACCGTGCGCAGCAGGATCTCGAGATCGAGCGACAGGCTCCAGCGGTCGACGTATTCGCGATCGAGCTGCAGGCCTTTGTGCCCGACGCAGTTGCTGCGGCCGCTGACCTGCCAGAGGCCGGTGATGCCGGGCGGTGTGGCGAAGCGGCGTACGTTGCTGCGGCGCACGAGCTTCTCGACGTCCACCTCGCGCAGCGGCCGCGGTCCGACCAGGCTCATGGTCCCTTCCAGGACATTGAAGAGCTGCGGCAGCTCGTCGAGGCTGTATTTGCGCAGGAACTTTCCGATGGGCGTGACACGCGGATCATCTTTCGGCTTCACGAACGCGGTGCCGGTGCCGCTCTCGAGCTTGTCGGCATCGACGACCATCGTGCGGAACTTGTACATCGCGAACTGATTGCAGCGGAACCCGATGCGGCGCTGCCGGAAGATGATCGGGCCGCGGCTGGTGAGCTTGATCAGCGCCATGATCGTCAGGAACAGCGGGCTCAGGAGCGTGATCAGGATCAACGACGCGAAGACGTCGATGGCGCGCTTGACGCGAGCGCCGATGGGATGACGCGTAGCGAGGTCGTAGTAGTAAGCGCTCGGGCCGGTCTCGTCGTTGATGACGAAACCCTGAATGCGGCGATGCTGGTGGCGCTCCGGCCGCGGCAGCGTCTGGAGGCCACGGTGTTGCGGAACTTCGTATTCGAAGTGGTAGTCGGACATCGGGAACCCTGCTGAAGCACGCGGAAGTCGGCAATTGCGCAGAGGAGGCGCACTGCAAACCAGTCGCCAGATGGGTTTACTCGCTATGCGCTGCATGCAAGACGATGCGGCGCTGCATGTGGCGGATCCACAGCCGCAGCGGCAAGACGTGCGCGGCTCCGGGCGCACGCGCGAGGGCATACAACGTCTTGGTAAGCGTGAAGAGGCGAAGCGCGTCTTCATCGGGCGCCGCGCCGCCGAAGTAGCCGTCGAGGAAGGCTTGGCGCAGCCGCGGCAGGCGGCGGCGGAAGCGCGGGAAGAGGAGGTCGAGCTGCACGAGAAAGTATGCGACGTCCTCGAGTGGCAAGCCGAGCCGGTAACCTTCGAAGTCGATGACTTCCACACGCGTGTCGTCGAGAAAAATATTGCCCGGCCAGTAGTCGCCATGATGGCCTGTCACGCCCGACGTGACGCGCCGCGCGAGCGACTCGAGCGCGTTGGCGATTCGTTTGCGGCGCCAACGGATGAGCCAGTCGGTCTGCGTGAGCGTGTCGAGATCGTGGCGCGCGCGATCGAGAATGTTCTCGAGCAGCGGAGCGGGGTCATCCGTCGTACGTGTGTGTGTTTGCATCAGACGCAGCCATCTGCCGGCACGCCGCAGGAACGGAACGAGACGCTCAGCGCCGGCGTTGCTGCGCTTGCCTTCGCGGATCAACTCGTCGAGCGCGCGACCGCATGCGCGCTCGATGACGATCGCACCGAGCGGCTCATCGACGAGCAGCGGACGCGGCACCGAAAACGCGGGATCGACGTCGCGCAGTGCGCGCAGCACGTCGTATTCGTAACGCGCGCGCAGGCCAGCCGAACGCTGCGCGTCCGTTTCGGGACGATGCTGCTTCACGATGACGTCGCCCTGCCCGTCGCGCCCGGTGATCGTGACGAGCGCGATGAGCGAGTCGAGCCGCTCCGACTTCCAGCCAATGCCCAGCGGTTTCGCCCCCAGCTCCTCCCATCGCAACGCCGCGACGACTTCCTCGGACGTCATCACCGGTCCACGGGCTGAGAGCCCGTCGCTCCAGGGCTCACCTCGCGCGAGAGACGCGAGATCGCGATCGCGAATCCGAAGTAGAGCGCGAGGTAGCGCAAGTGCGTTTCGTGAAGGAACACACTCGCGATCAGATACCCCGCGATCGCAACGGCCAGCGATGCTGTGAGGATCGCGTACTCGCGTTCGCCTTCGAAGAGCAAGCGGCGGCGCGCGTTGTACATCGTGAGAAACGCCGCTACGACCGCGAAGAAGAATGCGGACAGACCGAGGATGCCGGTCTCGCACGCGATCTCGACGTACAGCGAATGCGGATAGCGATCGAGACCGGTCTCGACGTAATCGATCCACGACGAGCCGACTTCGTTCGAGAACTTCGGAAAGTACCAGGCGTAATGACCGGCGCCGACGCCGAGCCACGGATGCGCGTTGAACATCGCCACGCCGGACATCGTGAGCAGCTCGCGTTGCGCGAGCGAGCTGTCGTACGTCTCGCCGACGTTCTTCTCCGGCAACAACGCTTCGATCGTGCCGAGGCGGCGCGTGATTGATTGGGGCAGCATGAGCAGCACCACGATCCCTGCGACGCCAGCCATCGCGATGTGGCGCATGCGCACGTGCAGCACGAGCGACAGCAGCACCGCCATCACCGCGAGCGTGAGCATCGCGCCGCGCGAGTACGTCGCGAGCGTGCCGGCGGTGATGATCGCCGCCGCTGCCGCAAAGAGAAAGCGATGGCGCGTGTTCCTCGTGTTCACCGCGAGGCCGACCGCGAGCGGGATCGTCATCAGCAGGATGCGCGCGTAGAAGTTCGGATCGGACACCGGCGGTCCCGCCGCGCGCGGCATCGCAACATCGCCGTAGATCGTTCCAAATTTCAACTCGACGAGGCCGCCGAATGCATCGGCGAAACGTCCGGTCACGACCTGCAGCACGGACAGCGATGACAACAGCGCGGCCGACGCGACCAGCGCGATGAGCGCGCGCCGCAGCGACATCCACGAGGCGGCCAGGCTCGCGGTCAATACGACCACGCACACTGCTTTCACGCTCTCGGAGAAACGTTTGTCGGCGAGGTACGTCTCCTTCGCCCAGATGCTCGTGCTGAACACGACCAGCGCGTAGACGACCATCGCGAAGACGATGGGATGGAGCGCGGCCAGCGACGGATGCAGCTCGCCGCGGTACTTCCAGACCACGAACGCGAGCAACAGAATCAGCGGCTGCAGCAGCGACGGCACTGGGAAGTTCTCCATCATGACGTCGGAGAGGTCGGTGTAGAGCACGACCACGAGCAGCGGCAGTCCGAGGATGTACGGGAACGGTCGCGCGGGTACGGCTTCAACGGCGGGCGCTTCGACCTCGCCGCGCTGAATCGTTCGCGCCGCGCGCGCGATCGTCGACACCACCGCGCCCGTCGTCGCGAACACCATGAGGCTGCCGACGTCGACGGCTTGTCCGAAGAGGAACGACAGCGCGATGACGGCGTACGCGGTCGCGGCCAGTCCGACTTCATCGCCGCCGATCCACGCGGAGATCGCCACCGCGGCGAGGAACACGCCGAAGAGCACGGCCGGCGAGCCGGGAAAGAGCCACGCCGTGCCGATGGCCATGACGGTGAGGTCGACCGCGACCGCGTGTCGAAGCAGCGTGCGGCGGGTCTCGGGGCTCATACGCGCCGGCGTCGATCGAGGATCCAGGCGAGGGCGATGCCGAGGAGGAGGCCGAGGACGAGGCCGGCGGCGAGGGCGCGGCCGGAGCGCGGGAGCACGGCGTCCTCGGATGCCGTCGCCGGCGAGACGAGCATCACGCCGTACATCTTGTAAATCGTGCGCGCCTGCACGCCGAGCAACGCCGGGATCTTGTTGGCGATGGCCGCGGCGGTTTTCGGATCGGCGCCTTCGACTTCGACGCGGAAGAGGCTCGTGTTCGGCAGCACGACAGCGTTGATCTCGTAGCCGCGAGCGGCGCCCGACTGGCTGGCAATGAACGGTGCGTCGGCGAGCGCGGCGATCGATGCCACAACCACCCGCCGATCGAGCGTATCGATCCCTCGAATGACCCCCTCGGGTGTGAGCTGCTCGGTGAGCGGGTTGACGGCGGCCAGCGCGGACGCGCGATAGCGCTTCGGCTGCATCCCCGCGGCCAGCCACGCCAGCAGCGTCGTGGCCGCAGCGATGAGCGCGACGATGCGCCAGTGCCGCATCGCGGCGCGCATCAGGTCATCGGCCGGATTGCGGTCGATGCGAATCACGGACTCGTCAGGTCGCTTCGTCACCGCGGCGCTCGGCTGCAAGACGGTCGCCAGCTAGTCAGGAGCGACGGGCTCTCAGCCCGTCGAAATCGTGGACGGGGTGAGAGCCCGTCGCTCCAGATGGTTACCGCACCGCGCGCTGACGCGTGTTCTTCGTCTTCACTTCGATCATGTCGCTGCGCGCCGAGACGTTGCCGGCCGCGTCGAGCGCGACCACGTGATAGCGGTACGTCTTGCCCGCGGCGCGGCCGCCGTCGGTCATCATGGTGATGTCGGAGACCATCTTCGCGAGCATGCCGTTGCGGTAGATCTTGTAGTTCGTCACGCCGACGTTGTCGGTGGCCGCGTTCCAGATGAGCTGGACGCTGTTGGACGTCACGGTGCCGGCGCGAAGCGCGGCCGGGGCGGAGGGTGCTTCCTTGTCCGAGCCGGTCTGCGCGGACGAGTTGTCGAAGGCGAGATCGACCGCGTTGCTGCCGGCGGACTGATTGCCGGCCGCGTCGCGCGCGATCACCTGATACGTGTACTTCGTCCCGGAGACGACCGAGGTGTCGCTGAAGGTCGTGCTGCCGACGGTGGCGATGGTGGCGCCGTTGCGCTTGACGATGTACGCGCTGACACCGACGTTGTCGGCGGCCGCGTTCCACGCGATGTCGATGCGGGCCGAGTCGCCGGAAACGGGACGGAGGTTCGCGGGCGCGGACGGCGCCTGCGTGTCGGCGACCGCGCCGCCGGTGCTGAACTGATGCGCGCCCATGTCGAGCGGCGCAACGCGCGTCGTGCCGAAGTAATCGGTCTTCACGACCGACGAGGGGAGCGCCTTGGCGATGGCCATCGAAGAAGCGGTGAGCTTGTAGTCCGCCGCGCGGAAGCCGCCCGGATTCACGAACGCGGTGTTGCCGTACACGTCGCCGGAGCCTGCCGTCGCACCGGTCGGCGTACCGCCGTACCAGTGGTTGTTGCGGAACGTGACGCCGCTGCCCTGAAGCGTGGCCACGGCCGTACCGCCGGCCTGGTGGAAGATGTTGTTCTCGACGACGCTGTTCGAGTGCGGGTCCTGCCAGATCTCGATCATCGCCTGCGACGACTTGTAGAACGTGTTGTTGGCGATGGTGGTGTTCTTCAGACCGCCGCCCAGCTCGAAGTTCCCGTAGAGGAAGCCCCAGCGCGTGTTGATGATGATGTTGTTGATGATCTTGTTGTCGGTGCTGGGGTTCGAGTAGTCGTAGAACTCGTTCGCGATGGCGATGCCCATGCCCGGGTAGCCGTCGCGGAAGTAGCGGGTGTTGCCGGTCGAGTAGATCAGGTTCCCGTCGACGGTGTTGAAGCGCGAGTTGTCGAGGTACACGCCCTGGCTATAGTTGTCGAACGTCTCGTTGCCCGTGACGGTGACGTTGTTGCTGAGGATCACCGCGATGGCCTCGCCGTCGTTGTTGTAGACGCGGTTGCCCGCGACGCGCGCGCGCTCGGTGTGATGGATCGAGACCGTGCTGGCCCAGCCGCCCTGCATGGCGTGCGCGGTGTTCTCGAGCACGCAGTTGTAGACGGTGTTGCCTTCGATGGTGACGTCGGCGCTGACGCCCGGCGAGTCGTAGCCGGCGTAGATGCCGTTGCGACGCGCGTTGTGGACGGTGCTGTTCAGGAACTTCGTGTTCTTCGTCATCCAGAGGCTCACGGCGATGTTCGAGGCGTTGCGCACTTCGAAGCCGGAGACGTTGACATACTGGGTCTGGTTGACGCTGAAGAGGACGTTGGCGTTGAGGCCGCTGCCATCGTAGACGGCGGTCTCGCCGGGATAGGACTGGATGGTGATGGGCGCCGTCGCGGTGCCCTTGGCCATGATGTTGACGGTCTCGTTGTAGACGCCGCCGCGGACGTAAATCACGTCGCCCGGCTGTGCTTTGACACCGGCCCAGTTCAGGGTGCGGAAGGGAGCCGCCTGCGTGCCTGCGTTGGCATTGTTCCCGCTAAGGGAAACATAGAGATTCGCGGCATTCGCGGTCGTCGACATCACGATCAGCGAAAAGACGGCAACAACGACCTTCGAACCACGCATTCAGGGCCTCCGTTGCGATCACTTTCGTTATCGCCGAAACGCCCTGATGCGCAGGAAATCAAAGAAATGTGCGAGCCGAACTGCTCAAACTCGCATACGTCCTTGATCACGTTCGGTAGCCCAGCCGTCTGATCTGTCAGACCCGTGACTTTGCGTCCCCCCGTCGCCGAGGGTTTGCCTTTCTCGTGTGACCGCTCTTTTGTTATTCGGCGTAACAACTGGTCGCGCCGAAGATCTTCCAGGTTGCCGTAAGTGATTGAATTCAAAAGCGAACTCGACCGCTACGCCGTCCTGGTTGAGTTGCAAATAATACTCAGAACGACCTCGCTGCGCAATAGGAACTGTCGTTGCAGTCGAGGGCGGTGATGCGCGATCCCATGTCCGACTCGGCTGAGGCGATGATCCGCGAGCAGATCGCCGCCCGCGGCGTCGCCGATCCGCGGGTCCTTTCCGCGCTCCGATCGGTGCCGCGCGAGCTCTTCGTGCCGCCGAACCTGCGGGCCTCCGCGTACGACGACACGCCGTTGCCGCTCGCGCACGGGCAGACGATCTCGCAGCCGTTCATCGTCGCGCTGATGACCGAGCTTCTTGCGTTACGCGGGGATGAGAAGGTCCTCGAGATCGGAACGGGATCGGGCTATCAGACCGCGATCCTCGCGCGGCTCGCGCGCCACGTATGCAGCGCGGAGCTGGAGGCGGACCTCGCCGCCACCGTTCGCGAACGCCTGGAGCGGCTCTCGATCAACAACGTCACGCTGCGCGTCGGCAACGGCATCGACATCTTCCGCGATCACGCGCCGTTCGACGCCATCCTCTCCGCCGCGGCACCGGAGCAGATTCCGGAGGAGTTGGTCGCACAGCTCGCGGATGGTGGCCGCTGCATCATTCCTGTTGGCGGATCCGACCTGCAGTTCCTCTGGTTGATCGAGCGGAACGGCGGTCACGTGAAACGCACGCGGCTCGAGGCAGTGCGTTTCGTGCCGCTACGGACTTGATGAGTACCTCATTAGTTCCTCGGGTTCCTCGGGTTCCTCGGGTTCCTCGGGTTCCTCGGGTTCCTCGGGTTCCTCGGAGGGGCTTCTTCTCCCGAGGAACCCCGAGGAACAGGTTCTCACCCGAAGTAATGGCACCTTGACGTGCACGTCTCCTCGATCGTCACGCGATGCAGCATCGGCAGTTGCGGCGCCAGCTCGCGCCAGATCCAGATGGCGAGCATCTCCGCGGTCGGGTTCTCGAGACCCGCGATGTCGTTCAGCAGGAAGTGATCGAGCCGGTCGACGAGCGGATCGACCGCGCGCTTGAGGTCCGCGAAGTCGATGACCCAGCCGAGGCGCGCATCGATCGGTCCGCGCACGGCCACCTCGCCGCGAAACGAATGCCCATGCACGCGCCGGCATTTGTGCCCCTCGGCCACATGCGGCAGGAAGTGGGCCGCTTCGAAACGAAAGTCTTTTACGAGCTCGACGACATCGGACACGCACGGAGTTTATACCGCGCGTCAGAATCCGACCGAGACGGCGAGCAGCAGAAAGTCCGTGTTGAAATCGCGGTTCGCGCGCGACGAATCCGCATTGTCTTTCGAGTAGTAGAGGATGTACGCCACGTGATCCGTGTGGCGATAGCTCGCAGACGCCGTCCATTGATCGCGCTGTTCGTCCGCACCGAAACGGGAGGACGTGATGTCGCTGGTCGTGTACTCGCGCTGGCGGTCGCGGTAGGTGAGGCTGAGATAGACCTTGCGCGTCGGCGACGATGAGAAGCCGATGTACCAGTACGACTCGTCGTAGTTCTCGGTCGGATCGACCACGTCGCGCGACCCGGCCACATATCCAACCTCGGGCATGAACTTGTATCCGAGGCCGCGATAGCGGACATTGGCGCCGAAGTAGGCGCCGTCGTTGTTGCGCTCGCGCGGACTGGTGAAGCGCTGCCGGTCGGTTTCGGCTTCGACGCCGAGTTGCCAATCCTCGGTCACGCGAAACGAATACTCACCGGCGAACGTGGTGACGTCGCCGGTCTCCGTCGAACCTGCGATGTCGAACGATGACCGGTTGATGCCGTGATCGACGTACGCGCTGTAGTCGTGACGTTCACCATCGTGCGCGAGGCCGACGCGCCCGCCGTAGCTGGTCTTCTTGCCGCGCTCATCGAAGTCGAGCACGTTGAGATGGCCGAACGCGTCGGTGCCGGTCCACACGCGATACGCCGCGCGATATTCGACGCCGAGGCCGCGGATGTCTTCCTCGAGGCCGGAGCCGATCGGTGCCTGAAAGAAGTTGCCGAAGTACATCGGCTGCAGCCGCAGTTCCTGGCGAAAGACCGGTGCGTCCTGCCGGCCGAGTGGTTGCGCGGTGAGCGTGGCTGTCGTTGCGCAGAAGGCAACCACTATCCAAACGGTTCGTGACTTCACAATTCCTCCGTCGTCCCGTTCGCCACAGGAGCAAAAGGGAGACCAGAGAAAAAGTGCGCCCGCGCGCGGCGGAAGAAGTCGCGGTCGACGAACGCGAGGACCGCGGCGTAGACGATGGCACCGAGCATGACGCCGCCGAAGAGTTGCATGACGGGTGTGGCGTGCGCGGCCCAGCGGAGCCATGCGAAAAGCGCCGCGCCCATGGCGATGCTCGCGATGAAGCTCGGCACGCACGCGGCGAGCGTGTCGCGCAGCGGGATCTTCATCACGCGCGAGGTGACGGTGAGATCGATCGTGCTTGCCACGGCCGATGCCGTCGCCAGCGCCGCCGCGACCCACACCGCGTTGCCTGTGGTGGCGCCGAGCAGCATCAGCGGGACGCCGGGGATCATCTTGAAGAGTGCGATGCGCGCGTGCAGTTGCGCGTGACCGGCGGCTTTCAGCAGATCGCCGCCCTGCGTTCCGATTCCGCGCAGCGCCGCGTTGATGGCCAGCGCGGCGAGAATCGGAGCGGCCGGTCTCCACGCCGGCCCGAACGCGACGAGGATCGCGGGTGTCGCGAGGACCGCGAGTCCGGTGGCCGCGGGCATCGTCACCGCCGCGACGTACTTCGTCGCGAGAATGTACGGCCTGTGCATCGATGCGCCGCTGGCCTGCAGTTTTGCGAATGCCGGGAAGAGGATCTTGCTCGTCACCCATAGCACCACGATGATCGTCGCCTCGGGCACTTTCGACGCCATCTGATACAGGCCGAGCGCCGTGACGCCGAGGAAGCGGCCGACGATGGCCATGTCGGCGTGATGGCCGATGACGCCGAGCGCGTTCACGGAAATGATGCCTCGTCCGTAGCGGAGCATCGGTTTCACGAGATCCCACGGCACGCGAAACTTCGGCCGCCACGGAATGGCGATCCAGAGGAGCAGCGTGCGCGCGCCGGTGCCGGCGATGTGTCCCCATGCCAGGCTGTACGCGCCGAAGCCTTGATACGCGAGAACGATTGCGACGCCTGCTTTGAAAAGTGCGAGGCCGAGGTCGGGGATGAGGCGCTTGCGGAAAGCGAGGTCTTTCTGCGCGAGCGCGTCGTGCGTGTTGCCGAGGAACTTGAGGATGAAGCTGACGGCGAGGAGGCGGACGATCGGCGTGCCGGCGGGACTCTGGAAAAAGTTCGCGACGAATGGCGCGAGGATGAGTGTGAGCCCGCACCAGAACAAACCGCCGATCGCGTTGATCAGAAACGTGACCTGCGAGGCGTCGTCGCGGCGATCGGGCCAGTAGACCAGCGCGACGCCCGAGCCGAGATCGCCGATCGCCTCGGCGGCCGCGATGTACGTCATCGCGAATGCGAGCAGTCCGAATTCGCGCGGCGCGAGGATGCGCGCGAGAAGGGCGAGACCGACGAGTGTGATGATCTTCGTGCCGGCGGTCGAGACGAACGCCCAGACCGCGGCGCGCGCGGTCAATCGGCCGAGCGTCATGCGCGGCCCTTCGTGCAGGAAGTGCGCCGGGGGGCGGGGGGAGGGACAGTTGCAAAGTCTCAGAGTCTCAGAGTCTCAGAGCGTCGGCCTCTCACGCTTTCCTTGTGGCGCGCTTCGCGTTGTGGGAGGAGGCGGAGAAGTCCGTGCAGCAACCCTCTGCGACTCTGCGACTCTGCGACTCACGAACAAATGCGACTCACGACCGCACCGCGAGCCGATCCCGAAACCCATCCACCACCATCACCTCCCCGTCGACGTTCAGCGTGTGCGTGCCGCCGATCCCCGCTGCCCAATCGGGGAGGATGCGGCCGATCGCGCGCTCTTCCCATGCATCGTCGGAGAGCGTGATGATCTCGCGGAGTTGCATGGCGTGGCCGTAGCGTTTCGCGCCGTCCTGCGCCGCGCGGATCAGCGCGCCGTTGCGACGAAACGGGCGGCCCGCGCAGCGTCCGCCGACGATGTCGGAGAGGATCGGGTTGCGGCGATGCGGCGTCCATGGGCCGAGCGGCGTGTCGGCGACGTAGAGCGAGAGCTCGTCGTACACGTTCGGCGTCGACGGCGTGGTGAGATACATCCACCAGCGGCCTTCGTGCTCGAACGGTGTCGCGTCGACCGCTTCGATGTCGCGCACCAGGACGCTCACTTGTTCCCATCGCAGCGGAAAGTCGGTGGCGCGAAAGAGCTGCACGGTCCGATCGCCGCCGGTCTCGGGGACCATGTAGAAATCGCCGTTCCAGCGGAATACGCACGGATACGAGAGGTGATACGGACGCTCGAGGATGCGCACGGGCGGCAACCACGTGCCGTCGCGGCGCGCTTCGATGACGGCGAGTGCGCCGCGATGATCGGCGAAGAGCATCTCCTCGACGAAGATCCACGCACGGTCGCCGTCCTGGATCACGAACGGATCGGCCCACAGACGATCGCGCGGCGGCTCGATGCGATGGAACGAGCGGAGATCGTCGATGTCGCCTCCGAAACGGAAGGCGACGAACCATTGCTCATTCGTGGCCACGTCGCGGATTTTCTGAACCAGGAAGCGGGTGGCAATCTTGGCGAGGGAACCCATCTGGAACGACGGGCTCTCAGCCCGTCGATGTGAATCGTCGACGGGATGAGAGCCCGTCGTTCCAGATGTTCGCAAATCGCGGAGCGCAGTTGTCGCGAGGGTCGCGCACTTCCACCGCAGGCGGTTCATCGCGCGATGGAGCGAGATCGCATCGGTGGCCACGCGCGCACTCGCGATGACTGTGCCGTCATCGACGTTCCTCAACGCGGCGATCGTGTGCGTCTGTTGCGTGGCCAGCTCGTGGAGGCCGTCAGGCAGCTCGTGCGTCCACACGCCGAACCGCGCGCGCGTGACCGGCGCGCAATCGCAGAACGTCACGATCACGTCGAGCTCCTGCCCGTCCGCATGCGGCATCACCACCGACAGCTCGCGCGGCTCGAGCGCGTCATCGCGCGTGCGGAAGCGATTTGCATCGACGCGCGTGTAAATCCTTGTCAGCAGTCCGTGCGGCTCGCGCATCGCCGCGGTGCGTCCGCAGCGAATGATCTGCGCGAGCACCGCATGTGGCGATGCGGCGATGTTCTCGATGGCGCGTGCGATCCACGCCGGCGGAGTGAGCGATTCGACGATGACGCCGACGCGCAGAAGCGGTTCCACGGCGCGGGGCAGTGCCACGGGCGCGCCAAACACGACACGGATGAGGCGGCTCATCCCGGCAACACGCTTGCACTAGCGGGCATCGTTGGCGGCTGTTGACGCCGTCAAGTTCTCTCTCTTCTTCAACCAACTCCCGGGGGATTTACCCATGAAACGTTCGATCCTCGCTGCCGCGGTTCTCGTGACGGCCAACGCGATGGCCTCCGCAACCGTGCGCGAAATGCACGTCACTCCGCTCTCCACCGCTCATGAAGAGGTCCATCAGGCGCCGCGCGAATTGCGCATCGCCGCCGAAGGTGTCGCCGCGAACGCCACCCAGACCGAGCCCTCGGCGATGAACGTCATGCCCGTCGCCGGCCTGGTGAACATCGATCACGCCATCCCGTACTTTGTCGATCTCGATGCCGGTCCCGGCATCCGCGACTTCAACTGCACGCGCCTGACGTACGACGGCCACACAGGCCACGATCCGTACATCCGCAGCTTCCTCGAGCAGCGCATCGGAGTGCCGGTGTTCGCGGTGCGCGACGGCGTCGTCGTCGACATCCACGACGGCGAGCCCGACGAGAACATCACCGCCGACCCGAGCTTCCGCGCGAACTACGTCTACCTCCGCCACGGCAACGACGAGCGTTCGCAGTACATCCACCTGCGCCGCAACAGCATCACCGTGCAGGTCGGCGACTTCGTTCCGGCCGGCACGCAGATCGGTCTCGTGGGCAGCAGCGGCCCGAGCCGCGCGCCGCACATTCACTTCGAGACCACGCTCAATGGCGCGCCGGTCGAGCCGCTGGCCGGTCCATGCCGCGCCGGCCGCTCGATCCTTCCGCATCAGGAACAGATGCCGACGGTCGGCAGGCCGGTCGCGTTCGGCGCGACCTTCAGCACGGAATCGTTCGGGACTTTCCGCGCAGCGCCTCATGACGAAGCGCCGCACACCGGCACGTTCAAGAGCGGCGCGCGCACGGTCTACTTCAAGGCCGAGATCGCGAACGTCGGCGCAAGCACGCAGTACCAGCTGACGCTCGATCCCCCCGGCTCGGCCGGCGACATGATCGCCGCCGCGGGCACGCTCGTGAATTACGACGCATCGCTCGTCTCCGTATGGTGGGGCATTGAAGTCGATCTGAATCGCCTCGGCACCTGGACGCTCAAACTGAGAGCGGACGGCGAACAACTGCTCGCCGCGCCGTTCACGGTCGTGAGCGCGTCGTCGGGCACCATCGTCAATCGCCCGCCGAGCGCGTACACGGTGGAGTTCGAGGCGCCGGTGATCGTTCCGGGAGCGGTGCCTGTCTGCCGCGTCGAGGGTTTGCAGTTCGCCGATCCCGACTACGACGTCGTGTCGTATCGCTATCGCTGGACGATCAACGATGAAGTGGTTCGCGACGTCACCTCTGCCGCACGCACCGATGCGCTCTCGCGCGATCGCGTCCGCGTCGGGACGACGTTGCGGTGCAGTGTGACCGCGTCGGACGGCAAGGTCGAGACGCAGGCCGTCAGCGCATTCGCGACGCTCACCGCACCGCGCCGCCGGGCGGTGAAGAAGTAGGACATCACGCAAACCGGATAGACTGCGCGCCGCTTTGGTAACGCTCTTGCTCGACGGAGTGCAACATGAGCAACTACACCGCAACTGAGTCCGAGCGTTCGCTCGGCACGATCATCAAAGATCTGACCGCCGATCTGTCGAACCTGTTTCGCAGTGAGATCGCGTTGTTGAAGCTGGAGCTGAAGGAGTCGGCGGCGAAGCTCGGCGGCGGCGCCGCACTCATGGCCGCCGCGCTCTTCCTCGGTCTCATCGGCATCGCCTTCCTCTTCGTCACCATCACCCTCGGCCTGGTCGCGCTCGGCGTGCCGGCGTGGCTTTCGTCGCTGATCGTGACCGTGGTGCTGTTCGCCGCCGCGGGCGTCCTGGTGATGATGGGTAAGAAGAAACTGCAGGGCGTGAACTTCGTCCCGACCCAATCGATCGATCACATCCGTGGTGACATCGATTCGCTGAAGGCGGACGTCGCGCGAGTGAGGAGCCGGTAAATGGGCGAGACGGACCAGAAGCAGTACATCGAACGCGCGATCACGCGCGCACGCGACGGGGTCGGCGACCGCATCGACGAGCTCGATCGCCACCTGCGCACGAACCTCGACCCGAAGACGCTGGCTACGGCCTACGCGCCGCAGCTCGTCGCCGGCGGCGCGGTCCTCGGCGTGCTGGTCGGTTTCGGCATGCCGAAGGTGTTCCGCAAGCTGATCACATGGGGCGTGCCGGTCGCGATCGTGGCGATGACGATCAAGAGCGCACGCGAGGCTTAGTACCTCGGAGTACCTCGGCTACCTCGGAGTTCCTCGGAGGGGCTGAGGCATCGCGCTGGTTTCTCTTCCCTCCGAGGAACCCCGAGGTACTCGTCATCACCGCACCCGCACGTACCTCGCTCCCGGCAGCGCACGAATCCACCCATCGAGCTCGAGCTGCAGTAGCGACTCGGCCACTGCCGCAGGTGTGCGGCCGAGTCGCGCGGCGACGTTGTCGATATGTGCGCCTTCCTCGCGGGTGAGCGCGGCCAGCACATCGCCCAGCGGCGCGTCCGGCGGTTGCTCATCGGAACGCACTTCCAACTGTGCGCGTACATCCGCACGCAATTCATGCAGCACATCGTCCGCGTCGAGCACGAGCTTCGCGCCGTACTGAATGAGACGATGCGTTCCCTCCGATCCCGGCGAGAAGATCGAGCCCGGCACCGCGAAGACGTCGCGTCCCTGCTCCGCGGCCATCCGCGCGGTGATCAGCGATCCGCTGCGTGACGTCGCTTCGACGATCAGCGTTCCGTACGCGAGTCCCGAGATGATGCGATTGCGCGCCGGAAATCGTTCCGGCCGCGGTGGTGTGCCGGGTGGCAGCTCGGTAATGACCAGGCCGTGCTGCTCGATGCGCTCGAACAGTCGCCGGTTCGCGCGCGGATAGGTCACGTCGATGCCCGTGCCGAGGACGGCGATGGTCGTGCCGCCTGATTCGAGTGCGGCGGCATGCGAGGCGGAGTCGATGCCGAGGGCGAGGCCGGAGACGATGACGAGACCGGTGGGGGCGAGTTGCCGCGCGAGATGTTCCGCGGCGTTGATCCCGTAAACGGATGCGCGCCGCGAGCCGACCATCGCCAGCGCCGGACGCGCGAGCAGGGACGGATCGCCGCGGAAGTGCAATGCGAGCGGCGGATCGGGGATGTGCCGCAAGAGAGACGGATACGCCTCGTCGAGTAGCGTGATCGTCGACGCGCGCAGTTCCGCGACCGCCGGTGTTAACGGATTTCTCACCTGCGCGGCCTGCTCGGGAGTTAGGCTCAAAACCTCTTCGAGCAGCCTGGGGGACGCATTGCAGATCGTGGAAACGGGATCGAAGTTCTCGAGCAGCAGGCGGGTGCGGTTGGGCGTGAGGAACGGAACGAGAGAGAGCGCGATCAGCAGATCGCGCGCGGCGTCATCGTGCATGTGTGGGTCGGTGCCGGCGAAGGAATGCTGTGCGCGGACCGTGAGCGGCCGGTGGGAACGGCGCAAGTATACTGCTGCGCGCACAGGGGGTTCTCGATGAAGCGCGCGTTCACGACGTCATCGCTATTCCTCGTAGCCATTCTCGCGTTGCCGCTCGGATTCACCGGCTGCCGCTCCAGCGGCGGCGGCGACATGTCGGATGCCCGAACCCAGAGCCGCTTCGGCGTGCGCATGGCGAAGTTGAATCTCTGGCGCGAAGCGATGTTCCGCTTCCGCCGCGCCACGCAGATCAAGCCTGACGACGCCATGGCGCACAACAACCTCGCCGTCGCGTACGAGGCCACGGGCGACTTCGAAGCGGCGGCGCGCGAGTATCGCGAAGCGCTGCGCCTCGACCGCTCGAACGAATACATCCAGAAGAACTACAGCCGCTACGTCGAGTTCATGCAGCGCGGCAAGAAGCGTGACGCGAAACCTGCAGTCGCGTCGACGGCCACTACGGCCCCGGCGGCGATCACCACCACCATCACGACGACAATGACCGCGCCGGAGCCGCCCACGCCGGTCGTGACCGACACCACCGACACCACCACTACGAATCCGCCGCTGGAAGGTGCCCCATGAAACGCATCGCAATCGCGCTCGCCGTTTTTCTGCCGCTCGCTCTTTCCGCGGACGTGATGGAAGTGAAGCTGAAGCTGCCGGTCAAGCCGAAGCTGCAGATCAGCGGCGACGAGAAGCTCGCGTTCGCGCCGTTCGTGATCGCGTCCAAAGGCGAGAAGCGCGGTGACCGCGCCGCCAAAGTCGACGTGCAGCAGGAGTTTCAGCGGTACATGAAGAAGCAGATCGCGAAGTCGACGAAACTCCGGCTCGTCGACGTTTCGCAGACCCGCCTGCCCGGCAACGACATCAAGACGCTCAAGGCGGCGCGCGATTACTGGAAGGAAATGGGCGCGCGCACCGGCGCGGATTTCATCGTCTCGGGCGTGGTCGACTTCGACATCAACGACCGCGCCGGATACAAGGCGGAGGATTACGTCTCGCCCCTCGACGGCCGTACGTATCAGCGGCAGGTGCTGGTCGAGGCCACCGGCTTCGTGTTCGACATCGACCTCGCGGTGTTCGACGGCGATACGGGCGAGATGATCCTGGAAGAAAACTTCCGCGACTTCAAGGAATTCGACCAGCGCAACTACGACGAGATCCTCGGCCTCTTCGAAAACCTGCGCGCCCTCGAATCGCAGCTCGTCGGCATCTTCGTGGCCCAGGAGACGTCGGGCTCACGCTACGTGTTCACCAACTAGGAGGCTTTCTTTGAAGAGAGTCGTCGTCCTCCTCATTCTCGTCCTCGCGGCCGTGCCGGCGTATCCGTTCGGCCAGAACAAGATCGTCTACGACGACTTCCAGTGGAGCGTCTACCACTCCACGCACTTCGACGTCTATTTCTACGAGGAGGAGCGCGCCTCGCTGCAGCGCGTCGTCGACGCGGCCGAGAGCGCGTATCTCGACCTGTCGAAGAAGTTCAATTTCCAGGTCTCCAAAAAGATCCCGCTGATCTTCTACGCCACGCACTCCGCATTCGAGCAGACGAACGTGATGCTGAACTTCGTTCCGGAAGGCGTCGGCGCGTTCGCCGAGCCGGCGAAGAACCGCATGGTGCTGCCGATCGACATGCCGGACGACAAGCTCCTCGAGCTGATCCGGCACGAGCTCACGCACATCTTCGAGTACGAGATCTTCTTCCAGGGGAAGTTCGGCAAGAACCTCACCGCCAATCCGCCGACCTGGCTGATGGAAGGCCTGGCGTCGTTCATGGCCGAGGATGAGGATTCGCGCGACCGGATGGTGCTGCGCGATGCGGTGGTGAATGACCGCATCCCGCGCGTCAGCCTCAATCCGCAGGGCTATTTCGCGTATCGCTTCGGCCACGCCGTGTTCCAGTTCATGCAGGAGCAGTACGGTTGGGACGGGCTCCGCGACTTCATCTACGAATACCGCAACACCCTCGGCGGCAGCATCGACCGCGCGCTCAAGCGCGCGTACAACCTGACGCCCGACGATTTCGACAGCCGCTTCCGCACGTGGCTGCGCAAGCAGTACCTCCCGGCTCTGGTCGCGAAGGGAGAGCCGCAGGAGTACGGCGAGCCGTTCAAGATCGATCCGAACGATCCGAGCAACGAGATCTCGCCGGTGCCGTCGCCGTCGGGCGATCTGCTGGTCGGCTTCACGACCTACAAGGACGACATCGATCTGGCGCTGATGAACGTCCCGGAGCGGCGCCTCCTCAAGAATCTGACGGCCGGCTACACCAGCCGCTACGAATATCCGATCGTGCAGGCGATGACCACCGCGCCGGTGATGGGACGCGACGTCGCGTTCGCACCGAGCGGCGATCAGGTCGCGCTGTTCGTGAAGAAGGAGCGCGGCCGCAACCTGCTGCTTCTCAATCCGCTCACCGGCTCGATCGTGAAGTCGATTCCGATGGACGTCGAGCAGCAGCTCGCGCCGGCGTATTCCCCCGACGGAATGCGCGTCGCATTCGCCGGCATCCGCGGCAATCAGTCCGACATCTTCATCTACGACGTCCAGAGCGGCGAGATCGAGAACGTCACGAACGACGCGTTTTTCGACGGCGCACCGGTGTTCTCGCCGGACGGCCAATCGCTCATCTATTCATCGGTCGGCGAGGAGTACGCGAAGCTGTATCGCGTGAATCTCAACAAGCGCACCGAGCGCTTCCAGCTCACGACCGGTGACTGGAACGACATCGACGCGTACTACAGCCCGGACGGCAAGCGCCTCTTCTTCGCGTCCGACAAGCAGACCGGCCGCAACATCCCCGAGGCGGTGGCGATCCTGGAGCGCGCGGAGGATGCGGCGCGGCCGGAGGAAGGCACGCCGAAACCCGATCCGACGAACTTCGCTGCGTACAACATCTATTCGCTCGATCTCGCGACCGGCGACCTGCTGCAGTACACCGACGTCGTCGCCGGCTCGTTCACACCGGTCGTGTTCATCGGCGAGAACAACAAAGAGCGGATGGTCTTCTCGTCGTACTACAAGGGCCAGTGGCGGCTCTATTCGACGCCGACCGACAAGCCGCTGCGCGTCGCGGAGAAAACCACGTTGCCGTCCGCGCCGATCGCGGCGGAAGAACGGTCGATGTTCCGCTCGACCTCCGAGTTCTTCCTCGACGAGGAGAAGATCGAGCGTACCGGCGGCTTCAAGCTTTTCATCGAAGACGTGTCCGTCAACGCGGGCGTGAGCTCCGATCAGCTCTTCGTGTCGCGCACGACGGTATTCATGAGCGACATGCTCGGCGGACGCCGGTTCATCGCGTCGCTCGACTCGGTTGCGTCGTTCTCGAACTTCGACTTCCTCTATCTCGACATGCGCAAGCGCACGAGCTGGGGCGCGCGCATCTTCGACAACCGCTCGTTCTTTATCACGCAGAACCTCGAGAGCGGCGATTTCGACCGGCGCCAGTTGTATCGCGAGACCGGCGCAATGGGTCTGGTCAGTTATCCGTTCAGCCGCTATCACCGCATCGACGGCGGCGCCGGCTACCTGAACCGCGATTACTTCTACCCGCGCTTCGTGCCCGATCTTCTCGGCGGACCCGATATCGCGGTTTACGAAGCGCGGCAGGATACGTTCCCGATCGTCAGCGCCACGTTCAGCGGCGACAGCGCGGTGTGGAAGTATTTCGGCCCGGTCTCCGGACGCCGCTATCAGGTCGGCGCGGCGTATGCCGCGGACATGGAAGACGGCGGCGCACTCAGCGCGGACCTCTCCATCGACTGGCGCGAGTATTTCCAGATCAGCGCGCGCACGCTGCTGGCGACCCGGTTTTATGGGACGTGGTCGGACGGCAACGCGCCGAACTTCGCGTATTTCGGCGGCCTCAATACGCTGCGCGGCTATGACTTCCGTACGCTCGTCGGACAGTACGCCGGTTTCGCGAATGTGGAGTTGCGCTTTCCGCTGATCGACGTCCTGGCCACGCCGATCGTCGTGCTGCAGCAAGTGCGCGGCGCGCTGTTCTTCGACATCGGCGCGGCGCGCTTCGACGGACGCCCGTTCAAGTTCATGGAGAACGGTCAATTGAAGGACCCGAAGGCATCGGTCGGTCTCGGCGTGTCGTTCAACCTGCTCGGGCTGCAACTCAACTGGGACTTCGCGCGCCGCTACGATTTCAAGGAGCTGGAGAAGGAGTACCGCACCAGTTTCTGGGTCGGGCAGACGTTCTGAGACGATGGAGTGCGGCGGCACAGCCGCCGCTTTCACAGCGGCGGCCGCAGCCGCCGCAATGCCCGCGCGGCAGCTGCCGCTACCGCTTTTGAAAGCGGCGGCTTTGCCGCCGCACTCCATAGCAGCCGGTGCACCAGTTCGCGCGCGCGTCTGACGACGCGCGCGCGCGTCGTTGCGTAGAACGTGAACGTGCGATCGGCGCGCCTCTTTGCGCCCCAGTCGTACTTGTAATCGTGCTCGCCCCACATCATGTCGTACTCGCGCACCCCTTCGGCGATGCAGCGCTCGATCATGCAGTAGTGCAGCACCGCGCCGGGGCTGTCGACTTCCGACTCGAAATCGGTCCCGTTGATGAAGTGATGGAAGCGGCCGCGATACACGAACGCGAAATCGACGCTCACGACCTTTCCGCCGGCGATGAGACGGTACATGCGCAGCCAGCCGCGTTCGGCGGCGCAATGGGCGAGGTCGCGATAGAACGCGGTGAGCCGTTCGTCCGCGAATGCGCCGCGTTCGCCGCGCGACGTCCAGTGCTTCTGGTGCAATCGCACCAGCACGCCGAATGCATCATCGATCTCCGAGGCTGACGTCGCGGTCGCGCACGACCAGTCGTTGGGGAAATCGCGATCGATGCGGCGGCGGTAATAGCGGAAGCGCTCGTTCTTCTTCTTCGGCAGCGGCGCGAGCACCGACTCCATGTCGCCGGGCAATTCGAGCACTGGCGCCACGTGACCTTCGCTTTCCTCGAACGCGATGCCCGACGCGCGCAGCAGCGGCAGTGAGGGCGAGTCGGGGAGGATGTTGGCGAGACACAACACATCGTGCGGAATGGCCTCGATCTTCGCGAGCATGGCCGGCACCGCGACCGCTTCCAGGCCGCGCTTCACGATGAAGTCAAAGTGCTCGACCGGCGCGGCGGCACCGATGAATCCGAGCTGGGCGATCCCCGCGCGGCCGCGTGTGATCGACAGAGGCGCGAGACCGATCAACGCGCCGCCGGCGTCACGCTCGGTAACCAGCGCCAGTTGCTCATCGCTTCCGAAATGCCGGACCCACGTGCTGCACCACGTCCACGATGCGAAGAAGGAATCGGTCGAGCTGTCGTCCTGCAGCCGCTCCCATTCCTCACGGAGCGAATCGAATAAGGTCATGCTGCGCGCGGTGTGCGGCGGCGATCGGCGATCGTCTCGCGCAGAAACTTCAACAGCGCGCGCTCCTCGAGCGACAGTCCGACGCGCACCACCGGCGATCCCTTGCGCGTCTTCCGCAACATCTCGAACGGCTTCCCTTCCATGTACTCGTCGAGCAGCCGCGGGCAGATGTACGACGAGCGGCACACCGCCGGCGTGTTGCCGAGTTGCTCGGCCGTCACGGTGACCGCTTTGCGGATCCGCCGCTTGCGATCCGCCTTGCTCGTCCCTTGCCCTTGCATCGCCAGCGCGATGGAGCAGAGCAGCGTGCCCGCCCACGTACGAAAGTCTTTGGCCGTGAAATCCTTGCCGATGATCGACTGGATGTAATCGTTCACGTGCCGGTCCTTGACGTTGATCACGCGGCCATTGTTCGCGAACTTGAACAGCTCGTCGTCAGTCTCTGCCCGTGTCTTGGTCTTCTTGAGCTCCTGCACGATGCTTGCGACGTCGGGATCGGTGACTGCGCGCTGCTGTTGCTTCCTCCATTTGCCGATGTAGTCGAAGCGGACGATTCGTCCATCCACCTGCACGTGCGAGCTGCGGATGGTGGACAACCCGAATGTCGACTCCGCCTCCGCGCTCTTGTCATTGCCGATACGGAAGAAGCCCTGATCGATGAGCCGCACCATCGCCGCGAGCACGCGCTGCCGCTCGAGCTCGCTGCCTTTGAGATCGGCGCGCACGCGGCGCCGCAGCGCGGGCAGCGACTCGCCGAACTCGACCACGCGCTTGAACTTCGCTTCCTCGCGCTGCGCGCGGAAACGCTGGTGATAAAGGTATTGCGTGCGGCCCTTCTTGTCGACGCCGAGGACCTGGAGGGGGGCGGTTTCGCCGCGGGCGATGCGGACGTTCTGCCACGCGGGCGGGATGCGCAGCTTCGCGATGCGCGCGAGCACTTTCTCATCCTCGACTGGCGCGCCGTCGGCGAACCGGTAAGTGAAGCCCTTTTCCTTACTGCCTTCGCGCCGGATCCCGTTCGAGTCGAGATTCCACCGGCGCCGAACTCCCCGGTCCGCCATCGGCGGGCAAGGTCTGCGAGATCGATGCCCTTGTACCCATCTGGAGCGACGGGCTCTCAGCCCGTCGTGGCGGCGGATTCGACGGGCTGAGAGCCCGTCGCTCGAGATGTCGGTTGCGTTAAGCTGCGCGGCCGATGTTTTGGGATCTCACGCGAAACGAACGCCGGATCGTAGTCGCGTTCGCCGCCGTCGTCGCGGTCACGCGTTTCGCGACGCTCTCGCTCGGTCCGTGGGACTGGGACGAAGTCCTTTTTTGCCTCGCGGTAGGCGATTACAACGTCGCCATTCACCAGCCCCATCCGGCCGGCTTCCCGCTCTTCATCCTCCTCGGCAAGCTCGCGCGGTTCTTTGCCGACTCCGACTTTCACGCGCTGCAGGCGGTGAATGTCGTCGCGTCGATCTTCGTGTTCCCGGTGATGTTCGCGGCCGCGCGCGCGTTCCGGCTCGACTTTGTCCCGTCCCTCGCGGCGGCGCTGTTGTTCGCGTTCATGCCGAACATCTGGTTCTACGGCGGCACCGCGTTCAGCGATCCGCTGGGCATGGTTCTGTTCCTCGCTGCGATCGCCGCATATCTCCTGGCGGGCCTCAGCATGCGAGGGTACGTGATCGCATCGGTCCTGATGGCGGCCGGCATTCTCGTGCGCCCGCAGAACGCGGTGGTGGCCGTGTTCCCGTGGACGATCGCGACGGTGCAACAGTTGCGCGCGCGACGCTTCCGTGCGGTGATCGCGGGCTCGCTTCTGCTGGTGCTGCTCGTCGGCATCGGCTACGGCGCGGCGGCGCTTGCGACCGGTGTCGACGGCTACATCGCCTCGCTGCGCGGTCACTCGAACTACGTGAAGAACGCCGACACCATCGCCAGCAAAGAGCGGCCGCCGCTCCTCGAAGTGATGCGCATGCAGCTCGATCCGTTCGACTCCGCGAAAGTCGCACTGGCGATGAACCTGCTCGCGCTCGTCGCGATCGTGATCGGACGCCGTCGTGTCGTCGCCGAAGTGCTGCTGACGTTCACGCCGTTCTTTCTGTTCTCTGCGCTTGCAGCGAATCCCGCGGGCACGAGCCGCTTCTCGCTCAACTACCTCGCCGGGATCGTGATCCTGGCGGTGGAAGGAACAGATGCGCTAGCGCGGCGTTTGCCGCGCGCGCGCATCGCCATTCACGCCGTCGTCGTCGCGCTCCTCCTCGGCCGCTTGATTACGTGGGGATGGCCCGCGTTCCAATCGCCGCGCACTACCGAAGCGCCGCCGACTGCCGCCGCGAAGTGGCTGCGCGATCACGTGCCGCCGACCTCCACGATCTTCGTCCACGGCAGCGCGAACCCGTGGACGACGTATTTTCTGCCGAAGCATGAGCGGCTGACGGTGACATCGACGGCGCAGATTCTCGCGCATCGTGGCGCATCCAACGGGTGGTACATCGCGCTCTCGCCACCGCCGGACGGCGCGATCGGATTTCTCCGCCCGCGGAATCGCACCTGGAACATCGTCACCAAGCGCGCCTTCGAGGCGTTCGTGCAGCCGACGCGCGAAGTGGTCGGCTTCGTCGACGGCGGCTGGTACAACATCGAAGACGATGGCCAGAACACGTGGCGCTGGTCGAAGAAAACATCGGTCATGCTTTTCGGCGCGAGTGCCGAGGAGCGGGAGTTGCGGCTGCAGTTCCATGTGCCGGTGGATGTGTTCCGGCATCCGGTGCACGTCGCATTCGCGTTCAACGGCCAGCAGCTCGGGACGATCGTCGCGAAGTCGGAGAACGAAGTGCGCTATGTCGTGCGCCCGCGTGCGGACCGCGTGAACCAGCTGCGCATCGAGCTCAGTCACGCCTTCATCCCGGCGCAGCACGGTAGCCACGACAATCGCGAGCTCGGTTTGATGTTGCAAGGGTGGTCCTGGCGCCGCACCGGAGCGTCGTGATGGCTGCGGCCATCATGGAACGCCGGATCGTCCTCGCGCTTTCGATCGCCATTGCGCTGACGCGTTTCCTCGCGGTCGCCCAATCCCTCTGCGACTGGGACGAAGCTCTCTTCGCCCTCGGTGTCCGCGACTATGAAGTGGCCGAACATCACCCGCATCCGCCCGGCTATCCGTTGTTCATTGCGGCCGCGAAGCTCGTGGCGGTCACCGGCCTCGACGAATTCCGTTCCCTGCAGGTGATCGTCGTCCTCGGCGCGATGTTCATCTTTCCGGCGCTGTACTGGCTCGCGCGCGAGATCGGTTTCGACTTCACGACCGCTGTCGGCGGCGCTGCGGTGTACGCATTCCTGTCGAACGTGTGGGTGTACGGCGGCACGGGATTCAGCGACGTGCCCGCGACGGCGATCGTGTTCGTCGGGTGTGCATTACTGCTGCGCGGACGAACCGATGTACGCGCGTACATCGCGGGCGCGGTCGTGCTCGGAATCGCGGCCGGTTTCCGCCCGGCGAATCTGTTTGTGGGTGCGGTGCCCGCGTTGATGGCGACCTGGATGCAGTTCCGCGCCAAGTCGTATCGTGCGATCGCGGCCGCAATGTTCCTCGGATTGGCGGTCGTCGCCGGCAGCTACCTGGGCGCCGCGCTAGCGTCGCGCAGCATTGCCGACTACATCTGGATTGTGCGCGACCAGAGCACGTACGTGCGCGAGATCGACTCATGGCGCAATCCCGGACGCGGATCGTTGTACGACGCGGCCAAGACCTTCATGCTCCGGCCGTTCGGACAGAAGGACGTTCTGAACGCGCTCGCGCTCGCCGCGGCGATGTCGGTCATTGCGGCGCTCGTGCGCCGTCGCATGCAACCGCTCCTCACGTTCGCGATCTTCACGCCACTCGCCGTGACCACGTGGCTCAACCTCGACATCAATACGCCCGGGCGTTACGCGATCGGCTATCTCCCGATGCATGCGCTGCTCGCCGCGGACGGGTTCCTGCTCTTTGGCCGCAAAGCGCAGATTGCGTTGTGCAGCGCGGTCGTGCTCGTGTTCATCGCCTGGACGTGGCCCGCGCTGGAGATGCAACGTGAGACCGATGCGCCCGCGGTGGCTGCGATGAAGTGGGTGCGCGACAACGCGCCAGCTTCGACGCCGGTATACGTGCACGCGGGCTATGGGCCGCAGGCAAGCTATGTGCTCGCGGGGCGGCCGGTGCATTTCTTTGAAAACGTCGAAGAGATTCCGCCGGAGCACGGCCACTCGTGGCTTGTGGACTGGCGTCTCCGCGAGGGCGGCCACACGTTCATCCGTCCGCGCAAGACGCTCTGGAAAGTGCTGCGTCAGCGTAGCTTCGAGGCATCGGTCACTCCGGCCTCCACGCTGCTCCGCTTTGGCGGCGGTTGGCACGAGCTCGAAGGGACGCCCTCGCGTTCCTATCGCTGGATGAACAAGGAAGGCGTGGTGCTGCTGCCGTCGATTCGCGGCGCGGGCATCGTCACGCTGCGCATCTATCTGCAGGTCGATTCGCTTCCGCCGCCGATCATCGTCGATGTGCTGTGGAACGGGGCGCCGATCGATCGCATCACGTCATCGGTCGCGGAGGTGGAGCGCTCGTGGACGTTGCAGTCGCGTGAAGGCGCGGCGAACGAACTGCGGCTCGTGACGAACAAGACCGTCGTGCCGGCGACGCGTGGAAACTCGCGCGACACACGCGCGCTCGGATTGCGGCTGGATCGATTGTCATGGACGCCGGTGCACTGAAGCCACTCACGCGGAACGAGCGGATCGCGGCGTGGTCGCTCGCGATCATCGTGGCGCTGTCGCGCTGGCCGGCGGTGTCGCGCACGTTGTGGGACTGGGACGAAGCACTGTTCGCGCTCGCGTTGCGCGACTACGACGTCATCGCGCATCATCCGCATCCGCCGGGGTTTCCGCTGTTCATCGCGTTCGCGAAAGTCATCGCGATGCTCGCAAATGTCGACGCGTTTCCCGCCATCCAGTGCGTTGTGGTGCTCGCGTCGCTCTTCATCTTTCCGGCGATGTTTTTCCTCGCGCGCGAGCTGCCCCTGCCTGCGTTTGCGGCGCTCGCATCCGCGCTATTGCTAGCGTTCTTTCCGAACGTCTGGTTCTACGGTGGTACCGCGCTGAGCGATGTACCGTCGCTCGTGCTGGCTTTGCTCGCCGCCGCGTTGCTTTTGCGCGGACGACGCAGCGACGCCGCATTGATCGGCGGTGCGGTCGTCCTCGGCATCGCGGCCGGATTTCGCCCGCAGAACCTGCTGATCGGGTTCGGGCCGTTCGTCCTCGCGTTCCTGCACCGGCGCCGGACGGCGGTCATCGGCGCCGTCATCGTGGTGGTCATCATCGTGGCGACGTACGGCACTGCCGCTTCGTTGAGCGGCGGCTGGGAGGTGTATCGCACGGCGCTCACGAAACACGAGCAGTACATCCGCTCGATCGATTCGTTCCTCAGTCCGACGCGTCCCGGACTCGTCCAGGTTGCGGACGATTTCTTTCTGCGGCCATTTCGCGCGCCGCTGATCAACATCGTCATCACGCTGCTCGCGGCTGCAGGTCTCTACAAAATGCGGCGCGAGCCTCTGCCGCTGTTGATCTTCGGACCGTTCCTGCTGTTCGCGTGGCTGTTCCTCGATTTCAACAGCTCCAGCAGGTTTTCGATCGGCTACATGCCGCTGTTCGCGCTGCTCTCAGCGTGCGGCATCCCGTCACGCGCGCGCGAGATCGTGCTGAGCGTCGTGCTCGCGTTGATGATCGTCTGGACGTCGCCGGCGTTGCGCGTCGTGCATACGACAGCTTCCCCGACCGTGGCCGCGGTCGAGCACGTTCGCGCGCATTACGCATCGCGCGTGATCTACGTTGACGAACCGCTCGCCGCGCACGCGGCGCTGCTGATGCCGGAGTTAGAGCAGCACATCGTGCGCGTGGCGCCGCCGCTGATCGACGATCCGGATGCCGTGCTGCTGCGCGAAGGCGCGAGCACCGCGCGCGGCGCCGTCAACTTCAAACGAAAGCGCGATCCCCTTTCGGGGATCGCGCGGAAGAGATACTTCGAAGTGTCGGTGATTCCGGGACGCCGTCCCGTCAGCCCGCCGCCTTGAACTCGATCGACTGCGGGAACCACGTGCGCACGCGTTTGCCGTCCTTCATCGGCGAGGAGAAACGGGTGGCCTTCATCGCGCGGATCGCGGCGTCGTTGATGCCGTAACGCGGCTCGCCGCGCAGGACGCGCACGTCGAGCACTTCGCCGGTCTCGCTGATCAGCACCGTGAGCACGACTGTGGCCGCGACCTTCTGGCGCAGCGCCATCGGCGGATAGACCGGCTTCGACGCGCGCGTGATGCGCGGAACGACATCGAGCTCGCCAACGCTGATTACGTCACCTTCGCGAACGGTCGCCACCTGTGGCGCGGGCGCTGGTGCCTGCGTCGCGGTGACGACGGCCGGCTGCGGCGCGGCGGTCTGCGTCACAGGCGCCGGCGTCACGGGACGCGTCTCCGCGACCTGCGCTTCACGCCGCTGCTGATCGAGCTGCGCCGCTGTCATGGACGGCTGTTCATCCGCTGCCGGCGCGGGCGCCGGTGCGCTCGTCGCCGGCGGGGTCGAAGCGACCGGCGCGTTCTTCGACTGGCTCCGCTTCAGCTCCGCGGTAAAGGCGTCCTGCAGCTTCATCATCTCAGCCTGCATCTGCGCCTTGACCGCATCTTCGAATGCTTTCTTCTGTTGCTCCGCATCGGTCATGCCGGTCGTCGTCGCCGCGGTCGTCGTGACCGCGCCTTCGGGCGTGACGGCAATCGGCTCGGAGATGATCCGCGGTGCCGGTTTCGGTGTCAGGGGCAACGCCTGCGCGGTCGCCACCTGGGCGACTTCGGACGCGCCGGTCGACTTGCCGAGCATCATGAACGCACCGACGCCGACCGCGGCCACCACAACCGCCGCCGCAATCGCCAGCGGCAACTTGCTCTTCTTCGGCGCCTCGGCCTCCGGGCCGAACATGAACGGCGCGGGCGCCGCCGCCGCTGCCGCTGCACGCGCGGGTGCCGATGCTGCAGCAACGGGTGCTGCCTTCGGCGCCTCGAGATACGGCGCGAGATTCACCTTCGTTTCCTTCTCGCGGTCCGCCGCTTCGCCTTCCATCTCTTTCTTCAGCAGGCTGCTGAGATAGAAGGCGAGGTTGAACGTCGTGGCCGAGTACTTGCCGCCGTTCGCGAGCGCGGAGATGGCCTGCTTCATGTCGCCCACCGACGCGAATCGCATCGACGGATCGAGATTGAACGATTTGTCGAGGATCACGCGGATGTCGTCAGGGATTGGCGTACCGGTCATCATGCGCGCCGCGCGCGTGGCAGCGGCGAACGCGCTCGCCGTCGCTGCATCGGGCGGCTCCTGACCGGTGACCAGGAGGAACAGGATCGCGCCCAGCGAATAGACGTCGGTGTTCTTCTGCACCTGTCCCGTCGAACGGTATTCGGGCGAGAAGTAGCGGCCGACATCGGCTCCGACTTTCGGATCGTTCAGCGACGCGATGAGCCCCGGGCCGAGCTGCTGGCCGCCGACGCGAATCTCGCCGTCATCACTGATCCAGATGAACTGCGGGATCAGCGCGCCGTGGCTGAGACGCGAGCCGGTGGTGTCGCGCAGATCGGCCATCGTGGCGAGCGACAACGCGACTTTCTCCGCGATGACGATGGCCTGGTCGACCGGCAACGGATTCGGCTGCGTCTCTTTGCCGCCGCGCGCGCGATCGATGATGTGGCGCAGCGAACGGCCGCTCGCGTAATCCCACGTGACGTAGGGAACACCATCCGCGACGCCGGAACGCTGATCGCGCGCGAACGACGTGCCGCTGATGCGCGGCAGGATCTCTTCGACCGCCATCGCATTCGCAACGAGCGCCTGGCGATCGCCCGCCGTGAAACGCCGCAACGCGACCGTCGGTCCGAGCTGCGAGCCGTCGATGCGGCCCGCGCGCCACGCATCCCCGAGGGCATCGGAGTCGAGTTTCTTGAAAAGGAGATACGGACCGAACTGTTCGTACGGCTTGTTGCGCGCAGCCATGATTTTCCTGGACCCCCGAGTTATTTGTGGAGGGGTAGGATAGCACCGAATTTGGCAGATCGTTACCGCGCGGCCTTGCGTTTGTCGCGGAAGTACTGGCGCTGATACTTCTCCACATTCCGGTTGTGCTCGTCGTTAGTTGTTGAGAACACGTGCGAACCGTCGTTGCGCGCGACGAAGTAATAGTACGGAGTCGTGGCCGGTGCCGCGGCCGCGCGCAAGGACGCGAGACCCGGATTCGCGATCGGTCCGGGAGGGAGACCGGGCGTTTTGTAGGTGTTGTACGGCGACGCGACCTGCAGGTCCGCTTTGCGGATGTTGCCGTCCCACGTGCCCGCGAGCTTGAGCGCGTAGATCACGGTCGGGTCGGCGCCGAGGAGCATGCGCTTGCGCACGCGGTTGATGTAGACCGACGCGACGACGGGTCGTTCCTGCGGCAATCGCGCTTCGGTCTCGACGATCGATGCGAGCGTCACGGTTTGATGTGCGTCGAGTCCCGTCGTGATCAGCGCGATCTCGTTGCCCCAGTGCTTGCGGAAGTTCGCGACCATCGCTTTCACGATCGTCGACGCCGGCGTTCCGGGATCGAACTTGTAGGTATCGGGGAAGAGATAGCCCTCGAGCGAATCGGCGTCGGGCGCGAGATCGCGAATCAGATCGACGTCGCGCGTGGCCGCGTCCCAGTCCTTCTCGCTGCCGAGTCCTTCGTCGGAGAAGAGTTTCGCGACGGCAAAGCGATCGAGTCCTTCGCGAATGGTGATGGTCTTGAGAACCACGTCGCCGCTCACGAGTTTCTCGATCACTTCGACGGGCGAGAGTGGTTTGTCGAACTCGTACACGCCCGCCTTGAGCGAGTCGCGTCCGCGCAGAAACTTCATGTAGAGCAGCGGGATCCATTCATCGCGCAATACACCCGCGCGTTGCAGGTTCTGCAGGATCGTGGCGGTGCGCTGTCCGCGGCGGACTTCGACGCGCGTCGCCGGTTCCGCGTAGCCCTTGTACGGGGTACGCACGGCGCGCCAGAAGAACCACGCGGCCGCGCATCCGAGCACGACCGCGAAGATGGCGATCGTGAACAGTGACTGCACCACCTTGCGGCACCCGCGCCCGCGGCTCGCGCGAACTATGACCGCCTCCATTCGTCCTCGGTGCGCGCGCCGGAGCGCGAGACGTCGTCCAGGTACGACTGCAGGATCACCGCGGCTGCATGCATGTCGATGTCTTTCTGCGCTTCACGCCGATTTCGCCCGCTCGCGCGCAGCCGTTCCGCGGCTTCGACCGTGGAGAGGCTTTCGTTCCAGAGCACGACCGGTTTGCATGTTCTCTGCCGCAGCTCCTCCGCGAAGCGATGGTACTTCTGGTCGTTCGCGGAGGCGTGCGTGCGGCTCGGAATGCCGAGCACGAACGTGTCGGCATCGAGCTCTCGGCCGAGGTTCGCGAGCTTGGCGATGACGTCGCCTTCGTTGCGAAGAACGGAGTGCGGCGTGGCCATCACGCCCGAGTCGCTGACGGCGATGCCGATGCGGCGGGTGCCGAGGTCGATGGCCAGGATGGGCACGCGCAGATTGTATCGGCTCCAATTACAATGCGCGGCGAGGCCCAGATGAAGAACTTCAACCTAGACGCCATCCTCGAGGCGATGCTGAAGGTCTCCGACCGCGTGTCGGACCTCAACTTCTCCGTCGGCCGTCCGCCGCAGGTGGAAGTGGACGGGCAACTCGTCGGCGTGACCTTCCCGGGACTGCCGCGGCTCACCCCCTTTCAGACCGAGATCATCGCCATGCACATGCTGCGCGGCGACCGCGAGCTGACGCGCACGCTGCTCTCGAGCGGCTCAGTCGATCTCTCGTATTCGATTCCGCAGAAAACGCGCTTTCGCGTGAACATCTTTTCGCAGCGCGGGACGCTGGCCATCGTCCTGCGCGTCATTCCGGAAGGCATTCCGACGCTCGCGTCGCTGAACATGCCGGCGGAGCTCGCGAACGTCGCCGGGCTGAAGAACGGCGTGGTGCTGGTGACGGGGCCGACCGGGTCGGGCAAGTCGACGACGCTCGCGGCGATCATCAATCAGATCAATCACGAGCAGGCGTATCACATCATCACCATCGAAGACCCCGTCGAGTACATGCATCGCCACGTCAAGTCGACCGTGAACCAGCGCGAGCTCGGCTCGGACACGAAGACCTTCTCGCTGGCGTTGCGTGCGGCGTTGCGCCAGGCGCCGAAGGTGATTCTGATCGGCGAGATGCGCGACGTCGAAACCATCGAGATCGCGATGGAAGCGGCGGAGACAGGCCACCTCGTGTTGTCGACGCTGCATACGATCGACGCGGCCAAGACCGTCGATCGCATCGTCGGCGTCTTTCCGAAAGACCAGGAACCGCAGATCCGCACGCGCTTCTCGCAGTCGTTCCGCTACGTCATCTCGCAGCGCCTGCTGCCGAAGATCGGCGGCGGACGCGTGGCGGCGCTGGAGATCCTGAAGTCGACGATGCGCACGCGCGACTACGTCGTGAAGGGCGAGAATGAGGGCCGTTCGCTCACCGATGCGATGCACGACGGATCGGTCGACGGCATGCAGACGTTCGACGATGAGATCGAGAAGCTATGGAACCGCGGCGTGATCTCGCGCGAGACCGCGCTGGCCTATGCGACGAACCCGACCAACCTCGCATTGCGAATGACCGACGAGCCGGAAGCGTCCTCGTCGTCGCAGAGCGGGGACTCGATGTTGTCGATGCTGGAGTAGCGATGATCCGAATCACGTGCACGAGTTGTCAGAAGCCACTCTCGCTCGACGAGACCAAGCTGCCGATGCGCGAGGTCGGCTTTCCCTGCCCCGTGTGCAAGGCGAAGCTCACTGTCGATCGCCGCCAGTTCGAGAATGCGCAGGAACAGCCGCCGGCCTCCGCGGCGCCGGTCCCGCCTCCGCAGCAGCATCACGACGAAGACGACCATGCGAACGATTTCGGCTCGAAGGCATTGATCGTCGGCGCCGATCACGCGGGCGTGCGTCAGGCGGCGAAACTGATCGGATACCTGCCCGTGCATCAGCCCGATCCGGTGAAGGCGCGCGAGTTTTTCAATCAGGAACTGCCGCAGGTCGTTTTTCTGCATCCCGCGGAGATGACGGCGCCGCCGCTCGAAGCGATGGGACCGATCATGTCCGTCGTGCCTGGGGAGCGGCGCAAGGCGTTTTACATCCTGGTCGCCGACAACCTGCGCACGCTGGACGGCAACGCCGCGTTCCTCTATGGCGTCAATCTCGTCGTGGCCACGAAAGACCTGGGGCAGTTTCCCCAGATCTACCGCGACGCGCACGCCGCGCACGAGCGCCTCTACGCGAGCATGAACGCGGTGCTGCGCGAGAAGCAACTGACGTAGCGCGCGCCACGTCAGTTACTGTGCCTGTACGCCGTCGGGGTACTGCACGAAGTGGCCTTCGGACAGGATGATGTCGCAGTCGAAACTACTGGTCATGATGCCGGCCGGCGCGGACGTGATGGTCGTATTCTCCGTCTTGTCGGCACCATATGACTTTATTGTGTATGAGTCGGCGACATTGTCGGAGACGCGAAACTCCGTGTTCCAGCCGTCATAGACGGGAATCTTCTTGACGTAGGTCGGCGTGAGCATGCCGGAGACCGAAGTGACGCCCGTCGACGGCGAAGGCCACGACACTCCCGCCGCGTTGTATGCGCCGACGTCCGTCGCACGTGATTCCCACGCCGTGGCGATGGTTCGCATGTCGGCCATGGTGCGCTTCTGACGCGTGCGCTGCATCGCGGTGAGCAGGTTCGGTATGGCGATGGCAGCGAGGATGCCGATGATCGCAACGACGATCAGCAACTCGATCAGTGTGAATCCTTTTTGTTTCATCCACGAGCCTCGTTTGAGGGTTCTCTCATCTCGAGAACAGCGATGTTGAGCTGACGATCGACCCGTAGAAGAACGGGCGCCGGAGCGGCGCCCGTTCGCAGGTTTCAGCGATTGGCCAGAGAATTACTGTCCCTGGACGCCTTCCGGATAGACGACGAAGCTGCCATCCGAGTAGATGATGTCGCAGTCGAAGTTCGTGGTCGTCACCGCTGAGGCGGCCGTGGCCGAGGTGTAGCTCTCGGTCTTGTCCGCGCCCCAGGACTGGATCGCGTACGAGTTCACGGTCGAGCCGACCATGATTCCGTTGCTCCAGCCGTCATACACCGGCACGTTCTTGACGTAGGTCGGCGAAAGGATTCCGCTGAGCGAGCTCGCCGAATCGTCGGTCGACGGCCACGAGATGCCGGCTGCCGTGTACTGGTTCACGTCCGTCGCACGCGCTTCCCACGCCGACGCGATCGTGCGGATGTCGGCCATCGTCCGCTTCTGACGCGAGCGCTGCATCGCGGTCAGAAGGTTCGGAATGGCAATGGCAGCGAGGATGCCGATGATCGCGACGACGATCAGCAGCTCGATGAGGGTGAAACCTTTCTGCTTCCTGTTCATTCAGATCTCCTTTACCGGCGCCACCATCGCAATCGGGATACCACGGCCCCTGCCGAAACTCAGCCTATGTTTTCAATGACTTGCGAGAGGCTGAGGCCGTGTCGTGACACTTTGTAGACCGGCCTTCTGACAATTAGTGTCAGCGTGTCCCGCTCCAGACGCGGATCACGTTCTTCATGTATTCGACCCCGTCCATGAAGAAATCGAGCCGGATCCGTTCGTTGGCGGAATGGATGGAGATCGACTGAAAATAGTCGACCGCGTATGGCGAGATGCCGTAACAGATGACGCCGTGCGGACGCAGAAACCGCGCGTCGGTGCCCGAGCGGTAGAGGAGCTGCAGGCCCGCTTTCACTTTGTAGCGTCGTTCCGCTTCATCGCGCAGGATCGCGAACAATCGCGTGTCATCGCGCGAGACGGGGACCGGTCCCTGCTGGCCCAGCACCTCGCCGAGGCGCGCGCCATGCCGCGCCACGACCTGCTCGACGAACGCGATGCGGTCCGCGGGACGCTCGTCGGGAAGGTTTGCCTGCGTGACCGTCATCGTCCAGCGATCGCCGGAGCGCTGCGGCGTCGAGACCCATAGCGAGTTCTGCGTGAGATCGCGATACGGCACGGGCAGCCGCCAGAACTCGCCGCGGGCGATGTTCGCGTCGATGTCGGCGAGCATCGGCTTGAACGCGATGCGCGTCGGGGCGAGATCGCGGAAGAAACGCCGCACCACCGGCAACACGCGTTCCGGCTCGCGGGGAAACATGTACGGCTCGAGCGCAATACGCGCGCGCTGCATCGACGCGAGATCCGGACCCTCGAGCGTGAACACGACCTGCTGTTTTCCTCCGACCTCGATCCCGAAGTACGTCATCTCCTCGCTCATCATCTCGGTGACCCCACCCTCGGTGATGCCGTACTGCACGCCGTCGAAGACGTCGGGCCGATGCGCGAGGAGCCACTGCATCCCGAAGTTGCTGCCGGTCTCCTCGTCCGCGGTCGCGAGGAACACCAGATCGTGCGCGGGGGCGCGGCCGCTGCGCGCGACGTCGAGGAACGCCAGCATCTGGCAGATCGTCAGCGCCTTCATGTCCAGCGTTCCGCGGCCGTAGAGCATGTTCAAACCGATGACGCCGTCGAACGGAGCAACCTGCCATCCGTCACCGGGCGGAACGACGTCGATGTGATTGAAGAGCAGCAGTCCTTCCCCGCGCGCTCTGCCGCGGATGCGCGCGTACACGTTGAGGCGATCGGGTGCCGACTGGATGAGCTCCGCCTCGACGCCGTGTTTGCGCAGGTATCCGGCGAGCCAGCGCGCGCCTTTCGCCGCGCCCGCGGGCGTGGACGTGTCGATGCGCACGAACTCCTGGAGCAACAGCACTTCGGGCGTGATCTTCGCGACTTTCGGGATGTAGCGACGGTCGCGCTCGAGCGTTTCTTCGAGGTCCCGCGACCACCACGCGATGCCCGCCGCGCCGGCGGCGAGAATCAACACGACGATCGCCGCGGCGATGCGCTCGTTGCGATGGCGTCGTTTCTTTCGCGCCGCTTCGCCGGCTTCGACAGTGGTCATGCGAGCAGTCTGCGTCGCGGAATCACAGCCGCGATGATGAGCAGAACCGCGGAAACGATCGAGATCTTCGCGCCGCCCGCGGCGAGCGGATTGCGATAGTGCATCTCCACGCGATGGCGGCCCGCCGGCACCGGAATGCCCTGGAAGCCGATGTTCGTCACGATCGCATCGACCCGTTTGCCGTCGACGGTGATGCGCCAGTACTTGTGCGGCGTCACGCTCATCACCAGGAATCCGCGGCCGCCGACGCTCTCGACGTCCAGCGTGGCGGTGTTCGCGGTCTCGCGCCACGAATGCACCACGCCGCGCGCGGGCACGAACGCCGGTCCCATCACGAACGCGACGTTGGAGGAGAAGCTGCCTTTGGAGAGATGCCGTACGAAATCGTGGCGGTTGTCGATCGTCAGCAACTGATCGGCGAAGTAGTAGCGAGGCTGATGGTCGGCTTCGACGAACTGGATCGGATCGGCCTTCTCCATCTTGCCGCCGACGCGTTTCTGTTCCTGATCGAATGGTTTGTAGACGCCGCGATACCACGCGTTCGACATGGCCATCATCGGCACCCACCAGTCGCGGCGGCCCGAGCGCTTCATCGCCCAGGTCGAGTCGATGAAGTCGAGTGTCGGCAGCAGCGCGGTCTTGTCGTAGTCGCGCTCGATGACCATGTTCAGGTCGTACGCGACCGGCGTCATCGGGAAGATGCCGTTGCGCACGATCCAGTACACGGCGGCGCCCGTGGAGAAGTACTTCTTCGCCACCGCCTCCTGGCCGTACCAGTCCGCCTCGTGAAAGATGCGGAACGGCGTGCGGTCTTTCGGTAACGCGCGTAGCGCGGGCGGCGTCGTCGTAAAAAACTCCGCCGGCATGCGCGGATTCACCTCCTCGGCGAGCGGCGCGAGGTCGCTCACCATGAAGACCGCGAGCAGCGCGATCCACAGCGGGCGCCGCACTTTCGGAGCGAACCACAGCACCGCGAACAGCACCAGTCCGCGGACCAGCGCGATGATCCACGTCTGATACGAGAGGTCGAGGATTCTTCCGGACGACGACTGTTTGAGCCCCCAGATCCAGGAGAAGGCCCGGTCGTAATACGGAGTCAGTCCCGACAGCGCGATCAGTCCCGCCACGACCGTGACTGCGGCAACGAATCCTAGGGCGGCTTCGCGAGTGGCGCGATCGCCGTCGAGCAGGCGGTCGAGCATCTGCGACGCCAGCAGGATCATCGCGAAGCTCGCGATGAGCACGAACTTTTCGGGATAGCGGATCGAAGTCGCAACGCCGGCTTCGTACAACGCACGCAGCAACGGCGTGTGTCCGCCCAGGGCGATGAGAAACGAGAACACGCTGACGATGAGCACGAACCGCCCGCCGCGCGGCCGCACGAAAATTGCGGCAGCCACCAGCGTGGTCATGAGCAGGCCGGGATAGACGCTGAAGATGAACGGCGAGCCCATGCCCGGATACAGGCCGCCACCCCAGTACCAGGTGATGCGGTCGACGGACATGTGGCCGAGGAGATTGGGATAGATGAATTCCGCAAACTTCGCCCACGGCATGCTCCACGCGCTGACGAGCGAAAAGTCGAACACGCGCGAGCGCGCGGAGTCGCCGACGTGATCGATCGCGGAGATCATCTGCGCCGCGCCGACCAGGAACCCGCAGATCGAGATCAGGCCGATGAAGACGACGCGCGTGAACATCTCCGGGATCGCGTACGTCCACGGCAGGTCGTGATCGCGCGCCGCGTACCACCCGCGATAGAGCGCGTACATGCCGAGCAGAAATCCGGTCTGCATGACCGTGGTGGGCTCGCCGACGATGAACTGCAATCCGAGAAACAGCGCTGCGAGCGCGAAGTCGCGCAATCGCGGCGCGAGCAGGAATCGCCGGACGAAGAGGCAGGTCAGCGGAAGCCACGCCGCGCAGAAAAGGATCGGCAGCAGGTTCACATACGAGAGATACACGCCGCCCAGTCCGAACGAGAGCGCGCCGAAGAACGCCGCCGGCGCGCGCAGAGCCATCGATCGCAGCAGCGCATACATGCCGAACAGGCCGATGTAGATGTGCACGAGGATATGCAGGCGATAGCCGAGGAAATAGTCGGGGAGGAGGATCAGCCAGGTGAGCGGATAGAAGACCTCGTGCTCGGGGTTCGCGGCGATCGGCTGACCGCCGCCGAATTGGCGGTTCCAGTAGGGGAACTCGCCGCTCATGACGATGTCGCGCAGGACCTGCTTGACCGGGTAGTAGTAGCGCGTGAGATCGCGCAGGTAAAAGTTGTGCGTCCCGATCAGAACGTCGTAGAAAAGGAGAGAGGCCAGGAGGCCGAGAATCGCGATCGCGATGGCGTCGTGTCGCCGGGATTCCGTCACAGGCCGCGCATTCTACTCATCGCATCTGTTCATCGCACGGGAGTGGCGCTCGGCGACGTTCCATTCGGAGCAGTGACGCGGTCGCGGAAGATCGGATGCGACCAGATCTTCTTCTTGTGCAGCTTGTAGAAGACCATCGTCTTGAGAATGGCCAGGCCGTAACGAGCGCCGCGCCAGAAGCCGACCTGCGAGGCCTCGTCGAAGTAGCGCGTGCGGATGGGCACCTCGCGAATGCGCAATCCTTTGGCGACGGCCTGCGCGATGATCTCGGTGTCGAACACGAAGTCGTCCGAGTTCGCGTCGTAGTTCACCGTCTCGAGGAAACGCTTCGTGTACGCGCGGAAGCCGGAGTGGTATTCGGAAAGATAGACGTAGAACGTCGCGTTCTCGACCATCGTCAGGAAGAGGTTCGCGAAGTACTTCCACTTCGGCATGCCGCCCTCGATGGGCCGCCCGCCGAGCATGCGCGAGCCGAACACGGCGTCTGCTTCGCCGCGCAGCAGCGGCTTGACGAGCTCCGGGATGATGGTCGGGTCGTACTGATGGTCCGGATGGACCATGACCATGATCTCGCCGCCCATCTCCTCCATCGCGGTGCGGTAGCAGGTCTTCTGATTGCCGCCGTAGCCACGGTTTTTCTGATGCACCACCGTGCGGATTCCAAGCTCGCGGGAGAGCTCGACGGTGCGGTCGCGCGAACAGTCGTCGACCAGCAGGATCTCGTCGACCCAGTCCTTCGGGATGTCGTCGTACGTGGCCTGCAGCGTCCGCTCCGCGTTATAGGCGGGAAGGACGGCGATCACTTTCTTTTCGTGCAGGGGCATGGCGGGCGGCGGGAGAATAGCATGGGCGCCAACGCCAGCAGCGCGACCGCGGACATGGCCGCGCCGGCGCTCACGAGCGGGTCGCGATAACGCATCTCGACGAGGTGGCGTCCGGGCGGCACGACCACTCCCTGATAGCCGATGTTCGCGACGACCGCGGACGTTTCCTGGCCGTCGATCGTGATCCGCCAGTTCTTGTGCGGCGTCACGCTCATCACCAGGAACGCGCGTCCGCGCGCTTCCACATCGATGCGCGCGGAATTTGCCGTCTCGCGCCACGCGTGGACGATGCCCGGCGCCGGCGCGAACGCCGGTTCATGGACGAATGCCACCTGCCGGCTGAATCGTCGCGAGCGCAACGCGCGCACGAACTCATGCCGGTCGCGAATGGTCACCAGCTCCGTGGCGAAGTAGTAACGCTGATAGTGGGGCAGCTCGAGAAACCGCACCAGCGCCCGATCGACGCCTCGCGGAATCCGCGCAATCTCCTCGGGGCGTTTGTACACGCCGACGAACCATACGTTCGACATCGCGGCGACGACGTGCATCCAATCCGCGGGGCGGTCTTTTTTTCTGGTGAGCTCCACGACCGATGTGCAGAAATCGCGTTCCGCGCGGAGATCGGATGCGTCGATGTCGATGTCGATGACCGTGCGCAACCCGAACGCCGACGGCAGCTGTGCAGGCAGGTTGTTGCGCAGTTCCCAGATGCGCAGATCGTCGGCCGGATCGATCCGCGGACCCTGCCTCGCGCTGCGAATCCAATCCGCGAACTGGAAGATGCGGAAGGCGTCGCGATTCGGCGGAAACCGCCGCACCGTTACCGGCGCCTCTTCCACGAACGACCTCGGCAATCGCGGCGCGATCGGCGAAACGTGCGGGACGAGATCGACCAGCACGAAGGCGACGAACAACGCGATCCATGCGTCACGCCGCGCGCGTCCGACCGCGCGCAGCAGTACGAACAACAACGCGGCGCGAAGTGCGGCAAAGAGCCACTCCTTCTGCGAGATCGCAATCATGTTGAAGATCGGTTCCTGCGCGTCGATCTCGTACAGGCGCCGCAGCACCGGTTCATACGCGGGCAGCCATGCCGCTGCCGCGAGGGCGAACGCGACGAGTGAGATTGTTGCTGCGACCGCGAGCGCCGCGCGGCGGATGCGCGCGTCGCCGTCGAAGACCCGCTGCAGTGCATACGCGGCGAAGACGATCGCGGCGAACGTCCCCATCACCACGAACTTTTCCGGAAAGCGGATGAATCGCAGCATGCCTGTTTCGTGCAGCGCGGCGAACAGCGGCGTGTTTCCTCCGAGCGCCAGGGCGATCGAGATCGTGGTGAGACTGGCGAAGAGCGCACTGCCGCGCGCTCGTGCGAACAAAGCCGCGAGAGCGAGCACCGCGACGGCAAGGCCGCTGTAGATGCTGAAGAAGAGCGGCTGGGAATGCCCGTCGAACAGGAGGAGCGAGGCCCAGATCGGCGTCTGGCCCATCGACCAGCGGCCGAGGATCGCGGGGAACAGCGGCTCGGCGAGGCGCAGCGGCGGCATGCTCCAATCGGTCAGTTCGTTGAAGTCGATGCCGCGTCCGCGTCCCGATTCGCGAAGGTGATCGAGCGCCGGCAGCGTCTGCACGGACGAGAGCAGTAACGCCACGATCGAGATCATGGCCACGGCGCCGATCGCGCGCACCACGCCTCGGCGGCGGCCTTCACGCCACCCGCGGCCGATGGCGTAGCAGCCGAGGATGATGCCGGTTTGCAGCGCACTGACCGGCTCGCCGATCACGAGCTGCATGCCGAGCGCGCAAGCGGCCAATGCGAAGTCCCGCCGCGCGCGCGTGATGAGGAATCGTCGCGTGAAGAGGCACGTCAGCGGCAGCCAGGCCGCGGAGTAGAGCAGTGGAAAGAGATTGAGCATCGACACGATCACGCCGCCGATACCGTACGAGAGCGCGCCGAATGCCGCGGCCGCGCGGCCGGTGCGCATCGAGCGCAGCAGCGCGTACATCCCGAAGAGCGCGAGATAGACGTGGATCAGCGCGAGCAGATTGAAGGCGCGCGTGAAATCGGGCAGCAGGATCAGCCACGTGAGCGGATAGAAAACCTGATGCACCGGATTCGCGGCCACCGGTTGACCGGCCGAGATGTACGGCGACCAGTAGGGGAACTCGCCGCCGAGGACGATTTCGCGCAGGACGCGCTTGCCGGGGTAGTGATAGAGCGCGACATCCCGCATGAAGAGCGTTTGCGATCCGAAGAGGATGTCGCCGAAGAGAATCGTCGGCACGAGCGCGAGGAACAGCAGCGTGCCCGCTCCGCGGCGTGTTTCCGGACCGGACAACATCATGGATGAATCGCCGCCGCTTCCGCGCGCGCGGCTTCCGCTTCTTCGGTGCGTCCGACGCGCTGGAAGTACTCGGCTTCGTCGCGCAGAAGACCGATCGTGTCGCGTGCGGCGGCGGAGGTGAGCTCGCCACGGACGTGCCGGACGAGCATCGCCCGCGCGACCGCGTCGTCATACCTCGGATTTAGACCGCACCACGCGTAGAAGATCGACATGCCGAGCAGATACACGGTGGCGGCGACGGTCCCTGCTTTTCGGCCCACGAAAAAGATCAGCGCGGCCACGATCGTGGCGACGAGTGCGGCCACCAGCACGGTTCCGCGCAAGTTCGGTGGAGAGAAGGCGAGGAACGAGCGCCACGACGAATCGGCGATCGCCCTCTGAAACGCGGCGAAGAGCTCGTCCGGCGTCTGGAAGCGATTGAGATTGAGGTGTGTCGCGGTGATGAGCAGCGCTGTGGTGTAGGCAGCCGGCACGATCACGGTGATCGCGCCGAGCCACCGCGGCAGACGATGCAGCACGGCGGCGATGCCGACGATGAAGAAGATCGTGCAGCTGTCGAAACGGCGTTGTCCGAACGACGCGCCGCCCCAGAACCAGCGTTCCAGCACCGATAGCACCAGCCACTGTGAGGCGAACGTCCAGAGACCGGCGCGGGCGAGACCGCGATCGTGGCGATGCAGCAGGAACAACCCGGCGACCGCGATCAGGAGCAGCGGTGTCCACGTTGCGAGCCCGTGATACCAGGAGAACATCGTCTCCAGCGGCCGGAAGCGCGCGAACATCTGCCACGAATGCGCGCGGCCGCCGATGTTCACAAACACGAGCGGACCACCGTACAGGATCGTGCTGACGAGGAGCTGCGGCAGCGCGGCGATGAGCGCGCCGAGGAGCAACGCGTGTGCGCGACGAAGGAGCGCGCGGAGATCGGCGAAGAAGAATGGCACGAGCGCGATGGTGACGTTCTGCGGACGCACCGCGCACGCGAAACCGATCGCCAGGCCGATAGAGAAGACGCGCGCCAGCGTGAGCTCTTCGCGCAACCGGAGCGAGAGCAGCACGACACCCGCACACGCGGCGGCGCTGATCGCATGCGACATCGACGCGTGCAGCAGCGAGTACCACGCGAGCGGCGAGCCAAACCAGATCGCGATCGCCGCGGCAGCGGCGATGCGATTGCCAAACTGGACGCGCGCGAGACGCATCCCTGAGAGCAGCACGAACAAGCCGGCCAGCGCGCTCGTAAACGCGATCGCGGCGATCGCGTGCGTGTTGAATCCCTGATGGGCGCCGCGTGTGAGAGCGTTGGCGGCGACGAATGCCGGATACCACGCCAGCGACGCGCCCACCGTCCAGTGATTGCCGAGATGACCGGTCTCGGTCACATCCTTGAACAGCAACTGTCCGTCGCGAATGAGACCGGCCTGAGCCCACTCGTCGAAGAAGAGCAGGTCGCGATCGAACCAGGTCGAGGTGAGATAGACGAAGTAGCCGACGCCGTCCGCGCGGGTCAGGCCGGGCGTGAGCCAGAGCAGCGCCGTCAGGAGCCAGACGGCGACAACTGCGCCAGTTCCTGCCGCACCCGCTCGCTCAGCGGGACTCCAACTGCGTCGCATGCGCGTGCGATCGTCTCATACGCTTCGCGCCGCTTGCCGTGTCGCAGCATCTCCAGAATGCCGGCGGCGATGATGCCGTCGAAGAAACGCTTGCGATCGACGTCGGTCGGCAGTTTCGCTTTCGCGCCCTCGCGCAGCGTGGCCAGCACGTCGTTGATTTCCGCGTATTCCGGTCCGATCGCGCGCTGCAGATCCTCTTTCAACGTGCGCGCGATGGCCGGCGATTTGCCGCCGGTCGACACCGCGATCTGAATCGAGCCGCTCTCCACGATCGCAGGGATGATGAATTCGCAGAGGGGTGTGACGTCGACGACGTTCACCGGAATGCGCCGCGCTCGGCAGTCGGCGGCGATCTGTTCGTTGACGCTGGTGTCGTCGGTCGAGGCGATGACGAGGTTCGCTCCTCCGAGATCGCCGTGGTCGTAGCGCTTGCGTTTCACGACCAGGCGTTCTTCGCGCGCCCAGGCCTCGATCTCGTCGTTCAGCTTCGGCGCCACGACCGTGACGCGGGCGCCGTACCGCATCATCGTCTCCGCTTTGCGCGCGCAGACGTTCCCGCCGCCGATGATGATGACCTCGCGGTTCTCGATGTCGATGTAGATCGGGTAGTAGGGGAACTTTTTCACGGGCTCAGTAGATCGGGAAGCGGTCGCACAACTCTTTCACGTCGCGTTTTACGCTCTCGATCACGCCCGCGTCGCCGTTCGAATCGAGCACGCGCGCGATGAGCGTGGCGATGGTCTTCATATCCGCTTCGAGCAGGCCGCGCGTCGTGACGGCGGGCGAGCCGATGCGCACGCCCGAGGCCACCATCGGCTTGTTCTGATCGAAGGGGATGGTGTTCTTGTTGACGGTGATGTTTGCCGCTTCGAGCATGTTCTGCGCGTCGCGGCCGGTGATGCCTTTCGAGAAAACATCGGTCATGAAGACGTGATTGTCGGTGCCGCCGGAGACGATGCGGAAGCCGGTCTCGCCGACCGCCGCCGCAAGCGCTTTCGCGTTCTTCACCACCTGCCCCTGGTACTGTTTGAAGTCTTCCGACAGCGCTTCCTTGAACGCTACCGCCTTCGCCGCGACGATGTGCACGAGCGGCCCGCCCTGAATGCCGGGGAAGACGGCCCGATCGACGTCTTTCGCATATTGCTCTTTGCACAGAATCAGGCCGGCGCGTGGTCCGCGCAGGGTCTTGTGCGTCGTGGTCGTGACGAAGTCGGCGTAGGGCACGGGCGACGGATGATGTCCCGTCACCACCAGTCCTGCGATGTGCGCGATGTCGGCCATCATCAGCGCGCCGACCTTGTCCGCGATCTCACGAATGCGCTTGAAGTCGATGACGCGTGAATACGCCGACGCCCCACAAATGATCATCCGCGGCTTCGACTCCTCGGCGATCCGCTCCATCTCGTCGTAATCGATCAGCTCATCTTCTTTGCGCACGCCGTATGCGACCACCTTGAAGTCGCGGCCGCTGTAGGAGAGCGGGTGGCCGTGCGTGAGATGGCCGCCGTGCGAGAGGTCCATCCCCATGATCGTGTCGCCCGGCTTGAGCATCGCGAAGTAAACGCCCATGTTGGCCTGTGAACCGGAGTGCGGCTGCACGTTCGCGTGCTCGGCGCCGAACAGCTCCTTCGCGCGCGCGATGGCGATGTTCTCGACGATGTCGGTCGGCCCGCAGCCGCCGTAGTAACGCTTGCCCGGATAGCCTTCCGCGTACTTGTTCGTGAAGACGGAGCCCATCGCCGTGAGCACCGCGTGGGAGACGTGGTTTTCGGACGCGATCAACTCCAGCGTGTCGTTCTGCCGTTGCGTCTCGAGGCGAATCGCGTCCGCGATCTCGGGGTCGACGGCATCGAGGCCGCGATGAAGAAAGTCGTGTCCGGTCGCTGTCATGGTCGCGGGATCTTATCGAAAAACGCGATGGCGGCGCCCGCGAGATAAAGCGACCCGGTGATGACGATGGCGCGCTCCGGTGCATCGAGCGCGGCCCGGAACGCGTGTTCGGGATTTGCGATGGCGATCGCGCCGCGGAAGGTCTCCGCGCGCACGGAGCGCGGCGGATGTGGTTCGGTCGCGATCACGCGATCGAAGAGCGGAAAGAGCCGC
>DASPNA010000109.1:0-13639 GCA_035626775.1 Thermoanaerobaculia bacterium
CATCGCTGAAGCCGAGCCGGTCGAGCACGCGCATCGGAAACCATGTTTGCGATCCGTACACGACGATCGGCTGCACGGGCGAGACGTCGCCTCCGTGAATCGCGTACGCCTGCGCGCGCACGGTGATGGAGCGGCGGCCGCCGGTCGTCACGCGCAATGGTGAGAGCGCCGACTCGACGCCGAATGCCTGGCCGACGATGTCGGTGAAGCGCTGCACCTGTCCCGGGCTGAGTGTCGTGAAGAACACCGGGGCGTCGGGCACGGCCACGAGCTCGATGGCAACGTCGACCTGCCCGCCGGTGTCGTTGATGATCTCGACGTCGGTGAGCCAGCGCGCCATCGACACGCCGTACGCGCTCCCGACCACCGGCACGACGGTGGTGGAGACCGGGGCGTCCTGCGCCGCGGCACGTGCGGTGAGCAGGACGAGAAACACGATCGCAATTCGATGCATCAAGGACTGTTGAGCCTTCGACGCAACAGATTATCTGTGAGTTTCACACGAAGTGCGGACGGAGCACGCGCGTGCCGATGACCAGGAGCTTCTGCATCCGCGAAAGGGACAGCCGGCTGCGCACCGCCAGCAGCGGATCTTTGCGCAGTTTCGCGAGCACGGTTGCGTAGACGCCGCCCATGAGCAGCGTGGGGAACCGCGCGTCGAAGGCGAGCTCGCGCAGGAGCGGCTCGGCCTCCTCGAAATAGCGCTGCGCACGCGCGATCTGAAATTCGATCAGCGAACGTACGCGATCGTTCTCTGCGTGCTCGAGCAGCTCCCGCTCTTCGACGCCGAACCGCCGCAGCTCCTCCGCCGGGATGTAGATGCGGTCTCGGGTGACGTCGTCGCCGACGTCGCGCGTGACGTTCGTTAGCTGCAACGCCGTCGACAAATTGCGGCCATAGACCAGCGCCTCGTCCGACCGGTAGCCGAAGATCGACAGCGAGATGTCGGAGATCGACGAGGCCACCAGATCGCAATACTGCAGCAGTTCCTCGAACGTTTCGTAGCGCGTCTTGACCATGTCCTGGCGGCAGCCGTCGATCAGGGCGATGAACGCGCTCTTCGGAATCGCGAAATGTCGCAGCGCGTCGGCGAGCGCGATCGTGATCGGTTGCGACGGCGTGCCCGAGTACGCAGCGTCGAGCTCGCGCTGCCATTCGTCGAGCGACACGAGCTTCTGCGCGATGCTGTCGGTGCCTTCGTCCGCGATGTCATCAGCCACGCGACAGAAGGCATACGCCGCGTAAACGGCACGCCGTTTCGCCGCGGGCAGAAAACGGAAGCCGACGGAAAAGTTTCCGCCGTGTTTGTGCGTGATCGCGCGACAGTGGTCGTACGCGTCGTTGATGTTCAACGCACCACCTCGCCCAGTGGCGGGACTTTCATCTCCGTATCGCGCGAACGGCACCAGTGCGAGCCCGGCTTGTGCAGGCAGCGACCGCGGTGATGCCAGATGCGGCGCACCAGCGGCGCCAGCAACGCCTTCCACCACGTCTGGGCGTGCCAGCCGCTGAGATAACGATGGAAGTCTTTCGCACGCGCCGCCTGCCAGACGAACATCGACAGTCCGCGATTGCCGCCCGCTTCGTACAGAAAGCGATTGACGAGACTCGTGTTCTGTTTCGGCGCGAGCTCGCGCGTCCAGAGCTCGTCGAAGTCGCGCTCCTGCAGGATGCTTTGCGCCGCGAGCCAGCCGCTGGTGAGCGCGTAGCGGATGCCCAGTCCGAACAGGTAGTCCTGAAATCCCGCCGCTTCGCCGACCCAGCGCGCGTTGCCTTTCGTGGCGCTGCTCTTCAGATGAAAGTTCATGTACGAGTAGCCGGTGCGCGTCGCGCCCGGCACCGTGAACGGATTCGCGCGCTGCGCCGCTGCCAAAGAATGTTCAAAGTACTCGTCGATCTTCTTGAAGTCCGCCACGATCGCGCAGCCGAAGGTCGCCAGTCCATCGAGGATGAAGAGGTACGAGTAGCCGCCGGGGGAGAGGAGGTGATTGAAGTAGACCTCCACGCGCTCGGCATCCGCGGTGTGCCACGTCATCTCGCGCGCGAGTCCGTCCGGCGCGGCGGGACCGGTAGCCACAACGTCCGCATCCTCCGGCTTCAACCGACTGTTGAATCGCACGTCGACGCCGAGCGCCCTCGCCTGCGCGAGCAATCCTCGATCGAGCGTCCCATCCTCGGGACCGCGGCGGATGAAGTAGCCGTACGGCGCGTTGCTGCGAATCATGCGGGCGACGTTGCGGTGGTCGTAGAACGTTGCCGACGTGGCGGGGCGGAAGTAGAAGTTGCGCTCGACGCCGATGCGGTCGAGAAAGTCGGGAACGGGCTCGAGTTCCGAGGCGGCTTCGATGATCTGGAGGTCGCCGATGAAGCGGCTGCCTACATCGCTCTTCGCTTCGTGGACTTCGACCGCTCGACCGGCTCGCGCGAGGGCGATGGCGGCCGCGAGACCGGATGGTCCCGCACCTGCAATGCGGATGACGGTCATTCGCGCGGTATCTTACCGTGCGCATCAACGCATGAATTCTGACGACGACGTCGATTCCGGTCTCGCGCGGCAACCGCTGACTTCCGAACCGCAGGCCGGTGTCGAGCCGCCGGTGGCGTCGGCGCCAGCCGGTTCGAAACGTTTCGGCGGCTACGCGGCGCTGGTCGCGGCCGGCATCATGCTCAGCCGCATCGCCGGTCTCGTTCGCACGGTCGTTTTCGCCCGCTACCTCGGCACGAGCGGCGCCGCGGACGCATTCAACGTCGCCCTCAAGGTCCCGAACTTTCTGCAGAACCTCCTCGGCGAAGGTGTGCTCTCCGCGGCATTCATCCCGGTTTACTCGCGCCTCATTTCGAAAGGCGAGAACAAAGTCGCCGACCGCGTGGCCGGCGTGTTCGTGTCGTTTCTCGTGTTGATCGTGGCGGCGATCGTCACGCTCGGTGTGATCTTCACGCCGCTGATCCTGAGCATCACCGCGCCGGGACTCTCTCCGCCGGTGATGAACCTCGCGATCAAGTTCACGCGCATCATCTTTCCGGGCGTCGGTGTGCTCGTGCTGTACGCGTGGGCGCTCGGCATCCTGAACGCACATCGCCAGTTCTTCATCTCGTACGTCGCGCCCGTGTTGTGGAGCGCGTCGATGATCGTCACGATGATCGTGTTCGGCATGCGCATGAGCGGCGCCGCGCTCGCAACGGCGCTGGCGTGGGGGACGCTGGTCGGATTCGTTCTGCAGTTCGCGATCGAGATCCCGTTCGTGCTTCGGCATGCGAAGCATCTGTCGTTCGGATTCGATCTCTCACTCGAGCCGGTACGGACCATCTTTCGGAACATCCTGCCGGTCGTCGGCGGGCGAGGAGTGGTGCAGATCAGCAGCTACGTCGACACGGTCATCGCGACGCTGCTGCAGACCGGCGCAGTCTCGATTCTCACGTACGCACAGATTCTCTACACGCTGCCGATCTCGGTTTTCGGGATGTCGGTGGCGGCCGCGGAGCTGCCGCAGATGTCGAGCGAGCGCGGAACGGACGACGAAATCAACTCCGCGTTGCGCCGCCGGCTCGATCGCGGGATCCGTCAGATGGCGTTCTTCGTCGTTCCGACCACGATTGCATTTCTCTTTCTCGGGCGCGTGATCGCGGCGGCGCTCTTTCAGCACGGCGTGTTCACCGCGAACGATTCACGGCTGGTCTGGTACGCACTCTGCGGATCGGCCATCGGCCTGCTCGTGTCGACGCTCGGGCGGTTGTACTCGTCAGCGTTCTACGCGCTGCACGACACGCGCACGCCGGTGCGGATCGCGATGCTGCGGGTGTTCATCGGCACCGCGCTGGCCGTGCTCTTCGCGTTTCCGCTGCGGTGGATCTTTCCCGCGCTCTTCACCGCGCTCGGCCTTGCGGTCCCGCGATCGGCTGGCGGCGCGGCGACGCTCGGCGTGGTTGGAATCACCATCGCGTCCGCGATCGCGGCGTGGGTCGAGTTCCTGCTGCTGCGCAGCCGGATGCGCAAGCGCATCGGACCAGGCGATTCGAAATTCGCGTTCATGCTGAAGCTGTGGATCGCGGCGATCGCGGCCGGCGCATCGAGCGCGGCGCTCGATGTCTACTTCGCGCGTGACTTCGCGCTGCGCCTCCCGTTGCCGCGCGTCAGCGAAGCGATCCTCGTGTGCGGCACATTCGGCATCGTCTACTTTGCAGTGGCGGCGTTGCTCGGTGTTTCGGAAGTGCGCGCGTTCGTCAGCCGGTTCGCGAAACGCTAGTGTGGTGAGTCGCGAATTGGATGCAATGTCGCTGGTGGCTGGAGTTGATGGGATTTCGTCGAGTGTACACTCCTGCCATGATCTGCCCGGAATGCGGGAGCGAGTATCGCGAGGGCTTCACGCACTGCAACGACTGCGACGTCGATCTCGTCGAGCCGGAGCCCTTGGCGCCGGAGGTCGAGTTGGTGAGCGTCTTCCAGAGCGGCAATCCCGCCATCATCCCGATCGTCGAATCCGTGCTGCGCGATTCCGAGATCGAGTTCATGACCAGCGGCAACGCCATGCAGGCCTTGCAAGGTGCGATCGGCAGTCCCTACGTCGTGCCGGTGGAGTTCTGGGTGCGGAGCAACGACGAAGCTGCCGCGCGCGAGATCCTCGACGGGATCGAGAACGCGCCGGTCGTCGACGAGTAACAGAGGACGAGTAACAGAGGACGAGCAGCGGCGCCAAACTTGCTACCATCCGCGACCGTGACGGGAATGACCGGGGCGCAGGTCGCCGACATCGATGTAGATCCCGCTGAGGCGCTGCTCGAGGTGAAGAACCTCCGCACGTCGTTCGGAAGCGTACACGCCGTCGACAACGTCTCCTTCAACGTGCGCCGCGGCGAAGCCGTCGCGCTGGTTGGCGAGTCGGGATGCGGCAAGAGCGTGACCGCGATGTCGATCATGCGGCTGGTCGCGCCGCCCGGAAAAATCACCGCGGGCGAAGTGCACTTCAAAGGCCGCGACCTGGCCTCGCTCTCCGAGAGGGACATGCGCAACGTGCGCGGCAACGACATCGCCATGGTCTTCCAGGAGCCGATGACGTCGCTCAATCCGGTGTTTCGCATCGGAGCGCAGGTTGCGGAAGCAATCCGCATCCATCGCAAAGTGGGGAAAAAGGAAGCGTGGAAGCAGGCCGGCGACATGCTGGAGCTGGTCTCGATCCCCGATCCGCACAAACGCCTGTACGACTATCCGCACCAACTCTCCGGCGGCATGCGCCAGCGCGTGATGATCGCCATCGCGCTGTCGTGCGATCCGGAGCTGCTGATCGCCGACGAGCCCACGACCGCGCTCGACGTCACCATTCAGGCGCAGATCATGGAACTGCTCGCCGGGCTGCAGAAAAAGCTCGGCCTGGCCGTCCTGCTCATCACGCACGACCTCGGCGTCGTCGCCGAATTCTGCGAGCGCGTCATCGTCATGTACACCGGCCGCGTCGTCGAAGAAGCCACCGTCGAACAACTCTTCGCCAATCCCGCGCATCCCTACACGCGCGGTCTGCTGAAGTCCTTGCCCGGCGCGGCACTCGTTGCAGGCACACCGATCAACCGCCTGCCCACGATCAGCGGCATGGTCCCGCCGATCACCGCGTTGCCCCAGGGCTGCAAGTTCAATCCGCGCTGCCCGGACGTCATGGACATCTGCCTCGGCAACGAGCCCGCGCTCATGCCGGTCGCGAGCGGCCAGAGCGCGCGGTGTTATCTGCATGGCGATGAAGCAGATCCGGAGCGGATCAAGAATTGAAAATTGAAAATTGAAAATTGAAAAAACGATGGGACACGAGGTACGACCAACGATGACACACCCAGCGCGAGCGACTCCGATGTCTCAATTTTCAATTTTCAATTTTCAATTTCGTTCATGAACGACAAGCCCTTCATCCCCGGCGATGACAAAGTCGCGCCGGCAATTTCCGGCGGCATGCCCACGCCCGCCGATCAAACCGCGCGGCACGTCGATCGCGATGCGAAGCCGACACACGACCGGCGCGAAGAGTCGGCGCCGCAGCAGACGCCGAAGGTGCCGGTGGGCGCCGGCGAGCCGCTGCTCGTCGTCCGCGATCTGCGCAAGTACTTTCCGGTCAAGCGCGGCGTGCTCGCGCGCGTCGTCGCGAACGTGAAAGCCGTCGACGGCATCAGCTTCGGCGTGTCGCGTGGCGAGACGCTCGGACTGGTAGGGGAGTCGGGATCGGGCAAGACCACGGTCGGCCGCTGCATCCTGCGTCTCATCGAACCGACCGATGGCTCCGTCGAGTTCGAGAACACCAATGTCCTCGCACTCGACTCCGGCGACATGCGCCGCATGCGTCGGCACATGCAGATCGTGTTTCAGGATCCTTACGCGTCATTGAATCCGCGCATGACCGTCGGGACGATCATCGCCGAACCGCTGATCATCCATGGCGGCATGAGCTCGTCGCAGCGTTCCGATCGCGTCGCGCAGTTGCTCGAGAAAGTCGGCTTGCAGCCGGACTATCGGAAGCGTTACCCGCACGAGTTCTCCGGCGGTCAGCGCCAACGCATCGGCGTCGCGCGCGCGCTGGCGACGAATCCGAAGTTCCTCGTGCTCGACGAGCCGGTGTCGGCGCTCGACGTGTCGGTGCAGGCGCAGGTCGTCAACCTGCTGCAGGACCTGCAGGACGAGCTCGGACTCACGTATCTCTTCATCGCGCACGATCTCTCCGTCGTCGAGCACATTTCCACGCGCGTCGCCGTCATGTACCTCGGCAAAGTGATGGAGCTCGCCCCGCGTCGCGCGCTGTATGACGATCCGCTGCACCCGTACACGAAGGCATTGCTCTCCGCGGTGCCGGTGCCCGATCCGACCGTGAAGAAGACGCGCATCCTCTTGAAAGGCGACATCCCCACGCCGCTGAATCCGCCGAGTGGTTGCGTCTTTCACACGCGCTGTCCGATCGCGCAGTTCCCGGTCTGCAAAACGGAAGTTCCGGCACTGATCGAGCACAAGCCGGGGCAGTTCGCGGCCTGTCATTTCGCCGGAGACCCGCTGCCCGAGGCGACCGATCCGGAAGGGATCAGTGTCGTACGGAGCGGCGCCGCGGCGCACCCGACAGCGCCCTGAACGGGTTGATCGTCGCGACGCGATTCAGTTCGAACCATGACAGTGCGAGCGTTCCGTCACGGAGGACGATCGTCTCCGCGTTCGTCGGCATCTCGAATTTGCCGCCGACCTGGACCGGTCCTTCCGTCACGCCTTTCGCATCGATCGCAGTCGCCGTCACCAGGCGGCCCCACGTGCGCTTCATGATCGCGAGCACGCGCGCCCGATGTACGAACAACTCCAGCTCGTACATCGTGTTGCTGTCGGATTCGACGGACGCGAGCACGGTGCCCATGAGCGAGTGCAGCTCGCGCGTCGACGGCACCACGTCGAGCGCGGTGCCATCGGCCGTGATGCGCGTGCCGAGGATGTCGCGATAACGCGAGGAACGTTCGTGCTGCCAGGCGGCGTAATAGCCGCTGCCGAACGCGGTGATTCTCGCGAACTCGAGGAATGTGTGGCCGAAGCCGTTGCTCTTGATGATCGAGCCGACGAGCGTGCGGCGAATGATGTGAAACTCCGCGTCGAGCAGGATCACCTCGGCGTTCCCGGCGTGCGTCTCGGAGGCGAACATGCGGATGACGGCGATGGTGTTGCCGTTCGATGCGGCACCGCTGATCGACGGCACCTCCGGCAGTTCGAACGTCGACGTCAATACACCGGTCGCGTCGAACGCCGCACCGTTCACGATCCCACGGGCCATCCAGAAGACGACGTAACGAGTTCCGTCCCAGACGACGATCGGCCGCTGCGTGTGATCGAAGGTGCCGGTCAGCAGCGACTCGTTGATCGGTGTCGTGTCGCCTTCGTCATATACCGCGGTGCGCAGCGTGCCGCCCGCGAAACGAGCGATCAGCACGCGGTCGCCGTCCGACGCGGACCCGGCAACCTGATCGTCGAAGATCGGCGTTACCGGGCCGCCCTCGATCGGTGCCCAATACGCGCCGAAGCGATCGAAGAGGATGAAGTTGTCCGCGAAGGAGAGAGGAGCGAGAAGAAGCGCGAGAGCAAGAAGGGCCGGGCGCATCAGCGCACCGCTCGCCGCCTCGGCAGCGGAAGCGCCTCATTGACTGGCGTGATGGTGGCCGTAGCCCCAAACCGCGGCCTCGTGAGCAGCGCGAGCTTGCCGTCGGGGAGGCGAACCGTCTCGACGATGCGGTCGTCATCGCTCTTTGCGAGCAGCTCGCGCGTTCCGATCGCGAGCCCGTTCTTGTCGATGAACGTTCCGGTGACCGCGCCGCCATGCTCGCGCTTCACGACCGCGAGCAGATACTCGCCAATGGGCATGAGATCGACGTCGAAGGTCTTCGCAAGCGTGAGGGTGCGGCCGTTCATCGCCGGCGTGACGTCCAGCATCGTCCCGTCCGCGGTGATGCGCGTCCCGCGAACCGGCTCCGCCTCGTCGAACACACCGCCCCATCCGTACTGCGTATCCATCCACGCGACATAAAAACCGTCGCCAAAGGCGTGTGCGTCGAGGACCTCGACGGACCGCATGTAGGCGGCGCCGATGCGCAACGTCTCGTAGCTGTTGCCGACGACGAATAACTTCCGCGGTGTGAGCTTCGCGTCGAGGATCGTCGCGAGCACTTCCAGTCGGGCCGGGTCGGGAAATTCGGACGCGTACTGCGCGCCGGGCGCATCGAGGACGAGCACCTGTCCGTTGTTCACGGTCAGTCCGGCGGCGCGATGCGAGCTCGCAAGCCGGAAGTCATCGATGATGGCGCCCTCGCGCGTGATCGCTGCGCCTGCCAGACGCCCGCCGCGCTCGGCGCTGCGCCTCCAGACGGCGATGTAGCGCGTGCCGTCCCAGCGCACCGCTGACGTCCCGCCCGCTTCATCGTCGAGCGGCACGATTTGCGACGGCTCGAACGCGCCTTCTTCGATGAACGCCGCGTTGCCTCCACCGACGTTGATCAGGAAGCGCTCGCCGTCGTATGCCGCGCTGTACGCGTTGCAGCCGGTGCCACGGCTCCCCCGAGAGGGCAAGTTGAAGATCGGTTCGATCGACCCGCCCGTCAGGGGCACCCAGTACGGACTGTGGCATTCATCATCGACCACGAGAATGCGCGTCTTTCCGACGATTGCTTCAGCAAATGACGCATGCGCAACGACGAGGAGCAGAACGAGGATCAGGGCACGCATCGTTGCGCAGAATAACATTGAGAGAAGGGCACTCGCGTAGCGCATGCTCGTGATACGGACGACGGGCTCCGTTCGCCCACCATCTTTTCAATGCGATTGAAACGGTCCGGCCGTCTCCTGCACCATTTCCTGTGCGCACCGGAAACGGTTGCGACGCACAACTAAGGGCGTTGAAGAACGGTGGTGTGCCGAAGGAGGCGCTGGCGACAGCGGTCTCGTTCGTGCGCGAGCTCGCCGGCAAAGGACTGAAGCCGGTGCGCGGCTTCCCGAACGGCGTGCCACCGTACATCGACGTCGTCTCGATCGAGACCCAGCTCGCCCCAGTCAGTTCAGCGCCATCCTGCCGCTGCTGGCCACGCCGGGCCTGCGCGGCATCAAGGTCCTGATCAACGGCATCCCCGACCCCGACATCTACCGCCTCGAGTTCGACCTCAACATCCCGCGATGAACACCGGCATGCAACAGCAGCCTTGCGGCCTCCGCGCAGCCGGTTCGCATCCGCCAGCGCATCGTGCAGGTCCATGCGACTTTGACCTGCAACCTGCGCTGCACACATTGCTACTCGGCGTCCGGCCCGGAGCAACGCGGCGAGCTCGATCTCGCACTGCACAAAGACGCGCTGACCGACGCTGCGGCTCTCGGCTACGAGTCGGTCGCGGTCTCCGGCGGCGAGCCGCTTGCCTACCGTTCGCTCGTTCCGCTGCTGGAACACGCTCGAGTTGTTGGCCTGCGCACCTTGGTCACGACGAACGGAACGCTGCGCGACGACGCGCGCGCGACGCGCCTGCGCGGCCTCGTCGACGTGCTGGCCATCAGCGTCGACGGTCCGCCTGAGATCCACAATCGAGTGCGCGCATCGTCGCGGGCGTTCAAGCAGACCGTGAGGGGAATCGAGACCGCGGCGGCGAATGGGTTCCGCCCTACCTGATCGCGGCTGCGATCGAGACGAGTCATCCGGAGCTCGTCGTCCAGTACGACGTGTTCGACCGCGCCTCATCGCCGATCGGCCGGACCTCATCTACGCCGCCGAGGAGACGCCGGCGGGCGACGATGCGGCTGGAGCTTCTGGGGTTGCTCGTGATCGAGAACGACGGCACGGTCGTCCCGCTGACGCATGGAGTGGCGCGACGGCTATCGATCTGCAACCTGCGCGAGCGCCGGCTGGCCGATGCGTGGCCGCGCTATCGTGCGGCCGGCTATCCGGACTTTCGCGCTCTCTGCCGCGATGTGTGGCGCGAAGTCGCGGCCACGCCGGCAGACACGTCATTGCCGCTGATCGAGTCCTGTCTCGCCGACCAGAGTGATCACGTGATTGCAGATGGAGCCGGGAGGCGCGCTCGGCCCACACGAGTTGTTCCAGTAATGCTGCTTGATGCGGACGAACGGGTAGTAGCACGCAGCGTTGGCTTCGGACTCCGAAGTGGGCTGGATTATTTTGCGGTATCGCCGTCCTGCCGTCCCCAGAGAATGACCCTCGCGCCGCGCGTGTTCGCTCCACCGCCCATGCTCGGCCACCTCTTCCAGTGCGATCCCGACATTCGTCTCGCGAACAGCGAGATCTACTTCGATCCGGCGGAGCCGCGGAAGATCGGGATCATCTCGCACGGACATGCGGATCACATCGGCAGGCACGAGCACTTCATCGCCACCGCGCCGACGGCCGCGTTTCTGCGCACGCGCAACGGATTCGATCTGCGCGGCACGGAGCTGCCGTATCGGCAGCCGCATCGCGTCGATGACTCCTGGACCGTCGAGCTCTTTCCAGCGGGACACGTCCTCGGCTCGGCGATGATCCACGTCTCCGGCCCGCAGGGATCGCTCGCGTACACCGGCGACTTTCGTCTCGCGCCGTCGTACACGGCGGAAGCGGCCGAGGTGCCGGAAGCGGACGCCGTGATCATGGAGTCGACGTACGGCAGCGGACCCGAATGGACGTTCCCATCGCGCGAAGAATTGCGCGAGCGGCTGGTCGCGCTCGTGCGAGACATCGTCAAACGCGATCGCACCGCCGTACTCCTCGCGTACTCCCTCGGCAAGGCGCAGGAAACTGCGGCCATGCTGCGCGATTCCGCGATCCCGCTGGTCATGCATCCGGTCGTCGCGCAGATCTCCGGCATCTATGAGAGCAACGGCATCGCGCTCGGTGCGTATGAGGTGTGGGGGAGACAGTCATCGCTCTTCGGACATCGTTCGACGCTGGACCTGCGCGCCAAAGCCGTGATCGTGCCGCCGCATCTGCTGCGCGACATCCGCCGCATCCACAACGCGGAGACGATCGCGCTCACCGGCTGGGTCTTGCGCGGCACGCGCGACGCGGATCACGGCATCCCTCTCTCCGATCATGCCGACTTCGGCGAGCTGGTCACGCTCGCGGAACGTTCGCGCGCGGGGATCGTCTACGTGACGCATGGCTCCCGGCGTTTCGCCGAGGAGCTGCGGCGCCGCGGGATTCGCGCCGAGTTCCTGCGTGGCAAACCGCAGATGCGGTTGTTCTAGAATCGCTCCAGCACTCCATTAGCGGGCGAAACCATCGCCTCATCCTTACGTACAAGAGCCGTGTTTGGGAGGACTTGCATGACCGCTGTTCGACGGTTGATCATCATTTTTGTGTCGCTCATGACCGTGGCGACACTTTTCGCGCAGGAGCCCGCGACGCAGAGGACGGATACCACGACGCAGGCCACGACCGCTCGCACCGTCGAGGCGGTCACTGCCGATACGGACCAAGACGTCAACGATCCGCGCGCGCTGCGGCTGTCGCTCGACGAGGCCATCCGCACTTCGATCCAGCGGAACCTCGGCGTGCAGTTGCAGGCGTTCGAATATCAGGAAGCCGGCCAGAGCCTGCGTGGCTCATACGGCATCTATGACGCGCTGGCCACGGCGCTGCTGCAGGAGCAGAACGTTCAGCGGGCCGTCACTTCGACCATCGATGCGAGCGCCACGCGCTCAGTGACTTTCAACGTCGGCGTGCAGCAGAACCTGCCGACCGGCGGCGGCTACTCCGTCGGCGTCGACAACAGCCGCACCACCACCTCGAGTCTCTTCAGCACGGTCAATCCGAGCTACGAGCCCGGCCTCAACTTCGCGCTCAATCAGCCGCTGCTCCGCGACTTCGGCATCGACGTCAACCGCCGCGGCATCACCATCGCGCGCAACACGCTCGGCATCAATCACGAGCTGTTCCGCACGCAGCTCATGAACACCGCGGTCGACGTCGAGCAGGCGTACCTCAACCTGGCGTACGCGCGCCGCGCCGTGGACGTGGTGAAGGACTCGCTGTTCCTCGCGCGCGACCAGGCCCGCATTACGCAGATCCGCATCGACGTCGGCGCGGCCGCTCCGCTCGAGATCCTCGAGCCGCGCGTCACCATCGCCACGACCGAAGAGTCGCTCATCATCGCCACCGCCAACGTGCGCACCGCGGAAGACACGTTGCGCCAGTTGCTCAACCTCGACCCGGCGGAGTGGGATCGTCCGATCATCCCGACCGATCCCGTCGAATACCGCCCGCTCGAGATCGACGTGAACGACGCGGTCCGCCGCGCGCTCGAGCTGCGTCCGGAACTGCGCCAGGACGCGCTGACCACCGACACGCGCCGCGTCAACTATCTCTACTCGCGCAATCAAACCCTCCCCCAGCTCGACTTCGACCTCCGCTACGGACTGGCTGGCCTGGCTGGTACCGCGGAGCAGATCGACCCCGAGACAGGCGAGGGAACGGGACGCTTCGAGCGCATTCCTTACGGCCGCGGCCTGACGAACATTCTCGAAGCGGACTTTCCGACCTGGACGATCGGCTTCAACGTGGGCGTGCCGATCACCAACATCGGCGCGCGTGCGGAAGCGAAGCGCGCGGAGCTCGACTTCCGCCAGTCGCGGCTGCAGCAGGAGCAGACGCGCCAGACCATCATGATCGACGTCCGTGGGGCCGCACGCGCGGTGGACACGGCCGCGCGCTCCATCGTTGCGACGCGCGCCGCGCGTGAAGCGGCCGAGCGCAACGTCGAGGCCGAGCGCCGCCGCTACGAGAACGGCATGACCACGAACTTCCAGGTGCTCCGCGTGCAGCAGGATCTCTCCGACGCACGCATCCGCGAGCTGAACGCGCTGGTCGGCTACAACCAGGCCGTGGCGCGCTATCACCGCGCCGTCGGCGACGTCCTCGACATTCGCGGCATCAGCGTCGATCCTCCCGAGCTTGCACAAGAACCGCGCATCTTCAGCACACTCGACCGTTACAATTGGCTGAACTACGGAAGCCGAGTGAAGCTGGAGGATGAGCTGAAATGACGACGGACGATTTACGAGAGTCGCCGCCCCCGAGTCCACCACCACCCGATCAACAAAACGTCTTCTCACGAATCGCGGGGGTGCTGTTCGCCCCCGCGGAAACATTCGCAGCCATCGCACGGCGGCCCG
>DASPNA010000110.1:0-7189 GCA_035626775.1 Thermoanaerobaculia bacterium
GCGCCTGATTCAAGGTCGGGTGCGCGAAAAGTTCGGCGTGGAGCTGCACCCGGAGCCGAACTTTATCGGCGTCGATCTTACGGGTCCGTGAGGTCTGCGAAAGCGCCGCTTCAGAAGAGTTCCTCGGCCAGCGAGACGATGATGCCCGCAGGGCCTCGCACGTAGCAGAGTTTGTATTTGTCCTCGTACTGGGCCACCTCGCCGACGAGCTCGGCGCCGTGGGCGCGCAGCTGAGCGACAGTGTCGCCGACGCTTTCGACCGTAAACATGATGCTCCGAAGACCCAGCGTGTTCGGCGGTGCGACTGCCGGTTCGATCGCGACCAGTTTTGGATTGCGAAACTTCGTCAGCTCGAGCCGCCCGTGCCCATCCGGGGTCCGCATCATGACGATGTCGACTTGAACACTTTCGAGCCGATTGACGCGATCTACCCACGGCCCCTCGATCGCCGCCTCACCTTCGAGCGTCATGCCGAGCGCGGTGAAAAAAGCGATGGCGGCTGCAAGATCGTCGACGACGACGCTGACGTGGTCCAGTCTCTTGATTGTCATGTCGCTTGTATAGCGGAGGCCGTGCCGCGGCGTTCAGCCGCCTGTCAGAGCGGTAGCGTCCCGAGCTACTCGACGCCGCCGGCGGTGGGGATCGTCCGGGTCAGCGTCTTGCGCTGCAGCTCGCGTTGCACCAGGCGTTCGCGTTTGCGGTCCAGCGAGCCTGTGTCCTTGCGGAGCACCTGCGCGCGCAGCAGCGTGTTGATCGCCAGTGCGTATTGCGGATCGACGCTTTCCAGCTTTAGGCCCGACTGATACGCCATGCCGCCTTTGCCGGGCGAGAGATGGCTCCAGACCACCTGCGCCTGTACGGTCGCCGTGGCATCGCCACGTTTGAACGTGATCTTCGCGCGCGTGCCGATGCGGATCGGCTGCGGATGCGAGATCTTCGCGCCGCCGAGGCTGAGGTCGAGGACGATGATTTCCGCGGGTCCGAAAGTGCCTGCAATCGGTTCAACCGCGACGAAACGGTCTGCTCTGCGCAGTTCAGTGACTTCGATGCTCATTTGTGGGGGATCCCGGCGGAATTCTACTCAGTTTCCACGTACGGCGCGAGTTTTTCGCGCACGAGGGGCGGAACCGGGATCGGTTTGAACTCGCCGCGACGCACGCAAACCAGCACGTATTGTCCCTTCGCCACCACCGTATCCGGCGCATTCGCGCGCCTCGCTTCGAACTGCAGATGGATCGAGCTCGTGCCGATACGCCCAAAGTACGCGTCGACGACCAGCAGCTCGTCGAGTGTCACCGGATGAAAAAAATCGCACGCGACGTGCACGCGCGGCAGCCACAGATCCATCTCGTCGATGAGCGTCTTGTACGACAGTCCGCACGAGCGAAACAGCTCCACCTCCGCCAGGCCGAAGAAGCGGAGGTACGCCTGGTAGTTGATGATGCCGGCGGCGTCGATGTCTTCCCAACGGACGTATTCGGAGACAGAAAAGCGCATAGGGATGGAGTCTAATCCTTGAGTACCTCGGAGTACCTCGGAGTACCTCGGGTACCTCGGAGCAGAACGCTGAATCTCATCCTCTCCGAGGAACTCCGAGGTACCCGAGGTACTCCGTCTTGTTAACCTCCCGTGCCTTTCCTCCGTAGTAGCTGCAGAAAGCGGAGGTAACGTCCCCATGGAAATCATCCCGATCGTCGGCATGCTCTCCTCGTCCGTCACGGTGGTGCTCGTGGTCTTCTTCGTCACGCGCGCCCGCCAGCGGAAGGTCGAGGCGCAGATCGAAATGCAGGCCCGGCTCATCGATCGCTTCGGCTCCGGCCCGGAGCTCGTCAATTTTCTTCACTCGCCCGCGGGGCGGCAGTTCGTCACCGGCGTGCAGACGGCGCCCGACGTGCTCACGCGCGAGCGCATCCTGAGCGGCTTCACGCGCGCGGTCGTACTCTCGTGCCTCGGCCTCGCGTTCGTAGCGCTCGCATTCGCGTATGACGACGACTGGTCTGTGCCGGCCGCGATCGTGCTCTCGCTCGGCATCGGTTATTTCCTGGCCACGCTCATCTCGTACAGGCTTTCGTCGAAAGTGCGTGCAGGGAACCTCGAGCCGACTTCGATCGACACGCCCCAGCCGTAAGAGAGCTGACGCATGACCATCATGTTCGCAGCGATGACGCTTCCCGCTCCGGCACCGGCGGTGCCGGACGCAGGAAGCCGCACCGGGAAGCCGGCGCCGGTGGACGAGGCGCGATTCGAGCTGCTGTATCGCCGCACGGCGGGCAGTCTCTGGTCGTACCTGTTCCGTCTGACCGGCGACGCCGCCGTCGCGGACGATCTGCTGCAGAAATCGTTCTTCCGTTTTCTGCGCGCGAACCCGGCGCTGGCGAGCGAGGAGCACACGAGGCGCTGGATCTTCCGCACCGCCACGAACCTCGCCTTCGATCATTTCCGCGAGACGAAACGCGAGCGCACGCGCGACAACGCGACGCAGCGCAGCGAGGCGATGCCGTCGACGGAGCCGCGCGAAGTGCTGCGCCACGACATGATGAAAACGTTCGGCGAGCTGAAGCCGCGCGAGCGCGCGTTGCTGTGGCTCGCACACGTCGAAGAAGCCGATCACGAAGACATCAGCGAAGCCCTCGGCGTCAAGCCGAAGAGCGTGAAGGTGCTGCTCTTCCGCGCGCGCAAGCGCCTCGCTGAACTGCTGACCCAAAAAGGTCTGGCGCCGGAGGTGCGGCGATGAACGCAGCCTGCCGCTACGAGTCCGAGATCATCCGCGCCGCGGAAGAAGATCGTTGGACCGATGCGCTGCGCGAGCACCTGCGCGGCTGTGACGATTGCGTCGCCGCGGCGTCCGCAGCTCCGTGGATGGACCGCTTCGCGCACATCAGCGATCGCGAGCACATCCTCCCCGATCCATCCGTGGTGTGGCTGAAGGCAAAGCTGCTGCAGACGACGGCGGACGCGAACCGCGCGTCACGTCCGATCGATACGGTGCAGATGATCGCGTACGCGATCGTCGCGGCGGGATGGGCAGGACTGGTGATGTGGCGCTGGGACGACATCGAACGCTGGGTGCGCAGCTTTTCGCCGACAGGCCTCATCGAGAGCGCCGCACGCGCGGAACAGGTCTCACTGTCGTTCTTCGGGATGGTGTTCGTGCTCGCGTCGATGACGGTGATGCTCGCGCTGCACACGATTCTGGCCGAGGACTGACTATGGATCGCTGCCGCACTCCATAGTCAGAACGTCGCCCAGATCAGCACGCGTTTGTACGTGTAAAAGTAGGGGCGTTTGTCGCCGAGAACGCTGTGCAGTTCCTGGCGATACGCCGCGAGAAACTGTTCGTAGTCCTTCGGCTCCATCAGCGACTCGTAGTGCGTGAGCAGCGCTCCGCGCACCCATTCCACGACATCGTCGGTCGACGGCAGCAGATGTCCGTACACCTGCAGGCGCACGTGCTGCCGTGCGTAGCCGAGGTGGTGCAGCAGCTCGGCGTAGCGCGCGGCGGGGAGCACGTGACCAGGGCGCGGCGCGACGCCGAAACGTTCCGCGGCGCGCGCGGCGACGGCGTGCGACGGGTGATCGTCGTTATCGGGCATCTGCACGGCGAGCTGACCGTCGGCCGCGAGGAAACGCGTGAGGCGCGTGAACAGTCCTTCGTGATCGGGCACCCAGTGCAGTGCCGCGTTCGAGAAGATGAGATCGAACGGCCTGTCGGTGACGAACGCTTCGATGTCGCCCTGTTCGAAGCGAAGCATCTCGCCGCCGAAGCTGCCGGCTTTGAGCAGCATCGTTTCGGAGTTGTCGATGCCGAGCGTCTCTTCCGCGCCGAGGTCGGCGTGCAGCTCGCGTGTCAGCTCGCCGGTTCCGCATCCGAGATCGGCGATGCGCATGCGCGGCCGTTTTTCGATGAGCGCAACCAGATCGAGAAAGGGCTGCTTGCGCTCCGCTTTGAAGCGCTCGTACTGCTCGGGTGACCACGTACTCACGGCGCCATCTCCATGATTGCATTCATGACGAGCGCGTAAAGTCCCGACGTGTTCATGCGCCACATCGGATTCGTGGACATGAGGATGATGTGGCCTTTGCCGCGCGGCACGTCGATCACCGCGGGTTTCTTCGAGAGCTCTTCGGCGCCTTCGAGCATGCCGGAGAGCAGCAGATCTTTTTCTGCGAACGAGATCACGATGCGCGGCCGTTCCGCCTCCGCCGGCATGTACGCCTCCACACTCCACGGCGCATCTTCAGGCATCGCGAACGGCTCCGGCTTCGGACGCTCCGGCGTCGCGATGAACGGACGTCCCTGCGGTACATCGGGATCGTCTTTTCCGCCGCGGCCGCTCGGACGCGAATCCTGCGGAGGCGGATCATTCCGGAAGCCGACCTGGAACACGGGCGAGCCCGAAAAATAAAGCGGCAGCGTGTCGTCGTAGCCGGTGGCGATCGGATGTTTCTTGTCGGTGACCGTGCCTTGCACGATCGTGCCGGGAGCTCTCAGTTTCGAGGTCTCGACGACGCGCACCCAGCGTGCGAGTCCGTACTGAATCGCCCACACGGACGTGTCGCGCGCGGTGACGAGCAGGCCGCCGTCTTCGACGAAACGCAAAATGCGCTGCACGCCGTCGAGGCCGAGACCGGGCCGCATGTCGTCAGTTTCGTCGACGCCGAGGTTCGGAGTGAGATCGGTCTTCTTCCAGGGGAGCGGTGCGCCGGCGGCGAAGCCGTTGACGATGTCCTGCGGCGTCGCGCGCGACCCGCCAATGGGCGGGAAGAGGATCACGTCGTAGCGCGTGCGCAGGTCGTCGATCTTCGCGATGTCCTGCGTCGAGATGTAGTCATACGGCACGCCCATCGACTCGAGCGCGAGCCGCCACCAGCCCTCGTCCTGGGTCGAGATCCACGTGTGCATCAGCGCGATGCGCGGAGCTCGTTTCGGTTCCTCGGGGCTCCTCGGTTCCTCGGGGTTCCTCGGAGTGGCGGAGGCGCTCTCACCCGAGGAACCCGAGGAACCCCGAGGAACCCGAGGGACTCGGTTGGCAAACCACTGCCTCGCGTACGACGCCTCGGCATGATTCGCCGTGAGCGTTCCGAGCGGCGGCAGCGTCTCGACGCGCGACATCTTGATCTTCAGCACATCGGGGTTGACCACACGCTTCACGTCGACGTTTTTCAGGTAGCCGAGGGTCCAGCCGGTGTCGTCGTACACCTTCTCATCGCCGCGCACGTACTGCACGTCGAGCAGCGTGTCCGCGAGCCGCGAGTACGGCTGATCCATCCGGATGATGTACGAGCCCTTTGCGAACTTCACCGGCTCCGTTTTCTTGTCCGTTTCTTTCGCGTCGCCTTTCGGCGGCGGCCAGTTCGTGAGCATCGAGAACGCGGCATCGGACTGGTGGATCTCGATGCCGTGACGCTGCAGGAGCTCGAGCAGATCGTGCAGTTGTCCCTTGCGCTTCTGTCCCGCGTCGAGCACCCACGCGGCCGGGCCCTCGTTCGCCGGTTTCGCGATGGCGCGTTTTCCCATCGTCCAGTAGCGCTCGAGAAAACGCTCGCGATTCGCGGCCATGTCATGCAGCGCGAAGAGCACACCCGACTGCTGATAGTTCACGTTGTTCCGCAGCGACCACCGTACCTCGGGTAGCGCCGGATTCTGGCGGAACCATGCACGCTCTCTCGCGCCGCGGACCACTCGCTTCTCGGTGGTCGGCCAGCGATTGCCGTACGTCTCGTAGAAGCGCGCGATGGTGTTGCGTCCCGCGCCGAGCCAGAAGAGGTAATTCGGCGCCCAGCCGTCCCAGAATCCATGCAGCCAGACGCCCGGCAGACCGCGCCGCGTGAGCTCGTCGACTTCGTGGAAGCCCATGCGATGCCACTCGTCGATCATCATCGGATCGAGCGCGGGATTGAACGGGCCGGTGCCGGTGGAGATGTAGAGGAACGGCACCGACTCGTGCAGGTCGTGCATGACCTGCGGGTGAAAGTCCATGTACGCCTTCATCGCGTTGCGGCTGAGCGCGAGCGCCATGCCGATCTGATCGCGATTGTTGTCGTGCGCGACGTATTTGCCCCAGTACGCGAGCGGCGGCGTCGGCAGCGTCGAGTTCTTCTCCCGGTAGCGCCAGAGGTCCACCTGCCGGTTGCGGCCGTCGACTTCGAGCACGGGCGTGATCAGCGTGATGACGTTGTCGCGGATGTTGCGGATGAACGGCGTGTCCTCGACCGCGAGGCGGTACGCGAGCTCCATCAGCATCTCGGGGCTGGCCGTCTCCGGCGAGTGCATCGCGCCGGTGAGGTAATACATCGGCTTGCCCTGCGCGATGAGCGTCGTCGCTTCGTCGTCGCGGAGCGTGCGCGGATCAGCGAGCCGGCGAGTGATGTCGCGATAGCGGTCGAGGCCTGCGATCGTTTCTTCATGTGCGATCGCGACGACGATGAACTCGCGTCCTTCTTCCGTTGTGCCGACCGAGAAGACTTTCACGCGCGGCGATGCGGCTTCGAGCGCGCGCATGTAGCGATACACGTCTTCGGCGTAGGTCAGCTTCCCTTCCGCGCCGGCGATGTAGCCGAGGAACTTCAGCGGCGTGGGAACGGTAGGGGAGGAGGGGAGATGGTCGACCAGCTCGGTCATGAACCGCGCTTCGGTCGTGTGCTTGCGGATCTCCGCGGTGTAGGTGTCGTCGTTCTGTGCGAGTGCTGTGGTAGCGAGTAGGGTGAGTGCCAGTGCCAGTCGCATGATCGCGACGTTATCAGTTCTCTGTGTCCCCTGTGTCCTCTGTGGTTGAATCGTTTCACCACAGAGACACGGAGGAACTATCGCGCGCAGACTCCGTTGCGAATGATGTCCGCCAGTTCCTTCACCACTTCATTCGGGCTTTTTCCGAACGGCTCCGGGACGCCGAAGAGGATCTCGAGAGAGAAGTAGTTGAAGAACATGCGCGCGGTGAGCAGCAGCGCGGAGACCGGCATCACGTTCGGACGCAGCCGCGCGCGGATGTCATCCATCGACGTCTGCTCATCGAAATAGCGCGTGTAGCGGTTCGCGATGGCCGTGTAGAACGACTGGATGTGCGTGCCGCGGAACTCGATCACATCGACGTAGAACAGCGCGAGGTAATCGCGGAACTGGCGCACGCTGTTGCGCGCCGCGAAGCCGAGCTCCTCGATGTTGTCGGGAAACGGCGCGGAGTGATGCAGC